>JALYRX010000053.1 GCA_030855105.1 Bacteroidota bacterium | reverse complement strand
CAAAACATTCTTAAACTATCATTAGTAATGAAAAGACGAGAATGGTTTAAAGGATTGTGGGCTCAATCTAATCAATTCAGGTGGCCATTTTCTTATTCATAACTAATTCCTAATGAAAAATCTGGGTGAATATATTTAGATGTATTCCTTTCAGCTATTGAAAAATCGTTTATATCTACAAAATCATCCCCGTTTAGATCACTATTTACATAACCCGATTGAAAGCGACGTACATCATTTTCTATTAATTGCATGTCAGATAAATCGATTGTTCCGTCTTGATTAACATCTCCGCTGTAAATACAATACCTCGATCCTTTAAGCACAAGATTATTTCCAAATGCTTTAGATTGTGAATCAGTAAAATTATAATTATGAATGTTTCCCTGTATAAAAGTTTCACCACCCGCTTTGCTCCAGGTCTCAATGTTATTTCTATGTTTGACAATAATATAATATGTTCCGGAAGAAGCTTTATCAAAATTAAATGTTTCGGTCATGCTAACCGAATCAAGAACCGATTTTGAAGAGTCAATAATATTGTATGGTGAATTTGTGTTTCTTAAAAAGATTTTAACCGTGTCTTTATCATGTAGCATACCTGTCTGTATGTCAAACAAGCCTTCAATTGCGAGCGTGACATTTAAAGAAATAGGGAGAGTAAATTTCAAAGTCCTGTAAGTATATATATTTTGAAGCAGACTCATTTCTAAAGCTATTTCACCCGATGGTTTAACTTCTGTTACAGTTGGCATTTGCCGAACCCCACGAAATCAACGTGTTGCCGTTTTCGAGCCTTTGTACATTGCCCATCGCAAATCCATAAATGTCGGGGCTATGTCTGTATTGCCAAACTAAAGTAGCGGTTTTATTTACTTCATCCAAATCATATTCGACAGCTCTTGAAAAATGTACCGGATGAAAATTTCCGTTATCATAAAGTGTAACATTTCCGTTTGCAATTCTTCTGATATCATGTTGATAGGTAAATCCCTGTAACGGGTCATTAATAAAAGTAAATTCATTATGTACCCCGCCCATTCTCCAGATGATAGCACCTGTAGTCCGGTTTATCTTAGTAATTTCGCTTATATGTCTTGAAGAAATCATAAGGTTGCCATCGGTATCAAGCTCAATTGCATTACCATGAATATAATCGACTCTTGGAGCAGTTAAATCTTCATGTATTGCATCTGTTATAGCAATGTGGTCCCAGCTCCTCCATTGGAAAACGACGTTTTTATTTTCATCAATTTCCTGAATAATTAAACCGATTACTATTGCGTTAGGATTTCCTCCCGCAACTATCTGGCTCATATCAACTATCTGCGGGTCATAGCTCATTAATAACGCATGACCGTTATCCATAATTATTAACTCATGCTGGTCAGTACTATATCCGTTTCCGCAATAGAAACTGTCAATTATATTATGCTGTAAATCTTCTGCATAATACTTATTTGAATACCAATATGTCAACATTCCATTTGATTGTTTTTTGTAATCAAGTGCCTCAGAATCCAGTTCCCTGGAATGATAGAGACTGCCGTCATTTTTAACCATCAGCAGATATGGAGTATTTGGAATATTAGTATAAGGGAAGTTGGACATAAATAAATATCCCGGTGAAGGATTATTACTAATAGTAACTTCGATTTCAGGTAAAGTTGCTGCATTACTATAATTGCCAAAACTATTGTCGAATGAGTTTCCTGACTCTTCCATTATATTATTTTCATAATTCCATTCCGGTTTACTAATTTGAGTTTCAAAAGAATAAACTATGCGTTATTTGAAGAGGTTGATGTTTTTATACGGAGCAGCTCTACATAAACTCTTTCATTGAATTCAAACGCTAAGTCGGGTTTAAATATTATTTTTTTCCTATCCTTCGTAATAACAATCTCTCCCGAATGAATTCCACTCAAAGAACCGGTTACTTTTATACTTGAGCTCAAATCGGAACTTACTATTATTCCGTCAAATCCAAAAATTAAATCAGCATTTGTATTGACATAGCCGGCATCTTTAACAGGTTCGGTGTAAATTATTTTTGCATGTAAATTAAAACTGATAAATAGTAATGCTGTTGCAAGTAGTAAAGTTTTCATTAATTATAAGTTTAATTTTTAAATTTATTTTTCTTATAGTTGTTGGTACAACTTTAAGAAAAGTAATGTTAATTATTTTCTACAATATTAATTTGTCCGGAAAAAATCCTTTAGCTATGTTATGGGATTATATGTTAAGCAAGTGTGGAAATAAATTTGCTTAAACTTTTTTGGTATTTTATAATAACTTTTTAAACTTTTGTGAAAAAAGTTAAATCCAAAATTTCTTTCTATGAACGTATGTATTGGGATGCGTGCAAAATATTTCAAATATCCATAAATGTCAATACTTCTCTTTCTTCATATTTTTTAAGAGCTATTTAGTTTTAATAAACTGATTAATTATTATTTTAAAAAAATTCCTGCGTTGACAATGTCCCGCAAACACCTGCAGACACTGGATGGGAGGTATCTTTAAAAGAATTTAGTTCTATAAATTCCTAAATTAAACTAAATTTTATTTTATTATAATTTACTCAAATAAAATACGAATCATCTAATTTAGTATACAATATTAATATTAAATCTCTCTTTATGAAATCTTTTTATTTTAATTAAGCTCCACCAAAAATTTGAAATTCTTAAGCAATACTGCTCAATTATTTACATCCATTGTGGACCGGTTAAATTATCGACAGGTATTAAAATGTGCATGGTTTTTAGAGATCGAAAATATTTATTTTGCAACCAGAGCAAATGGAAATGAAAGAATGATACTCGCCAAAAAAACCAAATTAATTAAAATTTATATTGAGTATCTGCCAAAGATTAAATTAATTTTTTTAACGTTTAGATTTATTGTCTTTCCCCTATTTAGTTTTTAAAAAGCCCGGAGATCTTTTAATTTTTCAAAATAAAGATTGACATCTATTTACCAGGTTGCTCATTAATTTGCATTTTTAAAAATTGTAAAGCTGTTCAATCACCGGCAGATGAAGTTTTTCCGATGCAGTTGTATTTTATGGCAAATGAAAGCTGATGACGGTATAAAATTTGGAAATTGTCATTTTAAGTTTTAAGTAGGTACTATAAACCGTTTAAAGTTGGTGTTACATAAGTTTAATGAAAATATCGTGTAATAAAAATATACAGAATAAATTAAATAATAAACTTTATTAAATTAAATATTATCTAAATGAATAAAGAATTACTTAAGTATTTCACTAATGAAGCTCCTAAAAGTAAAAGTAAAAGCAAAAGTAAAAGTAAAACTTTAGTTAAAGGCACAGGGGTTAAAAGTATCAAGAGTAAAAAAAAGGTTTTACCTCAAGATAAAGTAGTTTATTTTGACTTACCCCTTCTTAATTCATCGGATGTTAAGGCATTAAAAAAAAGGCTTGAGACAAACCCGGACGATGTTTTGAATTGGGCAAGGAAAGCCATTGATTCTAAAATTTCAATGCAGCAATTGAGACAGGCAGTTTATGAAGCTGAAGAAAGGATTAACAACAAAGGTAAGACTGCCGAAGAGATAAAGACAAGAATGAAATTTATGAAGAAAGCAAATCCGCTTCCGTTTGGTTTTACATTTGATTATATAGATCCTCAAATAACCATAGACCCGAGTGAGACGAAATTTGAAACACGGGCTGACTTACTGGGTTGGATAATAAACTCCGGACCAAATTTTTTATTTCCTCCAACACCTTATACGTTTCATTCTCACGATAACATGGTTTTTTCCCAGGGCAAAAACTTTACAGATAAAATTGAAGATCCATCACCACAAAAAGATTTAGAAATTGCTTTATTCAGTGACTTCGGGACAGGATATTACCATAGTAAGTATATTGCAAAACAATTGAAAGAAGGTAAATATCCTTATGCTATTCACTTGGGAGACGTTTATTATGGAGGGAAACAAAAAGAGTTTGATGACTATTTTATAAAAGAGCTGGATCCTATTCTTGACACCACCTCCCTTTTTACTTTAAATTCAAATCATGAAATGTTTGCAGGAAGTTTCCCGTTCTTTAAGTATTTGGTTAAAAGAATAAACCGCCGCAATCAGCTTCAGAGGGGAAGTTATTTTTGCATTAGAAACAGTAAGTTTCAAATTATTGGAATCGATACTGATTATCATGAAGCAAGCAGGTATAATGATCAGAAGTTAAGAGACTGGTTGCAAACAAGATTGATTGAAGGCAGAGGGTTAAATTTAATAAACATTTTAATTAGTGCTAACGAACCTTATGAACATAATAAGGAAAATACTTCTGATTTACTTAATGATTTGAGAAAGTTTGTTGTGACTGACAAGAGAGTTGATTTGTGGTTTTGGGGTAATGTTCATTATTGTGCTTTGTATGACCGGTCAAAAAAACTTCCATTTATAGGAAGCTGTATAGGACATGGCGGATATCCTTATTATACTCAGGATGCTTCCGAAGATTACAAATGTCCTGTCCGTGTAAGATTTCTTGAAACGAAGTCCCGTTTTTGGAAATGGCCGCAAATGAGACAGGATGTCGGTAATAACGGGTACTGTATAATGAAATTAAAACATGACGGCACAATAGAATTGAATTATTTAGACTGGATGAAAAATTTAAGATGTAAAGCTACACTGGGTTTAGATACAAATAAAGAATTACAAATTATGAACATCCAGAAATTTGATGAATAAAAATAGAAATAACTTCTTAAAATAGAATTCATAAATTTAAACTTACTTTTTATGGAACCCCTCTTAAAATAATTATAAAAAGATAGAAAATCTGATAACAAAGTACTCCGATAAATTTTCGGTAATTGAAAAGATACTTTCTGAAATTGTAAATGCGGACAAGAAAAAAAATCTTGATACCAGAATTGTATATATTGATGACGAGAGTTCCGCTAATGCTGCAGGAAACTTAAAAATTCTCCTCCATTCAAATCAGGTCATGACACATGTATTTTGTTCATTGATAACTACATCGTTAATTGTCATTTGGATTTCCTTTAATTATATCGACCTTTCAGTTTAGGTTTGAAAAATCTTATTAATAATTTGTAACCTATTTCAGGACAAGACAACTCTTGTAGGTTGCAACTTGTAATTCGTAACTCGTAATTTGCAGCTAATCGTTTCAATACTGCTTTGATATTTTTTTATGAATTATTTAATTTGAGAGTGATTTTATTGTGGTGAAGATGATGAAATATTGATTAATAAAAAAGTTGATAAAAGTTAAGATGAGTTAATTAAAGAATACATTAAAATTTAAATTTTGAAGAAATGGAACTGACTAACGAACAATATGACATTATCCACTCTTCCGGCAATATTAAAATAAATGCAGTTGCCGGTTCAGGAAAAACCACTACGATTATTGAGTATGCAAAAGCACGTCCAAAAAATTCCCTGATATTGTATCTCGCGTTTAATAAATCTGTGAAAACAGAAGCCATCAAAAAGTTCGCAGACAAAGGACTCGGTAACGTTACAGTTGAAACTGCTCATTCACTTGCTTACAGGCATATAGTTTACGGGCACAATTATAAAGTACGGGCGCAGGGCTACAAGTCTCACGAGATTGCTGAACTGTTAGGACTTCGTGGCATTGGGGAAAAACACGGAGAGCATATTGTAGCAACTCATATAAGTAAATTCATGGCATATTTTTGTAACAGCGATAAGCAAAAAGTAAATGAGCTTAATTACCTCGATATAGTTTCTGAAAACCCGGCGCAGATATTTGTTACAAGACATTATGATTATATAGAAACTCAGACTCGTCAACTTTTAAGTAAAATGAACAGAGGTGAAATCGAGGTGACTCATGATTTCTACCTGAAAAAATTCCAGTTGTCAAACCCCGTACTAAATTTTGATTACATACTTTTCGATGAAGGTCAGGATGCTTCTTCAGCAATGCTCGATATTTTTTTTAAACAAAAGGCAACGAAAGTAATAGTCGGAGACACGCATCAACAGATTTATGGCTGGAGATTTGCAGTAAATTCTCTTGAGAAAGCTGACTACCAAACTTACCTGCTGACAAGAAGTTTCAGGTTCAGTCAGGACATAGCAGATCTTGCCATGGATGTTTTGAAATTGAAAGTTCATATTTCAGATTTTAAACCGATAAACATTACAGGGAAAAATATCTCTAAGGAAATCAAAGTAAGCGCTATCCTTGGACGAACCAACCTCGGGCTCCTGCTTAAAGCAATTGAAGTTGTAACAGAAAATAAAAAACTCAAGAATCTGTATTTCGAAGGTAATTTAAATTCATATACATATGCTGATGAAGGAGCTTCTCTTTATGATGTTTTGAATCTCTACAATGGAAAACGAAAGTTGATCAGGGACAAGCTTGTCCGACAAATGAAAGATATTAAAGAGCTTCAGGACTATATCGAAAAGACAGGAGACTCACAATTCGGAATGCTTGTTGATATTGTCAAAAAATACGGCAATGATATTCCTAAGATTATAAAAACAATAAAAGATAAACACGTTGCCAATGATGAAAAGGAAAAAGCTGAAATTATTTTTTCGACCGTTCATCGCTGCAAGGGAATGGAATATGATATGGTTGAGATTGTAAACGATTTCATTACTGAAGAAAAATTAGAGAAACTGGCAGATGACAGCAAGGGAAACGGATTGTGCATTTCAAAACTTAATGAAGAGATTAACCTGCTTTATGTCGCCGTTACAAGAACCAAAAATATTATTCATATCCCTGAAACTCTTGTATCAAAAAACTTTCCTGTATCCTCTTATATAAAAATTCTCAGGAACGAGACAAAGAAATATTATAAAGAGAATTTCAGTAATTCAAACACAAATTCCAAAATAACCGGCAGAAATAAAAATTCTTTTGAGAAAAATTATTCAGTCGATACTATCAGGGAAAATCATAAAGCTGCTTACCGACCTTGGACAGAAAAGCTTGACGATGAACTGACAGTATTGTATTGTGAAGGTAACAAAATAAAAGATATCTCGAAGCATTTCGGCAGGACCGATGGATCAATAAGGTCGCGAATTTTAAAACTCGACCTTGAGAAAATATATGGATAAATTTAGTATAGTTGATAATTGATAATTGATAATTGATAATTGATAATTGACAGTTGATAATTGACAGTTGATAATTGATAGTTGATAATTGATAGTTGATAATTGATAGTTGATAATTGATAGTTGATAATTGATAGTTGATAATTGACAGTTGACAGTTGATAATTGATAATTGACAGTTGATAATTGATAATTGGACAGTTGATAATTGACAGTTGACAGTTGATAGTAACATGTAACTCGTAACTTGTAACCTGTAACCTGCAATTCGTAACTTTTTAATTCTTAATTGAAACAAATCCTGTTTTGATTGTTCAAAATATATTTAATTCTCTCGGATTAAAAGAAGAGCCCACAAAATCTATTACAGAAACTTTAGCAAACTATCTTAAGGATAAGGAAATTTTTTTAATTCTAGACAACTGCGAGCATCTTATATATGAAACTGCGCAAATAGTAAAAATGCTATTAAGCAGTTGTGCCAAGCTAAAGATAATTGCAACAAGTCGTGAAGTTTTGAATTGCCCCGGTGAGCATACTTATGTTGTGCCGTCAATGTCGCTGCCGGATATTTCAGAAGATCATGCACCGGAAAAAATTACACAATACGAATCAGTTCGTCTTTTTATAGAAAAAACCCTATTGGTTAATCCGAACTTTAGGGTAAAGAACTCTAATCTCCGGGCACTTATGGAGATTTGTCACTGTCTCAATGGTATTCCACTTAATAAATGTAATCATTGATTTTCTTAAGGAGAAACAGATTTTACTTATATTAGACAATTGTGAACATCTGGTAAACGAATGCGCTAAAATTTCAAAGACATTATTACATTCATGTCCAAAATTAAAAATTATTACCAGCAGCAGAGAATCTTTAAGAATTTCCGGAGAGACTGTATTTCACGTTCCGGCGCTTTCAATGCCCGGAATAAATAAAACAGTTTTCAATTGAATTATTGAATCAGTATGAAGCGGTCCGGCTATTTATTGACAGAGCGAGGTCAGTAAAATCAGACTTCGAAGTCAACAATAATAATGCACACTCAATTGCGCAGCTTTGCTCCCAGCTTGACGGTATACCATTGGCTATTGAACTTGCCGCGGCAAGAATAAATGTTCTTAACGTTGAAAAAATTCTTGATAATATAAACAACAGGTTTAAAATACTTACAGGAGGAAGCAGGACAGCACAGCCGAGACAGAAGACATTGAGAGCAATGATAGACTGGAGTTACGATTTGCTATCGGAAAAAGAAAAACTAATGTTAGAAAGACTTTCGGTTTTTTCAGGAGGATGGAGTATGGAAGCTGCTGAAGAAATTTGTAGTGATGATGGGATAAAAGAATTTGAAGTTCTTGATCTTATCACTAATCTTGTTAATAAGTCAATTGTTATTTCAAAAGAAATTAACGGGATTACAAGATATAGTATGCTTGAAACTATAAAGCAGTATAGTCTCGAAAAGCTCAATTCGAAAAAAAATATTTATGAAAAGCATTTTGATTATTTTCTAAAGCTGTCTTCAAAGCTTAGAGCTCAAAGGATATTACACTGAAGAATATGAATATTTAAAGAAAATAATCGATCTTAAAGATGTAGTTGACATTACGGTGAGAGCAACGGCTTTGATAAATGCCGGATTTTTAGCATGCCATCTTGATGAAAATGAATCTGCGATAATGTATGTAAAACAGGGATTAAAATATTTTGAATCAAGCGGGAACAAAATCATGACGGCAGAAGCTTTAAACATTTTCGGAATAATTTCTTTTATAAAATGGGATTCGAAAGATGCAGTAAAGTATAACGAAGAAAGTTTAAAAATACTTGAAGATTTGAATGAGAAAACATTGGAAGCAAATACAAAAGGTAATCTTGCGGCTTTTAATACCGGTACTGAAAAAACAGAAGTATCATTAAAGTTACTTGATGATGCAATCGGAATATACAGAGATAATGGTCAGACAGACTTTATGGCTAAATTATTAATCAGCAAAGGCGGAGTATATTATCAGGAAGGAGATTATGAAAATGCGGGAATTTGTTTTGCAGAAGGATTACCGATACTAATAGAAGTTAATGACCAGTCTTCTGTTGCTACGACACTTTACAATCTGGGAAATCTCAATTTTGCATTAAAAAAATATTCGCAGTCGGCTGAATTTTATGAAGAGTCAATGCTGAAATCGAAAGAGTATGGATATACCAGCATCTATGACCGGGCGTACATTAAGCTTGGAGAAATTGCGCTGATTAATAATGAAAGGCTTAAAGCAAAAGAAATATTTATTTCATGTTTAAAAAGCTTTAACAAAAATTCGGAAAGACTTAAGTTAATTCTGAGAACTTATGGATTAGGAAATTATTACTTTCTTGAAAAAAATTATGAACTCTCGGCTAAATATTTTTTCTTTGCCGACAGAATTAATGAAGATATGAAATTCAAAATATCCAAATCGCGTAACGATGAAAATGAAAAAATAATTTTAAAATTAAAGAACGAATTACAGGAAAATAAATATAATTTTCTGAGAAATGAAATAAACATGCTTCATATCGAATACGCTGCTGAAGTTGCTTTGGGATTGAATGATGTTTAGTTTCAAATTAAAAACTACAGGAATCGAGACTTAAATCGTCAGTGCATCCACAACTGGTAACCCTGATCTTGTTTTTTTTTAACTGATAGCTTAATAATTTATATATTTAGCTTTCTTCTGGGGGAGCCGTCTATTGTTTTCCTCTGTAATTATAGATGCCCAAAATTTATTAATTCAATCATAAAATTTTAATTGATATCAATGCGCCATTGTTCTGAAAGTTTGTGTTATTAAACAAAAAGTTCGTCATTATATTTTTACATTCAACTAAGTAATCACAACAGGACTTTAGGAGGTCCAATCAATTTATTCGGGGCATGGATTACCCAAATAATTATAAGATAAGTATTTACAGCGTGAGGCGAAAATTGAAAACATAAATCGAAAACACACCAATATGATAGTTGGGTAAAGTAAATTTTGCTTCATTTCTTGTATTGACTTTTCTGAGCATTTTGAGTAATTTGAAGTTTTCCCAAAAATTATTCATCACATACTTTCTTTTGAAATCTAGAAACCATTTTTAAAATAATTCGATGGCACTAAGAAAATTAAAACCGACGACACCGGCAACAAGATATTATAGCATTTCTTCATTTGAAGAAATTACTAAAAGCACACCTGAAAAATCTTTACTTGCACCTTTAAAAAAATCCGGCGGAAGAAATAATCTCGGAAGAATCACTACAAGGTTCAGAGGAGGGGGACACAAAAGAAGATACAGGATTATAGATTTCAAAAGAAATAATGGAGCGGAAGCAGAAGTTATTGCAATTGAATATGATCCAAACAGAACAGCGAGAATTGCATTAATAAAATATCCTGATGGTGAAAAAAATTATATCGTGGCACCGAACGGAATAAAAGTCGGTGAGAAGATAGAGTCATCGAATGAAGCCGATTTAAAAGCCGGCAACGCAATGGAAATATCTGCAATTCCTGTAGGTACATTCATACATAATATTGAATTGAAACCGGGTAAAGGAGCACAGCTCGCAAGGAGTGCCGGCACATCAGCACAGATAGTTGCAAAGGATATAAAATATTCTCAGATAAAGTTACCATCAGGTGAAGTAAGGATGATTAATAATAATTGTAAAGCAACCATTGGAGTTGTCAGCAACATTGATCATGAAAATATAAGTTTAGGAAAGGCAGGCAGGTCACGTTGGTTGGGAAGAAGACCGCATGTCAGAGGAGTTGCAATGAATCCTGTGGATCATCCAATGGGCGGAGGTGAAGGAAAGACATCAGGCGGAGGTCATCCGGTCAGCCCGTGGGGATTACCTGCTAAGGGATATAAAACAAGAAAGAAGAAAAATATTTCAAATAAGTTTATAGTTAAGAAAAGGAAATAATTCAATGTCGAGATCACTTAAGAAGGGTCCATATTTAGATTTTACATTAATTGAAAAAATAGAAAAGCTCAATACCCAAAAGCAAAAGAAAGTTATTAAGACATGGTCACGAGCCTGTACAATTACGCCCGATTTTGTGGGACACACATTTGCCGTTCATAATGGAAATAAATTTATACCAGTGTATGTATCTGAAAACATGGTAGGGCATAAGTTAGGAGAGTTTTCACATACCCGCACATTCAGGGCACATTCGGGACAAAGAAAAGAAGAAAAATCAGGAGGTGCAAGGTAATGGAAGCAAGAGCATTGAAAAGATATATCGGTTCATCACCCAGAAAAATGAGATTGGTGGTTGATTTGATTAGAAATAAAAGAGTCGATGAGGCGGTAGGTATTTTAAAATTTACCAATAAGAATGCTGCAAAGGTTGTAGAGCAGACATTGATTTCTGCGTACAACAATTTGCTTATAAAGCTGGATTCGGGAAGATTGAATCAAAATGAAGTTTTAATAAAAGAGATTTTTGTAAACGGAGGACCTTCAATGAAAAGAGTTCTTCCTGCTCCTCAGGGCAGAGCAAACAGGATTCAAAAGCGATCTGCTCACTTAACGGTAATTGTAGAACAATTAGAAGAAAAATAAAAATAAAATAAATCATAGGAGATTTTTTGGGACAAAAGACACACCCGGTTGGATTTAGATTAGGAGTAATAAATACTTGGGACTCGAATTGGTATGATGACAAAAGTTTTGCACAGAAACTTATGGAAGATTCCGTTATCAGGTCTTATTTAAAAAAGAGATTGGAGAAGGCAGGAATTGCAAACATTACGATCGAGAGGACATTAAAAAAGATAACACTGACAATTCATACATCAAGACCGGGATTTGTTATAGGCAAGAGCGGCAAAGAAATTACACAACTTGAAAGTGAGATTAAAAAAATTACAAATAAAGAAATAAAGATTAATGTGCTTGAAATAAAGAAGCCGGAGCTTAATGCAGTTTTAGTTGCAGAGAACATTGCAGGTCAGCTGGCTCACAGGGTTTCTTTCAGGAGAGCAATGAAATCTGCAATCACTTCAACAATGCGAATGGGAGCAGAGGGAATTAAAATAATGTGCGCCGGAAGATTAGGTGGGGCGGAAATTGCGAGAACAGAGCAATACAAAGAAGGAAGGGTTCCTTTACAAACCATCAGGGCAGACATTGATTATGCTTCGGTTACATCACATACTATATATGGAGCGATTGGTGTAAAAGTCTGGATCTGCAGAGGCGAAAAATTATCAAGAAATTAAAATTAATAAATACGGAGATTGATATATGTTAATGCCTAAAAGGGTTAAATTCAGAAAAGCCCAGAGAGGACATTTAAGAGGAAATGCGGGAAGAGGTTTTAGTGTATCATTCGGTACATTCGGATTGAAGGCAATGGAGCCGGCATGGATAACGGACAGACAGATTGAAGCGGCAAGAATAGCTTTAACTAGATATATGAAAAGGGACGGGAGAGTTTTTATCAGAATTTTTCCTGATAAGCCGGTTTCGAAGAAGCCTGCAGAAACAAGAATGGGTAAGGGAAAGGGAGCTCCTGAATTCTGGGTTGCTGTTGTAAGACCTGGAAGAATTATGTTTGAAGTCGACGGAGTAAATAAAACAGTAGCCGAAGAAGCGTTAAGACTTGCTTCGCACAAATTACCAATCAAAACAAAATTTGTAAAAAGAATAGACTAATAATTTTAAAAAGAATTTTATGAAAGCTCAACAGGTAAGAGACATGCCGGTACAAGATTTGAAAGTTGCATTGAATGATAACCAAGAGGCATATCAGAATTTTAGATTTCAGCATGCCACAGGACAATTGGAAAATTATAAATCATTGTCCAATACAAAGAAAGATATTGCCAGAATTAAGACTATATTGAAAGAGAAAGAGCTAAAGATCAATGAAAACATAAACAAGAATAAAAAATAATTTAATTTTTAATAAGAAAAATGTCTGACGAAAAAAAAGATGTAACAAGCACCGATGAAATCAAAGAAGTATCAAGCACCGATGAAATCAAAGAAGTATCAAGCGGTGAAGTAACTACAAGCACCCGTGAAATCAAAGATGAAACCAGCACCGGTGAAATTAAAGAAACAACAAAAGATACGGAAGTAAAAAAAAAGACTTCTCATTCGGGAATGAGAAAGACCAGAGTTGGGAAAGTTCTCAGTAATAAAATGGATAAGACGATCATAGTCATTGAAGAGAAAAGAATTATACACCCGATTTATAAAAAATATTTTAAGAAGACGACTAAGTTTGCAGCAAATGACCCTAAAAATACCTGTGACATTGGTGACACGGTAAAGATTATGGAAACACGGCCATTGAGCAAAACCAAGAGATGGAGACTGGTCGAAATAGTAGAGAAGGTAAAATAATTTATTAAACCATATTTTAAAAGAATAATATATGATACAGGAAGAAACGAATTTAGTGGTGGCTGATAACTCGGGGGCGAAATCAGTAAGATGTATTAGAGTCCTGGGAGGATCAGACAGAAGGTATGCAGGAGTCGGGGATATAGTTGTAGTTTCGGTAAAGACAGCAATCCCGGGCGGTACGGTGAAGAAGGGTGAAGTATCAAGAGCAGTAATAGTGAGAACGGTAAAGGAAACAAGACGTAAAGACGGGACTTATATAAAGTTTGATGAGAACGCAGCGGTATTGATAAACAATCAAAACGAACCTAAGGGAACGAGAATTTTCGGACCGGTAGCAAGAGAGTTAAGAGATAAACAATTCATGAAAATAATTTCATTAGCACCAGAAGTAATATAGAATTTTAAAATGAAAGAAAACACAAAAACCAAAACGAGATTAAAGAAAAACGATTCTGTCAAAGTTGTTTCCGGCAACTCCAGAGGTTCAGTCGGTAAGATACTTTTTATAGACAGAGAAAAAGGAAGGGTAATTGTCGAAGGTGTCAATATTATTCACCGTCATACAAAGCCCAATCAAAAAAACCAGCAGGGCGGTATCGTGAAAAGGGAAGCTCCCATTAATATTTCCAACATAATGTTGATGTGTCCGAAAACCAATCAGCCGACAAGAATCGGTATACAAATAATCAAAGATGAAAAAACCGGTAAGGTCTCAAGAATGAGGTCGAGCAAAAAATCCGGTGAAATTATTATCAGCTAAACATAACTATGGCTAAAACAAAATCAGACCGAAAAAAAGAAGAAGAAACAACCAAGAAGGGTGGCTCTGCAAAGAAAGAAGGAAAATCTTCCGAAAAATTTGTGGAGGAGAAAGTTCCTGTTAGATTAATACAGCATTACAGGGAAAAGGTTGTTCCGGAAATGTTAAAGAAATTCGGATATAAAAACGTAATGCAGACACCGAAGCTTCAAAAAATCAATATCAATGTAGGAGTAGGAGCGGCAACTCAGGATGTAAAACTTATAGAGACTACTTTAAAAGAAATTGAAGCAATCACCGGACAAAAACCCGCAGTTGTAAAAGCCAAAAAGTCTGTATCGAATTTTAAGCTGAGAGAAGGTCAGAATATCGGGGTGAGAGTTACGTTAAGGAACGCGAGAATGTATGAATTTTTAGACAGGTTTATAAGTATCTCAATTCCAAGAATCAGGGATTTCAGAGGATTATCTGATAAGAGTTTTGACGGCAGGGGAAATTACAGCATCGGAATTAAAGAACAAATAATTTTTCCCGAAATCAATGTTGATAATGTGAACAGAATTTCCGGAATGGATATAACTTTTGTAACTTCTGCTAAGACAGATGAGGAATCATTTGAATTATTGAAATCATTCGGATTACCATTTATTACAAGACAGTCAAAAAATTAATTAAGCTATAAACAAAATGGCAAGAAAAGCATTAATTGCAAAACAAAAAAGAAGAGAAAGAATCGTAAAGCAATACGCCGAGAAAAGAAAAGAGCTTAAAGCAAACGGTGATTATGAAGCATTACAAAAACTTCCCAGGGACAGCAGTGCATCGAGACTGAATAACAGGTGTAATGTGACCGGCAGAGTACGTTCTTACTATAGAAAGTTTGGTATGTCGAGATTAGTATTTCGAGAATTAGCTTTACAGGGAAAAATCCCGGGTATAGTAAAATCAAGTTGGTAAAATAAAAAGTTTAGGAGAAATTAAATGTCAATGACAGATCCAATATCGGATTATTTAACAAGAGTAAGAAATGCTTTGAAGGCAGGGAAAAAAACTGTTGATTTGCCGTATTCAAAATTCAAAGAAACATTAAGCAATCTATTAAAGAAATCTAATTTCATAGAAGATTTCAAAGTTATCGAAACAGAAAAGAAATTTAAGGCTCTTTCAATAAAGTTGAAGTATTACGATGGTGACAGCGTGATTTTAGGATTAAAGAGAATCAGCAGACCGGGGATAAGGCGATATGTAAATAACGAAGATCTTCCAAGGGTAAGGAACGGTATGGGCATTGCGATAATCTCGACTTCAAAAGGATTAATGACGGATAAAGAAGCAAGAAATTTAAAGGTTGGCGGTGAAGTTATCTGCCAGGTCTGGTAATAATTTTTTAAAGAATAACCGAAAAGAAATGAGCAGAATAGGTAAAAAACCTGTAACCGTTTTAGATAAGGTAAAGGTTACACACAAAGATAATAACATTGAAGTAACTGGTCCCAAGGGAACTTTGAAACTTAATTTAGTCGCGGGGGTCAAAGTAGATGTCAACGGAAATGAAATTTTGGTAACAAGAAATGATGATACGAAAAAAAATAAAGCTCTTCATGGATTATACAGATCATTGATACAGAACATGGTAGTTGGTGTTAACGAAGGGTTTTCAAAAAAACTTGAATTGGTAGGAATAGGATACAGGGCAGAATTAAAAGGCGATAACCTTGTAATGATGCTTGGATATTCACATCCTACTGTTTTTTCTCCTCCTGTAGATATTAAAATAGATGTTCCGAATCCAAATTCTGTCGTAGTAAGCGGAATCAGCAAAGAGCTAGTAGGTCTTGTGGCATCAAAGATTAAATCGTTTAGAAAACCAGAACCTTATAAAGGTAAAGGAATAAAATACGAAAATGAAGTCGTTAGGAGAAAAGCGGGAAAGACAGCAGCCAAATAAAATAATAGTTAAGAAACAACAATGAATCAAATACAGAAAAGCAAAAAAAGAAGAGAAAGAATAAGATATCAGATCAAAAAGAAACTGCGTGGTACTCCTGAAAGACCCAGGCTTGTAGTTTACAGAAGTTTGGATCATATTTATGCACAGCTGATTGATGATATAAATTCAAAAACATTGATTACTGTTTCTACAAAGACAAAAGATGTTGCTGATAAAATTTCCGGATTAAAAGGTAATTTAGAAAAAAGTAAGTTAGTCGGAAAATTAACAGCAGAGAAAGCTGTATCAAACAATATAAGTAACGTAGTATTTGACCGGAACGGGTATTTATATCACGGCAGAGTAAAAGCATTAGCAGACGGTGCACGTGAAGGTGGTTTAAACTTCTAATTATATTTTGTATATTTAGCAGTTTTTAAAAAAAAACACACATGACTCTCGGGTCGTCTAATGGCAGGACAGCGGCCTTTGGAGCCGTTAGTGGAGGTTCGAATCCTCCCTTGAGAACAAAAAGATTTTAGTAAGAAATTAAAATTAATGACAAAAAAAAAGACATACAAAGCCGGAGAGTTAGAGTTAAAAGAAAAAATGGTATCCATAGGAAGAGTTGCAAAGGTAGTAAAGGGAGGAAGACGATTTAGTTTTTCGGCAGTGACTGTGGTTGGAGATGGAAACGGACACGTCGGAATCGGATTGGGAAAAGCAAATGAAGTAACCGATTCGATCAGAAAAAGTGTTGAAGATGCAAAAAAAAATGTTATTAAAGTCCCGATAGTCAAAGGTACAATCCCGCATGAGATAATAGGAAAATTTGGCGCTGCTAAGGTCTTGTTGAAACCGGCGTCCCGAGGAACTGGTATAATTGCAGGGGTTGGTGTAAGGGCAGTATTGGAATCTGCCGGCGTGCAGGATGTATTGTCAAAACTACTTGGTTCATCAAACCCGCATAATGTAGTCAAAGCAACAATGAAAGCACTGCTATCATTAAATGATGCCAAGAGTGTTGCTGACAGAAGAGGACTTTCACTTCAGGAATTATTCGCAAATTAAATTTTTTTAAGCCATGTTAAAGATTACTCAAACACGAAGTATAATCGGAAGATTAAAAAAACAGAAACTAACAATTGAGGCACTGGGATTAGGCAGACCAAATTACTTCACAATAAAAAATGATACTCCTCAGATCAGAGGGATGATAAACATTGTGAAACATTTAGTTAAAGTAGACGAAAATTATAAACAATAATTAAGAGTAGGATAGAATTGGATTCATCCATTGTAAACAACGTAAAATTAAAAAAAACAAGAAAGGTGTAATAAATGAAAAGAACTATTCAACTTGCAGTACTAGCTCTAATTTTTATTTCTAGTTTTTCAAGTTTTACACATTCACAATCAATTCCAAGCGGAACTGCCAGATATGAAGCTCTTGGATTCAATCCCTTTATAATGGATGCTGCCATAGATCTTAACAGAAATCCTGCATGGGGAACCAAGTATATCAACTACGCATTTGGCGATTTTGGCAGATATTCAAGATTTAACGGAGATAAAGATTCAACATATAGTTTAAGAGATCAGTATATTGGCTTTAATCTCAGAGCCGGAAGAAGCTGGGCTCTTGGACTTGTACTTAATAAAGTAGAAGGACAAATTTTTGGAGGCGCTATCAGATCAACTTATGAAGCTTTAGGTAATGATGCTCCTATTGTTCCTTTCAAAGCATTAATTGCATACAATTCTTCATCAAAGTTATCAATTGGGTTGTCGCCTTATATAGCTTATTGGAATTCAGAATCTACCTCACCAAATTTAAAAGTAGACAGATCAACAAGCGTATTGGGAGCGACATTTGGAATAGTAGCTAACATGTCACCAAGCAGTTGGACAGAAGGAACAGTTGGTGTAAAGTTTAATAAATATAAAGTTGATTCTACAGCCGGAACCACGAATACTCTTTTTGAAAATGACGGCAAAATAGAACTGAATGCATTTTACAGAGGGTGGTATAAAATAAAGAATACAAATGTTAATTTGGTTCCTTATATTAACTTTGGATTATTCAACTGGGAGCCGACAAGAACTCCTGCATTAGCTTCTACGAATAAATTTGACACCTGGAATTTGTTAGCCGGTATTGGAATAAATATTCCTATCACAGAAAACGGAATGTTTGCGGGCGGATTGTCAGGCGGATATAATTCCAGCAGCAGCACATCAACAACCTTTCCTTCTGAATCAGGAACAGGTTCGACTATTGAAGTAAAGACCGAAGGAGTTGTTTTTCCTCAATTTAATCTGGGAGTTGAATGGAGCTTAACAGACTGGTTAATCGGAAGATTCGGATATTCAAGATCTATACAGGATAGAAAGTTAACATATTCTTCCATCGATACAACAGTGACTACTATACAAGAAATACAAGAATCGGTAGCAAGCAATTCGGATCAAACAATGACAATAGGTCTTGGATGGGAATTTGGAAACTTCAGCCTGGACGGGTTGATTGGTGAAAGATTTATACAAATAGGACCAAACATTTTTAGCGGTAAGGAAAACGATATGTTTGGAGTTATTTCAATGTCATATAATTTCAAGAAGTAATTGATTATAAATACCTCTTGTAATTTATATTATGAGAGGTATTTTTTTATTTATAAAACATTAAATATAAATTTTTAAATGGATGTCTTAAGCAATCTTCATTACGCTGAGGGTTCCCGGAAAAAGAGAAAGAGAGTTGGACGGGGACAAGGTTCGGGTCACGGTGGTACGTCAACACGAGGTCACAAGGGACAGCATTCCAGGTCAGGAGCAAAATTCAGAGCCTGGTTTGAAGGTGGTCAGATGCCTCTTCAAAGAAGAGTTCCTAAGTTCGGTTTCAAAAATATCAACAGGATAGAGTATGTAACTATTAATTTAGACGATTTACAAAGTTTGATTGATAATGGAAAAATTTCCGAAACAAAAATTGATAAAGAATATTTGTTGAAAAATAGTTTTATAAAAGGAAAGAACAAACCCCTTAAGATATTGGGCAACGGTGAATTAAAGTCTAAACTCGAAATAACTGCTGATGCTTTTAGTAAATCAGCAAAAGAAAAAATCGAAAAAGGCGGAGGAAAAGCAGTAACGGTATGAGTGGATTTGTAGAGAGCTTTAGAAATATATTTAAGATTGAAGAGTTAAGAAAAAGATTATTATTTACACTTGCTATATTAGTAGTTGTAAGAATCGGTGCTCACATTACACTTCCAGGAATAGATGCCACACTTTTAGCAGAAGCACAAAAGAATCAATCTGATAATACTTTATTCGGACTTTATGATTTATTTGTCGGAGGAGCATTCAAAAATGCAGCCATTTTTGCATTAGGAATAATGCCTTACATAAGTGCTTCTATTATAATTCAGCTATTAGGCGCTGTCTTTCCTTATTTCCAGAAGTTACAAAAAGAAGGTGAAGAGGGAAGAAAAAAAATAAATCAGCTTACCAGATTAGGAACCATACCTGTTGCTGCTTTGCAGGCATGGGGAGTAAGCGTTCAATTAGCAAGCAGAAATGTTGGAGGTCTGGGGGTTGTAAGCCCAGAAATATCAGGATTTTTCTTTACGGTTTCTACTGTAATAATACTAACAGCAGGTACGATCTTTATGATGTGGCTTGGGGAACAGATAACAGAACGGGGTATTGGTAATGGAATATCTTTAATAATATTTATTGGTATTATCGACAGGTTTCCCTACTCGGTGTTTGACGAATATCAGATTGTTTCATCCGGTGCAAGAAATTTATTAGTAGAGCTGCTTTACATAACTGCATTTGTTTTTATTATTGCCGGAGTAATTGCTGTGACTGTCGCGACCAGAAAGATCCCGGTTCAATATGCAAAAAGGGTTGTGGGAAGAAAAGTTTTTGGAGGAGTAACTCAATATATACCGATGAAGGTAAACTCTGCAGGGGTAATGCCATTAATATTTGCTCAGTCTATAATGTTTATCCCTCAAACATTTTTATCTTTTTTTCCGGACAGCGAGTTTATGCAGAGCATCTCAAAATATTTTGATTATACAAGCTGGTTTTATGCTATTGTTTATTCATTATTAATTATTTTCTTTACGTACTTTTATACTGCGATTGCATTCAATCCGAAAGATGTTGCCGATAACATGAAGAAGCAGGGAGGATTTATACCGGGAGTTAGACCGGGAAAACCTACTTCGGATTATATAGATAATATTTTAACTAAAATTACTTTACCCGGTGCGATATTTCTGGCCATCATCGCGATACTCCCGACTATATTAATGAAAGTCGGAGTAACAACCGGACTGGCTTCGTTCTTTGGAGGAACAAGTTTATTAATCATAGTTGGTGTTGCACTCGATACTTTGCAGCAGATAGAATCGCATTTACTTATGAGACATTATGACGGATTTATGAAGTCAGGAAAGATCAAAGCAAGAAGATAGCAACTCAATGTCATTGATTAAATCTTCAAAGGAAATAGAGTTAATAAAAGAAAGCTGCAGAATTGTTTCTGAAGTTTTTGTGTATATCAAAGATTTTATAAAAGAAGGAATTACTACAGGAGAGATTGATAAGTTAGTAGAGAAATATATTTTATCAATGGATGCATATCCTGCTTTCAAAGGATATAAAGTCAAAAAAAAAGTATTTCCTTCGAGCAGCTGTATATCAGTAAATGATGAGGTAGTACATGGAATCCCCGGGAATAAGGTCTTAAAGAACGGAGATATAGTTTCGATAGATGTGGGAGTAAAGAAGAACGGGTATTATGGTGACGGTGCATACACATTTGCTGTCGGTGAAATATCTTCAAAGAAGTCAAAGCTTTTAAGAATAACGGAAGAATCATTATATAAAGGAATTGCGATGGCTATAGAAGGAAACGAAGTGAACGATATTTCAGTTGCAATTCAGAATTATGTTGAAGGTTCGGGCTATGGTATAGTCAGAGAATTAGTAGGTCATGGGATTGGAAAGAACTTACACGAAGATCCTTCGATTCCGAATTTTTACAGTTCAGCTTCAAATCAGAAGCTTTATGAAGGGATGGTTCTTGCAATCGAACCTATGGTAAATTACGGTACATATAAAGTTTATCAAAAAAATGACGGATGGACAATTGCAACAAAAGATGAAGAACCCTCAGCGCATTTTGAACATACGGTTTTAGTGCAAAAAGATAAGCCGCAGATTTTAACAAAATAAAAATCACAGCTTAATTTCGTGAGAATTAATTTATAATGGCAAAACAAGAAGCTATAAAAGTTGACGGGATAATTTCAGAAATACTGCCCAACACAAATTTCAAAGTTAAGCTTGAAAACGGACATGAGATTCTTGCACATATTTCGGGAAAAATGAGAATGAATTATATAAGAATACTACAAGGTGATAAAGTTACTGTTGAGCTGTCTCCTTATGATTTGACAAAAGGCAGAATTACTTACCGGTATAAATAAGTTTAAAATAATTAAAAAGAAATATTATGAAAGTTCGAAGTTCAGTAAAAAAAATGTGTATCAAGTGTAAAATTATAAAACGCAAGGGCGTCATAAGAGTAATATGTACAAATCCAAAACATAAACAAAGACAAGGTTAAATTTTTTTAATAAAAATATTTAGGAGATAAATTGGCAAGAATAGCAGGAGTGGATTTACCGAAAAATAAAAGAGTAGTAATTGGCTTAATGTCAATTTTTGGTATTGGAAAATCCACCTCACAAAAAATACTGGCTAAAGCAGCAATCAGCGAAGATAAAAAAGTCTCCCAGCTGACAGATGATGAAGTGAATCACATACGTGCGGAAATTACAAATGAAATTAAGGTAGAGGGTTCATTAAAGTCAGAAATTGCGATGAATATAAAAAGACTGATGGACATCGGGACTTACAGGGGTAAAAGACATAGAAAGGGCTTACCTGCCAGGGGACAAAGGACACGCACCAATGCGAGAACAAGAAAAGGGAAGAAGAAGACAGTTGCCGGTAAAAAGAAAGTGGCAGCAAAAAAATAGCGTGTTGAGTGTATGGAGTGAATAGGTTATATGAGTCAATAGAGTATATATTTAATATGTGAAAAAAATTATTTAATAAAATAGCTTTATAACAAATTGGCAAAAAATTTTAAAAAGACAAAAAAGAAAGTACATGTGGAAGCTGCAGGAGTAGCACACGTTAAAGCAACATTCAATAACGTAATTGTTACTTTGACCGATATGTACGGCAACACAATATCCTGGGCATCGTCTGGTAAATTGGGATTCAAAGGCTCGAAAAAAAACACTCCGTTTGCTGCACAGGTAACAGCTGAATCAGCTGCTAAAGGAGCAATTGATCTTGGAATGAAAAAAGTCGATGTATTAATTAAAGGAGTCGGTTCGGGCAGAGATGCAGCAGTGAGATCTTTAAATACAGCGGGCTTGGAAGTTACTTCAATAAAGGATATTACTCCTTTGCCTCACAACGGGTGCAGACCTCCGAAAAAGAGAAGACAATAATTTTATTACAAAAAATTTTTAACAAGGAAATTAAAAAATAATAAATGGCAAGATACACTGGACCGAGTTGTAAATTATGCCGGAGAGAAAGAATGAAATTATTTCTCAAAGGAACAAAATGTTTTTCTGACAAATGTCCAATAGAAATCAGAAATTATCCTCCTGGTCAGCATGGAATTTCGAGGAGAACAAGAATGACAGATTATGCAGTTCAGCTGAGAGAGAAACAAAAAGTCCGAAAAACATACGGTGTGCTGGAAAATCAATTCAGGAGATATTTTGAGGAGGCATCCAGGAAGACTGGTATTACGGGTGACAATCTTGTAAAACTTCTTGAAACAAGATTTGACAATACAATCTACAGATTGGGACTTGCTCCTTCACGCAAGGCTGCAAGACAGCTTATATTGCACAGACATTTTACTGTAAACGGACAAGTAGTGAATATTCCTTCTTATTTATTAAAGCCGGGCGATTCAATCCAGGTCAGAGACAAAAGCAAGAAGCTGGAATTAATTCATGATTCAATGAAAAGGATAAAGGATAATATGATGCTGCCATGGCTTTTACTTGATAAAGCAAATATGAAAGGTACATTTATGAAAGAGCCGGACAGAGTTGAAGTTCCGTTCATTGCAAACGAACAGCTCATAGTAGAGTTGTATTCAAAATAGGTTAAATTAAAAAAATAAAATAAAGTAGGTATAATAAATGAAGATCAATAATTTTCAAATGCCCGAAACAATTGTAAAAGAGGAATCTTCATACTCAGATACTTTTGGCAGGTTCGTAGTTCAACCGTTGGAGAGAGGATACGGGGTAACTTTAGGGAATTCACTCAGGAGGATTTTAATTTCTTCACTTCCGGGAAGTGCAATTATTGCTATTAAAGTCAACGATGCGCCGCACGAATTCACAACTTTAAAAGGAGTTGTTGAAGACTTATCAGAAATAATACTTAATCTTAAGGAAGTAAGATTTAAAGATTTAACTAACAAATCAACTAAGATTGAATTTAATTTGAAAGGTCCGCAAAAATTTACTGCAAAAGATATTCAAGACAATACTGCTGATTTTGAAATTTTAAATCCCGATAAATATATTGCGACGCTTAACAAGGATGCAAATCTGAATATTGAAATCAGAATGGGGACCGGTGTAGGGTACGTGCCATCGGAAGATAACAAACAAACGAATTTGCCTTTGGAATTTATATATGTAGATTCTATTTTTTCACCAATAAAGATTGCAAATTATTTTATCGAAAATACACGAGTCGGTAAAAGAACGGATTATGAAAAGTTAATTCTTGAAATTACAACGGACGGTTCTACAAGTCCTGAAGATGCACTGGTATATTCTTCAAGACTAATGAAAGAGCACTTACAGTTATTTTTGAATTTAAATCCGGATCAGATACAGAAGAAAGAAGAGCCGGTCAAAACCGAGAAAGACGAAGAGCATGAAATGGTAAAAAAGATTTTGCTTATGCCGGTAGATGAACTTGATTTATCAGTCAGGTCACAAAATTGTTTAAGGTCAGCAAATATAAAAACCATTGCAGACCTTGTAGGTAAGAATGAAGGTGAAATGCTGCATTACAGAAATTTCGGAAGAAAATCGCTTGCAGAACTTGGAGAGTTAATTGAAAATTTCGGATTGACATTCGGAATGGACGTAGATAAATATTTAAAAGAAGAACCGGCAAGTTAAAATAATTTTATTCAACAAACTTTATTCAAAAGCAGACTTAGAATTTTATGGTACACCGAAAAAAAGGACGGAAATTACAAAGAACGGCGAGTCACAGAAGTGCATTGCTGTCGAATCTTTCAATCTCTTTAATTTTGAATAAGAGGATACACACTACAGAAGCCAAGGCAAAAGAATTGAGAAGATTTATTGAGCCATTGGTATCAAAAGCAAAAAAGGCTTTGACGTTTAAGGATTCCGCTCCCGAGAAAGGCATTCATTTGAGAAGAGAAGCAAGAAAATTTTTAAATAATAAAGAAGCACTGATTATTTTATTCGATGAAATAGGAGCCAAGGTTGGAGATAGACCGGGAGGATATACAAGGGTTTTAAAAACCGGAAACCGTTACGGAGACGGAGCGCAGACAGCTATCATAGAATTTGTTGATTATAATTATGTGAAAGCAAAGGAAGAAAAGATAAAAGAAAAAGAAGCCAGTAAAAATCCGGATGTTAAAGTGGAGAAAAAATCTGATCAGAAAGAAGATATTCCGGAGACCAAAAAATCGCTGTTTCCAAAATCCAAAACATTAAAGTCCAAAACTACCAAGTCAGACGTAAAGAAAACTGATACATCAAAATCCAAGAAGAAGAAAAAAGAAGACAGCAAATAAATTTTACTTTACAATCCTTAACTTTAAGAATTTTTCCCAAATAAATTTATTATTTAAGTTAAGGATTTTTTCATTTAAAATAAAAAGTTTTAGAAATGAAAATTCTATCTGCAGAGTTTATAAAAAGCATATATGACTTAAGAGCATTGCCTAATTCGGTATTAGCCGAATTTGTTTTTGTAGGAAGATCGAATGTCGGAAAGTCATCATTGATAAATACAATTTGCAACAAAAAAAAATTAGCAAAAATCGGCTCAGTCCCGGGAAAAACAAGACAGTTAAATTATTTTCTTATCAATGAAAAATTTTATCTGGTGGACTTGCCCGGTTACGGATATGCAAAAGTACCGGAGCAAATAAGAGCCGGCTGGAGAAAATTAGTAGAGGATTACATCAGTGAAAGATCCAATGTAAAACTAGTATTTGTTTTAATCGATTCTAGGCACGAGCCGACGTATCTTGATGAACTGATGGTAAGCTGGCTTGAATATTATGAAATTCCTTTTGCAATTGTACTGACTAAATCCGATAAAATTTCTGCCAATAAAATGCAGAAACAAATTTACAGAGCATCAAAGATTGTGAACAATGAAGATCTTTGCATTGATTATATCCCGTTCTCGATAGTTACAGATGAAGGTAAGTATGAAGTTTTAAAATTAATTGAAGAATATCTGGAAAGCTAACTGTTCTATTTTTCAACCCTCCTATCATTCCTTCGATGTTTGTTATAGAATTTAGAATGAAAATAAATCTCTTGTAAACATATCCTGAACGATAAGGGAATAGATATTTCTCAAAAAGGTTTTCCACTATGTAATTCTAAATTTATACTATATCCGATTAACATTTTAAAAAGTAAATTACTAATATTAAAAAATTAATTAAAATATTAATTGCTGATGAGATAGATTTAGAAATAGCGAATAAACTTCCGTCGGGGAAATTTTTTGTGAAGCATGAATTTAAAATTACAAATTCCGATATTATAAAATTCTACAATAATTATGAAGTTCTGATTATAAGGAGCACAAGAAAGATTGATAAAAATTTTTTGGAGAGCTCTACCTTTAAAGTCATAGCAACCTGTTCGAAAGGTGTTGATCACATTGAGCTTCAATATGCATATGAGAAAGGAATTAAAATATTGAATGCAAATGAGGGAAATCATATTTCAGCAGCTGAACATACAATTGCTTTGATATTGGCAATATTTAAGAAAATAATATTGTCGGATAACCTTGTTAGAGAAAATAAATTTAACTTCTATAATTATGAAAGAAATGAGCTATTTGGAAAAAGCATCGGCATTATAGGATTTGGAAAAGTAGGAAGTTATGTTGGAAATTTATGCAAATCATTCGGTATGAAAGTATATGCAAATGATATAGATAAAAATGTCAGACAAAAAAATAAAAAATTTGTTTTTAAAAGTATAAATTTTATTTTAAAGAACTGTGATATAGTTTCTTTGCACATACCGATGAATAAAAATAATTTCAATTTTGTTTCAAAAGAAAAATTAAAACTCTTAAACAAAGATTCAGTTTTGATTAACACTTCGAGAGGTGATATTATAGAAGAAAAGTCGTTGTTAAGAATGCTTAAAGAAAAAAAAATTAAGTATGCGGGTCTTGATGTGTATAGCAATGAACCCAATATAGACAAGGGTTTTGCTGCGGTTGAAAATACAGTTTTAACAAATCATATTGCCGGAAAAACAAAAGAAAGCAGAAGAAGAATTTCAGAGCATATTTTTTCTCAACTAATGAATTTTTATAGATAATTAATGCTTGACAATGAAAATGTTAATTAATAATTTGAATAAAATTTTTTTGTAATTCCTTAATTACGAAAATATATATTGACAAGTTACAACATTAGTAGTATATTAATCAAAAATTTTTGCAATAAACAAAAGTAACTCAAGATTTTTAAATTTATATTTATTAAATAAAAAGGAGAAAAAAAATGTTACGGAAATTATTTACTTACTTAATTCTTTCATCGTTGCTAATTATCGGAGTGTTGAAAGCACAAGATCCTGGTCCTCCTGTACTTGGTCCTGATGAAAAGTATACGAGCCTTTGGTCAGTATCTTATGATTATCAGACTAATGGAAGTGTCAGATATTTAGCACAAGATCCTGCCAACGGCAATAATTGGTGTGCTATTATAATGTCTCAACAAGATTCCAGCACTCCAATTGGAACTCAAAGATATATTTATTATGCTTACAGTGATGATAATGGAAGTACCTGGGGAGCCAATGTATTAGATGTGTCGACTAGTATGGGTTTTCCATGTCTTACTTTAACAAATGGAATTCCTGTAATTGCGGGACACAGAAGTTCAGCGTTAGGTACATTCGTATTTAAAGATTTACAATTTGGCGGTTTCAGTTTTGAAGTTATTCCCGGCGTTCCTGTTCCTTCAACTACACCCCCAATCTGGCCACATATAGCCGGAACTACAAACGGTAACTTGGTTATGGCAGGAGCTGAAAACCCTGCTCTTCTAGGTTATAGAACAACATATACCACATCATGGTCACCATATGAAAATTTAGCCATAACGAATGGTCCTTCAGGTAATTTTGATGTTGCTGCAGGTCCTAACGGAAAGGTTTCAATAATTGGAACAAACTCTAACGATGCAAGCCAATTTGCATGGTATCAATCCAATGATAATGGCGTAATATGGGATAATGGAAATGAAATATTACAGTATATAATCGATGGCGATGACACTTTATTTGCAAATCTTACCGGCGGATATCAGGCAGTATATGATGACGCAGGTGCTGCGCATATTATTTTCGCGGCTTACAATGCATTCGATTTAGATCCGGTGGTAACAAATAGAATTAGATATGTAAAGCCAAGAATTTATCATTGGAATTCACAGACATCAGCTTTGACAATAATAGCAGCTGAATCTAATATTCCAGCTTTAGAAGACACACTTACACAAGTCAATATGGTGCCATTAACTCAACCTACAGTCACTAAATCTCCAAGTGGAAGATTAACTGTTGCATTTACGGCATTTTTAGCCGGCAATACACAGGTTGTTGATGATGGAACTATAGTAAACACCGGTGAAATTTTTGGAAGTTATTCAAATGATAATGGTTCTACATGGTCTACTCCTGTAAATCTTACTAACACTCCGGGAATTGAAGAAAAGCATCCTTCTCTATCACCACAAACATCTACAGATAGTCTTCGACTTTATTATGTCAGAGACTTGAAAGCTGGTCCTTGGTCAGTTCCGACAGTATCAGCATGGGGAAAAGCACCGGTTTACGGAATATTTCTTTCAAGATCACTTACGGGTATAAGAGAAAATGTTTCAGTAGCAAAATCATTTGAATTATTCCAAAACTATCCTAACCCTTTCAACCCGACAACTGCGATTAATTATTATATACAAAAAACAGGTCTTGTAACTTTAAAAGTTTATGACATGTTGGGACGAGAAGTTGTTACTTTAGTTAATGAAATTCAAACACAAGGTTCTAAAGAAATAACTTTTAACGGCGCAAATTTCTCAAGTGGAATTTACTATTATTCAATTACAACAGGAGATTTTAAAGATACTAAAAAAATGATGTTGATTAAATAAAATTTATTTGTTTAATTACACCTAAATATCACAACCCTCATAGTAAACAAGAAATTGTTTTATTGTGAGGGTTTTTTAAAATAAAAAAAAATGAAAAAAACATTTATTAATTTAAATTTTTCTGAAGGGGAAAAAATGAATACGACCATTAAACTTGCTCTTTCCCTACTGTTTGTTTTTAGTTTTTCAATAAGCAATTCTTTTGGATTGGATAAGCAAGGAACAACAGGGAAAATCACCGGAAAAGTAATTGATGCCAAAGATAAAGCTCCTTTGATTGGTGCAACCATTAAAGTTGAGGGAACTAATTCAGGCGCAGTTACTGATGATAACGGTGAATTCACAATCTTAAATATGGATGTAGGAACATATTCTGTTACAGCATCTTATATCGGATACGACCCTCAAACAACCACTGATGTAAAAGTTTCGGCAGACTTGACCACAACTGTAAATTTTTCCTTAAAAGTAGCGGGAAGTGAAATTACAACAGACGAAATTGAAATTGTTGGTAAAAGAAATGCTATCTCTCCGGATGGAAGTGGCAAAATTATCGGCCAAGAGTTTATTGATAATAGTGGTCTTAGAGGGATAGAAAATATTGCTGCAACAACCGCGGGTGTTGTACAAGATGAAAATGGGGCAAACATTAACATAAGAGGGGGGCGTGATAATGAAACAGCTATTATCATTGACGGGGTTGTTACTAATAATCCACTGGATGGAACCTCGACTTCTTTTGTTTCAAATAGTGTACTTGAAGAACTTGCAGTTCTAACAGGAGGATTCAGTGCAGAATACGGTAATGTCATGAGCGGTGTTATTAATGTAACCACAAAAGGAGGAACCGATAAATTTTCCGGATCAATCGAAGGAATCACGGATGAGTTTGTGAGCAATAATGTTTCGCAAGGTTATAATGTCTATAATGCTTCATTAGGTGGTCCATTAATTCCGACCAAAAAATTATCAAAATTTGCAAATTTCTATGGAGGTTTCGAAAGAGATTTTTCATTAGTAGCTAATCCATCATGGATTTCTGATCAATTGGAGATACCAAATAATGTACTTCCGAATAATACTCTCCAAAGATGGTCAGGTAACGGAAAATTAAATATAGATCTTCAAGAATTGAATAAGAAATTACCTATTCAGTTAAAATTCGGAATGAGTCTTGCTAATACAGATAGGACAGGTTATTTACAAGCTTATTATATGTTTAACTCAGCAAGAAACGCAAAAATAGTAGAAGATAACAATCAGTATTATGGCAAAATAAATCACCAGGTCAATTCAAAGCTTTTTTATGAACTGCAATTTAATTATTTCGATGCATCATATAGTGAAGCTGATCCTCAGTTTGGATCAAGTATATATTCCTATGGAGATCCTAATAAAGTTCAAGGTTTAACAATCCCGGGTGGACAAATTGGTTTGGATGAGTATAATGTATTTGCCAAATACAATAGGGTAAGAAACTACTATGAACAAAGTGCAGTATCTTATTGGAGCACTACTTTAAATTTAACTACTCAGCTTAAGAGTAATGAAATAAAATTCGGTGGTCAATATTTATATAATACTATAAGGTATATAGATTTGCGACCTGTTGGTATGTACAATCTTGCGGGTAAAAGTCCCCAAGAACAATTAGACGGATTCAACGGAGGGATTGCTTTAGCTAATTATTACGGATATGCTCCTGTTTATAATTCCGCGACAGGTTTGCTTGATATTGTAGAAAATGACGATGGATTCGATGGTTCAAAACATCCAATAGTTGCATCCTTATATTTGCAAGATAAGGTTGAATTCAAAGATTTTACACTTAATGCGGGTTTAAGATGGGATTATCTCGATGCAAATTCATGGGGAGTAAAAGACCTGACTAATATAGCTGGTCCGAATGGAGTTTTAGGACCTGATGATTTTGTCGAGTCTACTACAGCAACAACAAAGTTAAGTCCAAGAATTGGTTTATCCTTCCCTGTAACAAACAACACAATATTCCATGCTCAATATGGTAATTTTATCCAACTACCTTCATTAGAATTTTTGTATAATGGAAGAGAGAATTTGGAATATTGGGTAAATAGCGCCGGTTTCAGCGGCTCGTTTGGTAATCCAAATTTACAGCCTGAGGAAACCATTGCGTATGAATTAGGCATCAAGCAACAAGTTGGTGATAAGTTAGCAGTCGATGTAACTGCATACTACAAAGAAACCGAAGGTCTTATTGGAATCAGGAAATATCCTCAATTACCAAACCAAATACAGGTTTTTGAAAATAATGATTATGGAACAGTCAGAGGGGTGGATTTGTCACTTGATCTCAGAAGAACCAACAGATTGTCCCTAAACATTGCATTAGGAGTTGGCTTTGCGTCAGGTACAGGTTCAGATCCTAATTCAGCTTCGACAGCTGCTTGGTTAGGGGAAAGACAACCGAAACTTACGGCTCCGTTGGATTATGATCAAAGGTATACGGGTGTAATCAATGCAGATTATAGATTTGGAACCCAAGATGTTCCTAAGGGATTTTGGGGTGACGTGCTTTCCCAATTTGGCGTAAATTTACTTTATAGCTTTAATAGCGGCAGACCTTATTCAATAAAATCAAATTCCTCAGATCCATTCGTTGGAACAGGTGCAGGAGCCAGTTTGCTTTCAACAATCAACGGAGCAAATGGACCATGGAATAACAGACTTGATCTTAGAATTGATAAAACTATTCCTGTTTGGAAGTTAGATTTCGATGTATATGTTTATATTGTTAACCTATTAAATTCTGAGTTGGTGAATGATGTTTGGGCAGGTAGCGGATTACCCGGGTCAACAGGTTTCTTAGACTCGGAACCCGGAAAGACGTCAATATTATCATATAACAATCCGAATGGAACAGTTCCTACTACATCTGAAGAATATGTCAGAAGATATACTTTAAGATCCAGAAGTGCTTTAAACTACGGACCTCCAAGACAATACAGGTTCGGAATAAGAATGAATTTCTAAATAAAAAATTATTAGTGTATCCGTAAATGCGGATACGCTAATATTAATTTTTAAATTTTTTATTTATTAAATTTTTATAAATATAATTTGAAACTACAATGATAAAAAAAATATTAATTTTTATAATACCTATTTTAATCGTCTTTGCTTATGGCTTTAAGCCAAGAGATGAACCTACACGACAATCTAACAACAATGGAACGCCTTACAGAATATTATCTGACCCCAACCAGATATTAGTAACAAATTCTGTTCAGTTGAATGCAAATCAGATTAATACATGGTTTAGAAATAATGGGTCTTTTAATAGGGATCCAACAACTGGAAATTCAGGTTTTGAATGGCCCAAGGGGCAAAGTAAATTTGCAAGATATGCGTCGGGTATCTGGATCGGAGCAGTAGTCGGAGATGATACTTTAGTTTGCATCGCCGACTATGACTATGAATATTTACCGGGTTATGTAGACAATGACGGCAATCCTCAGGGTAAGGATGATCCGCTTTATACAATTTACAATATTACACCTTCGTCAACTCCGGAGGAGCTGCAAAACTGGGTTACCAATGCTGTACCCCAGGGAGCTTATCTCGATAGCTTAGGCAATCCGCTTTTATTAGGAGCTCAGACAATGTTTTATTCCTATACAGACGGATATGCTTCATCTCACGGTAGCAGTAAAGGAAGCACAGCTCCTCTCAAAGCTGTGATTTTACAAACAAACTGGTCATACAGTGTCAACGGTCCTTTAAGCAGTATGTCATTTTCCGAATTCAGAATTATTAACAGAAGCTCTACACCATGGACAAAATGCTTTATCGCGGTATGGACTGATGATGATCTTGGAGAGGCGGGAGATGATGCTGTTAGTGTAGATACTTTACTTGATCTTGGAATCACATATAACTACGGTAATAATGATGGCCAATATGGTGCTGCTCCTCCTGCGGTTGGATTTGATTACTTCAGAGGTCCGATAGTTCCAAGTGTTGGTGATACGGTCAGATATTTTAGTCCCCCAACGAGTACTAATTTAGTTGAAAAAATAAATTTTAAAGAATTAGGAGTAACTGCATTTAATATGTATACAAATGGACTTGCAGGTGCAAGTGACCCTGTTAATTACATTGAGAGCTATTATAATCTACAGGGAATCAGAAGCAATGGTACTCAATGGATCAATCCTGTTACAAATCAAACAACTAACTTTGCCTTTTCGGGTGATCCGGTTTCCGGAACAGGCTGGAATATGTTTGATGGTGCCGATAGAAGATTTATGCAATGTTCGGGACCACTGGTTGTCAATCCGGGTGACACTCAATCAATTGTTGTGGGTCAGCTAATTGCAAAAGGCGGAAGTAATTTACAAAGCATTACCGAGCTTAAAAGAGCTGATGAATTGGCTCAGAGAATATTCGATAATAACTTCCAGGTTCCAAATTCAGCACCGGTTCCTGAGGTTTCTGTATATGCTCCCGGAAATGGAAGAATATACCTATCATGGAATGATTTCAGTGAAAAAATAACAATCCCGAATAAGCTATCAGGCGGAACATACAAATTCCAGGGATACAATGTATATGCAATAAGATCGGGAACGAACGGAACAGTTGCAGCTGACAGACAGTTAATTGCAACTTATGATATAAAGGATGGTATAACTGATATTTTAGATAGTGTTTATATCGATCAGTTTTCTAATTATATATACGGTATTGTTCAAAAGGGTTCAGACAACGGTATCGCAAGATATCAGATCATAGAAAAGGATTATATCACAAATCAGCTTTTGGTATCGGGATCGCCTTATACATTAGCAGTAACATCTTACTACTATGATTCATTAGGAGGTCCGTTCTCGGCGCCAAGATTAAATGAATCACCGATTTCTTCAGCTGCTTTTACAGTTATTCCCCAGACTTTAGTCCCGGGAACTGAAGTAAATCTTTCGGTTGGAGATACGGTTGTTACAGACCAATTTGATCTTGGAGTAATACCGATAGTTATAGACCCGCTTCAATTAGTGACTGCAAATTATAAAGCTGTTTATGGAGGAACCATTGCAGCCCCTAATTATACGATAAATAAAATAGTGGGAACAACTACTTCTACTCTGTTTCAGAATGTAGCAGACTTTTCGGGTACCCAGGATACGGCAACATCTTTTGACGGACTTCTTTTGGTAAATCAAACTATACGGGATTCGGGTGTTGTTAAAGACCCGGGTGATGCCCGAACGATTGCTCAGGGAAATAGCACTTATTCCAATCGCAAAGCCTGGACATATAATCCTCCGGGAAATCAATGGATAGAAGGACCTGATACTACTGCTGTAAGAACTGCAAAACTCTTTACAAACAATCAGTTTCAAAGTATCAGCATTGGAATGAGTTCTCCTAATACAAAAACCTTTAGAAATACCAATTCAAAAATATTTGCAAGAGGAAGTTACTTTACCCCTGTTACAGCCACAAGTCCGATTTTGACAGGCGGACCTGCCAGAAAGATTCAGATAGTATTTGGTCAGAATTCAATGGCATACAGATATGCACCTCCTACAAATGTATTGTTGACAGATACATCTTTAGTATTAACTCCTTACAGGGATATGGTGAGTGTACCATTTAGTGTTTTTGCCGTAGATGAACTGGATTCATCAGACGGTGCTCCAAGACAATTGAATGTTGCCTTTATCGATCCTGATCTCAGCGGTGTCTGGGATCCGGATACAACGGAATTGGGTAAATATGAACTTACATATATCTTAGCTTCAAATTATTCTGCGACTCCGGATGGTAATTATACTAATAAGAATCCGGGTTCGGCAAGTCCTGTAGCCGGATTTGCTTCAATGGATATCATGTATGTATGGCTTCCAAGAGTGAAGACCAGTCCGAACGGAGTTCCATTAACATTTACAAATGGTGATGTGCTGACAGTTTCTCCATACAGAATATCAAGACCCGATTTTGTTCCCGGCTATCCGGTTGAGTACAGCTGGACTATTGACGGGACAGAATTTGGCAACAATGCATTAGCTTCCAGCCAGGTAGGTGATATCAAAGCATTTCCTAATCCTTACTATGGAGGCAGCAGTCTTGAGACTGATCCGTTTGACAGATTTATTTATTTCAGTCATTTGCCTAATGTATGCACGATTTATATTTATACATTGGATGGAGTATTGGTAAGACAAATAA
>JALYRX010000052.1 GCA_030855105.1 Bacteroidota bacterium | reverse complement strand
ATCCTGTAGATTTAAAGGAATATCAGAAACAGTATAAAGCGGCAAAGATTTCTTACTTAGAAAGAAAGCTTGAAGAACTTAAAAGGGCTGCTTAAGACATAAGGCGGGAAGTTATATAGAAGACTCGAAGGCTCAAAGTGAAAAAAATTTGAAACAATTTTCCTTAGAATCTTTGAGCCTTTGAGGTAAACTCATGTTTTGATACAGTCTCGCCAAAGGGGAGGGTTTGTGAGGGTGGGGTTGAATTTAGCAACGCAAAATTTTTTTAACTTTTTACATAAAACAAAAAATTATTCCAAATTTCAATTTATTTTGGACAACACTGATAGAGAATTTATGAACGATAGTAAAAATAAATTATAAATGTATTTTATAATGCGTAGATTGTGAAAAATGTGATAATATAAAACTCTATGACATCATTAGCTTATAAAACTGATTTAGTTCAGGTGAGGCACGAAGGAATAGTTGATAATTGTGAAGACTATTATGTAATTAGAACTCCTTCGAGAAAAAATTATTTTTGGGGAAATTATATTCTAATAAAAAAAAATGAAAAAAGTATTGATGTAAGGAAGTGGATAAATATTTATAAAAAAGAATTCAGTAATAATAATCCTTATTTTCTTACCTTTGGATTAGATGCTAAAAAAGTAAGTAATGAAATTGTAATTGAATTTCAAAAGCATGGGTTTACTTTAAAGAAAGCAGAAGTTTTATCATGTTCAAGTTTAAAAAAACCTGAAGTTCCTAAAGCTGAGATTACGTTTAGGGAAATTATAAATAATGAAGATTGGGATGGATGGGTGGAGGTTCACATGGATGAAAGCTGGCAATTCTCTAAGGAGACACAGTATGGATTTCAATTACAGCACTTAGAAAATATTAAAAAGTTGGTGATGAATAATTTCATGAGAAGATTTGGAGCATATATAAACAATAAAATGGTGGGTGAATTAGGAATTTTCAGTGATTTGGGAATAGGAAGATTTAATTTGGTATCAACACATCAGGATTATAGAAACTTACGCATATGCAGTAACTTAATTTATTATACAGGCAATAAAACATTTAATGAAAATGCTGCAAGTCAATTGATAATCGTTGCCGACGATGATTATTTCGCAAAAAATATTTATAAAAAATTAGGATTTGAAGTTGTCGAAGAGCAAATCGGTTTTGAATGGTATGAGAGGAATAATTCTTAATTTCTAAATCTCAATTCAATATTGTAAATTACTCTTCTCATGATTTAGCAGCCACTGTTTTCTCCAAAGCCCTCCGCCATAGCCTACAAGCTTTCCGTCTTCACCGATTACGCGATGGCATGGAATTATGATTGAGATTCTATTGTCGCCGTTTGCGTTTGCTACAGCTCTGACAGCTTTCACGTTACCGAGAATAATGGCTTGTGCTTTGTAGGAACGGGTTTGAGCATAAGGTATTGTTTGCAGAACTTTCCAGACTTCATTCTGAAATTTTGTTCCGGGAGTTACAAGCGGAATGTCAAAAGTTTTTCTTGTCCCTGCAAAGTATTCATCTATTTGTTTTTTCAAAGGCTCAAAGTATTTGCTCTTGCCGGGAAGTATAGACGACTTAAAATGTTTTTGAATTTGTGTGAGCTCAGTCTCAAGCATTCTCCTGTCAGTAAAATCAAACATACAAATTCCGTCTTCACTTGCAACAGCCATCATCGGTCCGAGCGGTGTTGTAAATCTGGTAAATGTCAGACAATTATTTTCTACACTGTCTTTTGGATTTATCGAAGTAGCTTTTTTAAAAGTATGGCTAAAGCCACTCAGCGAATCATAACCGTTTTCATAGGCAGCTTCAATGACTTTGTCACCATTCTTTATATCATTAAAGGCATTATTAATTCTAAGCAGCCGCTGGTATGACTGAAAAGTCATTCCGTGATTTTTTAAAAACCACCTTCGGACACGACTTGGCTCAATTCCCTTTTTAACCAATCCGTAATCCGTAATTTTTTCGGAAGGATTAATTTCTATATCATTTAAAATGCCTTTGATCTCTTCCGGAACTTCACCTGATTTCTCTAATGGCCTGCAGACTTTGCAAGGTCGGTAGCCGTTTGCCAGTGCGGCTTTTGTCGTATCAAAAAATTCCACATTTTCTTTTTTAGGCATTCGTGCAGTACAGCCGGGTCTGCAAAAAATCCCTGTAGTTTTTACAGCAATTATGAATTGTCCTTCAAATTGTCTGTCTCTGTTTAGTAATGCATTTATCATTACATCTTTTGATAAAAATAAATTATCCATTTATTAATTATGATTGATTTAATTTCTTAAGACAAAATTACAAAGTCTGTTGATAGCATTCAACCGAAATATTAACAAGTATTTTTGACTACTGATAAAAACTGACTATGATGTAATGATATAATGGTGACTATGATAATAAAAATCGAATGCTTAGATAAAAATCCCCGATTTTTTTTATAAAGTTTTAAAATCATTAGCTTAATTTCCTTCAGGTCAATCATGCATTTTGATTTCAACTTCTCAACGTCACGATCATGAGAAGCAGAATAATGTTTATCCAACCATTTCATTAACATTTGTTTATCATGCCATCTTCCTATTACATTTTGGATTTCATCATATAAAGGATTTATATTTTTTTTAGCCGATGGGCTGATATTGGATAAATAAATAATTTCTTTAATAATTTTTCTTGCTTCATGAAGCTCAGATTCATCAGTGTCCGCATAGATTGTTATATCCGCCTTATGCTTTTTTATATCCAGATATTTCCTGTAACAGTTAATATCCACCTTATAAAAATTCTTCTCCAAACTTTTATAGTTTTTACCAATATTGTTTTTGTAACGGGAAATATTTTGCCTGAATTCATATATTAATTTATTTTCAATATTAATATTTGTTGCTTCTTTGACAAATTTAATTCGATGTTCAAGAAATAGCTTTTCTGTCAAATACACCTTTCTTATTTTACCTGCTTCGCGGAATATTTTATTTAACGGTTTATATTCTTTTGAAGCATTAAAGTTTTTTGAACAAAAATTTATAAGATGGAATATGGTTTTTATTTTTTTTAACTCAACCCGGATGTTATGAAGTGTCTCCTGTTCGGGAATACTCTCATACTCTTCTAATTTGTCCAACAATATATTAAATCGGTTATGCGAATATTTCTCAAAATGCTTCATGACAACTGAAAAGATTCACAAGAGATTTTGTTTTAAATTACTCAAGTTTACTCATATAATGTACAGCAAAAGACAGACACGAAATTCATGAAATTATAACGAATTAACATAAACAATTTACTAAAAACTCGCTTAAATTAGTTACAGAAAATATTTTAAATCTTTCAACTTGAAACATTCGGTTTTATAAATTTTAAATTTGAATTTTACAAAAACTTTTTTAGGTGATTATTGTTAGGGTATAAATAAAATTAATCAACCCGGTTGAAGCAATTTAGAATAATACTAATAATTTCGATAATTATTATCTCTGGCAACATTACTCTTTCTCAAACAAAAGAAGGTGAAGAAAGAATAACCGATGTTGAAAAAAAATCTTTAAGAAATATCTCCTGGGTTCTTTCACAACTTATTCCATCCCCTACCTGGCTTAATGACCGGAATGGAAATAATAATTCAGTGAACTTCGCGTTCAGATGGCAGATAACACCTCTCAACATTTCATTCAGCACCAATAAATTTGTAACACCGGTTCAGTTTTTCTTTGTAAACCCGATGAGGAAATATACAGGCTCACTTGAGTTCTTTGTTCAGCCCGAGTTCGCGACTGCTTCATTTGAAAATTCCGGATACAATAAGCTTGGCATTGGAGTTGGCTCAAGAATAAACATTCCTGTAAAAAATTACGGGGAACATTTATATGTTTCTTTAGGAGGTAAATATAATTTCAGAAAAAATGAGCTTGAAAATAAAAACGGTTACTATGGCATCGAAGGAGGAATTTATGCAATATTCGGTCTTCTCGGACTACAGTTCAATTACAATTTCGACAAAAATACAAGATATAACTTCGGAATTTATTTTAAGTACTGGTAAAGCAAAATATTCTTATAAATGAAAATTATAAATGTTCAAAAAAATTAAAATCATTATCTTTGCTTTTTTATTATTTTCATTATCCGGCTGCGGGCTGGTGTTTATAGGGTTTGAAAATGTCGGCAATACAATATTTTCATCTGCAAAAGATGCTGATATTAAAATTAAAGATCCTGTAAAAGAAAATGTAAAACTATCGGCTTACTGGATAGGACATTCATCTACTTTACTTCAGATTTACGATAGGATATTTTTACTCGACCCTGTCTTTAACGATGTCATAAGCGGAGTTATGCTTCGCCGGGAAACTGCAGCAATAGATTTTAATTCATTGTCGAAGCTCGATATGATTTTAGTATCACATGCACATATGGATCATTTAAGTATTACAACACTTTCGGATATAGAGGATAAATTTCCCGGAGCAAAATTAATTTTTCCAAAAGGAACAGAGGAGTTCATGCCCGACTATGATTTTGAATTTATAAGAATGAAAACCGGAAATTCATCGAAGAAAAATTATATCGGCGAAACAAAAATAATTGACAGTGTAAAAATAACTACAGTGTATGCCTTACATTTTGGAGGAAGATTCGGGATTGACAGTTACTTATGGCAAATGCCGGGTTGCACAGGGTATATAATACAATACAAAGATGTAACGGTTTTTTATGCCGGTGATACTTCTTATGATGAAAAGGCATTTAAAGCGATCGGAGAAAAATTCAATATCGATCTTGCGATAATTCCGATAGGACCATGCAAAGACTGTGAGGAAATTGCTAATTTCAGTCACGTGGCTTCTTACGGAGCATTACTTATGTTCGATGATCTTAAATCAAAATACATGCTTCCGGTTCATTATGGCGCACTGGAATACCGAAGAGATCCGGATTATCCGATTTTGGTATTAAAGGAACTGATAGATAAAAGGGATAATTCAGTTTCACTTGCCGGCAGTAAAAACATGTATAAGGAACGTGTAATAATTATAGGTGAAGGTGAACAATATGTATTTGAAAATTTAGAATAGTTTTAAAAATTAAAAGTTATAGTTTTACAAATCTGAAACAAAAAGGTAAATTACGTTCAATTTTTATTAAATAAAAAACGCAATAGATTTTCTTAAATGAGATGCTAAATATGTTATCACTACAATTTATTTGAGTAAGATCATTCTTTTGGTTTCTTTATAATCTCCGGCTTCCAGACTATAAAAATAAATTCCGCTTGCAAATGCCGATGCATCCCAACTCACTTCATAACTTCCTGGAGAAACATTTTCATTTACAATTGCTGCAATTTCCTGTCCGGCTGCATTGAAAATTTTTAAATTCACCATTAGCAGTTCACCATTTACAATCGGTGCAATATTAAATTTTATTTTTGTCACAGGATTAAATGGATTAGGATAATTCTGGTAAAGAGAATACGAAGCAGGAATTTCATTTGAAACCATATTAATTCCCTGAGGACCGGGACCATTTACAAAAAGAAAAAGCAAATCATCAACTTCATCAATTCCCGAAAGATCAAGATCTCCGTCATTGTCTCTGTCATGAACTGTAATACATGAACCTGCACTTGATGCCTGAAGAGTTATCGGGGAGTTTGTATAAACACCGCTTCCGTTATTTCCATACACTTTATAGTCTCCGCTGCCATAGTCACTTGCAATTAAATCCAGATCATTATCCCCGTCGACATCGCCGATATCAATTGCTAAAGGAAATTGTCCTGAAGTATATGTCGTAACTGAGCCGAGTCCACCGCTGCCATTTCCAAAGATAACTCCGATTTTATTTGCACTCGATAAAGCAGCAGCAACATCGGCATTACCATCACCATTCATATCGCCAACCACTATTGCCCATGGATTTCCATTTAAAGATGAACGGCTTGAAAAATTAAAATTACCATTACCATCTCCAAGCAATAAAACAATTTCAGAACTCGAGTAACATCCAATAAATGCATCTGTAATTCCATCGTTATTTGCATCTGTCATCATAACAGCTGTCTCGCCATTACCGACTGTATTGGAATTTACTGCGGAAGTGAAGGTTCCGTCTCCATTACTTTTGAATATAGAAATATTACTTCCGCCGCGATTTGCAGTAATAATATCATCATGCCCGTCTCCATCGAGATCGGCTATACCAACTCCTCTTACATTGTTTCCCGCTGTATAAGAAACTCCCGTTGAATAATTGGCATTTCCTGTTGCAAGAAATAAACTCAATATATTATTTCCTACATTTCCAACAATAATATCTACCTTACCATCGTGATTAAAATCACCTGCTTCGCTGGGACTTGGATAAGAGCCGTTTGGAATCGGAATGATTGCAAATATTGTATCGTAGCTTACTCCATTATTTAAAAAAACTCTAAAGTCCTCGGATATTTCATTAACAACTGCAAGGTCAGTTTTTCCGTCATCATTCAGATCAACTCCCAATGCTCCGTAACATTGAATTAATCCTTCGCCCTGTCTTCTTACAGGTATCGTTCTTATCAAAGATTGATTTAATGTCCCAAATCCGGCGATAGTCCAGAAGTTCCATGAATATCCCAAAGCCATCGGAGTATTATCCTGACTTTGAATTCCTTTGGATAGTGAAACGGTTACCCATTCTCCTGCAAGAAATAAAGAAGATGGAGTAAACTTGATCTGTAAATTTCCATTTAGAAATTCAAATGTCCCCGGTATGGGACCTGATTGTTTTCCAAAGACACGGAATGTCGAATTATTAACCGACGAAGTATTAAGTGAAGTATTAAAATTTACTGTTATAGCAGTTCCTCTCGGTGCATTTAAAATCTGTCTTTGCGGAGAAACGGTAGTTACGACTGGTGCTTGAGCATAAACAAACTGACATGATAAAAATAAAATTAAAAAAGCATTAATATAAGTTTTCATAATTATGGTTTTAAATTTTATAAATATCAATAATAGAAACATGAATTTCAATATTCAAGTATTTCTATATAATTCTGTTTAGGGAGTTTATTAATTTTCAATTTTATAAACTGAATTTTTACATAATTCTCCGTATAATTTTAACCAAAAATTTATTAAATTGCGATCAAATCAATTATTACAAAAATTTTGTGATTAATAGGAATCAGATTTAACTAATAATCATTTCACTATTTATTAACCTAACAAATTAAATTAAGGAGTTAAGCAATTTTAATGAAAAAAATCGGTATCTTATTCGGACAAGAAGAAACTTTTCCTCAGGCATTTGTGGAAAAGGTAAGTGAAAAAAATGAAGACGGGATATTAGCAGAGTTTGTATCTATTGATAAAGTTGTGCAAGGTGAGCCGTGCGGATATGATGTTATAATAGACAGGATTTCTCAGGACGTTCCTTTTTACAGAGGGTTTTTAAAAAATGCTGCGATTACGGGAACAGCAGTTTTGAACAATCCTTTTTGGTGGGCAGCCGATGATAAGTTTTTTAATAACGCATTGGCAACTAAAGTAGGAGTTCCTGTTCCGAAAACAGTTTTACTGCCATCGAATAAAAATCCACCGGATACCAATTCAGGCTCTTTCAGAAATTTAGCATTTCCTCTCGATTGGGAAGGAATATTTAATTACATAGAATTCCCTGCATATTTCAAGCCCTTTTCGGGTGGAGGTTGGAAAAGTGTGTATAAAGTTTCAGATCCAGCCGATTTTTTTAGCAAGTACAATGAGACAGAGCAATTAGTTATGATGCTTCAGGAAGAAATAAATTTTGATTTATATTTCAGATGTTATTGCCTTGATAGAAAAGACGTTTTGATAATGCCATACGAGCCGAGAAATCCACATCACTTAAGATATGTTTCAAATGCAGAACCAGCAGGACAAAAGCTTCTTGATACAATCAAAGATTATGTTTTAAAACTAAATAATGCGCTTGGATATGACTTCAACACAGTTGAGTTTGCAGTAAGGGATGGAGTTCCTATTGCGATAGATTTTTGTAATCCGGCTCCGGATGCGGATGTCAATTCGGTCGGACAGGAAAATTTTGACTGGGTAGTAGATGCCGCAGCCAACATGGCAATCAGCAGAGCTAAGAATCATAAAGAAGGAATGAATAATTTAACGTGGGGAAATTTTGTAAAATCATTTGCTAATGACAAGTCATTGACAAACGGTACAGTCGAAAAAAAAAAATCTAAAGAAGACAAACCTAAAGTAAAAAAGCAAAAATCTAAATAAAAAATATTTGCAGCTGACCGATAATCAAGAAACATATACATTAGGAATCGAAGAAGAATTTCAGATCGTAAATCCTGTTACCAGAGAATTACAATCTCATGTTCAATCAATATTTGATGAAGGTAAAATCCTTTTAAAAGAAAATCTAAAACCTGAAATGCATGCATCGGTCGTTGAGATCGGGACAGGTATTTGTAAAAATATTCAGGAGGCGAGAAAGGAAGTTACTCAACTTAGATCTGTTTTAGCCAGGCTGGCTGATCAAAACGGGTTACGGATCGCTGCTGCAGGAACCCATCCTTTTTCACACTGGAAAGATCAGGAGATTACAGATCAGCCACGCTATACGGAGATTGTGAATGAGCTGCAGGAAACTGCCCGGGCTAATCTTATTTTTGGAATGCATGTTCATGTAGGAATTGCTAACAGGGAAATCGGTATTCGGATAATGAATACGGCAAGATATTTTCTTCCGCATATATTTGCTTTATCAACAAACTCGCCCTTCTGGCTTGGCAGGGATACCGGTTTTAAATCATACAGAGTAAAAGTATTTGATAAATTTCCGAGGACAGGAATACCGGAATATTTCAGCAGTCTCGCTGAATATGACAGTTTTATTAATTTACTGATTAAGACTAATTGTATAGACAATGCCAAAAAGATCTGGTGGGATATCAGAGCACATCCTTTTTTCAACACACTCGAATTTAGAATTTGTGATGTTCAATTACGTGTAGATGAAACGATTGCTTTGGCTGCATTGATTCAGGCGGTTGTGGTAAAACTGCATAAGCTAATTCAGCAGAATCTTGGATTTAGAAGTTACAGAAGAGATCTTATGATGGAAAATAAATGGAGGGCAGCAAGATATGGAATTCAGGGAAAGCTCATTGATTTCGGAAAAGAGAAAGAAGTTTCATTTTTAGAACTTGCACGCGAGCTGCTTGAGTTTATAGATGATGTTGTAGATGAACTCGGAAGCCGTGAAGAGATAAATTATATATTTAAAATGATGGAGCAGGGAACCGGTGCTGACAGGCAGCTTAAAGTCTTTTATGATTCAAAAGAAGATTATAAAAAATTAGTCGATTACATCATAGAGGAAACAAACGTTGGGCTTGATTATAAGCCGTCAATCATCCAAGAAGAAACAATTCCAAAGGTAAAACCAAAAGTAAAGACAATAACGAAAGTTAAAACAAAACCAAAAACCACACCAACTTCTAAATAAAATTTAAATTTTTACAAAATGAAAAATTCTTTTATTGCTGACATTGATTTTGACAAAGACCTCAACGAAGGTGCACACAATGCCATTAATGCATGCTTACGCCTCAAATCTGAAGAAAGAATTACAGTCATTACAGATAATGATTCATTAGAAATTGCATCCTCATTAGTTAATGAAATAAAAAAAGTTGGTTCTGAATACAGTCTGATGATAATTGAAGATTATACAGCTAGACCAACACAAGATATGCCACAGCAAATTCTAACTGACCTTGCAAAATCACAGGTAAGTATTTTTTGTGCACAGGCTCAAACAGGAGAACTGAGCGCGAGAATCCAAATGACATCTGTTGTAAACAAAAATAAAATTCGTCACGCTCACATGGTAAATATAAATAAACAAATTATGAAGGAAGGGATGCGAGCTGATTATAGAAAAGTGGATGAGCTTAGTCAGAAATTAATTGATAAGGTAAGAAAGGCCCGATATATAAAGTGTAAGTCCAAAGGCGGAACGGATATAGTTGCGGAACTTTCAAACAAATTGAAATGGCTTAAAACCAGTGGAATTATTTCAGTTGATAAATGGGGTAATTTACCCGGTGGAGAAATTTTTACATCTCCGAGGAATGTGGAAGGATTATTTGTAGTAGACGGAGTTGTTGGTGATTATCTTTGTGAAAAATACGGAGACCTGAAGGATACTCCGCTTTTTATTGATATAATTGATTCGAGAATCAAACACATGACATGCAGTAATTCTGCATTGCTCGATGAATTTACTGCATACACTATGACCGATGAAAACAGTAACCGGGTCGGTGAGTTTGCTATCGGAACAAACATTGCATTAAATAAAGTGATTGGTCATATTTTGCAGGATGAAAAACTTCCGAGTATTCACATGGCTTTTGGTCATCCTTATTCGGAGCATACAGGAGCAGACTGGGTTTCAACTACGCATATAGATTGTGTCGGAATTGATATGAATATCTGGCTTGAAGATGAAAAGGTTATGGAGAATGGAAAATTTTTGATTTAGTTCTTAAATTTATAAGTTTATAAAGTTTATAAGGACGCAATAGAACTTTCTAACACTTACAAACTTTACAAACTTTACAAACTTTACAAAGTTTTATAAGCTTTACAAATCTGCAAAGTCAAACTTTACAAACTTTACAACTTTACAAACTTTACAAACTTTACAACTTTACAAACTTTACAACTTTACAAACTTTACAACTTTACAAACTTTACAACTTTACAAACTTTACAACTTTACAAACTTTACAACTTTACAAACTTTACAACTTTACAAACTTTACAACTTTACAACTTTACAAACTTTACAAACTTTACAAACTTTACAAACTTACTAACCCCGCTTGATAAAAGAGTTCAGAGAGAAATACAATTCAGAATTTTCCAAAGAAAAGTATGATGCATTTTTAGAAGATTTAAAATCCACTTTCAATCACAAGATAGATTTCAGAGTCGCCGAGACTCCGATATTCCTTACAAAAGATTTACTCAATGAAATTTTAAAAGCTTCAGATGAGATTGTTAAAGATCTTCAGTCTGAAGAATTCAAAGAATATTCCAGAGCTGCATTACCGAAGCAGCTTGCAGTTCCCAATGAAGACGAGCATCCGGCTCTGCTTGCAATTGATTTTGCAATTTGCAAAGATGAAGCAGGAAACTTCATTCCACAGCTGATTGAGCTTCAGGGATTTGCATCATTATATTGCTATCAGGAATTACTCAATTCGACAATGAGAAAGCATTTCGATATTGGAAAAAATTTAGAAAGCCATTTCAACGGATTGAATAAAGAATCATATTTACAAAAATTAAAAGATGTAATTATCGGTGATTCGAATCCTGAAAATGTAATCCTTCTTGAGATAGAGCCGGAAAAGCAAAAGACATACATTGATTTTTTATGCACTGAAAAGTTTTTGGGTGTAAAAGCAGTTTGCTTAACTAAAATTATAAAAGAAGGAAAAAAACTTTTTTATGAAAAAGACGGGAAAAAATTTCCGATAGAAAGGATTTATAATCGGGTCATACATGATGAGCTTGTAAAGAGAAAAGATATAAAGTATAATTTCAGATTCACTGAAGAGCTTGATGTTAAGTGGATTGCACATCCCAATTGGTTTTTTAAAATCAGCAAATTCTCTTTGCCGTTTTTAAAAAATAAATATGTTCCTTCGACCGAATTTTTAAGTGATATAAAAGAATATCCGTCTGATCTTGAAAATTATGTATTAAAGCCGCTCTATTCATTCGCCGGAGTCGGTGTAAAGTTTGATGTCACAAAAGAAATACTCGATTCCATCGAAGATAAGTCGAAATACATTTTACAAAGAAAAGTTAAATACGAACCTTCCATTAAAACACTTGATGTTCCTGCAACTGCAGAAATTCGTCTTTTATATGTCTGGGATGACAAACCAATGCTTACAAATAATTTAGTAAGATTAAGTAAAGGAAAAATGATGGGAGTTGATTTTAATAAGGATAAAACATGGGTCGGATCGAGCATTGCGTATTATGAACGTGAAACCTAACGTGAAACGCCTGCCTGCCGCAGGCAGGTGAAACGTGAGACGCCAAATCTCAAGAGCATGAACATTAGTTTACATCCGTCCAAAACGTTTTACATATAAATTTACATCTTATTAATTGATTTAAATTATCCCCCTAACCCCCCTTCATGAAGGGGGGAATAAAGGGGGGATTTTCGGATTCAAATTTAAAATTATATTTTGATATCAGGGGTTCGAAACCATTCGTAAAAATAAATCGAAAACAAAAATGAATTTGCAGAAAAACTATTCTTCATAAATTATTTTGGACGGCATGAACATTAGTTAGTCTACAAGTACACAAATGAATTGTAAAAAATTTTTATAATCATTAATTTGTAAATTCTCAGAACTATTGGAGTCGTAGTTCAGTTGGTTAGAACGCCTGACTGTCACTCAGGAGGTCGCGAGTTCGAGTCTCGTCGATTCCGCATAATAAAATAAGGAGCTTAGCGCGATTGCTAAAGCTCCTTTTCTTTTTCTCCATACGATTTGCTTACGGTTTATCTGAATTAATTGAATTAATATAGATTGTTACAACAAAATATCTAAACTACATATAGAATTTATCGGAAAGATTTGGCTCTTCATCATTTTTCAAGTCCGATATTTATCATCCTACTTCACTTCCAAAGGATAAAGCTATTGAAGAATCTATATAAGTTAGACCCTAATTCTTCTCATTAATCATTATTCAGTTTTATTAAACTATGAAAATAGTAAAAGTCATAAAAGAGCCATAGAAAGTAAGGAAATAAAACCCATGATGAAAAAGTATCAACGCGCAATAGTTGAAAATATAACGCTGCCAGGATGATGGAAAAAGGAATCCCTGACCAGTAAAACTTTTTGAGTGACTGTTGTTTGAATAAAAATAAATTAGGCAACGCATTACCAATCATCATTAAAATAAGAAGGCAGAGAGTCAAACTAAAATAACTGCTTTCTTTATTTTGAAAAAGACGGTAAGCAATTGTTCCGCAAATAAGATAATATAAACCACCGATAAAATACCAAACAGAAAATGGGAGTGCAAAGCGGGGTTGCTTTAGTGATTGAAACCATTGTTTTCCTTTTTTAGAAACCGTGAATGCTTCAATAACAATAAAGATTAAACAAAATAAAAGCGTCTGGACCAGCACAGAGTAGTTCATGATTATAGTTAAAAGTAGATTATTTGCAAATGTTGAAGTTCGATGCGAACTCAATAAATAGCTTTAAGTAATTAAATAAATGTAACTTAAAAATTTCTATAGAAATTAGTTAGGCAAACAATAACTATTTCACCAAATCATAACGAAAATTGCATTTAGCAGATTAAAAATAATTATAAATACTCGATGTAAAACTACTCTCATTCAGTACACCATACTTCTTATTCAATATTGTTTTGATTTTATTTTCCTGCTTTGTATCTGATTACCTCAGCTTTTCTATTGTTATTAATCCTCCTGATTTGTTTGCTCAATTATTGGACTTAACCTTGAACTATTTACACGAGAAAAATAAAACGCTGAAAACAAGGAGTGAACGGAAAATATCGGATTTTCTTATGCGTGTTAATGATGCATGAAGCAAGAGTCGATTGGTCAATGCTGCTTGGTAGTATTTTTTTATTAATTAAAGTCGCGGTAAATTTTCTTTAGATTGGTTATTAACTAATAAAAAATCTGAATGATACAGAAAAAAGAGAGTGAGCTTGTCAGAGCGCTTACCTTAAAAGATGCTGTTGGGATCGGACTTGGTGCAATAATAGGAGCGGGAATTTTTGTAGTAACAGGAGTAGCAGCCGGAATTGCCGGACCGGCTTTTATCGCCGGACTAATCATTGCTGGTGTTATAGCAATGTTTAACGGCTTAAGTTCAGCACAGTTAGCAGCAGTCTATCCTCAGTCAGGCGGAACTTATGAATATGGCTACAAATTACTAAATCCTGCTTTTGGCTTTTCAGCAGGATGGATGTTTTTGATTAGTAAGTTATCAGCTGCGGGTGTTGTTGCAATTGGATTTGGAAGTTACTTTTCAAAATTAATATCAGTTGCATCTCCTCTGACTTATTCAATTTTAGCAGTAATATTTTTAACTATCGCAAATTATTTTGGAATCAAAAAAGCAGGAACACTGAATTTGGTAATAGTTATGATTACATTAATGTCTTTGATATATCTTAGTGTAAGTGGATTGCCTGAAATTAAAATAGAAAATTTTGTACCGTTTGCACCAAACGGAATTTTAAGCATTGCAGAATCTTCAGCTTTATTATTCTTTGCATTTACCGGGTATGCCAGAATCGCGACTCTTGCCGAAGAAGTCAAAGATCCCGAAAAGACTATTCCAAGGGCAATTATAATTACAATAGTAATAGCTGTTTTCCTTTATGCAGCTGTGTCAATAGTAATAACCGGTGTTATAGGAACAAAGGGAATATCAGGCAGCAGATCACCTTTACAAGTCACCGCAGAAGCATTGAGTGCACCTTTAATAAAAACAATAATAACAATCGGAGCATCGACTGCAATGTTAGGAGTATTATTAAGTCAGATTTTAGGAATAAGCAGAATGATGCTGGCTATGGGAAGAAGAAATGATCTCCCGCCTTTGTTTCAGAAAGTTCATAAAACTTACAAAGTTCCGCATTTAGGAATTATGGTAACCGGTCTGATAATATTAGTTCTTACAATTATCGGTTCTTTTGAATTTATCTTAGGTTCAGCTGCATTTACAATTCTATTGTATTACAGCATTACTAACATAGCTGCATTTAAACAACCCGCTAAGGAACAAAGGTATGGAAATGTTATACCGGTATTGGGACTTATTGGCTGTATATTAATGTCCATCTCGTTGCCCCTTAGTGTAATTCTGACAGGAATTAGTTTACTTGCAGCAGGTTTTGTATTTAGATTTTTATTTCGTAAAAAATATCCCAAAAATTAACAAACTAATAATATTCAAAATAAAATAAAGATTAGCTTAAAAGTTAATGCTCCGGATTAATAAATTTTCCCCGCCGATACTGAATATTGAAACTTAAAAAAACAATTATTCAATTTCTTATAAGCTTTTATAATTCTATTTTGTAATACATAAAAAAAACGTAGAGATAAAAACCTGCCCTGCCTAATTGTATGTTATTTACGAAAAGGTATAGTAACAGAATAAATAAATTTGGGTAATTATCTAAATTTTAAATTTAAAATTAATTTACTTATAAAAACAAATGAATTCTAAACGTACAATATTTTTTCTGCTGTTATTCAGTTTAATTTTTATTTACGGCTGGGGTGCCGGCGGACATAAGATTATCAACAGAAGATCAACATTCTCACTCCCGCCTTCAATGAATTTCCTGAACTGGGCTGACTCTCTTGCTGCTCATTCATCAGATGCAGATTACAGAAGATCTACCGATCCAAACGAGGCGCCGAGACATTTCATTGATATAGATAATTACCCGGAATTTATTTCAACAGGCAGAATCCCTCAGGATTTAGATTCTCTTATCGCTCTTCACGGAAGTAGTTTTGTATATGATAATGGCATTTTGCCTTTTTCAATAATGGCAACTACCGATTCAATAAAAAAATATTTTCAGCTGTACAATTTTCAAAAAGCAATGCTTCATGCTGCTGACCTCGGGCATTACGTAGGAGACGGGCATAATCCGCTTCATATTACAAGAAACTATGACGGGCAGTATACAAATCAGAACGGAGTTCATTCAAGATATGAAACACAGCTTATAAACCGTGATTCTGCAAATATTATTTATAGTTTCCAAAATGCAAATTATATTTCAAACATAAACCAGTTTGCATTTAATTTTCTTTACAATAATTACAAATATGTTGATTCTGTCCTGAAGTATGACAGTTTAGCGCGCGCGATGGCTGGAAGTTATAATTCAAATTATTATCAGATATACTGGCAGCTGGCAGGAAATTTTACTGTAATGTTATTTAATAACGCCTCTCACTTTATTGCAGATCTTATATATACTTCATGGGTGAACGCCGGCAGCCCGGTGTCAGTAACTCATTCACAATCATCACTTCCGGAAAAATATTACCTCGAACAGAATTATCCAAACCCGTTTAATCCCGAAACAAAAATATCGTACGATCTGCCTTCCTCACAATTTGTAACGCTTTACATTTATGACATATCAGGACGGGAGATTACGAAGCTTGTAAATGAAATTCAAACAGCAGGCAGATATGAAATTAAATTCAATGCCGGAATTTTATCAAGCGGAATTTATTATCTGAAAATGAGTGCAGGCGATTTTACGGATGTGAAGAAAATGGTTGTGAGTAAGTAACTTTATATTTATCAAATTCAATTTAAGAGGCTTTGCGAAATTATCGAGGAGTCCTTCAATAGTAAGTCATCTGTCAATTATTTTGTGTCTCCAAACGGCTATTACAATATTAAAAAGTTCACCAGAACGCAAGGTCTTCCTCATACAATTTTTGCAAACATTTAATTTGTTTAATGCGGAATGACCCTGCGGAAACAACAATATTTTATTAATCATTTCAATCTTACATCAGGGTCTGCTGCGGACATATCAGGAGTGAACATTAATTTCTGCGTGTATTCAGGTTTTTCACCTTTCATCACTTTCATAATAGTTTTACCATAAAATTCCCTTGCTTCATCTACAGATTTATTTCCTTTAACTATATCGTAAGCTAGGTTGAGCGCCAGGAAATTAGCACCTTCTTTATCGCATCGTGCTGAAATTTCTCCTTGAGTTCTATCGACTACCACACTGCCATCATATTCAGCCAGCTCGTCAAACATATCAGGTGGTACTTTAAATCCAACAAATTGCTGCATTACATCTTTATGAGGCCCCGGGAAAAAATGATCAACCTCTTTTTTGAATACTATTGTTCTATTCCATATTCCGTTATTGACCCAAACTAACATTTGATCGGAAACAATGTCAGGCTTGCCATATTTCTCCATCATATCTTTTGCGGCCATTTGTGACGCCTCAGGCCAGCCCGTCATATCGGGCATATCTTGCGCAAAGAGTGCTGAGCTAAATAATCCAAAACAAGCTGCTACGATTAGAAGCTTTTTAAATGTTGTTTTCATTTTATTGTTTTTAAGTTTTATGAATATTTTTATTATTGCAATTATTTATTTTATATTTTTAAATCAATTACATTTTAAAATTTGTTTTTATGGTCTTATCTTTAGGTCTAATCATGTTTTTTTTATTAGCCCGTGTGGTTAGTACATAAATTTTTAAAATAAAATGCAGTATAACATAAGAAGGATGGAATACATTAGCAAAAGAAAAATTCGTTATAACCTGCTAATGGTAAATCGTCTTTTAAAAATCTTGAAGTGCCTATTATCCGTACTTTTGTGATATTAAATTGATAACTATATTAGCACATATAGAAATGTGTATTGGCAAGTTTGTCATAAAATATCATACGATAATTTAAGTGAAGTGGATTGTTTAGTAAAATTTTTTGCAACAGATGGTAACTAAGTTTATAAACTATTGGATAGCCGCATGAAAAAGTTGATTAAAGAATTTTCCTTTGCAAGTCGATCAAAAAAATGTGTCTTTAAGGGCTCGTTTAAGCAATTATCCCTTACAGCAAGCAGGCAATTGTATTTTCAGTTCAAGAGACTATCTGAATTTAAAAAATATAATCTCCATATGATCCAAAAGTTCTCCAGCTTCTATCAGAATCATTTTTTAATATATTTCTCAACATCTGTACCTAGCCTCGTTAATGATTTTGTATTTGCTTTTAATAAATCATAAGCAGCATTATTAATTTGTTCAATACTTCTTTCTTTCCACTTGTTAATATCCTTTTCAAATTCAATTTTAAATATGCCTTTAGATAAGTCTCTTATTACACAATAGTTTGCAACTGAATGTCCGTTTTCACTTTCATAATTAGAATTGTTTATAAAAAACTCTATAGTTTTATACAAAGTATTTTGCGCCATGCTCAATTCAGTAAGTTTAGCTCTGAATTCTAAATCTGCGCTCATTAATTTCGGAAATATTTTGTAGTCAGCAAAATGCCTGCTTTCATGTGCCAGATAGCTAATCATAAATTCTTCGCTGTTCAGGTCGTATGCTTTCTTAACGCAATAAAGAGCTTTTTTTGTAGCCCAGCCACCGGGATAATATCTGTCAAGAGTTGCGTATTCTTCCCAGCCAAGTGTAATAAAATTATCCATGAAAACTACATCGGCATTTGTTTTTTCATCGTGCAGTAAAAAAGTATACGTTGTATCTTTTTCAGAAGCCCATACAAGCAGATCGAAATATTTTCCGGTTTTTCCAAAGCCCGTTGTATGTAAACCAAAAGATTCAATATATTTTTTAAAGTAAACATTTAGACTGTCTTCATTAGCTATTAATTTGCGGGCAAGCGCATAATTGTCTGTTAAAAAATTTACAACATTTTGAATTAATAATGAATCATAATTTTTTAAATTGTCCAGTAATGATACTCTCCAATAATTATGATATATTTCAAGCAGCTCTGTAATTTGTGATTTCCGGCTTTCCAAAAAATCGCTCTCATCATATTCATTTTTAAATCTGCTTTCAAATTGAGTTTTGAATTCCAAATCTTTTTCAGTAAGATTGTTAAAGTCAACAGATTCCAAAACAGCTAAGGCAGTTTTTACATCTCCGTCTAAACAAAAGGAATAGATTTTCTTATAATCTATTTTCACGCTGTCATTTTGAATATTTTGAGAATATAAATTTCCGGTTATCGCAATAACCACGATGAGTAAAATTATTTTTTCCATTTTGTTTGTGTTTTAAAAATAAATTTTCAATCCTGCTGATTGCAGTCATAATTACTACTCAATTTTATTTTTGTTAAAATATTATTTTGTTTATTATTTATTAGATGCCTGAAGTTAAGCAAAATACTATGACCACCCCCAAACCCCCTCCTTAATAAGGAGGGGGCAGGGGGTGGTGGTTAAATTCAAGATTTTTGAGTGTTTTATTAAAAATCATTTCTGATTTATTCACCTTAATAATTAAAATCGATACTGTGCGTGACTTCAGTTATTTGATTTAACCTTACTACAAAATTAAAGATATGGGAGAAAAGATTATAGAACGGAATTGACGGTATAGGATGAAATTGATGTTATCTCATTTCATAGAGCGATATTCAAGCGGTGTAAGACTCATTTGCTTTTTAAATACTCTGCCGAAATGACTCTGGTCGGAAAAGCCCATTTCAAAGGCGATATCGGAAAGGTCTTTATCTGTATGTCTTAGCATGCAGCAAGATTGTTTGACTTTGACTTGGCGCAGGTATTCACCAATTGTAAGTTTGAAAACTTTTCTGAACTCACGTACTAAATGCTCGGGTGACACATCTGCAATTTGTGCAAGCTGCAATAAAGAGGGGTTGCTGTGATATTCATCGTTCAAATACTCAACAATTTTTTTCAAATAATAAGGAACAAAACTATTTACAGAATTATTTCTTGAAAAATTTACGATAGTTTCTAACAATAGTCCTTCAATCATTAAAGAAGAAAGGTCGTCATAGTTGTTTAATTCTTTATAAATTTTCAGCACCGGACTTTGAATTCTGTAATCGCTTGTTTTTACAATTGAACATAAATTCAATTTTGTTTCAACGAATTTATTAATCCAGCTTTCAGAAAATTCAAGATTAAAACATGTTGCCGGATTGTCAGGAAAATTATTGTGATGCTCTGTGTGTTGGGGATGAAAAATTACATCGCCTTTTGAACATGTAAAATCAGTCCGAACAGAATATTCAGAATATTTTCCATTAAGCACATAACAGAAGTAGGGGTTTTTATGATAATGCAATGGCAAGGAGGATTTATCTTTGTAATAAGATTTAGAGATTATCACTCCGCCAAGATTTAGTGACTGCAATACTTTACCGTAATATTGTCCGGTTGTAAGTTCCATTGTTATTCCTGAATAATTAAATAATTTTAGTTAAACATACTAATTTTACCGACGACGGTAAATTAACAAAAGTGTCACCTTATTTCGGGTTATCAACAATTATGTTAATGAAGAATATTTATCAATTGATTTTAAATTTGTTTTTTTCATAGAACGGATTCTATAAGTAATTGTTATACGCACAAAATATTGGCTGTCACTCAGGGTCGCGGGTTCGAGTCTCGTCGATTCCGCATAATAAAATAGCCTGCTCAGCGTAATTGCCAACTCTCTTTTTATTTTTGCAAACGATTTTATAAACCCAAATTGTTCATTAGAAAATTTAGACTTTTAACACAAAGCCCACAAAGAATTTACACAAAGTTCACAAAGAATTATTTCTTACATTTATTTATTTTGCTCAAACCTTTGTGCACTTTGTGTTCTTCGTGGTTAAAAAATTCTTAATGAACAATCTGGGATAAAGTATTTGTCCGCAAATGGTTTTTCAAGAAAATTCCCTACCGGACTCTTCCGATAGGGAATTAGAATTACAAAATTTCAAAAGACTTTGTTCTTATTTCACAAGCATCATCTTCTTTACGCCTGAGAAATTTCCAGAAGATATTTTATAGAAGTAAATCCCGCTAGATATTGACGAGCCATTGAAATTTACTGTATAAAATCCTGCGGTTTTAAATTCATTTACAAGTGACATTATTTCTTTTCCCGAATTGTCATAAACAGAAATGTTTACGTTCCCGTCTTTTGGTAATTGATATTCAATTTTAGTTGAGGGATTGAATGGATTCGGATAATTTTGTGATAATTCGAATTTAACAGGAACACCTATTACAACTTCATTGCTTAAATCGTAATACTGAAAGTTTCCGTTTAAGTCAATTTGTTTTAATTTGTAATTATATATTCCTAAATTTAAATTCCTGTCTGTAAAAGTGTAATTAGTGGGAGTCGTTGTTGTATTATGTCCTGTGATGAAGTCAATTGTGTTCCAGTGATTATCGCTTCCGGCTCTGAGAATTTCGAAGCCTGAATTGTTCGTTTCGGTGGCAGTTGTCCAGTTTAATGTCACATTATTATTCGAAATAACTGAAACGAAACTGGATAACTCAACAGGTAATACTCCTTGTCCTTGTACTCTTAATTCATCTATACCGATGAAATCACTATTAGCACCGTTTAATCCGCCATCAACTACGGCATATCTTATTGCTAATCTTGCACTAAGTGCCGTACTTGGAATTACAAATGATCTAAGTTCCCATAAACCTGATGTGTTAACTTTAAATCTTCCAAGTTCTGTCCAACCAGCAGCATCTGGTGTAGTGCCACCAAGAGGATTAAACATTACTCTTATTGAATCCGGAAAAGTACTTGCTAAAGGAGCTCTTGAACGAAAGCAGATAGAATCATTGGCCACAACATCTAACTCCGGAAGTATAAGCCAGTTATCTATATCTCCTAAACTACCGGCACTTTGAAAATTAGAACCGACATAATCATCGGGATCTCCATTGAATGCAGGAAAAACATTAGGATTTCCAGTAAACCAGGAAGCTCCCGGAGTACCAGAAAATGTTCCGTTTCTAAATATCAGATATCCACGAAGTTTTAAGGCTGTTGTATCATTTGGTGCATCGAAATCATCGGAATAATAATCTACTCCTGAGGTTGTGATTGGATTATTATTGTCTGCTACAATTGGAGCAGGTTGTTCTTTTGCTAATTTGCTTTTTGTAAGGCGGTTTGGATTATCACTATTTGAGAATCCGAGAAAGACCCCTAAAATTAAAATTACTAAGACTAAATAAAAAGATTTTTTCAATTTCATACTCCTTTTTAATTTTTGTTTTAAAATGATGTTTTAAAAATGTAACAAAAAAATCTAACTGTAAAATAAAGAGACCTCCTTTTCTTTATATAAGTTTAAGAATGCATATTGATAAACTTAAAACTATTTTGACTCTCACAACTTCCTTTAATTAATAGTAAATAATATTGGAATTTTAATTTCACCAATAAAAGATATACCTAAAAATAATTATTATCCTAACAAAATCCTTACAAAATCAGGCAGTTTTTAAAAAAACTTACTGTTGTTTTTTCTTGGGAATTGTAATACTTGTTCAAAAGAGTATTAAGTATTTACAAGTTAAATCATTTACAAGTTAATTTCATCGCAAAAGGGTAAGAAAATTATTTAGTTAAACTTTTTGGTTCTGGCTATGCCAGTGTATGCAAACTACTTTACAACCATCATCTTCTTTACGCTCGTAAATATCGATGAAGATATTTTATAAAAATGTACTCCACTTGCTTATGAAGAAGCATTGAAGTTAATTTAATCAAATAATTTATTTGATTCTCAGTAAAAACGACCGTGACTGAACCTTTTAGGAGTTCTCCGATACTCATTAATTGCAGTATCTCCGAGTGTTAAGATTTTCTGAAAATAAAATCTTGGCAAGTGAGTTATAGAGTTCGTAACCCATCCGGGCAAAAGCAGGATGACTGCCGCCAATGGCTAGAGATACAATTTCAGGAATAATGGAGAGCCGTTTCTGCTATTCGTGCCTTGTCTTTTAGATTTGAATGTTCCGAGTTCTCTACGAAAAAAGAATTCTAATTTTATTCGATTTACAAATCTATCTGAAACCAAATATCAACGGAAACAGAAACGTGACGATTACTGTCCATATACAGTATATGGGTAAGAAGGCAGAAATTATTTTTCCGATTTCTTCCGGGTCACTTTTATTAAGTAATGTCCTGAAAAGTTTGTAAGTTACAAGTAATAAATTTGTAAGTATCAGAATATTGCCGCCGAGGACAGCAGCCCTGTTTGGTGTAATTTCCCATTCAGAGATTCTGAATAATATTGCTGACAGAGCGATACCATTGACGAAGTCACTGCCGATAGTAAAAATAATATTATAATTTCTATCCGGTTTTTATCTGACTTGGAAGTTTCAGCTATTGAAAAAACAATTTTATTTTGTGGTGTCAGGACTTATGTCCTGACACGGAAAGTTACAAAGTCAGAAACGCTTTGAATTGAGAAAGTAATAGCGTCAGTACTAAGTCCTGACGCCACTATATTAAAAAGGTGTTTATGGATGTTGAATTAATCTATTAGTTAATCCACCACTCAAATGTTTTTACCACGTTACCGAGCAGCTTCCGGAACGAATATGATTGGGCAGTTTACTATAATACCTGCTCCGTTGGGAGGACCTGCAGCGTTAAGACCTCCAAGAGATGAATTACGTACTCCTGAACCTCCCGCTAACAAATGACCATCAGCATAAAGCTCAATGATATTGATGGGGGCGATTACCTCGAACTTATCAGTTGTAACACGCACATTTAAGCCTGCAATAATTGCAGAATCAGTCCACATTACCGGATGCACATCCCAGAGCGGGCTATATAAAGCTGCATCGCAGAAAGAGGCCGGGTCATCTGCATTCATGCATCCTGCCTGCTCCTGGAAAATATTTAATGGGTCACCTTCTCCTGCAACTGCGGAGCGAAGTCCCTGCCTTTGAGGATTATTGACGCCCATAGGACCATTTATAACAGGTATTAAAGCCTCACGTGATGAACGAAAGGGCTTGTCATCACCTGGAAAAGGGGCAGCATTCATATTGAGAGCAAAGGTGTTGTCTTCTAATGCTGCAATGTCATTGTCGGAGGTTTCGGTGGTGGTATACAGGATAGCAAAACCTTCATAAAATCCCCTTGCCAATCTCATCTTTACTTTCATATTCGGTATGTCCATGCTGATTACTCTATTGTGCATACCGCTACTGTTGGAAAGGTGAGAAGCGTTGTAAACAATTGAACTTTCAAAAGTTACGAGAGGGCTGTAGTTGGCATCGCCAACTGAACCCGGCTCACTTGCAGGATCAAGCGGGAAGCCAAGAGGTCCCGGTATTAAGTTCCTTGTGGGCGAGAAATCAACATTTCCCGAAAATTTCAGGATAGGAAAATTGTTTGGATTCGCAGGTCCTCCGTCGGTTACAATTGTTGCATTCTGCACGGCTATTGTACCCATTGCATGAATCAGCTTTGGTGTCCAGTTTAAACCAAGCGATATGGATTTATCAACATTGTTTGATTCGGTAATGCAATAATAAATATCTCCACCGTTTGCGTCCTTACCTCGATAAAGCGGCAGGACACACGTTGCCGTTATAGTATCAATTTCGGTTGCGCTTGACAGAAAATTAGGCAATGACCGGTTCCGGTTTTCCGGTTGGACTATAGTAGTGTCATCATTTGTACAACCTACAATTAACATTGTGCTTGTAGTTATTACAATAATTGCCAGAAGAATTAACCTTCTAATAGGTGATCCCGCCACTGATGCGGGTTTTTGAATTTTTTTTGACATGGTTTAATTTTTTTTAATGGTTCAATTTCAATTTTATAATTGTGATTTATTATTCATTTCTCAACTTCAACTTTTTTCAATTCACCCAGCATCTTATTTGATTTCACCACAGCATCAAGATGTTATTATTGAAAATGTTTTTACGGATTGTTCAGGTGTTACAGTTGGCAATATCAGTTTCACTTTTATTTTTTGTTTAAGCCAGGTAAAATCATTTTAATGAAACGTCAGGGTCAGATGCGGACATATCAGGAGTGAACATTAATTTCTGTGTGTATTCAGGTTTTTCACCTTTCTTCACCATCATAATCGTTTTACCATAAAATTCTCTCGCTTCATTTACAGATTTGTTTCCTTTCACAATGTCGTAAGCAAGATTAAGCGCCAGGAAATTAGCACCTTCTTTATCGCATCGTGCTGAAATTTCTCCCTGAGTTCTATCGACTACCACACTACCATCAAATTCGGCGAGATCGTCAAACATATCAAGTGGTACTTTAAACCCAACAAATTGCTGCATTACATCTTTATGAGGGCCTGGGAAAAAATGATCAACCTCTTTTTTAAACACTATCGTTCTATTCCATGATCCGTTCTTTACCCATACTAACATTTGGTCAGAAACGATATCAGGCTTTCCATATTTCTCCATCATATCTTTTGCGGCCATTTGTGAAGCTTCAGGCCAGCCAGCCATATCCGGCATATCTTGCGCAAAGAGCGCGGAGCTAAATAATCCAAAACAAGCTGCTACGATCAGAAGCTTTTTTAATGTTATTTTCAATTTATTGTTTTTTAAGTTTATAAATGTTTTTATTATTGCAAATATTTATTTTATATTTTTAAATCAATTACATTTTAAAATTTCTTATTATGTCTTATCTTTAGGTCTAATCATGTTTTTTTTATTAGCCCGTGTGGTTAGTACATAAATTTTTAAAATAAAATGCATTACGAATCAGTATAACATAAGAAGGAAGGAATACATTAGCAAAAGAAAAATTCGTTATAACCTGCTAATTGGTAAATCGTATTCTAAAACTCTTGAAGTGTCAATTATCGGGCTTTTGTGATAATTAAATTTATATACTAATTATTAGCACATATAGAGATATGGTATTGCGAGTTTGTCCTAAAATACATCCTACGATAATTTAAGTGAAGTGGATTGTTTAGTAAAATTTTACGCAACAGATGGTAATTAAGTTTATAAAACTATAGGATAAGTTCTTAGTATAATCCCCTCGTCAACTGTGGCCCAAGGCATTATTAGGATTGGTAAAGAATATGCTTCGAAGTTAGTATTGTACGACTCTTTCCTGCTGAAACCAGTAAATTTGAGAATATGAAGGGATTGTTGGATATTGTAAGACTTATATTAGAAAATGCGTTCCCAATCAGGACAGACTGTTGAAAACGATCATAACCTATCTGAAACCAAATATCAACGGAAACAGAAACGTGACGATTACTATCCATATACAGTATATGGGTAAGAAGGCAGAAATTGTTTTTCCGATTTCTTCCGGGTCACTTTTATTAAGTAATGTCCTGAAAAGTTTGTAAGTTACAAGTAATAAATTTGTAAGTATCAGAATATTGCCGCCGAGGACAGCAGCCCTGTTTGGTGTAATACCCCATTCAGAAATTCTGAATAATATTGCTGACAGAGCGATACCATTTACTATTATTGTCACTGCCGATAGTAAAAATAATATTAAAATTTCTATTCGGTTTTTATCTGACTTGGAAGTTTCAGCTATTGAAAAAACAATTATAGCCATTACAATAATTAAAAGCCCATTGAAGGCAATAAGAAAATCTCTGTCATTGTAGGGATCTTTTCCTGAAATAATTATTGCAATAAGATATACTATCAATGTAACTAATACAACCGGACAAAATATTTTTGCAATCACCGGTGAAACTTTGTTTACTAACTGAGGATTTTTTTCAATTACATATGTTCCTATAATCGGTGCAGCAGCAGCTCCCGGTATGGCAATGTACTGCAGGTAGAATTCAAAGATCTCGAATTCAATCAATGAAAAAAGTCCCTGGGTCAGAGCTGTAAGTATCCCTCCTGCGATAAGGATAATTGCTGTAATAACTATCAGGTCCCCGTTGTATCTCAGATAGCCGAGCCTCTCATTATAACTTTTAAAACTGTCTCCTGTAAAAGTAAATCCCAGGACAGACCAGAGGAATAATGGGAGGTGTATACAGGACAATGTTAAAGTATCACTGTTATTATTATCCGGAAGCAGGTTGATAAAGACCATCGAAAATAAAACAGCAGCTGCAGCAATCGCAAATTTTTTAACAGGCAGTTTATTTCTCCACGAAAAGTACATGATCAGAATAGGAAAAAATACAAACCCAACATTTCTTGTATAAAAGTATTCTTCGCCCACAGGTAGATACGCGGGTATCTTTACGATTGCCGCTGCAAGCAGGGAAGCGATTATCAGGAAGGTAATTTCACGTTTTGTTCCAAGTGAAACATCAGTACTTTCATAGTTCAGTCTTTCACTCCAAAAGTCAGCAAGTTTATTATTCTTAAGCTCAGGGTAAGCTGAATTAAATTCGGTTTTAAAACTTGACCTGCTGAGTCTGTATAACTTTTCCAGCTCTTTTGGATTTTCAATGTTTGCAATTATATTTTCTTTCATGGGCATGATTTTTTGAATACGATTTATAAATTAATTTTTAGAATAATAGTAATCTAATTTTTTAAAATAAATTAAAAAGTACTTTGTGGTGCAAAGTTAAATACTTCTTACTGAAATGTCAAGATTATTCCTGAAGAAATATTTGAGTGGCTCAAGAGATCGTGAGTTCTGATTTTGACATTTTGTTTCCGGAGGGCTACTTCGTTAGTTGAGTTCAAAGTTTGTTAGCTGCAGTGGTACTAATAAGAGTAATAACGCATCTGTCCTGACGCAATGTAATCTGACATCACTCAGGAGATATTGAGTCCAAGTCTCGTCGATTCCGTAGAAAGCAAGTCGCTGTAATTATGAAGAACTTAAAAGGGCTTTTCTTTTTGAATAATTTCTTTAACTGAAGTTTTTTCAAAATGATATAGGAACGATATGGAACAAAGATATAATGATACTCTTTCCTGATTCTATTTACTTCCCTTTAAAATAGATCTTTGAAATCTGCTCCTGTACCAAATCCAGAGTATCATTTGAAATTGAAATACTAAAATTAAAAAGCTCGTTTCTAAACTTACCGTCTTGTGTTTTTGAAATTCCTAAAGGTTCCTGATTCTGATATACTAAATATAAATTGTTTGCCGAATAGTTTATTCCTAATTCATTATTTTCATTATCAAAATATTTTCCTGTTAATTCTTTTGCTTCAGCTTCATTTATAATCGCGTTATATTTATTCGGAGAAAAGAAATCCGGCCATTGGTATTCAATAGCAATTGAATTTAGGATTTCATCAAGCATTGCAAATCCTTCGTTAGAATTTACCATTACTACCGCACCAAGTCCCATATTCGCATAAGCAATTGCCGTCGTTACAAAACCTTCATCCCAGCCGCTGTGAAAAAATCTTCTCGATTCATTTTCTCCCTGAAGAAAAAATCCTATACCAACAACCGGGGATATTTTTTGCGGAGTCAGCATTTCTTCCATTGTCTCTTTTTTAAAAACATCTGATTGCCCTTTGAGTCCTTTTTGAATTTCGATCAGTAACATCGAAAGTTCTTTCGGTGTGGTCCAGAGTCCTGCAGCAGCCATTTCCGGATAAACATGATAGCCCCCGATAATTGGTACTGATTTATTTGGAAATCCTATTGAATAATTATTTTGTAAACGTTCAGGCAGCGGCTGTTCGTAAGTACTGAATATCAAATTCAAAGGCTCGAAAAGTTCTTTATGCAAAATTTCCGGAAAAGATATTCCGAGAATATCCATAATCGTAAGCTGAGCAACGGTTGTCCCGCCTCCGGCATAACGCATTACCATTCCCGGAAGAATATTTACTTTTACCGGCGGACTGTTGGCAGGAGGTTCGCCGTTAAGAATTTGCGGAAGATTGGGAATAGGATCTGTTCTTAAATATCCTTCAAATCCCCCCACAGTCATTCCCGCTGTATGACTCAGCAATTGTCTCAGACTGATCTTCGGCTGCCAGTCATTAACAGGAGGAACTTTCCATGACTTAAGATATTCATTTACATCCTTATCAAGATCAACAATTCCTTTTTCTTTTAAACGCATAACAGCTAAAGCAAATATTGGTTTGCTTACTGAACCGGCCATAAACATTGTGCTGGCATCTACAGGATCATTAGAAATATTATTTCTGATTCCAAAACCTCTTGCCCATTCGAGCTTTCCGTCGTTTATAGCAGCAATGCTTACACCCGGGGTATGATAAAATTTCAGCCGTTCATTGAGACTTTTGCTTTCATACACCCCGTCAATATCAGACTTGACTTGCAGATTTCCGATAACTCTATCTATCCTGTCTTCAATGCCATTACTGTATCGGGGATTGTGATCCGTTCTGTCATTTGAAATACTTCCTGTAAAAAGCAGGAATGCTGCAAAAATATATTTAAAGTTTCTCATAATTTTAAAATTGATTTATAACTTTTTGAAAGTTCTATTTTTAATTCATAACTCTCTTGTTTCCGCAGGGCTCGCCTCCGGCTTCGCTAGGCGATCGGCGAGGTGGGTTACTTCTTTCTTTAAGTTCAAAGTTAGTTAATAATCGTCGAGAAGAACTTTTCGGAACTATGCCCATTGATGTTTACTGCCACAAGATCCTTCGTGAAACATTTGATGCGCTTTGAAATTTAGATTGAAGTGACCCGTTTCGCGAGACGAGCCATTTGGAAAAGGGCGTACTGATCAATCTCTATCTTATGTATTCTTGTTCCAAAAGTCAACAATTCCGAATCATTGTTGTTTAGGTATTAGAAGTTATCATTGCGATTATTTTTTCAAAAAAGTTTTAAGATAGTCAGTCATAAATGACGAGTACAAGTTTAGACTCATTGTCATTTGTATTATAAGAATGAATAAAAGGTGTTCGACAAAAAACCAATTCTCACTAATGACTCTGAGGAGATTTCAAAATACTTATATGTTTCATTTTACTGAACTGCATTCACTGCATTTTTTGCAAACTCAATCATTCCGTTATTCTGAGCAACAACAATCTCAAGATCCCAAAAATTAGCGGCTACTAATACAGTTGTACCGGTGTCAGGATTATAAAAATCTACTAACAGGTAACTAAGAAGAGCACCACCGTGTCCATATCCCAATCCGTCAATATGACATATGCCTAGTCCGTAATGCGCGTTGAGTCCCGGTTCGCCTGTGGGAATTACCATCTTCATCTGATCTACACTACTTGCATTCACTCCGGAGTTTCCCGTTATCAGCAGAGTCATCCACTTTGAAATATCCGCAGGACTTGAAATTATATTTCCTTCAGCAACATGTGTAGAATAATTCTGCACCGTCGTATTAATTTTAGTACCGCCAGTATACACAAAAGACTCTATGTAAGGATCAGGGATGTTAACGTCACTGCCTTGCCAGACAGATGATGTGTTGTTTAAGCTCAATGGTTCAAAGAAATTCGTTTTAACGAATTCACTCCAGGTCAAACCCGAAGCCCTTTCTATAATTTTACCAAGAATATGGTAACCGGTATTGGAGTAATGATACTGCTGATTTGGCGGAAAGTAAGAAAGATGATTTGTTGCTGCTACCCCAATCATTTCATCGAATGTAAAGGTGTGAAATTCATTCCCTGGTAATTCCATAATATATACTGCATATAATTGCCCGGCATAAGGCTGTTGTATTGACGCAGGGATCTTGTCATTTGTAATATCAAAAACACCCGCCCTGTGTTCAAGAAGCATTTTCATTGTTATCTGATCTTTATAAGGTACGTCATAATCAGGAGTTTGCGGTATATATGGAGTATTTGTTCCGGAAAAGTTACCGGATATAAAATCGTTTATGTTTATCTTTCCCTGCTGATGCAGAAGCATAATAGCTGCGGCCGTAAACGTTTTCGTTATACTTGCAATTCGCAAATGTGAACTTTCCTGAGGCGACGGAATGATTCCGCTGGAAGCAAAATAATTACCGGCACTAGTATTGATCTTTACAAGAAAGCCACCACTTGTAATATTTCTTTGAGTGTAATAATAGTTTGTAAGACTATCAACCATTCTCTGCAATTCTTCATTCTTTAAATTATTTCCGGTTACAGAATCATCCGTACATGAAGAAATAGTTAAGGTAATGAACCAAAATAAAAGAAAAGATTTTTTCAATTTAGTTTTTTAAATTTATTAAAAATAAAATACAATTTGATTATTAAAATTGTAATATATAAAACTTCTAATTAGATATGGGGTGTGAAATTTTATGTAAATTGATTTTATGTATTGTCAAACCTGCCGAGACAAATGAATCCCGCGGAGAAACGGAGAAAAGATTGTGGTCTATCCAACATAAACTAAATTTACACAAACTCAATGCCTCTTATAAAATAGTTTGATTTCATATATTAGTTTTTCCCGATGCTAAAATTCTTTCACTTTGGTTAGTGAACGATATTTCCTGTTCATTCCTTCATCAAATTCGGAAAGTTTATTCATCTCATTAAGAAATCATCGCATTCTTTTTTAGTAATATTCGTTCAACTCACTTTTGATTTTCTATTTCTGCAATTACTATAGTTTTTCCGAGATGATTCAATCCCTTTTCGCATGTGATGTGTTTAGTGACTAGTGCACTTTAATCATCTGCAACAACTTCAATTTTAATCCTGTCCGGGTCTTCAAAAAATACGGCATAATAATCATCCCCGCCTGCAAACGGATGTCTGTCTGTATAAAGAATATTAATATTTTTCTCTTTTAATTCTTTGGTCAGGTTGTCCACGAACTCTCTGGAGCTGCAGTGAAATGCCAGATGATTTAGTCCGGCTTTTTTCCTGTGGTACGAGTTGTCCGTATACTTTTTTTCCGTCTGAACAAAAACGATGTATGTATCACCAAGTTTGAAACTGATTCCGCTTTTCCATTTCTGGAATATGGTATAAGAAAACTTCTTGATAAGAAGCCAGTCCCAGAATAAAACCGATTTTTTTAAATCCGATACATATATTTCTATATGATGAATAGACCCGTCCATAAATCAGTAATTATTAAAGATTGTAATAATGGACCCAAACTTTACTGTTACTCATATTTCTTATCTCACTTTTTATTTCTGCCGCAAGCTTGGGCACTTTTTGAAACCCGCCTAAGTCAGGCACCGATAGCCGCGATCAAAGTTATTCTTTTACATTCCCGCCGCTGCTGCATCTTTCACTTAAACGTAAAGCCGGTTTGCTGTTGTTTCTTACATGGTCAAAATCATTTTCCTGATAAATTCTTTAGGAAGTGTTTTAAATTTTTGCAAATCTGATAAATGTTCTTCTACTTAAATCTTTTCCTCTGTCACGGATTGATTTCCAAAGCAAAGTTAACTTTAATATTAATTTTATAAAATGTAAATTATTTAAAGTCTCTATTAGACCAATCAACTCTTTTAATTTAGATAATATCAAGCAATCACCCCATCGAGAAGTCACTGTAAGTGAAATCAATGTTATACGCAGTCATAGCAAAACATTGTAGCACGAACTCATCGCGAATATATACGCATAGCACTTCATGGGCGGACAGCATCCGCAAAAATAATGTCTTTGTTTAATTCTGTAATCCTGTCTCTTATTAGAATTAATAAAATTTTTACAAGATAAGCAGAGTATATTTTTAATAAAATGAATTGTGAGAATTACTTTTTACTACCGGGTTACTCTTCTGTGCCAATGTTTAAAAAGTTTTCAATATTTACTTGGCGGACAAATCATACGCGTGTAAAGCAAAAATCCCTATTCTAATGTCGCAATTCCCCTCTTTGATTGTCTTACTTACGGCTACATGTTTTGATTCATATTAACTATTTTTGAACAGGTTTACAATTTTCAGTAACAATTATAAACTAACAAAAAACTAAACAATTATGGATAAAAATAAAATCACTCCCTGCTTATGGTTTGACAAACAATCCGAAGAAGCAGCAAACTTTTATACAGCCATTATTAAAAATTCTAAATTGAAGGTACAACCCCGTACGGAAAAGGAGGTCATGAAATACACGGAAGAGAAGCAGGCTCTGTAATGACAGTTAATTTTCAGCTGAATGGAAATCCTTTTGTTGCATTGAACGGCGGACCCGAATTCAAATTCAATGAAGCGATCTCATTCCAGGTATTTTGTGAAACACAGGAAGAGATAGATCACTACTGGAATAAATTAACTGAAGGAGGAGAAGAAGTTCAGTGCGGCTGGCTTAAAGATAAGTTCGGTGTATCGTGGCAGATAATCCCGACCATACTTCCAAAATTACTCAGCGATCCGTCAAAATCAGAACGGGTTACAAAAGTTTTTATGCAAATGAAAAAGTTTGATATTGAAAAATTAAAACAAGCAGCAAAGTAAAATATGTGAGAAAAATAATTTTCTCAGAATAATAGGATTTTAGATATTTTTAGATATTAGATTTTCCATTTTAGATTTATTTTGAAAATATTTTAACTTATCATCCTGAACTAAAATATCGTATGAAAACATCTAAGCCTAACAACATAGACGAGTATATCGCAGTTTATCCAAAAGAAGCTCAAAAAGTTTTGAAGCAGCTAAGGTCAACGATAATGAAAGCTGCACCAAAAGCGGAAGAGACAATCAATTATGGTATACCGACTTTTTCCTTAGAAGGTAATTTAGTTCATTTCGGAGCTTATAAAAATCACATTGGGTTTTATCCGGCACCATCCGGAATTAAAGAATTTAAAAACGAACTGTCATCTTATGAAGGAGCAAAGGGATCGGTAAAATTTCCAATTGATAAACCGCTTCCTTTAAAACTGGTTACCCAAATTGTAAAATTCCGAGTAAAAGAAAACTTGGGAAAAATAAAGATAAAGAGTTAAGACAAATCGTGCGTTCCCAATCGGAGAGTCTGTCCGAGAACTACAAATTCAGTGTAGCCGCAGGCTTTATGCCTGCGAAATCTTATCAAAAACGCAACCATAAAGGTACTGTATTAATATGCAACACATATCAACATACCCGTATGTTGATATCACTAAGATTTAAGCTGTTTTTATATTTGGATAATTTTGTATAAATTTCTCATTTTTTTTCCAAAGGCAATAAATTAAAATAAGTAATTTTCTGGCAACAGCAATCATAGCGATTTTTTTATTTGCTTTTGTTTTACATAATCTGATATAAAATTGTTTTAACTTTTCGTTAAACCTTACTGCAGAAAGAACAGGCATATACATGGCTCTACGAATATTTGAATTACCTTTTTTTGATATTCTTGTTTTACCGGTATGGTTTCCTGATTGGTTCTGAACAATATCGTAACCGGAGTAGCTTGTAAGCTGATTTTTATTTTTAATTAAAGCAAATGCATTTGTTTCAGCGACAACGGTTACCACTGTCATCAGTCCAACACCTTTTATGGTTACAATAGTATTTATTCTTTCTTTAAGCTCGCTGTCAGAATCAATTAGTTTTTTGATTTGTTCTTTTACTTGTTTTACCTGTTGTTCTAAAAACTTCTTATGTTGATTCATTCTTTTTATAATTTCTTTATTTGCTTTGTAAGAATAACTTTTAGCATGCAACTTATTTTTTATACTCTTTATTGATACTTTGATTGACTGATACTCTCTTGAAAGCTCTTTAAGTTCCTTGAAAGTTTCTGTAGGAGGCACCCATGGTTTGAGGTTCTTTTCAAGTCCATACTGGGTTTGATTAGCAGCATCAATATCATCGGTTTTAGATTTGTTATCTAAAGTTTTAGAAAAGTTATTTACTTTATTGGCTAAAATAACAGACAAAAGAAATTTATTCTTAGTCAGGAAGTATGCAAGATTTTCATAATAGACACCAGTTGCTTCCATTATAAACCAGATAGGAATATCTTTGGAAGATGTATCCTCAGAATCAAAGTAATGAACTTTACCAATGGTTTTTAAAAGCTGATTAAATCCTTTTGGATTGTTTGTAAAATTAAATGCTTTGCTAATGGATTGGTTCAGCTCCTGATCTAAAGTTCCAAAACGAATTGTGAAGGAATCTTTAGAAATGTCAACGCCTATAACTTTTTTTATGAGTTTCATAATATTTTTTTTTATTTAATTTTAAAGCAGGTCAATTGCAAGAATTAGGCAAGGCTTCTTCTTATTCTACACTCGTAATGTTATACAGAATTGCTAATAAATTTATTTAGCATTCTTAGGTACTGTTCAGAATTTAAGAAGCTATCGGGAATGGGGAAGATTCCTTTTTGGCGACATTCCTAAAGACTGGATGTCTGTTTGCGAATGTTTCTCCCATTCCTTAAGCCTAATAATACTTTCTACCTTCCTTTTAAAGGTTAAATAACTTTTTCTTTAAAAAAATTTTACGACATTAACATACGAGGTTGCG
>JALYRX010000051.1 GCA_030855105.1 Bacteroidota bacterium | reverse complement strand
CTAAGTATCCCAATAGGACTTTATCCTATGTTTTGCGAAAAATAACTTGTATTTCTTCTTGCAGTCGAGACCTTTCGAGTCAGTGAATTAAAAATTCATCACTAAGTATGGTTCCGGAATGCAATTGAGTTTTAAATTGGGAGTTAGATCCCGTATAGAAGAGTAATTTGATTAGCAGACCGGGCAGGAAGTTTTTTTTTATTTCCCACAGGGAAAAAATTTTAAAATTTTTAGAGATGGAAAAAAACAAAAGAAAAACCAAATCCAAAGATTTTGTATCAATGCCATTGATAAATCCTAATGCAGCAGGGATTGATGTTGGAGATACAACCTTTGCAGTGGCTGTTCCCGCAGGCAGGGATTCAGTTCAAGTAAAAGAATTCACAGCTTTTACATGTGATTTAAAATCAATATCGCAATGGTTATCACAGTGTTGTATAGAAACCGTTGCTATGGAAAGCACTGGAGTTTATTGGAAGCAGATATTTTCAGTTTTGGTAAAAGATGGTTTTGAAGTATATTTAGTCAATGCCAAGCATGTAAAGAATGTAACCGGAAAAAAGGATGATCAATCTGATGCAATGTGGATTCAACAACTTCACAGTTGTGGTTTATTAAGAAGTTGTTTTTTGCCAGATGAGCATACCGAGAGCCTGCGGACGTTAGTTCGTTTTCGAAGGAACCTCATTAATGACAGTAGCCGGTATATTTTGCGAATGCAAAAATCATTAGAGCTGATGAATATAAAGGTTCATACAGTAATAAATGATATCACAGGCAAAACAGGGACAGCAATAATAGAAGCAATTATAAATGGGGAAAGAGACCCAAAAAAATTTATGCCTTATGTTGATAAAAGAATAAAAGCTAGCAAAGAAACTTTATTGAAATCACTGGAAGGCAATTGGAGAAAAGAGCATCTTGCAACACTTAAATTATCATATGAACTTTATATGATTCTTCAGCAGAAGGTTGTCGAATGTGAGAAACAAATTGAGCAGATCTTATCAGAATATTCAAATCAAAATGCAACCGATGAAAATAAAGGAGAGATCAATTTGAACTCAGAAACAAACAGCAATTTGCACAATACAGAAAAAAAAAATTCTTTGCCGGACAAAGCAACAAAAAAGAAACAGAAGACTAAAAGCTCACCTGTGTTTGAAGTAGATAGTTATTTAAAAAGAATATATGGAGTAGATGTCACCCAGATATATGGAATTAGCCAGTCATCCGCTCTTGAGATATTGGCTGAGACCGGCACAGACCTAAGACAATGGGAAAATGAGGATAAGTGGGTTAGTTGGTTAAATCTGTGTCCTCATAACAAGCAGTCAGGAGGAAAACTCATAAGTAGTACAAGATTGAAAAAGAAGCCCAATTTAGCAACTCAAGCATTTCGCTCGGCAGCAAATAGTTTATGCAGAAGTGATCATTGGCTTGGAGATTACTTTAGACGTATGAGAGCAAAAGGTGGCCAGAAATATGCAATCGTTGCAACAGCAAGAAAGTTAGCCATTATATATTACAGAATGATCAGGAACAAAGAAGAATTCAATCCTGTAGATTTAAAGGAATATCAGAAACAGTATAAAGCGGCAAAGATTTCTTACTTAGAAAGAAAGCTTGAAGAACTTAAAAGGGCTGCTTAAGACATAAGGCGGGAAGTTATATAGAAGTATCCCAATAGGACTTTATCCTATGTTTTGCGAAAAATAACTTGTATTTCTTCTTGCAGTCGAGACCTTTCGAGTCAGTGAATTAAAAATTCATCACTAAGTATGGTTCCGGAATGCAATTGAGTTTTAAATTGGGAGTTAGATCCCGTATAGAAGAGTAATTTGATTAGCAGACCGGGCAGGAAGTTTTTTTTTATTTCCCACAGGGAAAAAATTTTAAAATTTTTAGAGATGGAAAAAAACAAAAGAAAAACCAAATCCAAAGATTTTGTATCAATGCCATTGATAAATCCTAATGCAGCAGGGATTGATGTTGGAGATACAACCTTTGCAGTGGCTGTTCCCGCAGGCAGGGATTCAGTTCAAGTAAAAGAATTCACAGCTTTTACATGTGATTTAAAATCAATATCGCAATGGTTATCACAGTGTTGTATAGAAACCGTTGCTATGGAAAGCACTGGAGTTTATTGGAAGCAGATATTTTCAGTTTTGGTAAAAGATGGTTTTGAAGTATATTTAGTCAATGCCAAGCATGTAAAGAATGTAACCGGAAAAAAGGATGATCAATCTGATGCAATGTGGATTCAACAACTTCACAGTTGTGGTTTATTAAGAAGTTGTTTTTTGCCAGATGAGCATACCGAGAGCCTGCGGACGTTAGTTCGTTTTCGAAGGAACCTCATTAATGACAGTAGCCGGTATATTTTGCGAATGCAAAAATCATTAGAGCTGATGAATATAAAGGTTCATACAGTAATAAATGATATCACAGGCAAAACAGGGACAGCAATAATAGAAGCAATTATAAATGGGGAAAGAGACCCAAAAAAATTTATGCCTTATGTTGATAAAAGAATAAAAGCTAGCAAAGAAACTTTATTGAAATCACTGGAAGGCAATTGGAGAAAAGAGCATCTTGCAACACTTAAATTATCATATGAACTTTATATGATTCTTCAGCAGAAGGTTGTCGAATGTGAGAAACAAATTGAGCAGATCTTATCAGAATATTCAAATCAAAATGCAACCGATGAAAATAAAGGAGAGATCAATTTGAACTCAGAAACAAACAGCAATTTGCACAATACAGAAAAAAAAAATTCTTTGCCGGACAAAGCAACAAAAAAGAAACAGAAGACTAAAAGCTCACCTGTGTTTGAAGTAGATAGTTATTTAAAAAGAATATATGGAGTAGATGTCACCCAGATATATGGAATTAGCCAGTCATCCGCTCTTGAGATATTGGCTGAGACCGGCACAGACCTAAGACAATGGGAAAATGAGGATAAGTGGGTTAGTTGGTTAAATCTGTGTCCTCATAACAAGCAGTCAGGAGGAAAACTCATAAGTAGTACAAGATTGAAAAAGAAGCCCAATTTAGCAACTCAAGCATTTCGCTCGGCAGCAAATAGTTTATGCAGAAGTGATCATTGGCTTGGAGATTACTTTAGACGTATGAGAGCAAAAGGTGGCCAGAAATATGCAATCGTTGCAACAGCAAGAAAGTTAGCCATTATATATTACAGAATGATCAGGAACAAAGAAGAATTCAATCCTGTAGATTTAAAGGAATATCAGAAACAGTATAAAGCGGCAAAGATTTCTTACTTAGAAAGAAAGCTTGAAGAACTTAAAAGGGCTGCTTAAGACATAAGGCGGGAAGTTATATAGAAGACACTAAGAACACAAAGTATTGAACAAATTCTTTTATTTCAACGGAGATCACTTTAATGAATTTCAGGAAATTAATATGAAAATTATTTGGATTAAACCTGTCATGGTTTATTTTTCTTAGTGAACTTAGTGCCTTAGTGGTCAAATAATAAATGGCGATTCCCGGGTTTGGCTTTACCACTAAGCCACTAAGAACACTAAGAACACTAAGTATTGAACAAATTCTTTTAATTTCAACGGAGATCACTTTAATGAATTACAGGAAATTAATATGAAAATTATTTGGATTAAACCTGTCATGGTTTATTTTTCTTAGTGAACTTAGTGCTCTTAGTGGTTAAATAAAAAAATGCACATTCTAACATTAAAAAACATTTCAAAATCCTTTGAATCCACCGAAGTTTTAAAAAATATAAGCTTTGAATTAATCGGCGGTGAGTTTTTTTCCGTTGTCGGACCAAGTGGCTGCGGAAAAACTACTCTATTACGAATCATTGCCGGGTTAGAATTCGCGACAAGCGGGGAAATTCTTATAAGAGACACAATCGCATCACATCTTCCGCCGCAAAAAAGAAATATTGGAATAGTTTTTCAAAACTACGCGCTTTTTCCGAATATGACTGTTTTTGAAAATGTTGCTTACGGTCTTGAAGTTAGAAAACTACCGAAAGATAAGATTAAAGAAAGAGTAGATTCAGTTCTTGAAAAAGTAAGGATGTCGCATAAAGCGGATATTAGCGTAACAACATTAAGCGGAGGCGAGCAGCAAAGAGTTTCATTGGCAAGAGTTATTGTAACAGAACCTGCTCTGCTACTTTTTGATGAACCGCTGTCCAATCTTGATTATGCACTCCGAATTGAAACACGCAATGAGATCAAACGGCTTCAGAGAGATATAGGAATAACTTCAGTATATGTTACACACGACCAGTCTGAAGCGCTTGCTCTGTCCGACAGAATCGCCGTTCTGAATAAAGGAGTGATGCAACAGATTGGCACGCCTCATGATGTTTATTATAAACCCGAAAATATTTTTACTGCCGAGTTTATCGGACATTCAAATTTATTTGATAAACATTCTGCAAAAGAAAGTTTTGATTTAGATATAAATGAAGGAGAAGTGCTTTCGATATTTCCCGAAGAATTAATTCCGGAAAAGTGCCGTGAAGATTGCAAAGCAAAAATTGCCGATATACAGTTCACAGGGTTTTCAATAGAGTATTTGATAGAAGTTGACGGAAGGATGGTCAAAGCACTTCAGCCCTCGGACTTTAAAAAAGACAATTTTGAAATTGGTGAAAATGTACACTTGTCTTTTAACACAAAAAACATTCGGTTGTTGAAAAAATGAATTTTAAAACTAAATTAACGCCGCTAAATATTTTCCTACTGTTGCTGATTATTTTTTTTATAACCGGCTACATTGCATATCCATTGTTCTCATTGATAAAGGAAAGCTTTGCAGTTTTTGAAACAGGTTCAACTTCCGGTTCTGTTTTAGATATTTCATCCGGCACAATTTTAAATTCAGTTTTGCTTTCAATTGTAACCGTAGTTGGAAGCTGTATCATTGGTGTCTACATTGCTTATAAATTTCAGTATACCAATATCCCGTTTAAAAATTTTCTTTTCACACTGCTCTTAATTCCTATTGCAATGCCTCCGTTAGTTGGCGTAGTATCTTTTTTATTTTTACTGAATGATAACGGACTTCTCACAAAAATTATTTCATTGATATTCAATTTGCAGAGTGTTCCATTTAAATTCGAAGGATGGACTGCAATATTAACAGTTCACATTTATTCCTTTTACCCGTTCTTTTTATTGTTTGCTTCTTCCGCTTTAAAAAAAATTGATGCAAATTTAATAGATGCTTCATATTCGCTCGGTGCATCAAAACAGCGGACTTTTTTAAAAGTAATTTTGCCTCAGCTGATACCGGCAATCATCGGTGCTTCATTAATTGTCTTCATGGCAAGCATGGCATCATTCTCTGCGCCTTTTATATTCGGAGGTTCGATAAAGTTTCTTACAACAGAAATTTACTCTGCCAAAATAAACGGCGACACTTCGTTTGCATCTTTACTTTCAATTCTGCTGACTATTATTTCTTTCGGATTTTTAATCATGCTCAGATTTTACAGAAAGAAAAGCGCTTTCGAGTCACGCACGAAAGGAACCGTCAGAGCGTATTCACTACAGTCGGAGGGAAATTCCAGTTTCGCAGGGACATTATCAATCTGGGTTTTTACAATAATTATAATGCTGCCGATATTGGCGCTGCTTTATCTTTCTTTGATACCCGAAGGTTCACTTATGAGAAATTATTTTACTGAACCATTCACAGCGGATAATTATAAAAAAATTCTCGGTGATGCTCAATTCTTCGAACCTTTCTCGAACAGCATAAAGATGTCATTAATTGCTGTTGCAATTACCATTGTCATCGGAGTCAGTGCCGCATTTTTAATTTCAAGAAAAAAATTAAAAGGAGGAAACATAATTGAAAGCTTACTTTCTTTGCCATACGGAATTCCCGGGACGGTTATCGCTTTAAGTTTTATCATCAGCTTTAATACACCGACACTCTTTACGGCATTCATTCCGATCGTCGGAACGTTCTGGATTCTTCCGCTCGCTTATGCAGTCAGAAATTTACCGGTCATTACTCAATCTTCTATCGCCGGATTCAACGCATTCGATCCTTCACTGGAAGAAGCTTCGTCATCACTTGGCGCAACCGGCTCACGAACATTCCGCAAAGTTATACTTCCTCTTATTTATCCGTCAATACTTTCCGGAGCTTTGCTAGTGTTTATTAATTCCGTCGGAGAATTTGTTTCAACAATTATGCTTTACACATTTTCAACAAAAACTATTTCAGTAGAAATTTATTCTCAGCTCAGACTATATAACACAGGAGCAGCAGCGGCTTACGGAATAATACTTTTTATATTAGTAATGCTTATTGTTTATGTTTCGAGGAAGACGCTGGATAAGAGTGTGGGAGCAGGATGAGACAATTAACTTCTCAACAATGATGTCAAAAATAAATTTACACGTAATAAATTTCGTTAATTATGAACTTAAATTTACGGATATTGATACGTTTTGAAAACAACCCCTGTAACAAAAAATCCAAATTCAATTTATCTCCCCCTTTAAGAGAGTGTTGTGGGGTTACTTCAAAAGCAGCATCTTCTTCGTCTGAACAAAACTCCCGGCTTCCATCCTGTAATAATAAACTCCGCTTGCAAGTTTGCTTCCCTGCCCGTCGCGGGCTTTGAATTCTGCGGAATAATATCCGGCATTCTTAAATTCATTCACAATAGTCTGTACTTCTTTTCCATTAACATCATAAATCTTAATTGTAACAATTCCGTCTGCACGAATGCTGTAATTTATTTTTGTAGAAGGGTTAAATGGATTCGGATAATTCTGTAATAACTCAAACTTTCCGGGAATGCCGATAGATACTTCATTATGCAGTTCGTAATATTTATAATTCCCATTGAAATCTATTTGTTTCAATCTGTACTTATACTTTCCTGAAGATAAATTCCGGTCATCATAAGAATAATTTTTTGGAGAATTCGAATTTCCGGAACCTTCAATGAAATTTATTTTTGACCATTCAGCATTCACTATTGACCGTTCTATTTCAAACCCCGAGTTATTTTCTTCACTTGTCGTAGTCCATCTTAAACTTACTGTGTTTGAATTTACGCTTGAAGTAAATGATGAAAACTCTGCAGGAAATGGAACATCCCCGTTGAGTAATATAGAAATATCGGGTAAACTATTATCAAAAGCCGCCACATCAATATCGCCATCATTATCGAAATCCGCTGATGTACCGTTAATAAATCTGCCGTTATTACTTTCAGCTTGAACAAAATTCCCTGCACCGTCATTAAGATTAGTGAATAAAGGCACCAATTGAAAATAATTAATACTGGATACTATATCTATAAAACCATCACCATTAAAATCGGAGCTCAACGAAAAAGAGAAACCGAAACTTTGAATATATGAATATGTTGCATTCCCATTATTTCTTAACTTAAGACCGGGAGAAATGATATCAATATATCCATCATTGTTATAATCAAAAGATTTTGAATCCCGAAATGTAAATACAATTGTAGAGCTTTCAATAAGGTATGTGTAAATAAAATTTGAAGAAAATATTCCCATGTTATTATTTATTAACTGGTCATAATTCCTGCATAAAAAAGGAAGTACAGGACCGATCCCGCCTCCAGTGATACCATTTATTCCTATTACATCCTGATACCCGTCATTATGCAAATCGGCTATTAAAGTTTTATCCTTATATGGACCGGCACAACCACCTGAAAAATGAAATGAAGTGTCAGAAATAAATATCCCGTTATTATTTTTAATGATTTCAATATCTCCTACTGAATTGTGGCATGAGATATCCAAAAACCCATTGCCGGTTAGATCGCCATAGTTTTCTAAATATCCGTTGAAAGAATAAGTTTGTGTAAAAATACCGTTACCATCATTCCGGAAAAAATATACAACTCCGGAATTTTCAATAAGTATATCCAGATCTCCGTCACTATCAAAGTCCGCAAGTTCAGGAATTCCGTTAATACTTAATTCTGTAAAAAATGAGAATACGGCGTTACCGTTATTCTTATATACCTTATTATTTACTACAAGGTCAATTTTACCATCCCTGTCTATATCACCTGATAAAGTATGAATTCCATTAACACTCGATATTGACGAAGTCTTTGTAAAATAGCCATTCCCTCCAATTGCCTGAACAATAAAAGAATAAACAAACGGTGTAATACTTTGATTTGAAACAGTCTGTAATCCTGTTGTAAGAGTTAGACTAATTTTCTCGCCAACTTTAAAATCTACATTAGGATTTATGTTAGCGGTTTTAGTCATTGAATTATAATCAATTGTTACCGGAAGCAAACCTGTCTGATAGCCGAAAACTTTTATATTAGTACCGTTGACAAGAGAAGCATTCATATCCTGTGTAAATACAATCGTAATGTTAGAAGATTTATTTACACTGTTTGCATTCATCTGTGGTGCAACAGTGTTGATAAATTGATTTATGGGAAGTGAGAATCCTATCTGATAAAAGGAAAAAATTAGCAGTAGGGAATAGATTAATTTAAATTTGGGTTTCATGTTTACTCCTTAAGTATAAAAATTAATTAATTAATTATTTTAAGATAGACATTTTAAAAACAGATAATTAAATCTTAGTATGAAAGATAATGTATTATTTCTGTTGGATTTATTGTAGCAGTTTTTAAAACTGCATTATAAATTACTGAAGTAGACAGTAACCCCGTTTGATAGCCAAAGACTTTTATATTTGTGTTGCTGATTGTTGCAGGATTCATATCCTGGGTGAAAGTTATGACAATATCAGAAGACTTATTTACACTGTTTGCATTCATAGAGGGTGAAATGGTGTTGATAAAAGGGTTTATTGGAAGAGATGATGCAGTATTGTAAATAGATACTGTTAAAAGTAGAATATATTTTAATTTAGATAGAAACTTCATGTTAACTCCTCATTGTTGTTTTTGTATAAAATTATGAATTATTTTTTATGTCTGTATAACATTCTAAAAATTAATATTAGAATTAAGTATTTGAATATACAAAATTCATTTATGGTTTTATCAGCACTACAAAATTAGATGTATTATCACTAACTATTGTTTGATCTCAATATCAACAACATAATCCCCGGTAAGATCAGTTTCCACATAACCTGCAACAAAATTTATTGCATCATTATCGATTAACGCGCCGTCTGCAACATCTATAAAACCATCATTGTCAACATCACCAGAAAAAATGCAATACTTTCCTCCTCTAAGTGTCAAATTGCTTCCATAAGCTTGTGTTGCTAAAGTTGTAAAATTATAAGTTGTAGTGATGCCATTTGCAATGGTAATTCCTGAAGAACTCCATGTCTCAAGTGAATTTCTGCCTTCTATGGTGAGATAATAACTCCCGGGTTGGACATGAGGAAAATTAAATGTGCCCATAAAAGTTACTGAATCAATTACTGCTTTAACTGTAGAAACCATCGCATAAGGAGTGGTACTATTTCTCAATTCTCCGATCAAAGTATCTTTTATATTATGTTTACCTGATCCTGTGTTTAAAAATCCTTCTATTGTGGAAGTAACACTAACAACCGAAGGAGGTCTCCATTCATTTAGTTTTGAGATACTCATTTTGTATAAATAAATGCTGTAATATTTTCCATTAAAAGCAGAGTCTTGACTTATTCCTGCACAACCACCAACTTTATAGGTTGCATGTAATATTGTGCTTTCGGATGAGTAAAAATAAACTGAATCTCCTACGATGGTTGCTACTGAATAAATTGTCCTTATGGAATCATGTAATGCTATAATAGGTTGATGATTATTTGTTCTATACCAGTCTTCCCCGTTGTCTGACCACAAAAGCTCAACATCTGATGTGTACTCAGGATATGTATAAGGAAAATCATTTGTTTCTCCACCATTATTCCCAACTCTATACATTCCGACTAATCCCCACCAGTCGGCTCCGTTCCTAAATACCTGCATGTAATAAGTTTGAGTTCTGTAATCAGGAGAATTTATGTTACCATATTCACTAGCATCAATTTCTACTATTGTATCTCTAGAACTCCAATCGGATGAACTTGGAAAATACATACTGTTTTTCATCAGGTGCTATTATTCTTACTCCATTTCCAGTTGATATACATCCGGAAATCTTTTTAGGAATTTAATATTTATCAACGTTGGTTTTTCTTTTAAAACATTTAGTCCTCTTTCTGTAATTTTAAAATGAGAACGTTTTGTATTCTCAATCAATCCTGACATTTTCAAAATATGCCTTTGCCCAGAAAACCCGGTTATAAAAACCTTTTGATTTCCACTTGGAAGGAATTGATTTCGTTCTTCTTCAGTCAAATTAAATTCATTAGTCAAAACATCTAGTGCTTCGGTGGTTGAATGTTCTTTTTTGTCTGAAGTGAATTTCAATAGAGGTAACATAATGCTTTGAAAATCAGGGATTGGCATATTAAAATAGATATTATTTTATGAGATAATCATTTGTGAACAAATTAAATCTTTTCCTTTCTCTTCTCAATTGATTTAATTTTCAACTAACGTTATTTTTAATAAAAAAAATATAATGACAACACAGGAAATAAAAAATATTCTTCATGATAACATCGAAAATATAGAAGATGAGAAATTTCTCGAAGCACTCAGAATTATTATCAATTCGAAAGTAGAAGAAAACGGAGTTTTCAAATTGAATGATATTCAAAAAAAGAAAATAAGACAAAGCAATTTACAGTTTAAAAGAGGTGAAGGGATTTCTAATGATGAGGTGTTTGAGAAGATGGAGAAATGGCTAAAAGAAAAATAGAGTGGTCTCCAAATGCTCTTGAAGATTTAAGTATTATTTTAAATTACTATATCGAGAGAAATGGAAATAAAAATTACAGTAAGAAACTACTTGCTCAAATTAAAAAAATTATTTCTTTTATTAGAGATAATAATTATTTAGGAAAAGCAACGGATGACAACAAAACAAGAGTTTTGATTTACAAAAACTATAAAATATTTTATGAATAACTGAAGAAAAAATTAAAATTAAAATTATTTGGGATTCGCGAAGAAATCCTGAAGATTTAGACATTTATTAAATATCTATTAAATTTTAAAACTTACAAAATTCCAAAATTATATTGACATTTAAAAAATATTACGTTTAAGTTTATCACAATTAAAGAACAAATCTAATAACAAATCTTCTACTTTTTTTACACACTTGCATTTTAACACTTAAATTTAATTAACGAAAGCCATCGACGATTCAATTGTTACTCCATTTTAACTTAACCGAAAGGAGTAAAAATATGAAAAGCAAAATATTTTGTGCATTTGTTTTCATTCTCATTGGAAATTTATCCGAGGCACAAGAAGAAAAACCTAAAAGCGTTTTAAATAAAAATTCCGAATATTGGAGTTTAAGTTATTCTGTTGGTTTTGGCGGGAACATAAATACCAACGGTTATACCCGTATCTTTGGAAACGGATTTGCATACAGCATCGATGCATCATACACACCGGAAAATAGTCTTGGCTTTTTTGCAATTATTCTTCGACAAATTTAGATGGCGAAATTCGTGATGACTATTATTACCCCCATAGTTCTGTATATAAAAATTTTAATTACTTTGAGTTCAGCTTCGGTCCGCGCTGGTATTCCGGTGATAAAAATTTTTTCATTGATGGAGGGATAGGATACTATAATGTTACAGGGAGGAAGTCTATAGGATTTAATGCAGGTACAGGCGGTAAGATAAAATTATCCGATTCATATAGTATGCTCGTTAATGGAAGAGTTCATAATACTTTTGTAAATAAGAAAGCCTTCCTTTATTACGGTATATACCTTGGTTTTGAAATGAACAATAGCACCGATAAGTATTTAGAGATTAATGAAAAGGAAAAAAAATTTTCTATAGCTGCATTAGGAGGGCATTACAATAGTAAAAATTTTTATAGCGGAAGTACAGCATTTGGTGCGGAATTTTCTTATGATAAGAAAAGTGATTTATCTAAACTTCTGAATTACATCCATTCTAATTCCTCGTATTCACAAAATTTTCTTACCGAAGATTTCAGTGTAATTTCTAATTATTTTAATACAGAAAATGATATTACCGGAGGAGTGAGATTTTATTTGACCGGAAATAGAGTGAGAATATTTGCAGAAAACTATGTGGGTATTTATTTGACAGATAACGTTTATGAAAATTCAGTTACTAATCCGACAGGTGTTTATAATTATACTTATGCTACGCCTGAGAATTTTTTTGGGATTAGTTTCGGAACGGGTGTAGATTTTCAATTAATAAATAATTTATCGGGAATGGTAAAAGTAGATGTTGGAACTTACTTCAGGAACTCATATTATTCAGGACTGTTCGGTGGATTGAAGTACAGATTCTAACGCAAGACATAAAACGACAGACGCAAAACGTAAGGCGGAGAAACTTTAAATTAAATCGTCTCTCGTCTTGCGTCTCATGTCTCATACTCGTACAGCTCTTTCTCCATTTCAACTATTTCTTTTAACTGATTAAGAAACCATCTATCTATTTTAGTTGAATTATAAATTTCATCTATTGTTGCATCCAGAAGAATTGCATATCGAATGAAAAAAATATTATCGCTTCTCGGCGTTTGAAGCTTCGTAAGAATTTTTTGTTTCAAAAATTTTTTATCATTCACTGAAAGATTTGCAAGATATTCATTTGAATAAATATCCTTTCCATCTGCTCCGAAGCCGGAGCGTCCGAGCTCGAGAGAACGAATTGCTTTCTGGAAAGCTTCTTTGAAATTTCTTCCGAACGACATCACCTCACCTACGGATTTCATCTGCACACCGAGCACGTCGTTGTCAGGGTTTGACGAACGAAACTTATCGAAATCCCATCTTGGAATTTTTACAACTACATAATCTATCACGGGCTCGAAACATGATGGAGTGGTTTTTGTAATATCATTTGGAATTTCATCCAGTGTATAACCAACTGCAAGCTTAGCTGCTATCTTTGCAATCGGAAACCCCGTTGCCTTAGAGGCAAGAGCAGAGCTTCTTGAAACTCTCGGGTTCATTTCTATTATTATAACTTTTCCTGTTTCCGGATTTACAGCAAACTGAATATTCGAGCCGCCTGTTTCAACTCCGATTTCTGAAATAACTTTTTTTGCCGCATCACGCAATTGCTGATATTGTTTGTCACTTAATGTTTGCGAAGGAGCGACTGTAATTGAATCTCCGGTATGAACTCCCATCGGATCAAAATTTTCTATCGAGCATATCACAACAAAATTATCATTGATGTCTCTCATTACTTCCAGTTCAAATTCTTTCCATCCGATAAGAGATTCTTCTATTAAGACCTCACGTGTAGGTGATGCATCGAGTCCGCGGTTTACAATCGTTTCGAACTCTTCAATATTGTAAGCGATACCGCCGCCTGTTCCTCCGAGTGTAAATGAAGGGCGGATAATAATAGGAAATCCGATTTCATCGGCAAAACTTTTTGCTTCAGAAAATTTTTTTATAAACCTTCCTTTCGCTACATCAAGTCCGATCTTCTTCATTGCATAATGAAAAAGCTCCCTCGACTCAGCTTTTCTTATCGAGTCAACTTTCGCTCCGATCAATTCAACATTATACTTCTCAAGTATTCCCTTTTCATGCAATTCCATTGCTGCATTCAAAGCAGTCTGTCCGCCCATTGTCGGGAGTATTGCGTGGGGCTTTTCTTTCTGAATTATTTTTTCAATGTAAGAGCTTGTGATCGGCTCGATGTAAGTGGCGTCGGCGATCTCCGGGTCAGTCATTATAGTTGCGGGATTGGAATTGATCAGAACAACTCGGTAGCCTTCTTCCTTTAATGCCTTCACAGCCTGCGTACCCGAATAATCAAACTCGCATGCCTGCCCGATTACAATCGGTCCGCTTCCAATGATAAGGATTGTTTTTAGATCAGTACGTTTTGGCATTTAATTGTTTTGAACTATGATTGAATGATTAAATGATTAAATGATGGGGATGATGCATTTTCTAAAAAATGATTCTTTACTCCTTTTAAAATTTTAATCCAAACATTGGACATTTGTCACTATTTTACAAGCAACATTTTTTTTGTTTCATAGAAATTGTCTGCTCTTAGAGTATAAAAATAAATTCCACTGTTTAAGTTTGATGCATTAAATGAAACCGAATAATTTCCAGCTGAAAATCTTTCATTTACTAAAGTAGCTATTTCTTTACCAAGTGCGTCATAAACTGTTAATACAGTATTTTGAACAGAAGGGATTGAGAAATTTATTTTTGTTTCCGGATTGAACGGATTAGGATAATTATTTGATAAGGTAAATTGCCCGGGAACTTCACTGTTAATTTGATGAATAGCTGTTACGATTGTGTTAAATATTCTTGTCGGAGTCCAGATGCTTGTGCCGTTTGAATTTGTTGCATTTACTTTCCAATAATAATTTGTATTTACACTTAAAGCATTTGAAGGAACTGTAATTTCGGATGAAGCAATATTTTGCTGATTGAACACAACATTCATAAATTGTTCATCGGCTCCGATTAGTATTTCGAAAGACGAGGCATTTGAAACATCATTCCAGTTCATCAAAGGAGTTAATGAAGTGACAGATGAATTATGAGACGGCGAAATTAATCTTGGGGAAATTGGAATTCCTGAGTTAAGATTGGTAGTGTATCTTATACCAACTAATTCAGCATCTCCCCATGGAGCGCCAAACGCTGTAATTCCCGCTGTTGTATCTGAAACACAAACCATCTGTGCTGTGAGAATATTATTGCTGACATTATTACTAGGGGATACGCTTACAAATCTCCAATCTCTTAATGGCATTTCAGGGGTAACTTTTTGATGGTTAAACCATGTAGCTCCACCGTCTGTTGAAAAAGCAATCCATGAAGAATAATATGTATTGGAATCAATACCAGCATAATCTCCGGTTGTCGCGGAAAATGTAAGAATCAGTACATCTCCTGATGATGATTTACCAATTACAGGTCTGCATATAGGAACAAAATCCCAATCGGCAGTATTTGCTTTTTTGTCAGGATAAAAAGGGATAATGCTTGAATCAGCTGCAATAACAGGAACGCCTCCGTTAATATTAGGACTCCAGATTCGGATTTGAGATGGTTTTGTGGGATAAGTTGTGAAGAATTGAAGCTGAGGACTCGTTTCAAATGCAACAACAGGAATTTCTCCCAGATAAATTATGCTATTGCCTCTTAAACAGCCTAAGCTGTCTAAATTATTATAATCCCAAATAAGTTGTCTACTTGCCCATGTAATTCCGTAGTCAGTAGATTTTCTGAAATATCCATTAAATCTATCAACAGAATTTACTGAACCAACATAAACAAGTCCCACTTCTCCTGAATTAGATTTAGCAAATGCTTCTCTTTGTGATGGCTCCGATGAATAAGTTACATATCCGCTAAATTTTTGAGAAGGATAATCAAAAGTATTTGTCATACTTACATTACTCACGGAAGCGGAAAAAACAACTTTGTCATTATTTACAGTAACCATTTTTGGCCATGTTATAAAATCACTATTGGGAACATCAAATTCTTCAAACGAGCCTGCACCAGGAAATAAATCGATAAATAATTTAATTCTATTTCCTGTAACTCCTAAACAGATAACTTCTTTACCGTTATCAAAACCGGATATTGAGGGGAAATGACTTCTCACATTTTGTTCAATATCTCCCACAAATACCCAATTCATTCCACCATTACTACTAAAAAAATACCCGGCATGCCTTGAATCGTAATTTGTACCATACACATGAACAAATACCGCATGCACATTATCAGGGTTATTTGGATCCTGCCAGATAGTTTGCGGAGATCCGTAACATTGAAAATCATAAATTGAATGAACACCTGAAGGACTGTATTCAATCATATTTGAAGATGATATTTTTGGAGGAAAGATATTTAATAAATTGCCCGGTTTGAAATCTTTATCAAAAACTTTATTCTTAATAAAAACTTTTGATTTTCTTCCATCAGCAATAATTTCATCGTTAAACTGAGATTTTGAAATATTAGCAAGGAAAAATGATTGGAGTATAAAAGAAATAAATATAAATGTTTTCATAGTATTATGATTAATTACTCAAGTTGACCGCTATAACTATTAAGTCTTATTTGTGCCACGAATTTTGCGATTGAAAGAATACAGTTGATTTAAATTTTTTAATAAAATTTGGTGATTCGTGGCACAATTAACAATTTGTACTTTGAGACGGTCAAATTGAGTTAATTATTAAGATTAATATAGACGATAAAGTTAAATATGCTAAATTTTAATTGTTTTTTATTAATACCTTTTCAAAATTAAAGGTAACATATTGTTAGCGATTTTTTTTTGATTTTAAACTGAGTATTAAAAATTTGGAAGAAAGTGAAATAAAGCAATTAAAAGGGGAATTCATTTTTCTTCATAAAGGGTTGAACAAAAAATAACTTTCGGCTATAACCCCAAAGATGAAAAATAAATTCAAATAATTTTGAGAGTTGTTATGTAAGTATTAAACTTAAAGAAATTGAATTTGTGTCATCTAAAAATATCAACCGAATCAGTTTTTACACAAAACCAATTACTTCAATCAATTACTTCTTTATGTTTATGCACTCCATTTGTGCTGGAAATTTTTTTTCTTAAATTATCTTTTAATTCCTTTTCGTATTTCTTTATAACTTTTTTTACAAAGTGCTCCTGTATATTAATTTTCTCAAACGGCTCATCGGATATTTTTAATAATTCTTCTTTCTTTGTATAATTACCGTTGCTGTTCATTACCCAGGTTTTTGCAGTGTCGGTCAGGTAGAGTTTCAGTATTTCTATAATGTCTTCTTTTATTCTTAAATCTTCAATCGGGAATAGTACCTCTACACGCCTGTCAAAATTTCTTTGCATAATATCCGCGCTTCCCAGATAAAGTCTCGGATCGCCGTTATTATTAAAATAATATGCCCTGCTGTGTTCGAGAAATCTTCCTACCAAACTATACACATTTATATTGTCACTTAAATCTTTAACCTTAGGTCTTAAGCGGCACATGCCTCTGGTAAGCAAATCAACTTTTACTCCGGCTTTGGATGCCTGATACAATCTCATAATCACTTCTTCATCAACTAAAGAATTATTTTTGAAAAGAATGTATCCGTTATTATTTTCTTTATGTGATTTAATTTCATCATCTATCATTTTCAGAATTTTTCTTCTGAGATTTAAAGGAGCAATCAATAATTTTTTGTAGCTTCTTTGTTTTGAATAACCCGTAAGATAATTAAACAAGTGGGAAGCATCCTTGCAAAAATCCTGATTAGCTGTGAATAGTCCGAAGTCTGTATAAATTCTGGATGTGACTGAATTATAATTGCCCGTACTAAGATGCAGATACCGCTTCATTCCTTTTTCTTCTTTCCTTACAACGAGTGCAATCTTACAATGCGTCTTTAATCCCGATACTCCGTAGACAACATGAACGCCTGCATTTTCAAGCGACCTTGCCCAGATGATATTATTCTCTTCATCGAATCTTGCCTTGAGTTCTACTACCGCCGTAACCTGCTTTCCGTTTTCAGCCGCTTCAATTAAAGACTGTATTATGGGTGAGTCACCGCTAGTGCGGTAAAGAGTAAGCTTGATTGCATACACATTCGGATCTTCGGCTGATTGAGCAATGAATTCACCAACTGAAGAGAATGAATAAAAAGGATGATGTAAAAAAACATCATGCTCGGAAATTGTTTTAAAGAAATTATCTTCTTCCCTGAAGTATGATGAAATTCTTGGTGTGAAACCTTCGTATTTTAAATTTCTTTTATCAATCTTGTATAAGGTCATAAGGTCGCCAAGATTCAGCATTCCATCAACTTTATATATTTCATTATTCTCCGCCTCAAGAGTAGTTTTTAAAAAATTCAATAATTTCTCAGGCATCTTTTTATCAACTTCCAGACGGACAAGAATCCCAAGCCTTCTTTTTTTAACTTCTTCTTCTATAAGTGTCAGGAGATCTGCTGCTTCTTCCTCTTCGAGTTCGAGGTCGGCATTTCTTGTGATACGGAATGCAAAGCAGTCAATAGCATTCATTCCAGTGAATAGTTTTTCTGCATTTGCCTTTATGATATTTTCGAGTAAGATATAATTGTATTGGCTGTCGGATTCCAGACTGTAGAATCGGGAAATATTGTTTGGTATCTGTACTACACAAACCTTCTCCTCAACTTCCTGTGTTTCAGGATCATCGAGAATTATTGCAAGTGCCAGACTGCGGTTAAGTAAATTCGGAAACGGATGGACGTTATCAATGGCAAGCGGTGTCAGTACGGGAAAAATTTCATCTTCAAAATAGTCGTCTACTTTTTTTCTGTCATCATCATTAAGCTCCTCATATTCAAAAAACCGTATTGAGTTTTCATCAAGCTCGGGAATAATGACTTCATTAAAAACTTTATATTGTTCTTCCACAAGAGGAGTCAGAGTTTCAAAGATCGTATCCCTCTGTTCTTGTGCAGTCATACCGTCTGTTGTAAGTTCATTAACATTGCTTTTAACCTGACGCTTCAAGCCGGCAACACGAATCATAAAAAACTCGTCAAGGTTGTTGCTGAAAATTGAAAGAAATTTTAACCTTTCCAGAAGCGGCTGTGGTTTGTCTTTTGCCTCTTCGAGAACCCGTTTGTTAAATTCAATCCAGCTTAGCTCACGATTTAGGAAATATTCCGATTTGTTTTTGATCATATTTTAATGATGATAATTTACTCTGTAAAAGTTTTAGATTCTATGCAAATTAGTGATTTATTGAAATAAACTGAAATAGATTGAAATAAAACTGAAGGGAAATTTCATTAACTCTTTTAATAACCCTCAATACTAAAAATGTCTGAAATTAAATTTGAATAATGAGTATATTTATTTTATTAAATCAATTATCCTAACTAATTATGAATGAAGAAGTAAAACTTTTTTTTACCAACAACAATTATGTTTTAAATAAAAATCTTGAAGGCATTTCTCAGGAAGAAAGTCTGAAATGTCCCGATGCGGGCGGTAACTGTTTAAATTGGATTGTCGGTCATATTGTGGTGACAAGAGATTCCCTGCATGAACTTTTAGGAGTTGAAAAAATGTGTAGTGATAAAATCGTAGGACTTTATAAAAGAGGCTCTGTGCCCATTAATGCTGAAAATGCGGAAGGTATAGAAAACTTATTAAAAATGTATAACGATTCACAGGAAAAAATTATAAAAATTTTGGATGAAAAAGATTACAAAGAAGATCTGGAAAAAAGCAATGAACTTGCGGGATCAGGATTTCATGAAGCATATCATGTTGGACAAACCGGAGTTTTAAGAAGAGTTGCGGGAAAGCCGGGAGCTATTAAGTAAATTAATTCAGCAGATGCCTTTCATAAGTAATCCGGCATCTGCTAAAATAAAAAAAGATATTTTATTTTTCTTTAAATTTTAATGATGCAGAATTCATGCAATATCTTAATCCCGTCGGCTTGGGTCCATCATCAAATAAATGTCCGAGATGTGCGCCGCATCTTCTGCACACAACTTCATCCCTGTCCATTCCATGACTCATATCTTTTCCAACTAAAACATTTTGTTCACTGTAAGGAGCATAAAAGCTGGGCCAGCCGGTTCCCGATTCAAATTTTGTATCCGAACTAAATAATTCCAGTTCACAGCAAATGCAGTAATAGCTTCCCTCTTTATGATTATCATTGTATTCATTTCTAAACGGCGGTTCCGTTCCTTTTTTACGTGTTACTTCAAACTGGAGATCGGTGAGCTGCTTTTTCCATTCATCATCAGACTTTACAATTTCATACTGAGCTGATTCGTTATTGCTTTCGGTTTTAAGTGAGTCTTTTACATTTACAGTAGTTGCATTATTCATTGCATTTTGTTTTGTGCAGGAGAATAAAGTAATTAACATTAAAAATAGAGTGGTCATAATTATTTTTGCTTTCATGTTTTATATTTTTCTGAATTCAATTTAATTAACGTAATAAGCTTTATTCCGGTTCATCAAATAATTTGAAATAAGTTTACCCTGATTTTTAATGATAAGAAAAGTAAAACAGAAAAAGCTAAAAACGGGATTATTATCATTAGACAAGATATTCATTATAGACTTCAATTATCTTTCTGTATTCCTTTAGGATCTCTTCTTTATTTGCGTCCGAATTTTCCAAACTTATTCTAAGAGATTTTATCTTGCCGGCGCACTCCGTTGCTTTTGCAAGCCGCTCGGAAATTGTAAGCTGCTTATGAAGACCTGTGAAGACGGTCGCTGTCGCGGTAAAAATTGCGACAACCCCGCAAGTCCACTTCCATGCAGGTGCTCCCTGCCCGACTATAGGTCCTGTAAATGCAGTAAGACCGGCAATTAATGTTGCCATTACACTTGCGATTAAGCTTACATATATAAATCTTGTATTAGTTTTTCTAAGTTTGCTGACATGTGATTGGACTTTGGTGAGACTATCCAGTATTTCTTTTTCCATGTGAACCTCCATATGATTTTAATTAATATAATAATATGAAAAATTTTGTTAAAGTGTTTTTAAAATAAAATTTAGTTTACATTTACATTGTTGGTCCGGATAAAAAAGTAAAGTTGACTTTAATTGATCCTGCTTTAACAGGAAGGGATTTCAATGAGATTCTCAGGGCGATTGATTCATAACAGTTGACTGCAAATTACAGTGTGGCTACTCCGGTTAACTGGAAAGACGGAGATTACTGCATTATTGTAAATTCAATTAATGGTGAAGATGCCGCAAAGAAATTCTCTAAGGGATTTAAAAAAATAAAGCCATATCTCAGAGTTACTCCACAGCCAAATAAATAAAATTTCTTTTTAGTAAATCAGGTTGAGCAAATGGCTTCACATCTGTTTCAACCGGTTTTTATATCAGCATGAAGCAATTTCTTTTTTAAACCCCTGTAACCTTTTCAAATTAAAATCGTCTTCATTAAAAAAGTTTACTCATAGTTACAAATATTTACATACGCATTTTTGGAAGTTCTCATTAAATTATTTTCATAAAAATTTTTTTTAATATAAATACCATGAAAAATTATTTTATTTATTTGGTATTAATTTTTTCTTTCCTTTATGCCGGAATAATATTTTCACAAGTACAAGGTCTTAAAATAGAATCTCCGGCAGTTGACGGAAAATTAAGTAACATCGAATGGGCGGGAGCAAAAGTTTTTACTAATTTTTATAGGTTCATTCCGAAATCAGAAGATAACAGCTACGACAGCACTATAGTTTATATCAAACAAACTAAGGATGCCATATATTTCGGGTTTGATTATTTTCCAAAAGGAAAGATAATTTCCAAATCTCTTACAAGGGACAGAAGCACTGAAGACGAAAACGAATTTTTTATTCTACTTGATCTGGAAAATAAAAATCAAAACGGTTATTTCTTTTCTTTCAGCTTTCTGAATAATCAAAGAGATGCGGTAATTTACAATCAGAGAAACCAGTCAAACGAGTGGGACTGGGTGTGGGATGTGAAGTCTAACATGATAGTCGAACCAAAGGATGGGAAAACCGGTCATATTCAAACCGAAGTCAGAATACCTGTAGACAGACTGCAGAATAAAAACAAAAAACAGATCGGTGTTGATGTCCAGATGTTTTCATATAAAGAGGATGGTACTTATTATTATTACTCTCTGGTCCCTGACGCCGAACTCCTTTCTCTTAAAAATATGTATAAGCTTGATCTTAGAACCCCTTTTGATGAAAAGCTAAATTTAAATTTTAATATAATACCTTTTGCAGTTGGGCAGACTTTTAATAATGACAGGGATACTGTTATCTTCGGTGGTGATTTTAATGTCAGTCTGGACAAGCACAAACTCAAGGCAACTTACAATCCTGATGAATCAACACTTGAAGCAGACCCGTTCAGATTTTCATTGTATTCCCGGCCTATTTTCTTACAGGAAAAAAGAACTTTTTTTAGTAAAGATCTTGATCTTTTCAGGACACCAATTAATTTATTTTACACAAGAGCAATTGAAGATTTAAAATACGGATTTAATTATACCTACAGAAGTGATGTATTCAAAGCAGGTGCAGTATTTGCAGATGATCTTGATGAGAACGGCTTTAGAAGGAATTTTTTTATTGCCCGTCCCAAATTTAATTTTAAAGATATAAATGTAGGTTCTCTTTTTATTCATTCAAAAAATTTCGGTACGGAATATGATGAAAACATTATTAGCTTTGACGGCTCGTACAGGTTTCCGGAAAACCCCTTGAGATTTCAGTTTCAGGTTGCAAGCAGTTCGACCTCTCTTCGTAATACATCTGAGCAGGGTACTGCATATAATCTTTACAGCTACTACCAATACAATGATGCAGGCGGACCTTACGCTGATGTAAGTTATAATAGAGTAAACCCGGGTTTTTATGCATCGACTTACTTTAATTCTCAGACAGGTCTTGCGAATAATTTTGACGAAGTCAACATTTCGGGAGGATATAAATTTGTTTTTGACAGGAAATATTTAAATGATATTAATGTCAGCAGCGGATATTATAAACTGAAAAGCTTAAAGTCTGATGATTTTTATCCTGCGAGCTTTAATTTTCAGAATAATTGGTATGTAAATTCTAATTATAAGGTTTCTGAGTTTCTTAGATTCGATCAGTATTTTGAATATAACATACCAAATGGTTTTAATGATAATGGTGAATTGATTACATATACAAATACAGCTCAGTCATATAATGCAAGTTTTTTTCTCGGGACAAATTATTTAAACTTAGGATATTATTTCGGGCCATATTTCGGTTCATTCATAGAAAATCCTTCTGTAAGCGGAAATGTATTTTTATTCGAAAGATTGGCATTGAGTGCGACTTTAAATTTTGTAAACATAGGTGATTTAAAACGAACGATATTGAATACCAGACTCGATTGGAAAGTAATAAACAAACTTTACCTCCGCTCATATTTTCAAAGAGACAACCTGACACAGCAGGCATTGTGGAATTCAATTTTACAGTATGAATTCTTCGCCGGAAGCAGTGCTTATCTCGTTGTAAACATGAACGGCGACCGCTTACAAAATGTCGGTAAGTATTTTAAGGTCGGTTATGATTTTACGTTTTAAACTATGATAAAATGATAAAATGATAGAATGATTTATATGGGTTTATTAATTTTAATTTAATTAAAAGCCGGGATTATAATTTCCGGCTTTAGTTTTTTTAAAATAAGTTTAACTAATGTGAAATCTTTTAACTTTACTCCAAGACACATAAAAACCAATTGCATAAAAAATGAATTTAAATTAACTTGAAGCAGTTTAATTCAATAACCTTTTATGAAATCATTTTTTTTAACAATAATTTTTCTCCTGATATACTCTTTTGCATTCTCCCAATCCGACGGGGTAAATAAAAACTCGTCTCAATTTAAAATTGCAAGATTAAAATATTCCGGCGGCGGTGATTGGTATAATGACCCTTCGGCAGAAGTGAACATGATGGAGTATTTAAAAAAAAATACAACGATCGATGTTGATGAACCGAAGTTTTATTCCGTTGATATAGCATCTGATGATATTTATAATTATCCTTTCCTGCTCATTACAGGACATGGTAATATTGAGCTCTCACAAACAGAAGCTGCCCGTTTGAGAAAATATTGCGAATCGGGTGGGTTTGTTTATGCAGATGATGATTATGGAATGGATGCATCATTCAAACGTGAAATGAAAAAAGTTTTCCCAAATGAAGAACTCAAGGAATTACCTTTCAATCATAAAATTTATAATTCTCATTTCAGCTTTCCGAATGGTCTGCCGAAAATTCATGAGCATGATACAAAACCGCCTCAGGGATTTGGAATTTACAGCAATGGAAGGCTTTGTGTTTATTATACTTATGAAACCAATATTTCCGACGGATGGGCAGATACGAAAGAACATCAGGACCCGCCTGAGAAGAAAGAAGAATCGTTTAAAATGGGTACGAACATAATTGTTTATTCGTTGATGAATTGATGATGCTGTGATTTGAGTAATTGAATGAGAGTATAACACAAACAAAACCGGGATATTCTAAGCAACCATCCCAGCCTGTATAACTCTACTTAAAATTAAATTTCCGAGCAGCCTGTAGAACGAATTGGCAATTCGTTCTACAATCTAATGCTAAAGTATACAATATTCCCTGAACGCAAGTCATCGCATTAATGAACGAAAGCAAAATGCCTGCATCAATTCTGTCATATTACTTGAGCAAATGTCCCAGGAGCAGAATATATTTTTATGCTAATTTTAAATGGAATAGTTTTTGATATAAAGAGGATGCAATGGTTAATAAATTATAATTAAAAGTTATAATTGAATAGTTGATTGTAGCATTAAATGCTTCATATGTTTACATTGCAAAACCTAAAAGTTTAATTGGTTAAATTAAAAATTATTGCTGAAAATCTTTAGCGAATTGAATTCTCTTTTCGATAGAAGGATGTGAATGAAATAAATATTCAAGGATTTTATTCGGGGTTTTATCGGCTAAGTTTTGATCAGCCAGTTTTTCCATGGATGAAATAAAAGCGCCCTTATCTTTTGTAGTTTGCAAAGCAAATGTATCGGCTTCCCACTCATATTTACGTGACAGAACATTTGAGATCGGAGTTGTGATTAATCCGTACAAACTCAGATAAAGAAAAAGCAGCGGCAGAGCAGCAATTTCGGAAACCCTCGTGAATCCAAAATAACCAAGAGATGCTTCGTAAAGTTTTGTAGTTATAAAAAGTCCTGCAAAAGTAAGTACAGTCGAAGTTAGCATCAGTTTTAGAATATGCTTTTTCTTGTAATGACCCATCTCGTGGGCAAAGACATTTTCGATTTCACTTTCGGAAAAATTATTCATTAAAGTATCACCGAGAATAATTCTCTTTGATTTTCCCATTCCGGTGAATGCGGCATTTGCCTTCTTTGTATTCTTACTCATATCAAAAGTAAAAATTCCTTTTATCTTAACATCTGCCTTTTCACAAAGCCGCAGAATTTTATTTTTAATACTTTCATTTTCGATTGGCTTGAATTTATAAAAGAGAGGCATTATCAAAGTTGGCGCAAGTCTGTTTATAACTACAGAAAATACAAAAATGAAGATACCAAGTACTAACCACCAATTTTCTCCGAATGAAGACAGTATAAAATAAAAAGCAATTATCACAGGAATTCCTAAAATCAAACCGAGTGCAAACCCTTTAAGTTTTTCGATGAAGTAAACTGAAAGAGTTTGATTTGAGAGATTGTATTTGTGTTCAAGAATATAATCGGAATAAAAATTCAAAGGGAAATTTATTATTCCCTCGCAGACTCCTATGATTGCCAGGAAAATCAGCAATGCAAAATATTTGTTCGATGTAAAGCTAAATGCAGCCGACTCAATTTGTTTGGAAAGTCCTGTGAAGATTAATATTAATAGAACTGTAAAGAAAATTACACTTCCGGTTAAAGATAAAATCTGATGAGTCTTAGAATACCTCTTAGCGAGTTTTGATTTTTCATTCTCCGATAATTTTTCATTGGCAGTTACATCATTATTTATTTTAGTATCCATACTTTAATTTTAAAAAATAAATGAAGTCACGACAGCATAAACTATAAAAATTCCAAATACAATGGAAGCAGATCGGATCATATCAATTCTTGCTACTTTACTTAAACCGATGGCAACTACAATATAGAACCAAATCGAAAAAACATCCAGTTTGTTTAACAGAGTATAAACTTTTTCACCAACTGTTGCTTCACTCAACAGTAATCCCAATCCAACACTTGACATATCACCTTTTAATATTGATATTACAATACCAAGCAAACCGCCGACAGTAGCTATCAGCATTGATAATCCAACAACATTTAGAATTTGTGAATAATCTATTTCGGCTTTCATAACTTTTAAAATTATAAAGTAAATAAGACTGAGAATGAATAAAATGATGAATGGTCCGGCAGCTGCAAAACTAAATCCAATTATTTTTGCAAAATTTCCTTTCGGATCCATACTTTCCATAGCTTTGTCCACATCCTCCTTAGTCATTTTTCCCTCTTTAACATTTTGCTCGAATCTTTCACGCATTTTTTCCTTCTGCTTATCCATTGTTTTATTGACAAGCTCGGCATCCTGAAAAAATAAAAAAGTTGAGATCAATCCGACAACAACCGAAATCAAAACAGGTATTATCCAGTAATTTTTTTTCGGTGAGTTGGCTATGGTCTCAAATGTCTCGCCGGGAGAACTAAAAACTCCTGCCATTGCATCGGTCTTTGAGAGTTCTTCATATTGCTCTGGAGATTCCTGGTTGGGAAAATTTTCCTCACTCATTATTGGTTATTTTTAATTAAAAATATTTTCTATATAAGAAATAGTTTTTTAAAAAAAAAATATCATAAAAATCATTTCGATCATTTCATCATAGTCAAAATTACAAAATATTGCTTCCAAAAGTTATTACATTCTATATAGATTATTTTTATAAATATAATCCTCAACTTCTTTACAAACCAAATACTTTATAGATTTTTCCTTCAAAACATAATCCCGAATCATTGAAGAAGAAATTTCAAGTAAAGGTACATTAACAAATTTTACTTTATCTGCAAACAAGGTCTTTGAAACATCAACCGAATAATTCGGGCGATTGATAACAATTACTTCGGAAAGTTCGAATAATTTGTGCGGCTCTTTCCATCTCGGAAGTTCAATTAAATTATCTTTGCCTATTATAAAATAAAAATGCGATCTGTCCTTTTTATAAAACTCAGCAAGCTTTTGCAATGTATTTACACTGTATGATTTTTCTTTTGCATTTTGAATTTCCACATCACTTACTTCAAAGTTGCGATCCTTGCCAAAAGCGAGTAAAGCCATTGCCAGTCTGTGTTCGGCAGAGATTGATTCTTTAAGCGGCGGGTTTCCCGAAGGTATGAAAATAATTTTATCAAGCTTCAGCTGCTCTCTCACACTGTCAGCAACAATAGAGTGTGCTGTATGCGGCGGATTAAAAGTACCTCCTAATATTCCATATTTTTTCAAAATTTATACTGTAAGTTTTAAATATTCTTGCTCTATTTTTTTTGTCATAATATTTTCAGAATAGCCAGATGAATTTTTTTTTGCATTTTCCGATAATAAATCCCTTAATGATTTATTTCCGATCAACTGTTCGAGTTTATGTATAAATTCATTTTCATTCTTCAGATCGAATGTAAAGCCGGTTGAATTATTTTTGATTAATTCTTCATTAGCGGGGATATTGCTCGCAAGAATGCAATTTGAAGAAGCTATGGCTTCAATAAGTGAAATTGAAAGTCCTTCCCAAAGAGAAGGAAATATATAAATATCAAACAAAGAATAATAGTCTTCAGGATTAATGACCTCACCCGTAAAAATTATCCTGTCATGATATCCCAATTTTTCCGCTGACTTCCTGCAATCATCCGTTAGTCTCCCGTCACCAATCAAGAGTATTTTTATTTCAGGAAATTTTTCCATGATATCTTTTGTATTTGTAATTATATATCGCTGATTTTTTTGATAATCAAATCTGGAAATGTTGCCGATTATAAAATCGTCCTGTTTTAATTTTAATTTCTCAAGAAGTTTTATGTCTTTTGTTTTTCGTTTATATTTTTCCAAATCAATTCCGTTTTTAATTACAATAGTTTTTTCAGGAGAGGCGATTTTATTTTTTACAGCTAATTCATAATCGGTTTCAGATACACAGATAAACTTATCTGTGAACGAAACAAGAAACTGCTCCATCGAAAGCGACAGCATTTTTTTAAAAAAATTAGAAGAGTGAATGTAATGAATTCCATGAATTGTATGAATTATTTTAACAGAATTATAATTTTTTTTATAATACCTTGCGTACATCCCAGCTACTCCTCCGTGAGAATGAATTATATCAATCGAATTATCCTTAACAATTTTATCAAGTTCTTTTAAAAATTTTGACCTGTAAAATTTCGGAAGCTCTATATTTTTAAAATTAAATCCACCATTGAAAACTAGTTTTTTAAACTCCCCTTTTCCGGAAGCTGCTATGATTACATTAAATTTATTCTTATCCAGGCATTTTACCAAAGACAAAATATGTGTCTGCCCTCCTCCGATAAAACCACCGTCTATTAATTCAAGTACGTTCATCTGCCGTTAATCCCAAATAATAATTTTATAATTCTTAAATGGATTTTTTTAAAGGTTAATAAATATAATGTCGAAAATTTCACAAATAAGTATAATCTAAGAAACAGGTTATTCGGAAAGTTGTTATGCTTTTTGTAATAAATCAGTTGAGACTCTTTGGAATAATAATAAGCGTTGCTGTGAAAATTCTCGTTAACATTCTCACCTTTATAATGAATGATGCTGCCAAACGGGAAAAAATAATTCTTGAAACCATTTTGATTTAAAGTTTTACAAATGTCAGCATCTTCATAAAATAAAAAAAACCTTTCATCAAAACCGCCTGTTTTTTTGAAGACATCCGATTTTATTATCATTGCAGCTCCGCTTACCCAGTCAGCTTCCTTTATTTCAGCATACTCTTTTTCTTTTATGGAAATGTATTTTAAATTTTTTTTCCTGAATAACTCCTCTTCTTTTTTATTCTTTATTTCATTTTTAAAAGTATTCTCTTTCCAAAACGACAGTTGAAAAGTATTGTCCTGATTGTAGAGTTTTATCCCTACGGCTCCAAATTCTTTACCGGAAAAATTATCAGCAAAAACACTAAAGAAATCCGATTTAATTATTGTATCGGCATTGAGAAAAAATAAATATTCTCCCGAAGCAAGATCAGCTGCAAGATTATTTGCCTGTGAAAATCCCCTGTTTTCGTTATAGACTAATTTCAAATTGTATTCATACTGTAAATCCGTCAGATCTTCTTCAGGTGAATTGTTGATTAATATTATCTCAAACGGATGCGATTTAAAATTATCATAAATAGATTTCAGGCATTGTTCTAAAAATTTTTTCTGATTGTAATTTATGATTATGATTGAAATCATCAAAGTGATCTTTGATTCTCCATTACTCTGATGCCTGTTAATTTGCAATAAAATATCGAAATTGAGTTAACAAATTTTTCAAAAATATTTTCACCATTAAGTATTTTTCCGCTGAGATACTTTGTAACATTTTCATCGCTGACTGTTTTCAGGCTATTTAAATTCTTTCTTTCATTTTGAATCCATCGATGGTTTGAGAGCAGCCACAGGTAAGCCCTTGCAAGCTGTATTGCAGAATATTTTCCGGAAAACAATGAAGCAAGTAGCTTGAGAAAAAAATTGAAAATCAAATATGGAAAATATTTAATCGTAAAACTACCGGAAAAGAAAATCAAAAAATTCAGCAGTCTGTTTCGCTCCTGATAAAAATACAGGAATGATGGTTTCCTGTTCTTTGATGCACCTCCGCCTTTATGATAAACAACAGACTTGGAAGTATGCAGAATTTTTAAACCTGCAAACTTTACTTTAAAACAAAGGAATGTATCTTCAGAATAAGCAAAGTATTCATCAGGAAATAACCCGTTAAGCTCATCAATAAGTTTTTTCCTCATTATTAAAGAGCAGCCGTTAGCCTGGAAAATTTCACCGGTCCCATTCTTATTTATTTCAAACACTTCCATGATATTATGTCCAAGTAAATTTATTGTCCCGTTCTTTTCATAATACTTCATATGTATACCCTCCGTTATTACGAGCGACTGAGCAATGCCTGTATTTATATCGGACGAAATACATTCTAATAAATTTTTAAGCCAGTCTTTTTCCACAACAGTATCATTGTTTAGCAAAACAATATAATCACCGGAACAATACTTATATCCGAAATTATTTCCTCCGGCAAATCCGAGATTTGTTTTTGTGATATACACTTTTATTTTCTCCGATTCAAAATTATCTTTTACGTACGGATAACTTCCGTCAGAGGAATCATTGTCAACAAAAATTATTTCAAAATCTGTAAACGATTGTTTCATTAGTGAATCAAAGCAATCTTTAAGAAATTTTTTCCCGTTATAATTTACTATAATAATTGAAGCTTTGATATAATTGTAAAATTAAAGTTTGAATACACTTATTTTAAAATACTCTCTAAATATTCCGTGCTGACATTTTTAATTTTTTGAATGGCTCCTCTTTTCCTAAATGATTTCGGGATCTCTTTTATTCCCTTGAAATATCCTTTTATAGCCGACAAAAAAAGAGAAAATGAATGGCGTGTTAAAAACAAATAATAACGTTTAATTCTGACAATCATAAAAAAAGGAAGACTTTTGAGGAGAATCGGAAAAGGATAATTCTTTATTCGCAGGGCAATTAAGTTTTTTTCACAAAGCATAGTTTGAAATCCACTCTTCGAGCCTGTCGTTGCTCCTCGCTTGTGATAGCAGATTGCCTTCGGATTGTAAAAGCATTTATATCCTGCCAGCTGCATCCGGAAGCTAAAATCAACATCTTCATAATATGCAAAAAAATCTTCATCGAAATATCCTATCCTTTTGAAAACTTCTGCTCGATACATTGCAGCTCCTGCACATGCTCCGAAAATATATTCTTCTTTATCAAACTGACCCTTGTCACTTTCTTCAAAACCTCTGGCATACGGTGAACCCCGGCTTTTTAAGAAGTCACCGGCATCGTCAATAATATTCCTGTTGTAAAAATTTAACATTTTACCGGCAACACTTCCGACGCTTTCATCCTTAAATCCGTTGAGCATTTCAGATAAAAAATTTTTATCGCATTCGGTATCATTGTTAAGCAGTAAAATAAATTTTGTATCACAGATTTTAATTCCTTCATTAACCGCTTTTGCAAAACCGGTATTATAATTCAGCTTAATTACTTTAACTTTAGGATAATTTTGTTCGGCAAATTTCACCGAGTTATCTATGGAATTATTGTCAACCAGGATTATGTTAAAGGCTTGATAGCTCTGATTTGCCAAGGAATCAAAACATGTCTTCAAATGCACAAAGCCGTTATAATTTGGAATTATGATTGAAATCAACTTCTATCAATAAATTTTTTAAATTCCTTTATAAAATAAGTATGTTTTCTTATTCTGTAATCGTCTTCCTTCCCGAATAATTTCTTACATGACTCGAGTAAGAGAATAAAATATGAATTTGAAACGGCAAGTAATTTCAAAATAAAAGTTTTTACCGAACTGTAATTCTTCCCAAAAAAAGTTATCATGCTCATGATAAATCTTCCGTGCAGCCAGAAATCATCGGATGTCTTAAAACTTTCACCTCCAAGATGTTTTATTTCAAGAGATGTATCAATCGCCAGTTTATATTTTTTACTGATCTGATAGCTCAGGTCAACATCCTCAAAAAATAATTCATACCTGTCATCCATTTTGTCTACTTCTTCGAATATGTTTCTTTTAGTAAAAAAAAATGCGCATGGGATCTGATCTATGAATTCAACATTACCAAGCTTAAAATTTAAATCGCTTATATGAAGATATTTCTCTACAAGAACCGGAAAGCCCTGGAATAATTTTGTAAAAAATGAATAAAAAAAAATAAATTGTAAAAGAGTCGGGTATCTTTGAAAATACCTTCCTTGAAATTTACCATCAATTCCCTGGAGCAAAGGACTCACAGCTCCCAAATTGTTTACAGAAATCAAATCACTTGCCAGCTTTTTTAATATTGTCCCTGTAAAGATTATATCAGGATTCATGATTAAAATAAATTCCCCTTTTGATAATTCAAATCCTTGATTATTTGCCGTAGAAAAACTTGTTTTGAAATTTAAAAAAACCGGTTTGATTTCTGTATGCTGTTTTGAAAGATTTTCAATAATAGATTTCGAATCATCTGTCGAAAAGTTATCAACAATAATTATTTCAATATCTGTCTTTTTTTCAAAGTTATAAACCGAATCAACGCATTCTTTTAGAATTTTTCCCGTGTTGTAATTTACAATAATTATCGAAACAAGCATTAGGAGTTTTTAATTTAAAAAGGGTTTTGAGTTTTCTTTATTCTGCAAAAAATGAAATTACAATCACCGGGCTTCATTCTCCCACATCTCCCTGATTTTTGCAATATATCTTCTCATTCCAAGCCTTCTTCTTATTTTTCTTCGTATTGTATAAATAAGCGGATAACCCTTGTTAAAATCTTCAAATTTATTTTCGAAAATATTCATGTAATTTTTATTGTAAAACTCTCCCGAGGCATGATAGACTTTCAATCCTGACAATATTCCGAATTTTAATCCTTTATCAATCACACGATTAACGTAGTCGTCGTCATCACCAAAAAAAATTCTGTCCTTAATAGTCAGAAATTTTCCAACTTTATGGTAAACTTCTCTCGAAATCATAAAGCACCATCCTCCCGAAGGGCCTACCAGCAATTTTATTTTCCCGTCATCATAAAGCTCTTCAGTATATGATTCATCCGGTTGTTTAGCACCTGTAGTCGTCTCATCCTGAACAACGTCAGCAGTAAGAAAACCCATTCTTGGAATTTTATTGTAAGCCAATACCATTTGCTCAATCCAGTCGTCAGGAAACATAATCACATCGTTATCAACTCCTACTATATACTTTCCTTTTGATTCTTCCGCTCCTACAGCCCTTGCATTTATACCGGTGTTTTTTTCTTCCGTTACTATTTTTAATCTGTCATTTGAAATTTTTAATTCGTTCAAAAATTCTTTAGTACCATCATTTGACGCATTATCCACTATTATCAATTCATAATTAATATTTTTTAGTGTAGGAAGCATACTTAAAATACATTTTCTCAAAAGTTCGAGACGGTTATGTGTTATGATAAATATGCTTACAAGCTCATTGTTATATGAAATGTTTTTCCTTTGAGAACTCTTATCGGCATTAAATAAAAACTTCTTGGGAATTATTTTATAAATTACTCTAGCAACGAGTTTTTTATCTTTCGGGTTTAGATAATTAGAATTAAATATCCATGCTGTATATAAAAATAAAAATATCCCGCACATAAAGATCAAATAAAATATTCCCGAAATTCTTCCTTTAAAAGAGAATAAAAATTTATTCGATACAAAAAAAATTAAACCTGTAACAAGTCCGCTTACTATACTAGCTGCAACCGGTTTTAAATATTTATTAAATAATAATTTGAATTTGTCCTTTGAGAAGAAATTTGTTGAAGCATTATACAGATAAATTGACGCAATGACTGTTGACGAAACACTTCCTACTGCAGCACCTATAATACCAAAATATTTTATCAAAAGAAAACTGAGAATTAAATTGATTCCAAGATAAATTAATCCCTCTCTCATTTGAAATTTCGGAATACCCACATTTGGAATAATAGAATTTCCGGGTGCCGATAAAGTCATATTGAACAGCTGGCCTATGACAAGAATTCTGAGAACGCGGGATGACATTTCAAATCCTTCTCCTACCCATGTGGTTATAATTAAGTCCGAAAAAATAAAAATAAAAATAAAAACGGGTGCCGAAACTAAAATTAGGTATTTAGTCGTATCTAAAAACAATTCGGAAAGTTTTTCTTTATCTCCTCTTGCATTTAGCTCGGAAGAAATAGGAGCAACCTGGTAGACTACCTGAAAAGGAATTAATCTCCCGGTTCGAGAGATTTTATTGGCTATATTAAAATAAGTTACGTTATTTAAAACAGAAAAATATGCAAGCAGAAATTCGTCATATTTTTCGGAAGCAAAAGAAGCAAGCTTTGAAACCTGCATTTGTGCACCGAACTTTGTCATCTCTTTAACAGGATTCTTTTCAATATGTTTAAACCCGATTTTCAGCTCTGGCAGAGATAATTTTGCATACCAAATAATAATAATGTTAGTCAAAGTAACACTAAAAAGCTGTAACCATAAAATTCCTACAAGCCCATAACCGATATTTAAAATTACTATAGTTGCGGCAAAATTAATCAGCCCGATAAAAATCCCCGCTACGCTTGAAACATACATTTTCTGTAGGCTTATCAGCACAGAAGAAAAAATTGTAAATGCACTGGAAACGAAGAAGACTAAAAGTCCTATGTAATAAACTTTAACCGAAGTATCAAAAAGCTCGGAGGGAATTTTTAACAAAGAAAGTAGCGGCTTCGCAAAAACAAAGCCGATTAAAACTATTATAATAGAAAAACAAATATAAAAGAATAAACCCGTATTGAAATATTTATTAAGATTTGTAAAATCTTTTTTTACATAGTATCTGGAGATGAAAATAATGAACGAAGATGAAATACTTATATCAAACAAATTGAACATCCCTATGAAACCAAGCACTAAAACATAAATACCATATTGAACTTCCCCTATTTCCGAAATTATAAAAGGCGTTAAGATTAAAGGGAAAAGAAAACCGAATAACTGAAATACTATATAATAAAAAGTATTTTTTATTACTTTGTCAGTTAATGACATAATTTATTGCATGATGTCTGAATGAATAATTTTTCATAACAATCTTCCGTGAGGAAATGTATTACAAAATTCTGATACCAGTGTTTATTATTTCTCTTGCAAACGGATTTGATTCATTGAAGTCGGAAGTATTAAACGTAATGGGAGAGATTAAATAATTAAACTTCAAAGTGATTTTTCTGAATTTATTTTTATCTTCAATTAAATCCCCGGTGAAAATTTTTGAAACCAATGCGACATCAATATCACTCCACTCATTTTGATTTCCCGAAGCATCCCGAAGCATCCCGAAGCATATGAACCGAATAAATATACCTTATCCAAAAAAATATCATTAATTTCTATTTTTTTTATGTATTCTTTAATATGGTCGGTGTAAAGTCATTTTTAGTTGAAATTAAACAGAGACTCAAGCTGCTTTAGTATAAGATTTTGTTGTTTTTATTTTTAGTGTTTGCATAATTTTTTCTCTTAGTAGATACAAGCTTTTATAGTTTCTGATTTTTTTCATCCTTC
>JALYRX010000008.1 GCA_030855105.1 Bacteroidota bacterium | reverse complement strand
ACCCCTCTCGCGAGACTGTCTCAAAACTAAATTTTATTTAAACACATAGACACATAGAAAACATAGAAAGTGGATTTACATAATAAATTTAGCTATGTCTTCTCTGTGTCTATGTGGTTAAAAGATGTTTTGAGACAGACTCCAACAGGGAAGGGCACGGTCAATGCCATTAAGTGTTAAGGAGAGCTTTTTCTAACCCTTACCCCTCTCGCGAGACTGTCTCAAAACTAAATTTTATTTAAACACATAGACACATAGAAAACATAGAAAGTGGATTTACATAATAAATTTAGCTATGTCTTCTCTGTGTCTATGTGGTTAAAAGATGCTTTGAGACAGACTCTCCCACTGGGAGAGGGGTTAGGGGAGAGGGTATGATTGATAAACTGTTTTACATTCCTTAACTTAATGGCATTGAGGGCAGGGTGGGGTTGAAAAATTTGCTAAATTAAAAATGTATTTAAATATTTTATTAATCTTAGTTAATAATTTTTTATTTTTATGAAAATGTTTTGGATGGTAAAGGAAAATCTGAAAATTTTAAAAAGGAAACTCAGATTTTATGTTAGAAAAAAAATAAACTCCTCTCTTGAGAGGGGCTTGCCTGCCTGCTGCAGGCAGGGGGTGTGTATTAAGGATACGTATGATTTGTACCAATCATTTTATCAATACCATCCGTTTTGTCTATATAATTCTTTAAGTTCGGGAGCTTCACCAAATTTATAAAAAAGAATTGCATCGCCTTCGATCTCGGAAATTTCAAGTCCGATCTCATTAGCATTAATCATTGTTTCCAATAATTCTTGTATGATAAGCCGGCTATGACCAATTTCCATTTCATTGACAAACTTTGTAAAGCCGCTTATATCGGGAATGAAAAGCAGACCTTTATTTTCCATTGTTTTCTTTTAAAGTTATAATCAATATTTCGGACATTTTTGTTTAATTACACCCAATATAAATATTAAAGTCGAAATTAAAATGTAATTCGAAAGTTATTAGCCAATATGGCTTCATTGCCGTCCATATAATTTTCAGTTAAAGTAATATAAATCCCGAAGGGATGAAATTGTTATAGATAAATTATTATAAGTCATTATAACCCCGGGGTGATATTGTTGTTGATTAGATAAATGTCATCCCTTCGGGATTTATTTTGTAGAAATTTTTTTTTCTATAATACTAACATCCCTTCGGGATTTCCCATCATTCTTTAGTCGATTCTTCTTTAATTAAACTTTATTATTAGAAAAGTTAGTTCGGAGGTAATTCAATATTATCGAAAATATATTTAATTCTGAAACAGTTTCACATTTAATTTTATTAATTTAAAATTTTTTGGACAACACTGTTTCGGATTACAAAGAAATGATAATTTTGGCTGAATCTTTTAGAAATAATTTATTATATTGGACATAACTAATATAATTAAAATGAAGAATAATTTTACCTTCCCGTTTTTATTTATATTTCTTTTTTCCTTGACAGCATATTCACAACAAGAGAATGGAAGCTTCGGCATCTTTTCAGGCATAAGCCTTAATACAAATTCTTATGACTTTGAATTTGGCAATAGCTACCTGGACACATCATACACAAACGACATCAAGACCGCTTTCAACATTGGTGCTTTTGTATTGTATGACTTTGTCAAAAACTTCGGTTTAAAATTTCAGGGTCAATACACGAACAAAGGAGGGACTACAAAAGTACCAGGATACTTTGGGACTAATCTTACGGCAATCACAAGGACATACAAAAATACTATTCACTACCTTCAGTTTTCATTACTTCCCCAGTTGAATCTCCCGTTCGATAGTAAGGCAGTAAGCAATAAAGTATATTTTAATGCGGGCGGATATCTTTCTGCTAAACTAAGCGCTACGGAAACTATCGATAATCAAACATTTCTTCAGCAACTGATTATAGAAAGAGATATATCAAATAGTCTTACCGGAACGGATGCCGGTGTAATATTCAGTGCGGGCGTTGTATACAGCAGCTTCATGCTTGACATACGATATGATCTCGGTCTCACCAATATTGTCGATGACCCAAATCTGAAAGACATTCTTAACATCAAAAACAGAAGCATTAATTTTTCGATTGGCTGGAGGAGAGGATTCTAATGAACAAAATTAAAAGTTTATTAATATTTGCAGCTGTTGTTTATGTGTCATTTGCTTTATGTCCGGGATGTGAAACACCTATTAATCAGATTGTCGGTTATAGCGGAAACTGGAAATTTACATTCACTAATGACAACGGAACGGCATTAAGAAACTCGATCCTGACAATACAGGACACTGGCGCGTTTTGTGGAAAGTTTTCAGTTATAACCACAAGCAACCAATACTATATTAAAGGCAGTGTTACAGGTGACGGAGTGGTTTCAGGAGGATTCGCAAATGGTTGCGACAGTTCTGTAACAGGAAATATCAACGGTACATTCACCGAACTAATGGGTGCCGGATATGCTTCAGGCAGATTCAGCGATACGCTCCATAGCCCGAACAATAAAGGTACCTGGCAAGCTAGAAGGAATTAATGGAAAAGTTCTTTGCTAGGTTTAATAAAATCTAATTCGAAAGTTGTTTCCAATATGGAAAAAGAAAATTAAAGTTGTCTTACTATTCTTTTGATAATTTGATTATATCTTTCACTTCCAGTATTGGCTTATCATATCCTTTGCTTACGGAGTTTATCATAGCTATGCCAAGTTCTTTCAGCGTTGATACATGATTAGGAAAAAGAATCCTGAATATTGGATAGAGCCACGCACCAAACTTATAATAGATTAAAGTATTTTTCAGTCCTTTGGTTGGCTGCATATATCCGGGTCTGAATGCATATACTTTTTTGAAAGGCAATTTCAGCAGGTCATTTTCAGTTTTGCCTTTCACTCTTGCCCACATGATTTTTCCCTTTTCAGTGCTATCCGTTCCAACTCCGGAAATATAGCAGAAAGTCATTTCCGGATTCAGCTTCAGAAGTGTTTCAGCAAAATTCATTGTAAGGTCATAAGTTAATCTGCTGTATTCTTTTTCTTTCATCCCTACAGATGAAACTCCAAGACAAAAAACACAAGCGTTATAATTTTTCAATTGAACTTCGATATCAGACAGATCAAAGAAATTGCTGTGAATTATTTCCGTAAGTTTAGGATGAGAAACTCCGCACGGTCTTCTATTGATTACTAATACTTTTTCTACGCCCTGATCCAGCAGGCATTCGTGTAATACACCTTCACCAATCATTCCTGTTGCTCCTGTAATGATCGTTTTGATTTTCAAATTATGAATTTTCTTTTTATGTAATTTACTTTCTTTAGAGAAGCAAACTGTTTTGTAGTGTAGAGCATTACTTCTTATGTATCGTTCAGCGAGACGGTGTATAAACCTATAGAGAAATAACCTGAAGATTCAAAGTAAACTATTTGGTATTTTTTTTAAACTCATAGTCTTAGTGTCTTAGAGTCGTTAAGATAAAAACTGTTTTCAAAATGAATGCACTTGTTATTTTATCAAAGCCATCTTCATAACTTTAGTAAATCCTTCCGCAGCTATTCTACAGAAATATGTGCCGCTTGAAAATTGTGACGCGTTCCATTGATATTCATATGTACCTCTATTCAATTTTTCGTTAACCAATATTGAAACTTCTCTTCCTGCAATGTCAAAGATATTAAGCATTACATGTGATTCAACAGGTAAATTAAACTTGATAGTCGTAACAGGATTAAATGGATTCGGATAATTGTCAAATAACTCAAATTCAGATGGAATGTCCAATGGCACATCGCCAATATTTGTCAGCGGATTTGTACTTTCAAAAACACCATTACCATAAGTACCCGCAAAAATATATCCGGAAAAATGTACTAAGATCGCTGGAACAATTGTGTTATTCAATCCGCTGTTTATCAGTGTCCAGTTATTTCCATTATTGGTAGAATGAAATGCACCCTCGTAATTTGTTCCCGCAAATATATCGTTATTGAATGCGATATTAAGATCGAGCACTCTTGCATTGCTCAGTCCGATAGAAATCCAACTGCTTCCATTGTTTGTCGATCTGAAAACTCCTCCATTCTCCGTCCCTGCAAAAATATATCCTAAAGAGTTAGTTGCAAGGGAAATGATTTGTAAGTCGGACAGGTCTGAATTTATTGATACCCACAACTCACCTTCATTAGTCGAAGAATAAACTCCATTACCATAAGAACCCGCATATATTACGTTATTGGAATTTATTGCAAGAGATGTCATTGTAAAATTTATAAATCCAATATTCACAGGCTTCCAAACATTGCCGTTGTCAGTTGATCTGAAGACACCACCTCCTTCAGTTGCAGCAAAAACATTTTGTGATGAAGTAAATGCTATTGAGTTAATGTTAAAGTTTGTCAAGCCGTTATTAACCTGTGACCAGTTAATTCCATTATTTACGGAACGAAGGATACCGCCTCCGAATGTGCCTGCAAAAATATTTCCGTTGTTGTTTACACCAAGCGAATATACAGGGAAAGCAATTATACCGGTATTTAATTTGATCCAATCGATGCCGTTGTTTGTAGTTTGATGGATATAACCGAACAATTCACCGGACCCCGCAAAGATATTTCCGTTCGGACTTTTTGCGAGAGCGTTAATAAATGTATTTGAAAAACCATTATCAGATTGAGTCCATGAATTTCCATTGAAAGGAAATTTAAAAATTCCACCACCTTCTGTTCCTGCAATAACATCACCTGAAAAATTAATACCTAAAGACCACACGTTTGTGTTTGTAAGACCTGTGTTTAGTTGTGTCCAGTTACTGCCGTTGTTAGTTGACCGGAAAACTCCACTTACAAATGTTCCTGCATACATTTTCTGAGAATGTGCTATCTTAATATCATTAACCTGATTACCTAATGATGTGAAATTCCAATTTGTACCGTTGTCCGTTGATTTATATATACCGCTGCCTGTACCGGCGAAAATATTATTTACGGAATCTAATGCTATTGAAAATATTGTTTGTCCTGATAAACCAATGCTGATCCAGTTGACTCCTTCATCAGTAGAGCGGTAAACACCGTTAACTGTGCCTGAATACAATCTTCCTGTCAAATCAATCGAAAGACAAAACACAGCAGTATTCAAAGGACCAAAAGCATCCCAGGAATTTCCATTATTTGTCGACCGGAGAATACTACCCGTAGTTGGTCCGCTTCCCTGACTTCCTCCTATAATATATTGCGAAGAATTTATCAGCAAAGAATTTAAAGTGAAATCATAAACTAATTGCCATGTCAGTCCATTATCTGTTGAGCGGTAAGTACCGTGTGATGTTCCAGCGAAAATATGACCCGATTGATTTACTGCAATACCATAAGGAGTCTTTCCAGCGAGCCCCGCTTCATCCCATTCATTCCCACCATCAATAGAACGAAATATTCCCCCGTTGAAACTTCCGGTTAAGATATTACCGTTTGGTGCTATGTAAATTTCACGTCCTGTTCCGCCGAAAGGTCCGTTAGTTGGATGCCAGAAATCCTGTTGAGAGAATATAAGATTTGTGTTTGAATGTAATATAAAAATTAATAGAGATAAAAAAGATTTTATTGTTTTCATCCTATACTTCCTTTTTTTATGTGAAGATAGGCATTTCCTTTTTTATAATAACTTCCATTGTTGATTAGAGATGATAATTACTTTGCATTCTTGTGGATCTAAGTCGACGATTACTTTATCTTTTACGTTCCCAATCAGGAGATTGGAAATGAGATTTTCCCCGACACTCCTTTACCAAACCCCAGTTTGGTAAGGAATTTTTAGCGTAACACAACTTTCCAAAACAGGGGTTTTGGAAACAGTTGGCTTTTTGGACAGCCCCTGAGAGTTTTGAAAAGATATTTTTTAATTTTCGATTCTAATTTATAATTTTATTATCCTGTATTATTTAATTGACAAATCTTATTGTTGTATAATCGAAATTAGAATTCAAAATCTAAATTAAATTATCGAATTGAATATGTCAGAAATACTAATCGAACAAATAAGTAAATTCCTTTCGATAAATAAGAAACAGGTTTTAGCAACAGTGGAATTATTACAGGAAGGTGCGACAATCCCTTTCATTTCAAGATACAGAAAAGAAGCAACGGGAAGTCTTAATGAAATGCAGGTTGCTGATATTAATTCAGAATTGAAACGGTTAAATGAGTTGATAAAAAGGCGTGAATATATTTTGAAAAGTATTTCGGATCAGGATAAATTAACAGACGAGCTGGCAACAAAAATTAATAATTGCTGGGTTCTGAATGAACTCGAAGATCTTTACCTTCCTTTTAAGCCAAAAAGAAAAACAAGAGCAAGTGCCGCACGCGATAAGGGATTGGAACCTCTTGCAACAATAATGATGTCACAGGAAATTCATGATCTAATGGAAAGAGCAAATTCATTTTTAAATGATGAGGTGGAAAATATTGAAGATGCATTAGCCGGTGCAAGGGATATCATAGCCGAATGGATAAGTGAGGATATTGGAGCCAGAAATTCTTTAAGAAAATTGTTTGAACAGTCAGCAGTTATAATTTCCAAAGTAGTAACTAAGAAGAAAGAAGATGGACAAAAGTATTTAGATTACTTTGATTACTCGGAAGAATTAAAAAAATGTCCCGGGCATAGGTTACTTGCAATCCTTCGTGCGGAACAGGAAGGAATACTGAGAATGTCCATTACGGTTGATAATGATATTGCAGTTAAAGTATTAGATAAGATTTTTATAAAAAATAATAATGATGCATCGCATCAGGTTTCAATTGCTGTCAAAGATTCATACAAAAGGTTATTGGCTCCTTCAATGGAAACTGAATTTCAAAATAGTTCAAAAGCAAAAGCTGATAAAGAAGCAATACTTGTTTTCTCGGAAAATCTCAGGCAGCTTTTATTAGCAGCTCCGCTCGGACCCAAAGCCACTCTGGCTATTGATCCGGGATTCAGAACGGGCTGTAAGGTAGTTTGCTTAGATGAACTGGGGACGCTGCAATATAACACAACCATCTATCCTCATCCTCCGCAAAATAAAATCAAAGAGGCAGCTGAAACAATAGATAAATTAATTAAGCAATATAGAATACAAGCAATAGCAATCGGCAATGGAACTGCCGGCAGAGAAACTGAAACATTTATTAAATCTGTTTTGGAAAAATTTCCTGAGATTGAAATTTACATGGTGAATGAATCGGGAGCTTCAATATATTCTGCCTCTGATGCAGCAAGAGATGAATTTCCGGAATTAGATCTGACTGTAAGAGGAGCGATCTCGATCGGTAGACGACTGATAGATCCGCTAGCTGAATTGGTTAAGATAGATGCCAAGTCAATCGGTGTGGGACAGTATCAGCATGATGTAAATCAGGAACAACTAAAAGACAGCTTAGATCAGGTAGTTATCATTGCCGTAAATCAGGTTGGTGTAAATTTAAATACTTCAAGCCTTCACTTACTGAGATATGTTTCCGGTATCGGTTCGCAGCTTGCGAAATCAATTACAAAATATCGTCAGGACAACGGTCCTTTTATATCTCGAAAAGATTTATTAAAAGTTAACGGTCTGGGTAATAAAGCATTTGAGCAATCAGCGGGATTTTTACGGATCCCCGGTTCAGAAAATCCTTTGGACAATAGTGCTGTTCATCCCGAAAGCTATCCGCTTGTTTATAAGATGGCTGAAGACCTTTCGCGGCCTATTGCAGATCTTATTACGGAAGAAGAAGTCAGGAAGCAGGTAGATATAAAAAAATATGTAAGCGATAAAGTCGGTCTTCCGACATTGGAAGATATAATGAAAGAATTAAAAAAGCCGGGCTTAGATCCGAGAGGAAAAGCTGAAGTATTTTCTTTTGCAGATTTTATTAATGAAATTTCTGATTTAAAAATTGGTATGAGTTTACCGGGCATAATTACTAACATTACTAAATTCGGAGCATTTGTAAATATCGGAATAAAAGAAAACGGTTTGCTTCACATTTCTCAAATTACTAATAACAGATTTATCAAAGATCCTGCCGAAGTTTTAAAATTAAATCAGAAGGTAATTGTAAGAATTACAAATATTGATATTGAACGTAAGCGGATTCAATTGTCCATGAAGGAAGAAGGGTAAATCAGAAATAATTTGTAAGGGGATTAAGTTTGATATTAAAAAAATCGTTATGTCATTTCGTAACATATTGAAATAAAAGTATTATTATAAATTTTTTTTGTAATAAAAATTTTTAGTTGAGACAAATTTTTTGAGGGGAAGGTTGAATGTGGATTGGAATTATGTGTTAATGTCCGTGACAGTAATTTTAATTGATGTCCAATACCATAATTTTTGCTTCAAGTTTAATATTTTTGAGGTATAAGTATGAGGTCTTTAGAAGGTAACTACAAATCATTTAATATTTTTGTGTTACGGAATATTTACTTAAATATCGCACTTTTCTCTAAAAAACGTTAACGCAATTATTCTTTTTCTTTAAGAAGTTAAAAGGAGCCATGATAAATCAATAATTAATAGTAAATAATATAATTACTGATAAAAATGAAATAAAACTAACGAATAACATAATAAAAGTTAACCAAGATAAAATTTTATAAGTAATAATTGAATGTCCATTATCAAAAAGTTTATTAATTTTCTTATCGGATAAGCCAAAAGATTTTTTATAAACCATTTTCACATATGCAATACCGTTATCAAAACTAATCTCTTCAATTCTAATTAATTTTTTGTAGATTTCATCTAATTCATTAAGTATTTCAATTCTTTCATTTTCATCACCTTTTTCATAAAATTCCATATACTCGGAAACATCTACGTTTATTTCCTTAAGTCTCTTAACATAGAAATGAATATTCTTGAAATCTGAATTCGAACTAAACATTTGTTCTAATATTTCATTACTATACATTAATGACAATTCCATGTGGCTTACAATTTTGTTATATTCTAACTGAAAATATGGATAAATTATTTTAAATAAAAATCCTGTGACAATTGAAACAACAAATAGAAATAAGGATAATTTAATCGCTTAGGGTTTAATTCCCCGCCGCTTGCGGCGAAAGAATATATAATTCTAGAAATTAAGATACCCCGCTGCTTGCGGCGGGGAGTTTCATTTATTACAAGACTAAATACTTGTTGAAAATTTGAAAGGTTTGTAATTATAATTGAAATTCCAGCAACAGAAAAACCAACTATCCAAATATTAAATTTATCGTAATATTCAAATATATATTTTACAAATTCTTTATCCCTTTGTAAAATTTCCAGAATTATTTTTATAACTCCATCAAATGATCTTACCATGCGTTAATTTTTTCATTAAACACTTAATAAAACTCATATAATTTAAAAGTATACCTGATCAATAAAAAAATATACGATAAATTATCATCATTTTTTTTAAAACCAAAGTAGATTGAAAATAAAGTTTTATACTATCTTACATTAACTTTAAACTCTCTTTCTTTACCTAAATTTGTTTGATTAAAGAATTCATTAAAAGAAATTTCATTTGAAAACTCAAACGTTATTTCCTTTTTTGTAGTGATATTCTTTGATTTGAAATGGTTAATATAATCTTCACTATCGATATTAAAAACTTGAAATTCTTTTGGAAATCCTGGAGAATAAGGGATTTTTTTTATCAAATATTTAATAATTTCCCTTGCTGATTCTATTACATTAAGTGTACAAACATCGACAATCAAGTTACCAATAAATTTCGTATGTGAGGATTTATTACCATCAAATTCATTACTTTTAAAATGGATAAGTTCATTCCTGTGTGAAATCAGTTTTTTAAAATTACCCCAACATTTTATTTTATTTGCATTGAATCCATAATCATATACTTTAGGTAAAATTTTCTTAACTTTTTCTTCTAAAGTAAAGAATTTTTCAATCTTGCCTTTTGATTCTAATTCAAATTTGTTTTCTGATTTCTTTTTAACTATAATTATATAGTTTGGAATTAAGGAGTTTATTAAACATTCGACTGCTGAAAATGCAAAGATAATTGATGAAAAAACTGCTTCTAAAAAATCATATATTACAGATTCATCTTCGAAAGGTAATTCGTAGTAGTCATTCTTTTCGTTCAATCGGTTAAGAATTCTTTCATTATATAATTCTTCAGCAATTTTAAAATTTTTATCCGAAATATTTAGATATAATGCTGTGAAATTTGGTAACGGAATTATTAATTCTTTTAATTTCCCATCAGCTCTTTTAATTTTTATTGGAGACATACCTAATTGTAAAAAATCATTTTTATGTTTGATAGGATTTTCGCGCCGTTTATCAACTGACATAACTAAATTATTTTAACTTTAAAAAATAATCAATATCATAAACTAGGTTAATGAACTTTAATTTTACCATCAAAAGTGCATTCTATTCTTTTAATTGTTTGTCTTTTATTATTGTGTCCATGCTTATTATTTTTTCCATGTTTATTTTTTTGTTGAAAAACTAAAATCGAAGATCAGTCCATTTATTTCTTACAATTTTAATTTGTGACTGTCACTGTTCGAAAATTCTGATTCAAAATAATATTATAAATCGGTTTCTGCAAAGTAGAAAGAAAAGAATGCAAAGTGCCTAGAAGAAGATGAAACAAATTTGCTTCGTTTGATATATCTGAAATTCAATTATTTGAATTACGTAATTTTGATATGATTGGGAAAGGAAATCAACTATAACTTCAAAATAAAATATTGAAATGATTTATGCGGCTATTTCATCGATATGAATTACTTTCTTTATTCCACTCACAGACTTGATTTCATCTAAAGAGACGGTTTCCACTCCAAGAGTACATCCATCAACTGCAAAAAATTCTATTTCGTATCCTTTTGCTTCCGGGTGTATCAATACAACCGTTCCAACATCACCTCTTTTAAAAGGAGTATTCTTTAGATCTTTTAATAATATTACTCTTTCAAATTCCTTTATCATATTATTTAATTTGATATGCTGTTATAAACTTAACAAATTTTTCATTCAAATACACTATCCAAACACTTCTAAGAAAAAATGTTTTGCCATCCGGCGAATTTATTTTGCTTTCAATTATATATTTAATACCAAATTCTGACTTCTTAACTTCTTTTACTTCTTCGTTCTTGGCTTGATTAATAAGAGCAGTTTTAATAGAATCTTTATCGAATCTCCTTTTGATTAGAAATTTTGCTTTTACTCCGCCGTCCGGATGATTCGCATTTAGTATATAATTAGTAAGCTTACTTTCTTCTATTACAATACTATCTAAAAATGGGAGCTTCATTCTGCTTACATTCTTCTTAAATAAGTACTTAGTAAATAAAAAATAAAATTATTCGAGAATTCTGATTTCAAAATAATATTATTAATCGGTTTCTGCAAAGTAGAAAGAAAGATGGGGATTAATTTTAGATCTTACCTGCCTGCTGCAGGCAGGGATTTTTGATTGACGATTTACCGTTTACGTTTGTCGCCTTATGTTTGGCATTTCACTTAGTATTAGCAAACAAAATTTGAGAATAAACTATTAAGCTGATTAATTTCATTTCCCCTATAACGTTTACTAATTTCTTTTAATTTTTTTTCCTTTGTTAAGAAGCTCATCAATAATAAAATGAATTTTCAAAAATTGATTAACCAATTTAATAATATCAAATTCTAAATTTTCTAAATCTTTTTCTATCCAGCCCTGCATTAATGTCTGAGGACCGAAGCTGACACTTACATTCGGCCACTGATCCTGAAAAACTTTAAACCTCTTTCTAAAAGACTCTGCAAATTTTCTGCTTTCAATAGAATAGCCGGTTAGTTGTCTTAATTTCAAGGCATGAATATTATAAAACATTTTATTATTCTTTATTCCTTTCTCATTTACCCAAAGAGAAAAGAATATTGAGGATTCGGGATTTTGTACATTTGCCGATTTATTAGTCCAGGTTTTTTTTTGCAGTTTCAACACAACTGAATCAAACCAAAATCCTACTTCAAGTTCAAACTGTTTTTTCTTAAGAACCTTATTGTTAAGTTTGTGAGCAATTGTTTTGAATTTATTCAGATAGTATTTCAATTTTATATAAGTTTGATTTGAAAAATATTTATTTAATTGTTTCCGCTAGCTTGATAGTGTTTGGTAAATAAAGCTAATGTTATAAAAATCTTTTAATTCTACTTCATAGCTTTGCAACTATTTAATATCCATTGTAAAACTCAAGATAAAAAATCTTGATGTAGAGAAAACAATTTGGTTTCATTTCGTATTTATGATTGTTAATTTTGAAAAAAATTATCATAAACATGAAATCAAAATTCTCTCCCGCATTTATTAAGTTTTCCAATGTACTTTATTTCTCATTTGTGTTCCTAATTCTTTTCTCAGCGTGTAAAAATAATTTTAATAAGATTGTCGGAAGGACTTACATTTATGAAGACAGTGTGTATACTCTGACTGTTGGCTTCGACAAAGATACTATGTATTATATAATGAAAGATGAGCGACGACCGGTATTCTACAGATCTCCGTACAGTTTAAAAAAGTTAGACGATTCAGTATTCAGAATAGAAGTCCCGGAAAAGCCGGTTTTCTGGGAAGCAAATATTTGGGACGTAGTTGTTACTGACAGCAATGGATTTTATTCCAAAGAATCGGGAAAATATTATAAGACTTATGCCGATAGTATGCTTATTAAACTTGGTTTCTGAATTGGTTCTCACTTTTTTGCCGCAGCTATACTTTGATGAAACAATCATTAACAAAACACTGATTCATTCGTATCAACTTAACAACATCAGTTAAAATATTTTTGTTAATGTAAAATTAAAAAACATGAAAACGAAAATTCTCTCATTAGTTATTTCCCTGAACTTTGTGTTTTTCTATACCAACCCTTTACAATCCTGCACCACATTTTGCATTCATACAGATGAAGAACTTGTGTTCGGTAAAAATTATGACTGGATGATAAGCGACGGAATTGTTTTTGTTAATAAAAAAGATATTGTAAAGACTGCTTTTACAAAAAAGAATTCTCCAGCGACATGGGTGTCGAAATACGGCAGTGTTACTTTCAATCAGTTCGGAAGAGAATTTCCGATGGGTGGAATGAATGAAGCAGGTCTTGTAGTCGAACTTATGTGGCTCGATGATACAAAATACCCTGATGCAGATGAACGGCCTGCAACCGGCGGTGTATTGCAATGGATTCAATACCAGCTTGATAATAGTGAAACCATCCAGGAAGTCATTGATACTGATAAACTCATACGAATTCCTACAGCTGCTACACCGATTCACTTTTTAATAACCGATAAATACGGAAGCACGGCAAGCATTGAGTTTCTTGACGGAAAGCTTGTAGCTCATAAGGGGGAAACAATGAAGTTCAGATCACTTACAAACGATACATATGAAAAGTCGATTGAGTATCTGAAAAATTTTAAAGAATTCGGAGGAGAAAAGGATCTTCCAAATGAAAGCGGTTCCTTGGAAAGGTTTGCAAAATCCTGTTCGATGTTAAAAAATTATACGAAAAAAGAAAACCGAACTGCAGTGGATTACGGATTTGAAATTTTAAAGGATGTAATACAGGGTGATGCAACTAAATGGAGCATAGTCTATGATATCAAAAATATGCAAGTATATTTCAATACGTATGACAATAAGAAAATAAAAAGTATTGATTTTGCGGCACTGGACTTTAATTGCACTTCACCGGTGATTATGATTGACATTAATTCCAACCTTGAAGGCAACATTAATAATTCTTTAACTGAATATAATATTGATGCAAACAGAAAGCTGATTGAAGATTCTTATAACGGTGTGGATTTTTTGAAAGGTGTTTCTAAAGAAGACAGAGACCTTACCAGCACATATCCCGAAAAACTTAATTGCAAAAGTAAGTCAGGTATTGAAATGAACTATGATAATAATGATAATAATGATAAAAACTATAACAATGAAAATAATTCTATTGCTACTTCATTCATAATTTTATTTGGAGTTTTCCTGTGTTCCGTTGCATTGATTGCAGGCTATAAAGGTAAAAATAAAAATAAGAAATCTTAAAGAAAGCATTTGCAAATGATACTCTTAATTTAATTGAGAAATTTAAAAATTATAAGAAGCTTTCCTGACTACAACTCTCCCGGTTTTAATCAGAACGATTACCGCAATATATTTAAAGAACATAATGTGATAGTCCATGCAGCTTCTTCAAATATTTTTTATGCCGAGCACTGGGGAACATTAACAATAAAAAGTGCATTCGGCGGCGATGAAAATTTTATCTCCGGCGGCTGCAGGTACCGTGTAAGGGATAAATCTTTTCTTATCATAAACGACGGCTTTCTTTATTCAAGTTATATAGATTCTCCTTCACCGGTAGACTCGCTTGCATTATTCTTTAACCGCAAATTCACAGCAGAAATGTTTCATTATAGCAACAGTACGGATACAGAGCTTCTTGATAATCCATTATACTATAAGAATTTCAATGCTGAGTTTGATATTTATACGAATAATTCGATCGTAATTTTAAATTATCTTTATAAACTCAAATTTCTTTTGAAGGCTGATACAACTAAGCCTGACACATTCGATTATATACTAAGAGATATTCTTGAAATGGTAATTAAGTTTAAAATATCCGAAATTAAATTTGTTACGGACATTCCGGCTCTTACTCTGAATGCAAAAAAAGAATTGTATAAACGGCTTGAGAGAGCAAAGGATTATATGCACAGTAATTATAATGAAGATGTTTCAATTAACACACTTGCCAAAGTTGCATGTCTCTGTCCTAATCATCTAATCAGGAGATTTAAAAAATTTTACGGTATTACTCCTCATCAGTATCTGACCAAGGTAAGAATTGATAATTCTAAAATCTTTCTCACTGAAAGCACATTGCCTGTAACAGAGGTTTGTTCAATGGTTGGTTTTCAAAGCCTCGGTTCTTTTTCATCATTGTTTGCAAGCCACACCGGTGCAGCACCGCTTAATTACAGAAAAAAACACTCTTCAAAAAAGTTTGTTTTGAAGAAATAAATTATTTCCGTTATACCTATTTTTGTTAAACTAAAATAAACGGAAATGAAAATTATTTTTTCTTTACTTATACTCTTTATTTATACAACAGCATCTTCTCAAACAGGGTGGATACAGCAAACGAGCGGCACAAACCAAACGCTTCTCGGAGTTTCATTTGCAAATTCAAATACAGGTTTTGTCTGTGGCGTAAGCGGCATCATTGTTAAGACAACCAACGGAGGTTTTAACTGGAATAATCAAACTTCCGGAACAAATAATTTTTTAAGAAGCATCAGCTTTATTAATGCAAACTCAGGAATGACGGCAGGGGAGAATGGTTTAATTTTAAAAACAATAAACGGAGGATTGAACTGGGTAAATTTAAATTCAGGAATTACTTCTACTTTAGTTCATATTCAATTCGTTGATCCTTCGAATGCAGTTTGCGTTGGTTTGAACGGAACAATAGCGAAGACAACTAACGGAGGAACAAATTGGGTTTTGCAAAACAGTAATTTAAATCTGGAACTGACGGGTGTTTACTTTATCAATCCGAATTCGGGATATGTAACAGGATTCAACGGGACAATACTTTATACTTTAAACGGAGGTAATTTATGGACACAGCAAAACAGCACTGTCAGCAATGATCTGAGAGCTGTTTACTTTACTGATGATAATACCGGATATGTGTCAGGTATGAATGGGGTAATATTGAAGACTACCAATAGCGGCGGCAACTGGCTAACTCAAACAACAGGAGTAACTAATAATCTATTTAGCATTTATTTTGTAAATCAAAACTCCGGTACAGCTGTCGGTACAGGAATTATTTTAAAAACTTTAAATTCAGGTAACGTCTGGATGCCACAATCAGGTGTTGTTCAACTGATTTATATAGTGTACATTTTGCCTCTTCTGATACCGGCTATGCCGTTGGACAACTGGGGAAAATATTCAAAACAATAAATGGCGGTGTGAAAATTTCCCAGACTTCATCGAATGTTCCATCTAATTTCAAGCTGTTTCAAAATTATCCAAATCCATTTAACCCGGAGACAATGATCAATTTTCAAATACCCGCTTCAAATATTGTAAAGCTTATAATTTATGATGCAACGGGAAGAGAAGTTGTGACTCTTGTGAATGAAACACTTGCTGCGGGAAGCTATGAAGTTGAATTTAATGCAGGTTATCTTTCGAGCGGGATTTATTTTTATAGATTAGAATCGGTAAACTATACAAAGACTAAGAAAATGACATTAATAAAATAACTTTATGATGAAATAATTCATGTAAAAATTATTGAGTATTTATTAACTATCATTAACAGCAAGTTTCGTCTGAAAAACCTCATTACATATTTTACATATATTGTTAAGAAAACAAGTTAAAATGGATTTATGAAAATTTTATTTACATTTTTAATTATTGTTATTTTGACATCATTTGGAAATTCACAAAATCTTTCATTTGAATATCCAAGTTCACACATTTATTGTGGGACGGAAGAAACATCATCTTACCCCTGTGATAATTATAGTTTACCGTTTTTTCCTATTAGCAATGATACTTTAAGAGCATTAGTTGTATTTTGTAATTATCCAAGTCCGAGCGGAAATTATGATCCGAAGGATATTAACCCAAATTATGTTTATATGCAATATTGGCCAAAAAATCAGGCACAAACAAAACCTACCTGGGCAGATTCGATTATTTGCCCAACTACAACTAATATTTGGAATCCGTCTCTCACTGGTCTATTCAAACAAAGCAGCAATGGAAAATTTTTTTTAATTGGTGATGTATATGATTCTCTTTATATTTTTAAGCATCAGGCGAGTTATTATGGTGATAGTGGACGAAGGATCGGATATGCAGTAAGGGAATTATTAGAAAACATTGACCCTTATGTTAATTATTCCATTTATGACAAATTTGATCCGTTCGATTTAGATCATGATAGTAATAAAAGAGAAAAAGATGGGATAGTGGATTTTATTTTTATCATTTTCAGGTTTACAAATTCAGCTGTTACCGATAATCCACCGCCATATAGTGGGATTGCTTCTTTAGGTGGAAAAAATAATAATTTTAATTATGCTCCTGAAATTACATTAGACAGTACAAGGGTTTTAGGTTGTTTTCCGGGATCCGGATGTTTAGCAGATATGCATTTTCCTAACTTGATAGGTATCGCTGCACATGAATTTGCACAACATTATTTTTACGGATCACTGCATTATGATACTTTAGGTGTATATAATTTAAGCGGTGGAGGCATTGGATCATCTGAAGATAGGGAAAGACTGGGTTGGAATTCAGGTATTCAATACACTCCAACTATAAATGATTCAATTGTTTTAAGAGACTATGTAACAACTGGGGATTATATTAAAATTAATAGAAGCAATAGAATTTTTATTGAAAATCGAAGAAGATTAAACTACTATTCTTCATTGGCTTGGAATGATTGGAAATATTTAAATGAATTACCTTTATTTCCTATACAAAGAGATTCCGGATTATTAATTTACCAAAAGATTTATCCGTATGGAAATGAAAAATTTTTAGTGGAGCATGCGGATGGAAAATGGGATTGGCTAAAATGTAATAATAAATATGTAATCAGTAATCCGGTTTATTATAATACATTTTACCATAATTTAGTGTCTAGGTATACAGGCGAATCTGTAATGAGATTGGCTAAAAAGAATGTTGTTGATGTAAACTGCAATATTCCTGTTGATCCTGAATTAAATCCAAGAAGTGTACTCTCATACATTGCAGTTAATGGTGATTCTAATACATGCTTTGACATAAATTATAATCAGGTTTATTCTCCATGGAGCAATCCGGGAATAAAAGTAAATTATTCTACAGATAGTTTAACCATTGAACTTGTCGAAAGAAAAAGCACAGGTGAATTAGTTGTAAAAGTTTATTTTACAAATATTACTCAGGCATTTCCATCAAAACCTCAATTAATTAAAACTGCTCGTCAATTCTTTGGATCCCCAATAGATGCATTTCATCCTTTAATTTTTTGGAATAGGAATATGGAACCAGATTTAAAGGAATATAAAATATATAAGGGTCAAATATTTACTGCGGGTCAAGATGCTTCTTCTTATAATTATTTGGGTACCACTACAGATACATTTTTTGTAGATAATACTACCCTATACAGAACAGGTGGTGGTAGTGGCCCGTGCGAAAGATATTCCGTTACGTTTTCATATCGAATAAGTTCTGTCGATTTGACAAATAAAGAATCTGTTAAATCCGAAAGAGATACGATAACAGGTTATACCGATCCTTGCGGAGCAATAGGACCTGACAATTTAAATAATTCTTCTGAAAATGAGAATTTATTGGACACATATTTAAAAAATGATTTATTACAAAACTATCCAAATCCATTCAATCCGATTACAAAAATAAAATATACAATCGAAGAAAGTGGATGGGTTACTTTTCAGATATATGATATTTCAGGCAAAAGAATTATTGACTTAGTAAACGAATATAATATAGCAGGTGAGTATAATATTTTGTTTGATGCATCAAATTATGATCTGCCATCAGGTATTTATTATTATAAGTTAGTTTCAAAGAATTTTAATGAAACTAAACGAATGGTATTAATAAAATGAGGAATCATATGAAAAAAGTATTTATCATATTTTTTTTAAGTGGTTTTGTTCGAATTGCATTTTCACAATCCGAATGGATAAATATTAATTTAGGAGTTAAAAACTTTAAATCAATAAATTTTATAAATCAAAATACTGGATTCATATTTTCTCATGATGGTTTACTGTTTAAAACAACTGATGGGGGCAAATTCTGGGTAACAATAAGTAATTCAGGATTTACGGCTTTAAAAAAAGGATATTTTAAAGATGAAACATTTGGATACGGGTTAGGAAATGGATACAGAAAAACAGTAAATGGAGGTAGTAATTGGTCTCTTCTTAATCCAATTTACATCCCAAGTTTAGGTGACAGATACTCCAGAGATATTTTTTTTACAAATGAAAATACTTGTTTTGTTGCGGGCGGTGATATTTACCCTATCCCAATGCCGTGTTGTTTCGATGGGGTAATTTATAAAACTACTAATTCAGGAATAAACTGGAGTGAAATCAGAAGAGAAAATTTCTGTGAATTCACAGACATAGAATTTAAAGATGATGACACGGGTTGTGTCTTATCAAATTACTTTATTCTAAGGACAACAAACGGTGGAGACACATGGTATCATCAATCGGATATTAATGTTTATGGTATTACTATGTCAGATCCATTTAGAGATACGATATTTATTGCAGGTGATGGAGGAATAATTATAAGATCAATTGATGGTGGGAATAACTGGAGCAATTCAATAGCCGGTTTAACTTACCATATAAGAAATATTCAATTTATAAATTCAAAAATTGGTTGTGCGGTTGGTGACTCGGGCCAGGTTGTTAGAACAACAAACGGCGGTAATAACTGGATGATACTTAATAGTGGAACTACAAAAAATTTAAATGCAGTATGGTTTATTAATAAAGATACAGGCTTTGTAGTTGGTGATAGCGGTGTTGTGATGATGACGACGACGGGTGGTTTGACATATATAAAACAAAATTATTCTAAAATTCCGGAAGTATTCATTCTATATCAAAATTATCCGAATCCGTTTAATCCGGAAACAATTATAAAATTTGATATTATGCGAGACGCAAGAAGCGAGATGCAAGACGTAAGATTAATTATTTATGATGAACTTGGAAAAGAAGTTGAGACACTTGTGAATGAAAGGCTTGCAGCGGGAAGCTATGAAGTGGAATTTAACGGAGGCAATCTTTCGAGCGGAATTTATTATTATAAATTAATAGCTGATGATTTCACTGAAACAAAAAAAATGGTGATTCTAAGGTAAATCAGAAGATTGATTTTAATAAGTCTATGCAGGAAAAAACTTTGTACGATGCGTTAACAAATTATATTGAATATTAACATAAAACGTGATATATTTGTATCTTTCAAAAAACACTCAACAATTAAATACAATAAAATTTGTCTAAAAAGTTTTACGAATCGTATATTATCATAGATGGTAATTTAGAAGATGCAGCAATCGAGGAAGAAATTAAAAAGTACGAAACACTTCTCTTAAAAAATGATGTTGAGATAGTCAACATTGACCGCATCGGCAGAAAAAGATTAGCTTATGCGATAAAGAAAAAATTAAACGGATATTATATCTGTTTTGAAATTCTTGCACCTACCGGTTTCATTACAAAAGTTGAACGTTCATATATACTTGATGAAAATATTCTAAGATATCTTACTATATTTGTATCTCCAAAGACCCGGTTGGAAAAAGACGAACATTTTAAGCATAAAGCACTGATGCAGTCTAAATATGAAGAAGCAAAAGAGAAACAGTTAATCGCTCAAAATGAAGAAGCAAAAAAGCAAGAGGTAACTAGTCAAAAGGAACAAGAAAAAATTATACCTAAGGCGTCAACTGAAGCAGTCAAAGAAGTTTTACAAAGTAACTAATTAATAACTTAAAAATTAATAAACCTATAATTATTTTGGAGGAAAAACATGGCTGATTTTAAGATGCCCGAACTAAACTCTGTTGTCATTGCAGGAAATTTAACAAAGGATCCGATTTTCAGACAAACAACATCCGGAACTCCTGTAGTTAATTTTTCAATTGCCAGTAACAGAAGATTCAAAGATAAGAATGAAGAGTGGAAAGAGGACGTTTGCTATGTTGGGATTGTTGCATGGAACAGACTGGCAGATAGTTGTAAAGACAGATTGAAAAAGGGTAATGCTGTTTTGGTTGATGGTGAGTTGCAAAGCAGGACATTTAAAACAGAAGACGGAACTAACAGAACGATCGTTGAGATTAAGGCGAGAAGAATTCAGTTTCTCAATAAGAGAGGTTCGGCTGTTGAGGTGGATAAAGAGGAAGATTTAACTACATTCACTGATGAATCTTTTGATTCCTTGCTTTCTCCGGAAGACTCTGATTTAATCAAAAGCAATAACGATAAATAATATATTTTTAAACTATAATTTTTTGGGGTGGAATTGAATTATTCTACCCCTATTAATTTATAAAAAAACTCAATTTTAAAAATGAAAGTCATTTTAAAAAAAGATTATGAGCTGGTAGGTGATGAAGGGCAAATCGTAGAAGTTAAAAACGGTTATGCAAGAAATTATTTAATACCGAATGGTATTGCCATAAATGCAAATGAAGGGAATCTCAGAAATTTTGAAGAGATAAAAAAGCAAAGAGGAAGAAAAGTACAGAAACAGCTTGAAGAAACTCACAAGCTCGCTTCGGATTTAGCAAGCCATGTTGTAACCATTGAAGTAAAAGCGGGTGAGGAAGATAAAATATTCGGTTCGGTTACGGCTCAGATGATACATGATAATTTGGTGGAAAATGGCTTCGATGTTATTGACAGAAAAAAAATTATTTTAAAAGAGCCTATAAAAACCTTAGGGGAGCACGAGCTGGAGATTAAGTTGCCGCAATCTGTTGTTGCCAAACTTAGAGTAAATGTCGTAAAAATATCTTCGGATATCAAACCACCTGCAGAGGATGTAAAGGCAGATGAAGAATCTGTCCCGAACGAGTCTTAATTTTTGATTAAATAATTTTATAAAAAAAAACCGCAAAATAAATTTGCGGTTTTTTTTGTGACTATTTAAAATTTTCTTTATTAGAAATCGTATCCTAAGGAAATATAATATTTTGGACTTGAGAACTTATTCAAATTATAGCCCCATGCAACATCAAACATAACCGGGAAACCCAACAAATTCATTCTTGTGCCGACTCCCGTTCCCACCAGAAGATCCTGAGTTCGAATACTCCCGTTTACTTTTTGAAAAAATTTCACTCCACTTGTATTTGTCCATGCAGAACCCATATCTAAAAAGGCAACTCCTTCGATGTTTGCAAATCCTAAAGGCAAAGCTCCGAATATTAAATATTTTAGTAAAGGAAATCTTAATTCTAAATTTAATATTGCATACTTAGAACCTGACTGCCTGTCATAATTGTATCCTCTTAAAGGAAGACCGGGTGAAAGAAACGCGTAATCCTGAATATCCGAAATTGGCAAAGTATAATTTTCATATTGACGATTTATCCAGTTTTCAGTTCCACCTATAAAAAATACCTGAGGATTAGGACCGGTGCTTGCTCCACCTGAAAGCCTGGTTACAAAAGTATAGTCATCGCCCAGCTTAAAGTAGTGACGCATATCAGCTAAGGCTGATCCGAAGCCGATTCCTTCAGGTCCGAATTTCGGAGAACCAAGCAAAGTTAAATTATATCTTGTCCCGGAGACCGGTGCTGTGTAACCCCATTGTGTATTGTCATGAACTAAACTCAATGTTGGTATTGCTATCGTTTTTGATTGACTTGGCTCAAGCGTATAATCCAGATTTTCTCTTGTGATATTTTCAATTGCTAAAGAGCCGTCAAACCTTTTAAAACGGGAAACCGGGTAAGAAGCACTTAGAAATCCTCCATAAGTTCGATACCTGTAAAGAAAATTGATGAAGCCATTGCCATAATTCACGAACCTTGCAGTGTGGTATAATCCGAATCCGTAATCGATTCTCTTTGGAAGATAATAATATGCTAATGAATAATCGCTGTTCTTTAAATCAATTACTAACGATGTCTGAATATATATCCGGTGATCTCCAAGCATATCACTTAATGCAATTTGAGCAACTCCCTGAACTCCATAAAAGGAAGTGTAATTTGCATTCCCGTAAACTAAATCGGGTGTGAATTTAATTTTGTAATTTTTGATTTTGAACGAACCATCGGAATTCGTATTCTCTGAGATTTTAAAATTTGAATTCTCTGCATAAGTGCTGTCCTTAATACTGCTTAATGAAATGACTTCAGGAGTTTCAAAACTTATTTTAACATCTTCCCCGTAAAACTTACTTGAATCTTTGTCCTTCGTTTCACTGACCCCGGCTTTTCCGTTTAATGTGTCATTATGGGTTACTCCGGTTGAATCAAAAGCAACTGAATTGACAGAATCATTTTGTGTTAGGCCGGCAGTATCAAGTGGGAAAAAATTTAAAGAATCGTTATTGGAAAAATCAGAGGAATCGTTACGGATGCCATTACTTATAATAGTAGTGTTGATTGTGTCTTCGTATTTCGAATTGTTCTCTCTTCCGAATTTATCCGCATAATCGTTAATTTTTTTGGCATATTCGGTAAGCTCTAATTCATCAAGCCCGATATTACGCTCCAGCGGATTGTTAATTGAAAATATGTCGTAAGCACCTTTGTTTAGTGAAACAAATAATAATTTTTTCCCATCCTTTGACATTGAGATTTGATCGATAGGATTCAATGCATTGGTGATCGGCCGGTCAATTATTTTACCGGTTGAATCTTCTTCACGAATATAAATATTATTTATACCGTTTTTATCGGAAACATACACTATCTTTTTACCGTCTGCGCTGATTTGTGCATAGCTTTCCTTTGAATCTTTAGAATCACTGAGCCGGGTAATTTGTTTTGTACTGATATCAATTTTATAATAATCGCTTCTTGTATAATCATATTCCCACATTTTAAAATCCTTTGGAATCGTTTTCGGATCGGTAAATCCATTTCTGTCTGATGTAAAGAAAATGCTTTTGCCGTCAAGAGTCCATGTTGGATTTGCATCGGAGAAAACATCATTTGTAAGTTCCTCCAGTTTTTTTGATTTTAAATCATATATATATAGGTTTGATCTTTCGGCTTTATTACCAATGAATGCAAGCTTATTTCCTACCGGAGACCAGCTCAAATAATTAATTCCGTCAAAGCTAAGTGGAAGTTCGGTCTTATCATGATCATCAATGTCCACAATAAATATTGCATCATGATCTCCCGACTTAACGCTGATTGCTATCCTTCTTCCATCCGGTGACCAGGAAAGTCCAGGAGTAAGAATATGCAGCTCTTCAAAATCAGAAGAATTGTTTCCTTCAATTACTTTTTCAATTATCTCACCGTTTTTTGTCTTGGCAATGAAAACGTCAAACAAATCATCCCGGTTTGATATGAAAGCAAACTTTTCCCCATTTGGCGATATGACAGGCGAAACATTATAATAACCGCCATCCAATTCATGATTTGTTAATTGTTTGGCAAAATCTTTTACATCTTCTCTAAATTTTATATCAGGCCAGTACATTTTTTTTAAATAAGACTGCCATTTTTCGTCAAGCTTTTTTAAGCTTAACTTATATGTTTCCTGAAATCCCTGATCAATATCTCCAAAAGTTTTAACATTGTTCATCAGAATTCCTATTTTGTCTTCACCGTAAGTATCAGCAAGAAAAGCAAAAAAACTTTGACCGCCTCTGTACGCAAAATAACCGTTTATGTATTCTAATGGCGGAACGTAATTATTTATAGTTGCATCTCGCATATACATATCTGTCTCTTTGTCAAGACCGTAATTGCTTTGAACCTCAGCCATTCCCTCACTATACCATAAAGGGAAAGCAAGTGAAATATTTTGTGAAATAATATTTTGTATTGTTCCGCCGTAATACATATCGTTCATAAAAGCATGCAAAAGTTCGTGATGAATAACATGCCGGAATTTTTCGTAATCTCCTTCGAAAGGAACATTAATCCTGTTTTTAAATAATTCGGTGACGCCTCCAACTCCTTCGGGGAGGAATTGATCAATTACATTATTCTGCTGAAAATCATTGTGTGAATTGTAAACAATTAGTGGTATCCGGTTGCTTATGTTATAATCAATATTCTCAGTAAGATTCTTTAGAGATTTTTCGGCGACATGACCTGTAAACTCCGCAAGCTCTTTTCCGTCCTGATAAAAATAAATATCAAAGTGTTTTGTCTGAAGGTATTTCCAGTGAAATACTTTGTATTGAACTTTATTCTGTCCGAATACTGCATTTGATTGTGAATAGGATTTTTTGATATTGAATATTATACAAACAAGTAATATTAAAATTAATTTGAAAAGAAGTTTTGGGCTATGCATGCGGATATTATTTTAAGGTTTAATCAAATAATTTAAATAGTAGAACAATGTCAAGTATAATTTCGTTCTATTTTTCAATAACTAATTATAATGCAAATTTAAAATAAACTTTTGAACCGGCAAAATTAAAATAAACTCTTATCAACCTCGTACTTCCCGTTCATTTCAAAGAGATTAAGATTGGTCTAAACTTAATCGTTGTATGCGATTTTATTTTACAACAATCATATTTTTTGTCATCGTTGTCCCGTTTGATTCAATTCGGTAAAAATATATTCCGCTGCTTATATTTTTAGCATCAAAGCTTACATTATAGCTGCCCGCTGTCTGATATTCATTTACTAATGTTGCTACTTCTCTTCCTAGTGCATCAAATATTTTTAAAGAAACGTTATTTGATTTTGGAAGAGAGTAAGTTATTGTCGTAGACGGATTAAAAGGATTCGGATAATTTTGATTTAGACTAAAATTTACTGGGACTTCAGATGAAATTTGCTGCACTTTAATTGTCCCGCCTGACTGTGCATATCTCATCGCAAATTCCTGGTAATATTGATTAGCGATTAACGAATCATAAATCATAAGAAAATTTTCATCATTTCCTGTTGATGCAGCAGTTGAGAAATTAAAAGAACCGGTTTCAACGATTGGATTGCTGCTCGGTAAATCCGCATCTATTAATATGTATTTGCTGTGCATCAATCCTGTTACCCCGTCCAGATATACAGGTGCCGCCGGATTCCATGGGAAGTTTCCGCCGATTCCTTTCATTTCAGGATAAACACTTGACGGATCGGATCCGTTATCGTCATCGAAAACTCCCTGGACAATTTTCATCGGGGGCTGAAATTGAGTCTTCATCTTATTTGCAATTTGAAATCTCGTAAATGCCAGTATACAAAAATTTATTGATTTGTCTGTGTTATTTCCTATCATATTCTCTATTTGAGTTGACGGATTGTCGGTTGGAGAGAAATAACATTCGACTTTTTTTCCTTTAATATTAAAAAGGTGAGGAGTATTATCACTTTTAGCAATTCCGAATCTTGCATTTGCGGAATTATTTATATCGTAATGTGATCCCCACATTTCTTCAAACTCCCTTGTATAAGTATTGCACAATGCCTGATCCTGAATAAACAAAACATTTTGTGCGTCGGTGTATAACTGCTGATTGGTTATATTTGCGGAACCACCCCAAAGCCAGTCATCAGAATAAGAAGAATTATCCCTCGCATCAAAAATAAAAAATTTGTTGTGCATAATATTTGAACCCTGAGGTCTTTGCTGAACTCTTATCCCGGAGTTAATTAAATCCTGAACCAAAGCCTGAGTGTTTCCATCCCTGTGATCATAGACCATCCGGATTTTGACTCCTCTTATTAATGCATTAATCAGCTTATCTCTTACCTGCGTTACTTCATTAAATGAATACATTGCAAGGTCAATCGAAAATCTTGCCGAATCAATTCTTTGTCCTAATCTTTCTTTCAAATCTACATCACCCACAGCATTGTTGTTTGGCATTGCATACGAATGGTCAACTGATTTGTTAAAATAAATTTCAAACTTTCCGGTAGAGCTTACGTCTGAAGCGGTTGAAAAATGCTTCGGGGTGCTCATACTCGTGCCGGTGCCATTTGTTGAAGATGCTAAAGCATAATAAATTTTACCCGGCTGAAGATTACTCAATGTAAAAGTGTGATTTGTAGTTTGAGCTGCATCAAATACAGAATCTGTAAATATAACCGGCTGTGTTAAAGAATCAGATCTGAAATACTTCAGCTTACTGTCGCCTGCACTTTGAGTTGTCCATGTAAGTGTTACACTTGTTGAAGTTATATTCGATTCAAGTGGAGCAGTAAGTATTACAGGTCCTCCGCTTTGAATAATATCGGAAGTGAATCTAGGAAGAAATTGATAGCCCGAGCTATAAGGCGGCGAGTTATCAAATTGTGCTGCAGCAGCAATGCAGTCAAATGTACCGGTTGGAATTAAAGTCCCAACTAAGTTTGTGCTATTGTCAATTCTTAATTGGCTCGTGCCGGTTGGATCAGTCACAACATAGTTTGTATTGGGTTGAAATGCGCCGGATCCTGCTATTGTAAGTCCATTAATTCTAATCAGGCTTCCTTCATATTGTTCATGTCCATTCCATGTTTGTGTGATAAACTGCTGAATTGTTATAACTATTGGTGCAGGAACAGAATGACCGCTGCTGACTATTGTATATGACGGTGTTCCTCCGAATGTAGAATATACTAACTCGGTTAATCCGTTAAACTGGCTAAGCTTTGCTTTTACAACAACACTGTCTCCGATTGTTGCTGCACCCGAAAATTCCGTATAGAAAATTCCGATGCCTGCGGTATTATCCTGAACGTATGCAGGACCTCCGAATTCATTTCCAACTGTTACAATTCCGCTTATAGTTTTGAATGCTCCTGTATCTATAGGAATGCCCTGAGAATTATTATTTGTAAAAGAAATTATGGGAACTACTTGTGCCTGTGATATTGAAAACATCATCAGCAACGTGATTGCAATAAATATTTTTTTCATGTGTTATTGGTTATATTATTATTTTATAAGTTTATTTGAATATGTGTTGTTAATTGAAGTAATAATCAATCCGTTTGTCTCTTCGGAAAGCTTTCTGTTTAATTCTATTTTAACTTGTTCGGGATTGTCTTTGATACCTTTATCAAGAACATTCTTTTGATACAAAAAATTGTAAGGTGTAACATATTTATATTCGTACTTATCTATGATTTGCTTAAACTTAGCTAAGTTTTTTAAAAATAGAAATGACTTATCGTCCCAAAATACTAATTTCCAATCATCGGGATGTTTGGAAAAGTAAGAGATTATTGTTTGTTCCATTTCATTCGGAGCTCTTACTAAATCCGGAGCAAGATATAATGCATAATCAATATCATATTGCTTGAGCTTATTTTCAAACCCGGGCTTTTTTGCTGTGATCGTATTATATTCATTAAATATATCATCATTTAAATTGCGGCTGTCAATAAAGTTTTTACTTTCCGGAAAATTCCATACAAGATAGCCGCCGCTTCCAAAATGATTAAATGGTTTCTCACCGATTGCAGGGATATTATTCTGTTTCATAAAGTCGAACATTTGAGTTGGGATGAAATCAGAATTTATTCCAAACCCGGAAATCCGGTAATACTTTAAATAATCAAGATAAAGTTTATCATTTGGAATGTTAAAAATAAAAAATATCAGGAGTGCCCCTATGATAATCTTAGGAACAGGGTTAACGCTAAAAAAATTTTTAAGTCCTTCGCTTTTGGAATTATTAATAATATAACTAACTGCTACCGCCAAAAAAATTGTTACAATTATCAGATAATCAACTGTAAATCTCACAGCCCTCACTGAATAGACTGCGAAGCTAATATATATCAAAGCTGCAAACAAATCTTTTTTCCTGAATGCATAGTACAAAATTAAAATTCCGCTGAATAAAAATATTTTATAGATTATTGTTACAAAACCCCCGCCAAACATTGCATCGAAAGGGGAGCGCCATTCATTAATGGTTTCAAGCAGTTTCATTTTTGTATGTTCAAATGCGTAGATATAAGTAGCGAATGAATTCGGGTTTATAAACATCACTAATACAGATGCACCGAATATTATTACCAATCTTAGTAATTCGGATTTTGTTAGCGGAGAAATTTCCTTTGATGAATATTTTTGCGGCTTAAAATAAATTATTACTTCCGTTATCACAAAAATGCCAAGTAAAAAAATCCCTGCGATAATTCCCATGTGCATGTTAGCCCATACTAGAAATAATAACGGAATAAAAAATAGTATCTTTAGATTTTTCCTGTTGAAGTACTTAAATTCTATAATAATAAAAAGCAGCAGTACAAAAAATAAAAGAGACATAATATGTGGACGCGGAGTCAGCCTGTCAATGATCCCAAAAGCAAGGAGAGTCAGAAACAAAAATATAATTGTATAATTTATTTTAAATTTTCTGAGAATTATAAAAAACAAATAAAATATTAATATAAAAATAATAGTGCGGAATACCGATAATGCCGTGTATCCTCCGATGTTGTATAGTCCCAAAGTTAAAACATCCCAGCCCCATTCAAAAGGCATCCATTCCTGACCGGCGGTAACATATCCGAACACGTCTGTTGACGGAACAGTCTGATTTTCAACAATATACCTGCCTGTTGCAAGATGCCAGAAGACGTCATCATCACCGGAGATTTTAAATGTCGTGAAAAGTATTATGAAAACTGAAAATAAAAATATAAGACTGTAGTTATAAAGAGGATTTTCCTTTAAGAGTGTTTTCGGCTGCTGACTTTTTTTTGAAGATATATTTTGTTTCTTACCCAACTTAAAATATATCGGTTGATAATTTATACCTTACGATCCTGTTATTTCCTGTATCCGCGATATACAAGACTCTATTAAAAAATGAAACACCTTTCGGATCGCGAAGCTGCTTTTCACCTGATCCGGTGCCCCCGAAGGATTCATTACGATACATTCCTGTAGTTGTAAATTTATATAAGGAATCTTTTGTATCGTCAACTACATAGACATTTTTGCTTTGATCAACAGTGACGCCAACGGGAGTTCCGAGTTGAAAATTTAAAATATCTACATTTTCACCGGGCTGAAATTTCGGATTGTATGTTTCTTTCACAGCATCAAATAAAAACCATTCGATTTTAAATGCGAAATCAGTTGTGTTCCTTGTAACAATAAAATCGGTTAGCTCATTATTAAATGTTGTTATTGCTGAAAGATCAGCAATTGAATAAATACCATTGCCGGTCGTCTGAAATCCACCCAAAGATGTCACCTGTGTAACCGAATCAATTCCGGTCATCTTTAAAATTGCATTATCAGGATCAAGCGTGCTTGTATTATTAGGTCCTGTTCTTGTTACAATATAACTATTGTTTGCAAAGACTCCGACCCCTGTGAACTTTCTTTGTCTGCTTGTTAAAGGCGTAGGATAATCACTTCCGATCAGTGGAAGTAATGTAGCGTTTGAAATTATTCCTCCTACCGGTACCAATTTAATTCTGTATAAAACACTGATAGTATCGCTTGCAAATGTAAGCGCGGAATCTCCGATTACAAGTAATTCAAAGTTATAATCTTGCGCTATTGCAATTGGATTTCGTACACCTATACTTCCTATTTCCGCACCCGAAATATCCAGCTGTACAACTCTGTTATTCTTTGTATCAGCTACATAAACTAACGGCTCTCTTCCTACTAATACTGCTGCGGGTTGATTGAATTGATTCCATGTAGGTGACTGCTGAACATAGGTTATTTCTCCCGGTGGCTGAATAACTCCTCCGGATGTAATCGGAAATTGAGCAAGATCAGTCTTGTCAGAGCAGGATGAAATCACAATTGCAGCAAAAGAAAAAAGTATTAAATATTTCATTTTAAGAATTTTAAATTGTTGTTATCATTTTTTCGGTGGAAATAAAAGGTTCAATGTAAATCTTTGAGCAAGCCCTAAATCGGTATAATTAGAAATCGAGTAATCGAGATTAGCATAAGCAAATGAAATTGGAAACTTAAATCCGACACCACCGGAAAAATTTTCAGCATCCACATTGACTTTATAACCCGCACGGAAAAACAAATATTCTCTGAAAGCATATTCCAAACCAAAGTTGAGATTTTCGGCATTGTCATTAGGACTGTTCAATTGGATCGAAGTAGTCAGCCTGTTTTGAGTATTCAAAATTGGCTCGATCGCAAACCCGAGCTGAAAATTTGTCGGCGGTGGAAATCTTTGAAAAGAATTTACATTTCTCTCTCCGATTAATTTTACTTCACCTGTAGGATTGATTTGTCCGCCGAAGTTTGAAATCATAATTGCAAATCTGGAAGTACCGAGTCCGGTTTTATAAAATGTTGCAAGGTCTCCGAGAACTCCCTGGATCTTTAGAGAGCCGAGATCTTCCTGTACATATTTTACCGTTGCTCCGAATGAAAACTGGTCAGTCATCTGCCTTGCAAATGAAAGCCCGATTGCAATATCGGAAAATCTAAAAAACTCTCCGGTGCCTGTCGGCTGGAATTCCGTAGTAACTTTCATGTCTTCAGTTTGAAGTGAATTAACGCTTATGCCAACAGCATTGCTTCCACCAAAATGATAAACTCCTCCGAAATAATTTATGTGTGTATCAACAAACCACTGTGTATATGAAACTGTTATTCCGTTTTCCTTAAAAGCGACAAGTCCGGCTGGATTCCATTGCAGGGAATTTATATCGTTGGAAACTGCAACAAAAGATTCTCCCATACCGGTCGCTCTTGCACTGGCACCTATTTTTAAAAATTGCAGTGATGTCGTGCCTGTCCTCTGTCCGCCGAGATTGGGAAAGAGCTGCGCGGATGAATTATTGGACATAAACAAACCGGTTAACATAAGTATTATAAAATAAATACTTGATCTTCGATTATTAGTTGACATTTTTATTAAATACTTTCTCATAAATTTCAAAGTTATTTTTCTCACTTACGTGTTCTCAGTTACGTGTGGCACATTTTTTTTAATGTGCCTCACGTAGGTGTTAAATTTTTATTTTACCAGCACCATTCTCTTTGTCTCAATAAAATTATCTGCTTCTATTTTATAAAAATAAATTCCATTAGATAAATTGCTCCCGTCGAAATCGACAGAATAGCTTCCTGCATTTTGCTTTTGATTTACTAATGTAGCGACTTCTTTTCCAAGTACATCGAATACTTTTAAAGAAATAAAACTGCTGACCACCACGTGGTAATTTATTATTGTAGTTGGATTAAATGGATTCGGATAATTTTGACATAATGTAAAATTATTTATGATCTCACCACTGTTTGTTATCCCAACAGGTTTAACACTACCAATTGAATCAGTTCTCACTATAAACGATAGCGTAGCATCAAAATCTGCATATCCGCACAATATAAATCCATTATCCTTTGTAAGTTCAAGAGAATGAAATGCATTATTGAATCCAGGTCTAAAATATTTTTCAACTAAACTAATCCCTGTTCCATCGATTATCCTTAAAATTGCTCTCTCATAATTGCCAAAAGATGAATCCGACATTCCACAAAAAGCATATTTATTATTTGGTAATGCTCTTATTGAAAAAGAATATTCTTTAAATCCTGTAGAATATCTTCTTTGCCAATCTATTTTTCCAAGTGAGTCTGTTTTTATCACATAAGCCATTGGTTCATTATTATTTGTTGAATCAGCTGCACCTCCAATTATAAATCCATTATCATTTGTTATATCAATTGAATATGCCCCGGAAACAAGATAGCTATTAAAAGTTCTTGTCCATAAAGTATCTCCTTTTATATCAGATCTTATTAAATATAAATTCGCAGGTTGATTTATTATTTGTTTCCAACCTGCAATAATGAAACCGCAATTTCCAATAATTTGGATTTCGTTTCCAATTTCATCGTAAGTACTATTACCATAAATTTTTCTCCAAATCTCATTTCCTGATGAATCAGTTCTTATTAATAAAATATCTGCTGTCGAATTAAATGAAAAAGTTCTGACTAAAAGAATAAATCCATTATCAGGTAATTGTCTTACACATTTGCTTTGATCTAAATCTAATCCACCGAATGTCCTATACCATAGAATATTTCCGGAAGAATCTGTTTTAATTAAATAAGCATCTGTACCCGGTCCTTCTCCAGAACCACTTATGATAAATCCCCCATCGAATGTCTTGTCAAGCCATAACCCCCTATAAACAGCATTTACATTTAAATCAAAATACTTATTCCATATTGTATCACCATATTTATTAAATTTAATTAAAATAATTTTTCCATATCCACCAACTCTACTCGTTCCTACCGCAACAAAACCCTCATCTTTAGTTTGATGTACTTTATCCAATGCCGAATTATCAGTATAATATAATACCTTCTGCCAAGTTATCGGCTGCGCATTCAAATAACTTTGAGGACTAAGCACAAATCCGAAAAGCAATATTATTTTAAAAAGCAGTTTCATCTATCTGACTAATATCATTTTTGTAATTTAATGGGACACATTTAAAGAAAGTTTTTTCATTACAGCTTCAGTGAAATTCCAAACTTAATATTCCTTGGAGTAAGAAATCTCGCCGGGTTAAACGGGTACGGTGTAATCGGTGCCTGCAAATCCGGATATAGCGGATCATTAACAAAATTCGGAGTCGGCTGACCGTATTCATAAGCTTCACCTGTCACGGGATTTATGATTGCAGAATTTAATGTGTTAAATAAATTCGTAATATAAATTCCCAGTACAATCTCCATAGATTGAAAGTTAATATTTCTTTCAAGATCAAGATCAACCCAGAACCAGTTCTGTCCGACTTTGCCGTTTATGTCGTCAATATTAGATTCATATTCCGGTCTGCCGCTTGGAAGATAGCCGGTTAAGATTTGCTCTGTATATCTTTTTCCTGATTGGAAAAATATTCTTGACTTAAGAGTTATGTCATCAAGATAACCTTTTCCAAAACCGAAAACTCCATTTTGTGCTGTACTGAAATATAAATTCGCACTTGCCTGAAGAGGTTTATCCCATGGAAGAAATAATTCGGAGATTGTTTCGGCTGCACCGGTAGATGCGACTAAGAATCCCTGATCAGATGTAGAACTTTTTCCAGTTGCAACTGAATAAGTAAAATTAAATCTTCCGTTAAACCAGTTGCCCATTCTTTTTTGATATTCAAATTCAACACCTCTTGTTCTCGCATAATCCAGATTGAAATAAGTAATAAATGTATTTCCAATCAGTCTTCCGCTGTTGATTAATATTGATTTGGTAGTGACATAATCATAAATATTTTTATAATAAGCGGTGATCGTTAATACATCATCACTCGTAAATTGATTTCTGATTCCAAGTTCATAAGCAACTGTAGTCTCGGGGTTCAGGTTAGGATTTCCGAATTTCTGATAAGTTGACTGTGCAGCCTGCGGGTTTAGCTTAGCGTATACAAACTGCGGTCTGGGTCTTTTTGAAAAATGTCCGTATGAAAAAAATAAAGTTTGATTGTTGGTGATCGGATGAGATATTCCTATTCTCGGAGCTAAATTAAGTTTTGCATATCTTCCGAAAATATCATATGAATCTGAATAGTATGCACTCCTGATCTCATCAGGAATGGTAGAGATTGCCGGATTGGCAACAGCGTCATCAACATACTTTCCGGGAAACCAGTAATCTAATCTCAATCCGAAATTCATTATCATTCCTTTGAATGTCAAATTTTGCTGTGCATAAAAATCACCAAAGGCAGGATAAACTTTGTACACATCATTGTTCAATCCGAAAGGTTTTATCCATGGCTGGAAAATATCAATCAGCTGCATTTCCTGAAAATTTGCTTCTACTCCGGCTTTGAACTTGCTCTTTGTAGTAAAATTATGAGAGTAATCCAGCTTGACAGAGTATTCACTTACATAATGATCGTGCCATATGTAAGGATTTCCAACGTCAAAAAATCCGTCACCTGGAATAATTCCTGTTCTTGTACTATCAATGTAGTAATATTGAAACGGAGGTCTTATGACATCTAGCGGTTCGGTATATTGATCCCAGTTCAAGCCGTTAGCATCACCTCTAAGTGTCGAATAAAATTGATTAAGCTTAAGTTCATAATATGTTTTCGGACTTGTAGTTTGTGTCCAGCTTATTGTATTAAAATAACTCTTTTGTGTATATGTATTTGCGTTATCGAGGATCTGTTCGAAATTATACTGATATCCGGGAGTCGGTTCGACATATTCAAGATTTGTCTGAAGCGTGCTTGAGTATTGATTAATTCCAACAGACTGGTTGTAAGAATATCCAAGCTTCATTGTCGGATTAAATCTCCATGTTGCTTTACCAAGCCAGTACCAGTTATTATCCTGCCTTGGAGAGTATGTGCCTCCGAAAAGATTGGTTCCTCCGAATGTTGATGAGACTACTTTGTTTGCTTTATATCCTCCGTTATTTACAAAAAATCCGTCGGATAATCCCATAAAGAAATTACCGAATAAAGTTATCTCTCCGGGAGGCTTAATATTCAAAGCTTTAAATAAATATTTTGAAATTGGTTCGGGTCCTCCGATATTCATTTCGAGTATATCGGTATTAAAACTCCAGCCGGAATTTTTATCAACACCGAAGTTATCGCGTTTGTATGAAACGAAAAAATTGTATTCGTTATATCTCCCTTCTTTTGTCCTGACATTAACAACGCCGCTTGTTGCCTGTCCATACTCTGCGTTGTATCCGCCGGTGATTACCTCAACTTCTTCAAGTGAATTTGCAGATAATTGAAGACCGAAGCCGGTTCCCGAAAGCGGATCCTGAACGGATACACCGTCAAGCAAATATGAATTTTCATAATTCCTTCCGCCTCTTATGTGAATTTCATTATCATCTTTTACTACTCCTGCCTGCTGCGTAACAATATCAATAACGTTTGTCACTATGGATTTATTAATATCATCGCTTGAGATAATGTGGCTGCTGCTAGTCTGCTCAATATCCATGAGCGGCCTGTCTCCTACAACTTCAATTTCCTGATCAACTGAAAATGATGTTGACTTTAAAACAATGTTGAATTCTTTATCCTGATTTGCCTGTACTTTTACATCCGTATATTCTACAGTTTTAAAACCTTCGGAAGAAACTTCAAGAGTGTAACTTCCTTCGGATATTTTATCAATTTTGTATTCTCCGGTATAATCGGTTACTGCACCAAGATAAGTTCCTTTAAGCTTTAAGGTAACTCCATCCAGCGGTATCTTTGCCGAATCCGATATGATGCCATACAAGGATCCGAACTTCTCCTGTGAGTAAGCATCATAGGAAAAGACAATTAAAAACAATATCAGTAAATATTTTTTCATAATTTAAATTTTTAACAATTTCAAACTTTTGAGCTTAACATTTAACATTGAACATTTAACATTTAACATTGAATCAGTATCCGAACTCTTCAATAAAAATTCTTCTGAACAATGCTTTCGAGTTAATCAGATTGTTGTTTAAATAATAAACCGGCAAAGCAAAATAAATTACTCTCGGATTTACCGGGGAATCTTTTATCGCAACATTTAATGTGTCAAAACATCCAAGTGGCTTATACAATTTATAAATCACAGTACCGGTAGTGGTATACACTCCTCTTGTTGAGGAAAAATTAGAACTTGGACCTAAAACCGGATAAGAGTTGTCGTTTAGTATTAAATTATTATCACCGGTTATGTAAAATGGAATTGAACACGATGTTATGCTGTCTACCGGTGCAAAGTTTATTAGATTACCCTGTCCGGAATTTCCGGTTCCGGAAAATCCCGAAGAAAAGAAAACCTTTCCGCCGCTTTGTATATATAACGGCAGGGAATTTTGAGCTAACTCGAAGTTAGCTGCGTTTGCTGTAGAGCCGATCCCGCTTGTCCAAAAAACAATATCGAATAATTTTAAAGTATTAACAAACATAGGATTAATAATCTTTGGTATCAAAGCACCTCCGTTTGATTTTATATCGAGTATGTCGTATTGAATCGTATCAAATGCATTTTGAAAATATGCCGTTGCAATACCTATGTTAGCAGAAGGAATATCTCTTATCATTAAAATATTTGAAGTTACTCCTCTTACATACCAAATGCTGCTCGTATCGGGCATACGGATTATCGGGCTTACTGCTCCGGCTTCGTCTTCAGCGCGGAGATAAAGAATGTTGTTCGAATTCAATACAAGCCCACTGTCTTCCGTCAGAGTAAGAAGTGTTGTACTTCCTGAAACTCTGTTAAAATTAATTGTATCGTTTAATGACCATTGGTAATATCGTATACTCTCGACACCATCGGGATCAGAGCCGGTATATTTAAATGAAGCTACAGGTAAAGTAGTATCCGGAATTTCAGTTCCCGCATCAAATGAAACCACCGGTGGAGTATTTATTACCGGGTATAAATTTGTTGCAGGAGTTTTGTCAACCAAATCTTTATCATCAACTGCAGCGACATAAAACCTGAATGTACTGTCATTACCGGTGATTGACAAAACGAAAGTGCTGTCATTCTCCGTTGTGAAAGTCCAGTTTACAGAATCAAAAGAAACTCTGAATCCTTTTACAAATCCATCAGGATCATCTCCCCACCATTGTATCTTTTTCAAAGTTGAACCCGGAGCGATGATGCTGTCGGGAAACAAAGATAGATAAGTTTCCGGCGGCTGATTTTCAATCGTACCTGTGACAGGATCACTGCATGAAAACGTTAATCCGATTAAAGCTACAAATATTAAACTTAAAAATATTTTTATCATATAATTTTTTATTGTTACGTGTGGCATATTTGCTTTCTAATATGCCACACATATACTATATCCTACCTCACAAGCACCATTCTCTTTGTGCTTACAAACTTCTGTCCGTTTGTTCCTTGTGTTTCTAATTTATAAAAATAAATTCCGCTGGATAAATTGCTTCCGTTGAAATCGACAGAATATCTTCCCGGCAATTTGATTTTGATTTATTAATGTCACAATTTCTTTTCCCAGTAAATCGAAAACTTTCAAAATTATAAATCCATTTTCGCTTAACGAATAATGAATAACGGTTGTAGGATTAAAAGGATTCGGATAATTTTGTTCCAAACTGAATTCAATCGGCTGAGATAAATTTATATTATCAATTTGATTTTCATTGATTCCGTAGTTCAATAACAACTTCATATCTTCAAACCTGTTTTCGTCTTTTGCTTCGTTCGATGTAACCTGAGCTCTCATAATATTTTCTTTTGCCTTTAAAATCAATTTATCTTCTGATGGATTATTATATCTGTTTATATTGCTAATATTATCCTTTGTAAAATTCTTTCGGTGGTCTTTATTTATTTTATCATAACTTTTCTTGAGATTTTTTAATATCGGGTCATTATTAATTGCTTTATCAAGCCCCGGTGATTTTATAACCGGCGATGCTGTAAATATTATTTCCCGTGAATTTATTATTATAAACATAAACGGGAGCTCTGTCGGCGGCAGTGCATGAAAGAATCATAGGAACGAAACAGCTATTATTAAATTTATTATTTATAAAATTCAGACTGTAATAAACAGGCGGACCTGAACCTTCGCCTGGTGGACCCGTGCTGATACTATTTCTGAAATAAATTCCGACAGTGGCATCTGTATTAGAAAAGTTAAATGTATTGCTGTCTGCCTGAAGCTTGAACACGTCTTTTGCTTCAATACCTTTTCCTTTTTCCGCACTGATATTAAAAATATTTTTTCTGATTATAATATTGTTTGCTGCATTTGCTGCAATTGTATTATTAATAGAAACTGCCGTTTTAACATTATTGAAAGTGCAGTTCTCTATTTTTGTTTGAATGCCTGCATTTACTAATTTGATTCCTTTCCACACAGTATTAGAGTTTGTGCTATTGAAAGTAACTCCATTTGCTTTTATGTTCGCATTGTTTTTAAATTCTATAGTTGCATTATCCCCGAGAATAATTGTTGAACCCGGCTTTGCATCGAGGAAAGAATTTACTCCATCGAAAGTGAGATGAGAATTATTTTCTAATGTGAAAGTTTTCCCGCTGCTTATTGTCAATGCCGCATCTTTGAAATTTAAAGAATCTCCTGAAGTTATTTTCGTTCCGTTGCTATCAACTTGCAAATTCATCTCTATATTGGAAGTTTTGAGGTGTGCAATTGCGCCATATAGGGTTGCATCGATTGGATAACTTCCAAATTCAATTGATCTTGTTCTAAACAAACCTTTATTCGGGCTTCCGGAAATAATAGGATCTCTAATAGTATCATTTCCAATTATTTTAATTCTACCAACTTTATGCCAAGACTTAATAATTTTATTCTCAATTCTATTATCAGAGATATTTACTGTATCACCCGAACCTCCTACAAAATGAAATAAGAGACTATCAACATTGGAGTTAGGCTTTCGAACTAAATCAAGTTTAATGTCTATATTAGGATCGAGCCCAGATACTCCACGATTAAAATCCCGATAATCAATATAACATTCTGCGATTAAGTCAACATTAGAAGGTCCATCTGGTGTATAATAAAATTCAAACTTCCAAAGTCCATAACTAACACCTCCTATTATTTTACCACTAGGCAAACTGTAATAGTTTCCATCATCAAAATCTATAACAGCATGGTCACCCGAAAGAATAGTTTTTTCCCCTCCGGTAATATATCGGGGATCTTGCCACAATGGCACAGGAGCCTCAGGTCTACTTCTTCGAAGAGAATATCTTTGTTGAAAATCATTAAGGGTCCAATAACCACTAAATATTGCACCAATTGGAAATACTTTTACAGTAATCTGATGCAAAGTTCCGTTACGAATTAAAATTTCAGCTTGCTGAATGGAATCACTTTGTGAAATAACAACATTCACTAAAATGAATTTAATTAAAAAACAAAGAATAAATGATTTCAATTTTTTTTTATTTAATTAGTAAAATTTTCTTTGTGAATGATTTTAGGTCAATATTAATACTCAAAAAATAAATGCCCGAGCTCAATTCAGGAGTATAAACAGGAAATTTATGGTTTCCTTGAATCAAAATAGATTTCTTAATAATTTTTACTAACTTACCTGAAATATCATATAAATTAATCGTTACATCAGACTTATTAATTAAATTAAAATTAATATTGAATGATAGATTATATGGATTCGGATAAACACTAATATCAAAATTTTCTATTGAAGTTGATTGATTATTTCTTATAGAAACAGTATTTCCGTATTTATCAATTTTAAAAAGCAAAACATCGATTTGTTTATTTCCTCTTTTGAGGGATTTTGTGAATGTATTATTCGAATCTAATGAACCTGCAACTATATAACCCGAATCGGTTGTGTTATTAATATTATATTGGTTAATATAAAAGCCTGGAGGATAATTATAAAATTTACTGGAAACTATGGAGCCTAAAGAATCAATAATCAACAATCTTCCCAAAGATATTGTGCTTGTGGTTCCAAGGGCAAAATTGTTTTCAAAATTTTTTATTATTTTATAAAAACTAATTACTGCTGCCAGTGTATCAGTACTATAATTTCTACTCCATATAACATTTCCGCTACTGTCAAACTTATGGCAATACAAGAACCCTACAGCATCCGCTTGGCCTGAAGCAATAAATGTATTTAAGGAATTCTGTGCAATTGAAAAAATTCCCTTGCATTGAGGATATTTTTTATTCCATATTATATTTCCATTGGTATCTAATTTAATAATGAAGCCAACTCTGTTTATTACTCCGGGACTTGGTGTAACGTAACCACTTATAAAATATTCAAGATCTGAAAACCAATAACTATTATTACTTCCAAGATTATAAGTTCCAAGCAGACTTAAAGTATCATAATATGCCTTGTTCCATATAAGATTTCCGCTACTGTCAACTTTAGTAACAGATGCAGTTCGAAATTTCTGTATGAGATTCTGACTAAGAAAAATAAGATTTCTGTAATTATCAATAAACGATATTCCAACAAAAATCTCAATATTGTGAAAAGGATATTCTTTGATCCACAAAATTTCACCCTTAGAATTTAGTTTAGCTAAATGAGCATAACCGGAATAATAAGGTAAGTAAATATTTCCAAATGGATCTTCTATGAGAGTTACAGAGGTATTTGGATTTGTTGAATCACCTATTATTTTTTCCCACAAAATATTTCCATAATGATCTAATCTTACGAGATAAGATTTTGGAATAAAAAATGGTGAACCGGGATAAATTATGTTTTTATACCCGGCCATCAAGTATCCTCCATCTCTAAGTTCTATACAATTATAAGCTACCTCATTATATTGCTCACCGATTATCTGCCGCCAGATAACGCTTTGCGAATATACCTCACTCGCTGAAGCAAAAAGAAAAACAATATAAAATATTTTTAAAAATGTTTTCATTGTTTATAAAAAAACTTCAGCCCGGAGAACTCGGACTGAATATAATTTTTTACTTCAAAAGTGCCATTCTCTTTGTCTCAATAAAATTATCTGCTTTTATCTTATAAAATAAATCCCGCTCAATAAATTGCTTCCTTTGAAACTTACAGAATAATTACCTAAATTTTGCTTTTGATTTACTGTGATAACTTCTTTTCCAAGTATATCAAATACTTCAAAGAAATAAAACTTCAGCCCCGAGAACTCGGGGCTGAATATAAACATTACTTCACAAGCACCATTCTCTTTGTGCTTACAAACTTCTGTCCGTTTGTTCCTTGTGTTTCCAATTTATAAAAATAAATTCCGCTTGCTAAATTACTTCCGTTAAAATCTACTGAATAACTTCCGGCAGTAACAAAATTATTAACCAGCGCCTTTACTTCTCTACCAAGCATATCATAAACCTTTAGCGAAACATTTCCTGAAACCGGAATACTGAAATTTATTTTTGTATTCGGATTAAATGGATTCGGATAATTTTGCATAAGTTCATAATTATTTACTAAAGCGGAATAGTTTGTGATTCCAACCGGTATTACAGTTCCGAAGTCAGGATTTTTTCTCGGAGTAAGCTTGTAATTGCTAAACGAAAAATATAAAATACCTTCCGTATAGGAAATTATATCATTTACCGTCAGCAGTGTATAACCGGGCTGCGGAGGATTTTGAAGTCCGTCCCAATTATTTGTAAAAGTATGATTGCCGTCTTCGAGTTCTATTCTTGCACTTATACCTGATGCATCTCTTACCAATATCTCTCCGAAGTTTCTTCTGAATGTTGTATCAGGAAGCGGATCCAAAGTGGTGCATGCGCTTCCGGTGGCTGCATTGACACAATTAATTGTAATCGGAGCATTGAATCTTAGATATACACTTTCCCATTTCTCTACTGTAGTATCTCCGTCTAATGCAGAATTCGGCAGCTGGCTTGTAGTTAATATTTGCGGATCCGGCTGCGGATCACTTTGCGAAAGCACAACTATGTTAGCCGGTGCTGTAATATTAATTCTTGTTACGCTGAAATTTTCTTCGACTGTTCCTTTAACTCTGACTCTGTTTCCTTTTCTTAAGAAATCTGTTGGTCCACCCGAAATCCAAAGTCCGCTGAAAGGACCTTGTCCGTTTTGTATGTAGACTCTTCTCGGTGCAGTTTGATTTCCACCGGCACTAGTAAAGTTAAATGCAGGAATATCCGTTGTATCTGCTGTTACAACTCCTTCAACTCCTCTTACATCAAAACCTTCATACGCAGACCTTCCTCCGTTGTTCGGACAATATTGAACATCCTGTATATTCATCGAGTCACTTGATCTGACAATATAAAATAATTTTGACTTAAGTGTATCTGATGGTAAAAGTTTTACCCCGCCTAAATTATCTTCTGCTCTGAAGATGTACTCAACTAATGTTCCTAATGAAGCCGGCGGCAATTTGGCTGTAAATATATTGCTTGTTCCCACCTGTGTCATAGTTTTGTTGCTGTATGTCTGTCCGTTAAATCTCCAGAGAACTTTCATATCGGTAATGGTCGGTAAGTCTAACCCCGGGTCTATCGCGGTAACACTAACCTGAACGCTGTCGGGCGGAGTAGGTACACCCGGACTTCTCAACGGACTTGATAAAGCCGGTGGAGCATTTCCCAAACTTAAATCATTCGGATAAATAGGAACGATTACATAAGGCAATTGACTGCCGAACGCTCCTTCGGTGTTGGCATTGATAATAACACCTCGTATATAATTTACAAGTGTGCCGATCGATGGCGGAACCCATGCGGGTGGTGTTTGAACCGTGTCGTTTGGAAATGTTGAGAAAAAATTTGAAAAATCTCTCATATACATTCTGTTTCCGTTATCGTCTATAATGCTAATCGGTTGTCTGCCGCCTATTCCTCCGGCAACTGTAACATTTCTAATTTCCACATACATACCTTCATATTTTTCTCCTCCGACAAAATTGATTGTACCTCCGTTAGGATAATCTCCGTTTGCAAAGTCTGAAATATTTACCTGCATAGGTGCAGGTCTTTTTGTAATTCCTCCGATAGGTGTTACTGTATAATTATCTCCTGTATCTAATGCAAGCTGAGTCAAAGTATTTGCAAAATTACTGCTCGCTGTCGACCCAAACTCCTGTATTGTTCCGCGGACTCGCACAATTTGTCCTGAATCAAGTTCGTCAATTAATGTCGGATCGTTTCTTGACCCCTGTCTTATTACAATTCCTCCGAATAAGCCATTAGATGTGTCTTGCAAATAACAAGTATAGCTTGAAGTTCCTCTGAGCAAAAATCTTCTCTGATTATTTGCGGGAGAAACTCTTGGCGGTGCTATAATTCTTGCTACGAACTCAACCGAATCGCCGAGCAAATCAGATTTATCTCTACCAAGTACAAGAGAATCGTTTGGCTTTGTTTGGATCTGCTGTAATGTAACTTCCATAAATCCGGTTCCTGCGATATTAAATCCAAGTGCATAAAGTATATATGCGGTAATTATTACTATTGGTAAATGTTTTAGCTTTTTCATAAGTGATATTTTATTGTTAAAGAATATTTTTAAAGTTTACTATTTTAAATCTATAATTATTTTTTATCAAACAAATTTTATTTAACCAATTAACTATTTAACCAATTAACTATTTAACCAATTAACTATTTAACCAATTAACTATTTAACCAATTAACTATTTAACCAATTAACTATTTAACCAATTAACTATTTAACCAATTAACTATTTAACCAATCAACTATTTAACCAATCAACTATTTAACCAATCAACTATTTAACCAATTAACTATTTAACGAATCAACTATTTAACCAATTAACTATTTAACCAATTAACTATTTAACCAATTAACTATTTAACCAATTAACTATTTAACCAATCAACTATTTAACAATTACAAACTTTCCTTTTTTAATTTCTCCGGTATTATTATTCTCCACCGTAAACAGATAAAGTCCTGAAGCAATTGCCTGGTCATTCCTGGTTACTAAATCCCATGCATGTTCTCCGCCTGCAAAGGTTTGTGTTCCATCGGAAAAAGTTTTGAACCATTCTATATCACTTCCTGTGTAAGTTCCCGCATCGTGTTCAAGCTGATCAACTAAATCTCCTGCGAGAGTCCAAATTTTTATTTGGCATTGTGAAGGGAGATTGTAAAAGTATATTTTTCTTAGAAGCTCTTTTTTATTTCCCCCACCGTCCCAGATTGCACTACCGTAATATGGATTCGGATAAACACCTATCTCGGAGCTTTCGCTGTTATTGGCAGGAGTTCCGACAATTATCCTCTGAGAATTTCCCAGTATACTGCTTTCAAGTGAGCCGAGATTTTGTGTAATATCGCCTTTATCATATGCCGTTACCGAAAATATATATTGAAATCCGTTGAGCTGATTTGGAAAATCAAACTGGTAATAATACGGAGTTGTATCTCCGTCGAAATATTTCGGAGTTTGTAATTTAATAAAATTAAATCCGGTGTTGTTGCTTACATTGTTGTGTGCGCTGTCAAAATCTCCGACAAGATTTAATAAGTTTGTAAGATCCTGATTAAGAGTCAGGTCTGCTCCGGGATTTGTCCTGTAAACCCGGTATCCTTCGAAGTCTTCTATATTTGAAATCGGGTCAACGGATACTTCTGAATTAGCTGCCCAGTACAAAGTAACATTTTTGTCTGCAATAACTGATCTCACCTTAGGAGGATCCGGAGGAGAAGGAAGTTTGTAACCATTATCATAAGCACTCTGGGCCCAGCTTGCTGAAACATTTAAGTTTTGTCTTTGATAAGATGAATCCCAGGTTGTTGGATCTGTTCCGGATTTCTTTGCACACACAACAGCATAAACGACATTAATAGTATCTTGAAGATACCTCAATGAAAATCTGTCACCGGTTTCCTTTCTAACCGGACCGTATGAAACTAAAGTTGATCGATTGCTTGGAGTATGCCTTAATACATCAAGTCTCGATGGAATAATTGAAGGATTATTTATTGAATCCAAAGCAGGATCAACGGTTAAGTATCCTTGCATCTTTTGATATTTACCTGCAAGACCGCTTGCATTGTTATCTTCAGTAGGAGAAAAATAAATCGGGTCAGTTGTGTTTCTAAATTGCCAGATAGTAAAACGGGTTCTCTCAGTTACACTTTGATTCAGAGGTTTGGGAGTAACGCCCAGTAATTTGAAAGCAACATACGAATCAGTAAATCCCGGGTCACCGTTATAATCATATTCATAAGCCATTCTGTATACGCTGTCATATCCATCAGCCCCTTTGCTGTAAAATGCCGATCCGCCGGGTGGAGTTATGTTGGTATTTCTTACAACACCATCACACCAAAGTCCTAAATAAATACTGTCAATCGGATCAGTATTCCCTCTGTACCCGATATTAACAATTTTATAATTCAGTATAACCCAGTTATTCGCAAAATTAAAATTATAGCAATAGCTCTCAAGCAATACTTTCAAACCCAGAGGTATATGCTCCTGAATTAATGTTCCGTTTGCAAAAAGATTTGTATCAAAAAATTCGCAGACAAAGTCCTGATGCGAAACCGCGTCCGGTCTGAAATTAGGGGAATTTGAAAGCGAAGATCTTTCAAGTATTCCGGCACCGTCCGCATTTGTAAATTCAAAACCTACAGTCCTGTTAGAGGTAGACACATCAACGGCTGCAGTGGTTACTCTTATGTCTCCGTTTTTTGATCCGCCGATCCAGATCCCCCCGATAAATAAATTTTCTATGCCCGATGCTTTCGGATACTGGCATGACGGCTGATTTGGAAAATTTGCAAATCCGTTTCCTATTGTTCCATAGTTAGTTACAGTTAAGCCAATGTTACCGACACTTGTAAATTTGTTATTTACATCATCCTGAATATCGAGCGGATAATAAAAAGCTGTAAGTAAAATAAATAAAAATATCGAAATACAAAAAGATACCTTTGATGCCGGATAATAACTTATTTTTGAAAATAGTAGCCTGTTTTTTGGGATCATTAATTTAGTTTGAAAAATTTTATTTGATTTTAAATTAAGACATTTATAAGTAAAAATAAAGATAAAGAATTTAAAATTTTCTTTATCGGATATTTGGTTGTTAATTAATTGTAAAATTTATAAATCGGATCTTCTATAATATTCAACTTTTACTTTCTCCGGTATCACATAAAATGATTTACTTTTGATTTTATCATAACCAATTTCGCTCATTAGGTATGACAATGAATCATATTTATTTTTTCCCAGTGAACTGTAATCAAGTACAAACCATACTTTGGTTATATCCTTAGAGTTTTTTAATGAATCAATCTGCAAGCCCAAATTCCAGCCTAAAATTTTTGGAACGCTTAAGTCAGAATTACTATGGTTTAAGTAATAATTTATGCCCCAGCCCATAAAATGAGGTTCCACGATTATCTCATCTCCCTGTTTAAAATTTTCCTCCAGATAAGAAATTATTCTTCTGTAGTCATTATTTTTAAAATTATTGTTAAAATTTATATTGGTACCGTAAACACTTGCAAGTATCAGGAAAAGGCATATAATAACAGCAGTTCGTATCTTATAAATTTTAAAAGAAAGATACACCAGCATTATAAAGAAATAGGGGATTAGGATGCTTAAATACCTGGAAAGTACAATGCTTTTATTTATAGAAATAGTTATTGCAATTATTAACGGAATGAAGAAAAAATAGATTATTGAATTTGTTGTATCTTTAAAAAAAGTTTTGGAATTAAATATCTTGAATAAAGAAAAAATCATTAAAGCAAAAATAAAAAGTATCAATAAATTGGAAAAATAATTAATACCGTTGTTTTCAAAATTAAAGTATGGACTGAGAAAAATGTTTTTAAAATATTCTGCAATATTGTTACCGGTTTCAGTAAAGGTCTGTTCTGTCCTCCATGGCTGACCTTTATTTGTCTGTTCAAAAAAAACCGGATACCACGGAATGTATAATAAGTTTATCCCGATTAAATAAATTGTATAATTTTTTAATGTTTGAAAACTAATTTTTTTGCCGGAATAAAAAATTATTACAACACATAACTGGCTAAACAAAATCAAAAAAGCAAAGTAATGTGTGTACAATCCGAGAACCGTGAAAAATAAATATAGAAGTGCAAATATGTTTCTTGATGTATCGAGGAATCTAAAAAAAAAATAAACGGAGCCCAGACATAAAAACAAATTCAGATTAAGCATTCGCACCTCCTGCGAATAATAAATATTTAAAGGGGAAAAGGCATACAGCAGGAGAACGAGGCATACCTGCAAATTATCTTTTAAAAATAATTTTGAAATTTTATAAATAAAGTACATACTCAGAATGCCGAATAAAACGCTCAGCATCCTCATTGAAAAAATACTGTCTGAAAAAATATTATTCCAAAATTTTAAAAGGATATAATAAAATGGCGGGTGAATATCGCCTGAAGTTTCAGTGACGATCTCAACAATGTTGCCCTGCGAAATGTTCCATGAATATATTTCGTCAAACCATAAATTCTTTTGCTCAATGTTATAAATTCTAAGGTATGCTGAAATTATTACTATTATGAAAATTATTATTTTGAATTTCAAGTGATATGATTTATTCACCGATTAATTGAATTGCAATTCTCCTTGTTCTTCTCCGGTTGTCAAAATCAATTAAGACGATTTGCTGCCATGTCCCTAAAATCAATTCACCTTTTAAAAAAGGAACACTAAATGAAGTGCCGACGATAGCTGAACGAATATGTGAATGACCGTTTCCGTCACCCCATGTATCATTGTGATAATATTTGGAATACTCCGGAATTAACTTTTCGAAAACTTTGGGAATGTCTTTTATAAGACCGGGTTCATATTCAATCGTTGAGATCGATGCAGTTGAGCCAATCGAAAAAACCGTGCAGCTACCTTCCTGAAGCTTTGACAACTTTAAAACCTTTCGTACTTCATCCGTAATATTTTTTATATCACAATTACCTTCGGTTGTAACTGTAATTTCTTTTGTTAATATTTTCATTGAGAAAGAAAAATATTGATTCCTTTCAGAACCAGATTTTTGTCAACTTTATTTATTAAGTTTGTCTTTTTTGAGATTAAATTTGAATAACCCCCTGTGGCTATGACAAATAATCCTGCTTTAGTTTTAATTAATTCCGATATTACCTTTTCAACAGAAAAAAGACTTTGGTATAAAACTCCTGCCTTTATATTATTAATAGTTGTATTGTTAATTATTTTTTTTGGAAAATTTAATTTAACATTTGGTAGAGATGTATTTTTAATCAAAGAGTTTAAGGAGGTTTTTATTCCCGGAGAAATCATGCCTCCAATGAGAATTTTATTTGAAATTAATGTGTACGTTGTCGCAGTTCCAAAATCAATTACCAAAATATTTTTAGATTTATAAATTTCATTAGCTGCCAAAGCATTGCAAATCCTGTCGTTTCCAATTCCTTTTGAGTAGTTTATTTTTACCGGTAATTTCAAATTTCTGTTTATAAAAACAGGTTTGATATTAAAATTTTTTATAAAATAATTATTTAAAAATTTTTCATTTCCATCCTTTAGAATAGAAATGCCTGCCTTATCAAAAGCATTTTTTACAAAAACATTTTCAATAATTAATTTAAAATCTTTTTTAAAGTTATTTTTTGAATAAGACGATTTTTTTAGTAATCTTACTGAATATATTTTAGAATTACCCTCACCAATTTTTATTTCGGAATTTCCAATATCAATTAAAAGATTGCTCATCAGTGTTTTAAAAAAAAAGCGTAAAAGAAAAATTCCTTTTACGCAATTTGTAAAACTATAAATTAAAATTTATTTAAAAGGAAACTTCATTCCCGCTGTAAAAATAAAACAGGATATATTTCCACCGTCATTAATTATCAGCTTATACTTCCCGTCAAAGAGCAATTTAAATGATGTTCCCAAATTTGCAAGCTCTACTCCGCCTCCTGCCAGAATGCTTAACTTTGTAAAATCATTTGTATCCGAATTATAAAAATTTACTCCCAGCCCTCCGTCTATATAAGGAACTACTGATTTTTTAGATAAATAAAATCTTGCCAAACCGGCAAGCTCAAAGTTGGATTGATTTTTTGCGTTCCAGAAATTTGCCTGAGGTACAAATGAAATGTCACGTGCTTTAAGTTCGGCGAATGCACCGATAGCGAAAGCCCCGTCACTTTCGATAAAACCAAATCCCAGATTAAAGCCAACACTTGCACCTGATGAAGAGATTGGATTTAATATTAAGGGGAAGTTGGGTTTTGTTAGATTTAAATTTTTGAGATTATTGCTTTTTGATAAGAATTGTGAATATGAAATATTTGAACAAAAAATAATTAGAAACGTTAGAACAAAAAATATTTTTTTCACTTAAGATAAGTTTATTTTTAAATTAATTTTTAAAATTAATTAAGATTTGAAATTTCTAATTTCTTAATTTCATCTCTTATCATGGCAGCCTTTTCATAATCTTCTTTTGTTATTGCCTCTTCAAGTTCGTTTTTTAATTGCACTAATTTTTTTTCCTTATTGGAAAGATTTTTTGTTTCAACAGGTTTTGATTTAATTTGTTCTGAGCTTAATTCCGAATGTGAATCGTCGAATTCGTTTCCTTCCTGTTTTGGCAAGACCTGTTCATCATAGTCGGGAACAAATCCGACTTCATCCATAATTTCAGTGTTGACGTAAATTGGTGCTGAAAATTTTAATGCTATTGCGATCGCATCCGATGGTCGTGCATCCATTTCTTCGAGACTCGAGGAATCGAATTTTATCTTTGCATAAAAAGTTGAATCTTTAAGTTCATTGATAATAATGTAATTTACGGAATAACCGAATGTTTCAATTACCTCTTTCAAAAGATCATGAGTGAGCGGTCTCGGAGGTTTTATTCCTTCTAATTCCAAAGCAATAGACTGAGCTTCATACTGTCCTATTATAATCGGCAGCCTTCTGTTGCCGGCAACTTCTTTGAGTATTATTGCATATCCCCCGCCGCTTATGGATGGTGTTAATGAAAGTCCGAATATATCAACTTGGATTGTATCTTGAGAATTTTCCATTTTATTTTTTAAACGTTTTCTGTATTACTTTCAAGCTAATTTAAAAGTTTCATATTTACAATATAATTTATTAAACAAGTTAAATTATTAATTTGAAAGAACTTTTTTAAACTCTTCTGTTAATGCAGGGATTATTTCAAAAACATCCCCGACTATTCCGTAATTTGCAATTTGAAATATAGGTGCATCTTTGTCTTTATTGATTGCAACAATACATTTTGACGATGACATTCCTGCAAGATGCTGTATTGCTCCGCTAATTCCGCATGCTATATATAAGCTCGGTGCAACTGTTTTGCCTGTTTGCCCGACCTGCTCCGAATGAGGCCGCCAGCCCGCATCTACAACTGCTCTTGAAGCTCCTGTCGCTCCTCCGATTGATGCTGCCAAATTTTCTATTAATTGAAAATTTTCCGGTCCTTTCAATCCTCTTCCTCCGGACACAATTCTATCAGCCTCGGCCACATCTAACTTTTCATTGCTCACAACTATTTCTTTCACTAATGTAGAAAAATCCATATCGTCTAAATTCAAGGAATTGATATCAACTATTTCAACGTCAATAAGATTTGTATTGTCAACTTTATGGGGTTTAAAGACATTCGGTCTTAGAGTAAGAATAATTTTATCAGAGTTCGATTTAATTTCTATGATACTCTTCCCTGCATAAACAGGTCGGGATGCAATAATATTTTCCCCTTCTGTTTTAATGTCAATGCAATCATTGAATACAGCAGAGTCGGTTTTAACGGCAATCCTTCCGGTTAAATCTTTTCCTAAAGAAGTTGCTGAAAGCAAAATAATATTTGCATTTTGTAATTTTGAAACTTCACTGATTGCTTTGGCATATGAGGAGGGAGAATATTTAAATTCCTGATTTGAATGCCTGGTGTTGAGTTCATCTAAATTTATGACCAAAAATTTTTTTGCTCCGTAACTCTCTAACTCTTTTGATTCGTTATCGACATTTTTACCAATTGTCAACACTACTAACTCATAATTTAAATCTGTTGCAATTTTATGTGCCTCGGTAATAACTTCATATGCAGAATTTTTGAATTTTCCGTCCTTCGATTCTATAAATGCTAAAATTTTATTCGACATTTTTAAAAATTTTCTTAAATTATTTTTGAGTTACTATTACTAATAGAAACTGAGAGTAACATCCGATACTTTCCTTACCACGAATTACGCAAATTATTTGTAATTCATTTTGATAATGTGTGAAATTAGTGCAATCTTTATTTTCAATGTTTATAACAGTCAGCTTTGAGTCATTAAATAACTTTTGCTTCTTCCCGAAGCAATCTCACTAACTCTGCAACATCATCTTTTCCGTTTGTAAAAACTTTTCCGCTTGTTTTGGAAGGAGGTAATTTCATCTCGAGTATTTCAATTTTATTTCCGCTATAAGATGAAGAAATTTCCTCGATTGGCTTGGACTTTGCAGCCATAATACTTTTCAAATTCGGGTAACGCGGTTCGTTAATACCTTTTTGAGCCCCGATTACAATAGGCATCTTTGATTCAATGATCTCTTTACCACCCTCAATTTCTCTCTCGGCAATTACTTTTCCATTATCAATATCCAATTTTACAACAACACTGATGCTTGGAATGTGGAGCTGCTCTGCTACCATTGAGGGAATTAACATTCCGTCGAAATCAATTGATTGCTTGCCAAAGAATATTATATCCGGGTTTTGACTTTTAATGTAATCTGCAAGATTTTTGGCAACTGTATGGCTATCGAAATCATTTGAAGCTGATTTTATAAGAACTCCTTTGTCGGCACCCATTTGGAAGGCTTTTTTTATTGCTTCTTTTGCTTTTTCGGTTCCAAAAGAAATCGCAGTAACTTCGCCACCATTCTTTAGTTTCAATTGTAATGCTTCTTCAACGGCAAATTCGTCATAAGGATTTAAAATAAAACTTATTCCATTTTCATCAATAGATTTTTTTGATTCACCAACTCTTACTTTTGTAGTACTATCCGGAACCAAAGCTACACAGACAATAATTTTCATTGATTTTGCTCAGAATTTGGGTAAATAGATTAGTAAAATTATTTTCGTAAAATTAATTTTATTAATTTCTAAAATCAATTTATAATTTTTTGCAAGAATGCAATTGAAGTAACAAAATAGTTTTTGTATATTTGCAATACATCGCGGGGTGGAGCAGTTGGTAGCTCGTCGGGCTCATAACCCGAAGGTCGAAGGTTCAAGTCCTTCTCCCGCTACAATTTCAAACCTCGTTTATTAAACGGGGTTTTTTATTTTACATACATCCGTCTCACTTCTCAAAATAGTCTTCATACTTTCCTTGTTATACAATTAAACCTAAATGTTATTTTCGTGTCTAAGAATCGGTTTAAATTTTTATAAACCAAATTAAAAAATAAAAAATAAAAAATGATCATAAAAAATCTTTTAGCATTATCAGTTCTTTTCCTTTCTGTTTTATTCGTATCAGGTAATCTTTACAGCCAAGAGACAAAACAAAAAAAAACTCCTGAAGAGTTTGCTACAAAAATGACGGATAGAATGAAACAAAATTTATCCTTAACTGATGAACAGTATAAGCAAGTTTACAGCTTAATGCTGATTAAGGCACAGGATAGAATAAACAACAAAGAAAAATATAAAAACCTGGATAAAGAAAGCAGAAAGCAAATGAAGAAACAGAACAGGGAAAATTTTAAGAAGCAGCTGAGCGGAATATTAACCCCTGAACAAATTCAGAAAATGCAGCAAAATAAGGATAAACATGGAAAGCATAAAGGAAATAAAAAATATAAAAAGGAAAAGGCACAAGAATAACAATTTATAACATTTGACATATTTTATTAACCGGTTTCTGATTAAAGAACCGGTTTTTTTATTGCTTAAAATCGCTATTCATTATTTGTTTTTTTCCGATTTGATCATTTACTTTTTCCAGGAGCCATCCTTTATCAAATACATTTTTTGATTTACCAATTTTATTTGAAATAAATGAAAGATTAATTTTTTTTGAACCGGTTCTGAATTGAACAAGACTATACGTGTAGTTAACAAAATTATTATGAAGTGTCCGCCTGCTTTCTGATAAAAGAACATTGTTTTTTAAAAAATGTTTATAGGTATCGATTATTGAAATAGCAGATTCAAAATATTCGAGTTCGTAATTAATTTTTAATTGTAGATTTTTCATATCCAGTTTAAATACAAACTGATCAAACTTTATCTTGTTTAAATACGACAGGGCTTTATTAAAAAGTCGTTTCTCAAAATAAAGTAAGGCTAAACTGTAATTTTCAGCCCCCGATACTTGATTGGGGAGAAGTTTTTTTGAATAAATATTAATAAATTCTTCCATGTATGTCAATTTTTTTACGACGATACAATTCAGAAGAATGTTTCTGAATATATCAAATTGAAGATGTTTGTTGGATTCAGTTTTATAATATCCGTTTTTTATATAAATTTCATTCAGCTCGAATATCTCCAGTGGAATATTAAAACTTGTCTGCTTACCGAGGTTCATTTTTAAAACACAATAATCTATTAGCCTCGAGAAAAGAAAATTATTATCATTTAAACCGAGATACTGTGAGTTACTCAATAATGATGTTTTAAAGTCCATATAATAATTTTCAATTTCAAAATTGGTAAATGCTTTAAGCATATTGTAGTAAACTTCAATGACAGGAATTTTGAGAGATGAGTTACTTCTTATGTAAGAAATAAGTTTTTCAAAATTAAAAATTTCAAGAAATTGGGCAACGGTATCAATATTTTTTTTAATATTATAAGATCTTGAATACTTAAGAAGATTGTCATTATGTTTTATTGTCTCAAGAATGAAATAGCTTAAAATATATACGATCCCGTCTATCATTTTTTCCGATTCGGAAACTACGAACTTTTTTTTCAAAATCCTCTGAGTTAACAGATTGACATAGAAACTGTCGGTATTGATCTTATAACTGCTGAAAAAATATTCTCCGTCCATTTTATTTTCTTTTTCAAGACTTTCCCGACTGTTAGTCATTTCATTTCTGAATAATAAATATGCCCCACGATTGAAAAGCTCAGTTGTTAAAAAGAAAGACGATTCCACACTGTTTTTATCAATTCCTTCCTGCTTTAAATAAATAAGTGCAAGCTTTAACAAATCAGACATTAAATTCCTGAATGTAGAATCATTATAGAGTTGTTTTCCGTAAACACTTTTAAAAATTAATTCCTTCGAAAAATTTTTGGAATCAAAATCCGGATGATGTTTTTTTAGTATTTGAAATAATTTTGTAATTCTAACGCTGTTATTGAAATAAGGTGAATTCAAAAATTTCAAAAACCACATCATTTCCTTATCTGTAAAGGTTTTAAGAAGATTTACTAGCTCGTTTGTATACATTTATAATGAAAATTAAATATCTTTTCTTGCGACAAAATACTAAATAATTTAATACAAAAATATGACAATACAATTAAAATATCAACATTGTAGAGAGTGGGGCATTTAAATACATTAAAAAAGTTGCGACAAGCTGAAATAAATTTCTTTGATTTATGTAATAGTTTTGATTAATTTTGTTAAACTTATTAGAAAGAAAGGAGATCTATAAAAATGGAAAAAGTTCTCAAATTATTTTTACTTACGATATGTTTTTTATTAGCATGCAGTTTATTTAACCCAGGAAAGTCCGAAGCGAAATCTAACTCAAATATTACCATAACCTCAGAGAAAGCAGATTTTTTTATAGTTATCAGAGTTTTGGAACAGAATAAATATTACATTTATGTTTATACCTATGATGGTATATTTGTTTCTAAAATGGAAGAATTGTAAAACGAGATTATTAAATAATATTTTTCTGTTAAAATGATTTTGAATTTAAAAAAAGAAGAAATGATTTTGAAGATTTAGATCGCATCCCTCGTTCTCCTTTCACCGTTCAAAATTTGGGGTTGAACGGCCTTGAGGGATGTTTTCTTTTTTTATTTACTTTTGAACTTTTTGGGTTAGTCTGTGCAAACTTAAGCATAATATTTGTTTTTGTAAAGGCTGTTATTTATATTTTTTATCACATTAAATCATATTCGTTGTTTTAAACCCAACCCTCTTCATTTACACACCATTCATATTAGTTAATTAATTATTTGATAATTTTTTTAATATTATCACTTCATTACATAGATTCATTGGCTTGCTCCATGTAATAAACTTCCATATAATTTTATCCTCCAAATACAATTAATTTTTTAATCTCAAAATTGTGCTATTAGAATTTTATTTTTAATAGGAATAATATAAATTAATAAAATTTATTTTTTACTGAATTTCCGAAAAAGAATAGATGGATAATAAATCTTTGGATTTATGGTTCTCAAAACGAAGAATTGGTTGGGAGCCTTTGGTGGTTTTATTATTTATTGAATTTTTATTTTCCCGTCTTTCTGACAATGCAACATTTATCGAGGTTATTAAAAGTGTAACGCATTACATATTCATTTGGGTTATAAATGTAATTGTCTTCGGAGTTTGGTATTGGATTCTTGATGCAGGTGGTCCTGAAAAAAGGAATGAAGGAATTGGTGATAGAAAAGACTTTCTCTTTCCGCAATCTATCAATGAAATAAAGGGCTGGGAAAAATGGCATCCTGATTTTATCGATTACTTATTTCTGGCTTTTAATACAAGCACAACATTTGGACCAACAGAAACAATGGTTCTGTCCCGCCGGGTCAAAATACTTATGATTATACAGGTTGTAGCATCCTTGACATTATTTGCAGTAATTGCGGCAAGAGCCGTTACAATGTTAGAGTAAAATTTAAACCCGGTTGTGATCCGGTTTCCAATTCCTGATTGCTTTCTTTATTTCGTCCTTACTTAAATTTTCAATGGCTGCTCTTTTTGTCAGTTCTAAAAATTCTTCATCGGGAGCAAATCTAAGTGCAAGTATCTGGGAAATATTTATTTTAGAATCAAATAGTTTTCCTGTCAGAGAATAATGCCTTAAGCTTTCTTCAGCACGAATTGCCCTGTCCTGAGCTTTTAAAGCAAAACTTCTGGCAAAAATAAAGAATGACATTAAAATTATAGAAATCAAAAAAAACATAATACTTTCTCTTGTTTGATCACTTGATTGAAATGATTCGAATAAATTGTAAATTGAAAAAATGAGAACTAAAAGTATAAGTATAAAAACTATTACATGGATAACTTATGAGTAAACGTCTGTGATTAGAGTAATTTTGTTCCTTCATTATTTAATTGGGTTTTTATGTTATGAGTAAACTACCAAATTTTTTTTAACAATACAATTATTGAATTGAAACTTAAATATTAAAAATTTATGAGTCTTGAAGAAAAATATAATTTTAATAATTTTATACAGAGGATTTATATTAATGAGTCTGGGAAAGATTTATATGCAATGTTTTCGAAAGGAGAAAATTTAGTGAAATGGTTTGTAAAGAATTCAAGCTATCACACCGAAACAGGGGAGCTGAGAAACAATAATGAAAGCTTTAAAACAAATGATGAATACTTATGGGAATGGACTGATGGTGCAAAGTTAGCAGGAAAAATTTTAGAAGCTGACGGGAAAGAGAATTTTAAATTTACTTTTGGGAATGATGTAACAATTCATTTAAAATTAATCAAAGCAGGAAGTAGAACTTTAGTCGAACTTACTCAACTCCAAAACATTCCAGACTATGAAATGAGATTTGAAAATTACATGGCTTGCTTTCCCGGATGGTCTTTTTATTTAATTAATCTGAAATCAATTTGTGAAGGCGGGATTGATTTGAGGGAAAAGAATCCCGATATTGAACTGCTTGTGAATATTTAATTAAATTTACTATTCCTCTCTATATAAGCAAATTTCTCTATATTCAATTTATTTCAAAAGACTCATCTTTCTTGTCTCAATCCAGTTTCCATTTGCATAAAGAGAATAGTAATATATCCCGCTTGCAAGTTCAGACGAATTAAAAGTTGTTTCATAATTTCCAGGAGATTGATTTTTATCAACCAAAGTTTTTAATTCTTTTCCCTGAATATTGTAAATTGTAATTTTTATATCACTTCTTTCGTATAAGCTGTAGCTTATGACAGTTGAGGGGTTAAATGGATTTGGATAATTTTGATTTAAAACATAAGAAGATGGTATGTGTATTAATATATTACTAACATATGTCAATCCTCCATTAGTTGTCTTTAAAATAATGCCATAATCTCCCACAGTCCAGCCTGTATATTCATTTATAAATATTACCGAATACAACCTGTGATTATAATTACTCTTTAAGTTAATCCAATTCATACCTCCATTTGTAGTTTTAATTATATTGGCAGTATCAGGATAGCCAATCCCTACAGCCCAGCCTGTTTGTTGATTTATAAAAAAGATGGATTCCATAATTCTTGGCTTTGGAATAAATTGTCTGTTCCAGCTTTCACCGGCATTAGAAGAATACATTATTGAACTGTCCCTTCCGGAAACCCATATATTATTTCCTTTTATACAAATATCTCTTAGGTTATTAAAATAAAAATGATGATTACTTTCTTTGTATTTTGTTTCCCATGAAATTCCTCCGTTTATTGTTCGATAAATGATATTTGTATCATTTCCCGTGTCATCCCAATAATTTCCAATTGCAAATCCTGTATCGGAGTTTTCAAATTTTACTGCAGAAATAACATAGCTGCTCGAAAAAGATCCGGTCCAATTGGAACCTCCGTTAGTTGTTTTTACAATCCCACCTGCTGACACAAAGTCTCCTGATCCATCATATCCTGCAAAGCCAGTATTTGAATTTATAAAATAAATGTCTTCTATCTCGGGGGAATGGGATAATAAAAACCAATTTGAACCGCCATCAATAGTTTTATAAACTACTCCCGAATGTGCAAAATAAAAATATCCGCCTGCTGCCCAACCGGTATTTTCATTTATAAAAAATATTGTTTTCAGTGGTGAGTATAAAGGAAGAGTTTTCATATTCCATGTCTCGCCTCCATCAGTTGTTCTTAATATTTTTGAGGAATCAGTTACTATCCATCCTTTTTGATCATTTATGAAAAACACATCATTTAAAGTTTTGTTAGTATTACTGTTTTGCGAAATCCATCCTGATTGAGAAAATGATAAAGTAGTGAATAAAATAAATGTTAGAGTAAAAAATGATGTTTTCATTCGGTATCCTTTTGATTTTTTAAAATCGAATTAAACATAACCCGAAGAAGAACTTTTTAATATGCTAATTTAAATACTTTGAAAAAAAACCGGCAGCTCATATAAACTGCCGGTAAATTTGGAGTTGGAAAATCTACTTTTTAAAAAATTATTTAAACAATTATATATATGACAAACTTAATTTTAGAAATTTGTCTTTTGCTTTTTAAACAGTAAAGAAAAACTTTAGAAATTAAAATCCAAGCAATGTCATTAACGCAAAACTTCTAACGGAAATCGATTTCAAATAAAAACTCATTGATTGAATTCCCGATAAAAGCATTCGGGAATGACACTCAACACACTCAACAAACTCAATCACTATTTAGCCGCTTCCTGTTTATTTATTTTTATCTTCTGTTCCTGATAAGACTTTTTGTCATAAATTTTGATTGCCATATCAATACACTCGTTTGCCTTTTTTAAATTTTTATTTTGATAATATAAATCAGACATAACGTAATATACGCTTGCTTCATTCACTGTGCCTTTCACATAAGGAATACATTCTTCTAAAGTTTTAATCGCTTCCTTCCTGTCTTCTTTGGTCGCTTTTTCATCCTTCATGGTATTATATCCTTTACTCAACAATAAGCCACCATAACTTTGCATCAGATCAAAATCATTTTTGCCATATTTTGTAAATGCATCTTCGTAAAATTGATCGGCAGTTTTGTAATCACCTTTCTCTGCATAATATGATGCAAGGTTGATATATCCGTCTTTTACTTTTTCACTTGAAGGATATTCCGTAAGAAGTGATTTAAGAATGGCAGGATCTTCATTCATGTATGCAAGCATAAACTTTGCATCATCGGTATAACCTTTTGCATTTGACGGATCTAATGAAATAGTTTTTTCGAGATATATTTTAACGTCACCCTCTAATCCGTTTGATGAAATTTTATCTGCCATCATATAATTGGCAGCAGGATCATCTGGATCATCTTCAATCATTTTTTTGATTGCTCCAAAAGTATTAACACCATTGTTATAATCTTTCATCTTTTGCAAAAATAATTCTGCCGGGAGATAACCGTAAATCCTGTCTATCTCTATCCCTTCTGCATCTGCAAATATAATCGTCGGGAAACCTTTTACTCCGTATTTTTTTGCAAGGTCAGGACCTTCACCCTTTTCTGCATCTATTTTCCAGTTTATCTGACGATCATTCGCGAAAGATGCGACATCAGAATTTGTATAAACTTTTCTGTCAGTCTCAACACACCATTTACACCAGTCAGTAACAAAGTCTATCATTACAATTTTGTTTTGCGACTTTGCCTGATCTAAAATCTGCTGGTAGGTACCGGTTGCAAAACCAACATCAGTAGCCGGAGAGGTTTTTGTAATAACAAATATAAAAAATATAATTAAACTCTTTATTAACGATTTCATTTTAATCTCCTGAATTAAATTTTTATTAATTTACAAATATGAAATTTTATCTGCAATGTTATAAATTAAGTGAGTCGTTGATTTGTTAATTGTGTTAATTATGTTAATTATGTTTAATGAGCAAAGGAATTAATAATCAACCAATCAACCAATAAACTAATCACCAATCAACTACTTCCCAAACTGCTCTGCTTCCGTCGAGCCTGAAAGTGCTGTCGTTGCAGAGCTTCCCGAAGTAATAGTCATCTGCACTTCATCAAAGTAACCTGTTCCGACAAATGTCTGATGCTTCACTGCTTTAAATCCGAAATCTTTTTCCAATTCAAACTCAAGCTCCTGAAGTTTTGTAAATGCAGTCATACCCAAATCTCTGTAACTTAAAGCAAGCTCGAACATTCCGGCATTCAACACATGGAAACCTGCTAACGTAATAAACTGGAATTTATAGCCAAGCTCACCAAGCTGATTTTGAAAATCTGCAATTTGTATATCGTCTAAATTACGTTTCCAATTGAATGAAGGAGAACAATTGTATGCAAGCATTTTTCCCGGAAATTTTTCATGTATACCAGCAGCAAAATCTTTAGCTTCCTCGATATCAGGTTTTCCTGTTTCGCACCATATTAAATCAGCGTACGGAGCGTAAGACAATCCTCTTGCGATCGCACATTCAAGTCCTCCGTTGATTTTAAAAAAACCTTCTGTAGTTCTGTCACCATGAACAAATGGGTGATCTCTTTCATCAATATCATTCGTCAAAAGATTTGCACTATTAGCATCCGTCCTTGCAATCAAAACTGTCGGCACTCCCATTATATCGGAAGCAAGTCGTGCTGAAATTAATGTATTAATAAACTCTCTTGTGGAAACCAAAACTTTTCCTCCGAGATGTCCGCACTTCTTTGCAGAGCTTAATTGATCTTCGAAATGAACACCTGCAGCACCGGCCTCTATCATTGCTTTCATCAATTCGAAAACATTCAATGGTCCGCCAAAGCCTGCTTCAGCATCAGCAACTATCGGAGCAAACCAATATATTTCATCCTTACCTTCAAGATGTGAGATCTGATCGGCACGTAAAAAAGCATTATTAATTCTTCTGACTACAGACGGAACGCTGTCTGCCGGGTACAAGCTTTGGTCAGGGTAAGTGTGACGTGCATTGTTTGCATCGGCGGCTACCTGCCAACCGCTTAGGTAAATTGATTTCAATCCTGCCTGAACCTGCTGAACTGCCTGATTACCTGTCAATGCTCCTAATGCTCTTATAAACTTATCCTTGTGTAGCAAATTCCATAAACGTTCAGCCCCTTTAAGTGCAAGAGTATATTCAACCTGTATCGAACCACGAAGCTTATAAACTTCTTCGGCGTTGTAAGGGCGTTCGATTCCTTCCCATCTTTCATCCGACCATGATTTTAGAATTCCATTGATTTGTTCGTCTTTAGTTGTCATAAAATATAGTTTTAGTTTTTTAAATTTAAATTAAAATTTTTCTTCGCACTAATTCAATAAGTGATATTCAAATCATCCTAAAATCAGCAGTCATATTTTTTCATATGCAAATAAAGTCAGGAAGTCATTAAACTTTTCATCTTCCGTAAGATTGTTCATTAACTCCAATGCAAGTAAATATTTCCCCCCGTTAAACTTTTCGTCTCCAACAAGTTTTTTTATTTTCTCAAGTTCTTCTTTCGCGAGTTTATGATAAAGATCAAGTGTTACTTTTGTCCCGTCGTTTAATTTTCCTTTATTATGATGAATCAACTGCCAGATCTGAGCGCGTGAAATTTCAGCAGTTGCCGCATCCTCCATGAGATTATAAATCGGAACACAACCGTTTCCGTTAAGCCAGGCTTCAAGATATTGTATCGCAACATTAATATTATGTCTCACTCCATTTTCAGTAATTTCTCCCTTCGGTACTTCGAGCAGATCTTTCGCAGTAACATTCACATTCTCACGTTTTTTATTTATTTGATTTGCTTCGGGCATCAATCTGTCAAAAACTTCTTTCGCAATGGTTATTAATCCCGGATGGGCTACCCATGTTCCGTCGTGACCGTCACTTGCTTCACGCTCTTTGTCAGCTTTGACTTTTGCAAGAGCTTCATCATTTGCTTTCGCGTCATTCTTTATCGGAATTTGCGCGGCCATTCCTCCCATTGCATGAATTCCCCTCCGATGACATGTTTTAATAACGAGCTGAGAATATGAACGAAGAAAATGTGAAGTCATGGTAACTAAACTTCTGTCCGGCAAAACAAATTCATCAAAGTTGTTAAACTTTTTTATGAAGCTGAAAATATAATCCCATCGTCCGCAATTTAATCCTGCTGAATGATCTCTTAGCTCGTAAAGAATTTCATCCATCTCAAATGCTGCAAGTATTGTTTCGATTAATACAGTCGCCCGGATTGTTCCTCTCGGAATTTTCAATTCATCCTGAGCCATAATAAAAATATCATTCCATAATTTTGCTTCATGATGATTCTCTAATTTCGGTAAATAAAAATAAGGTCCGCTTCCTTTTGAAATTAATTTTTTTGCATTATGAAAAAAGAATAATCCAAAATCAAATATCGAAGCAGAAAAAGGTACACCGTCTATTAGAACATTTTTTTCTTCGAGATGCCATCCCCTTGGGCGTACCATCAGTGTTGCTGTCTTCTCATTTAGTTTGTATTCTTTACCCTCGGAATTAGTAAAGGAAATCGTTCCGTAAATTGCATCCCGTAAATTTATCTGGCCTTCTATATTATTTTTAAAAGTAGGGGAGTTGGAATCTTCAAAGTCAGCCATAAAAACATTTGCACCTGAGTTTAAAGCATTAATGATCATCTTCCTGTCAACAGGTCCGGTAATTTCGACTCTTCTGTCATTTAAATCTTTTGGGATTTCGGCAACTTTCCATTCCGAATTTCTGATTTCTATTGTCCCATCAAGAAAGTCAGGCATTATACCTGAATTAATTTTCTTTTGAGTTTCAATTCGTCTCTCAAGCAACTCTTTTCGCTTATTTCGAAATTTTATTTCAAGCCTGGAAATAAAATTTAAAGCATCATCGGAAAGAATTTCTTTGAAGCCGGCATCTAACTTACCTTCTATCTGAAAATTATTTTGCATCAAATAAAAATTAATGTTAAAGTGAAATTATGTTTTGGGGGAGTAAGTATTTGGATGTTCATCAGAGAGCACTAATCAATGACGATAAATTTATTTGATGCAATATACAATTCCATTATAGAATTATCACGTTCAAAAAAGTAACACAATAAAAATCAATTTTTTTTCTAACCGGTTTTTAAAGATTGATTTGGTAAATACTTCAAAATGAAAAAGGAATTATTTAAATTAACACATGAAAATTCTAATCACAGGAGGGAGCGGATTGCTCGGACAATATCTGAATATTTTTCTTTCCCGGGAAAATCAAATCTTGACTCTATACAATTCAAATGAAGGAAATTGTTTAAAATACAATTCGGTGAAATGTGAACTGACTGATTTCAAAAAATTAAAGAAAATTATTTTGTCATTCGCGCCGGAAATTATAATTCATACAGCAGCTATTTCCCGTCCTGAAACCTGCGATGAACTCCCTGAAGAATATGTAATCGATGTCAATATAAATTCGACAAAGGAGATCTCAATGATCTGTGAAAAGTCAGGAACAAAATTAATTTTCACTTCGACTGATCTTGTTTATAACGGAGATGCCGGTCAGATGCATAAAGAAGATTCGAAGCTATATCCTGTTTCATTGTATGCTGAAACAAAGGTCCACGCAGAAGAGGAAATAAAAAATATTTTTGAAAACTATATAATACTCAGAACTTCATTATTGTTTGGTCTTGGATTGAATAATTCTGTAAATAATTTTCATAATATGTATTATAGTTTTAAAAATAAAAAACCGGTAAAATTATTTTATGACCAGTTCAGAACTCCTCTATCCTTGATTGATGCTGCGAAATTACTAACGCTGCTAATCAAAACTGATATAAATAACATTACTGTGAATTTCGGTGGTAGACAGAGAGTATCAAGAGTTGAACTCGGAGAAATGCTATGCGAAATAGGGAAGTATGACAAGTCTTTGATCGAAAAGACTTCAATGTATGATGTTGCCAAACTACATAAAGTTGCCGACGTATCAATGAACACAGAAAAACTTCAGTCATTGGGATTGAAGCAAAAAAGTATTGAAGACTCGATTTGGGAAATTGTTAACAATGAACAATGATACTCTTTGAAAAGATTTATAATACTTAATATTCAATGGTAATCCCGATTAAAGTTTTCCAATTTTATTAAAACTGTTTTTAGAATAAGCCTTGAAGAGGTTACTATAATTATAATTAATCTGAATTTAAAGATTCAAATAATATTTAGATAGCATTTGGTTAATCGGTAATTCTGAACTTCATATCCTTTGAATTCCCGTTCACCTCAGGGTAATACATCAGCATTCCTTTAGCCGGATTTACATAATAGTCCCCGGGAATCTGGGCAACCATTATATAAGAAAATTCATATTCACCTTTGCCGAGATAAGTTGCAAAGAAGGTAACTCTGTTATCGCGAATTTCCTTATCGGCATACCACCATCTCCAGTAATAATAATCATATCCGCCGTAATTATTCTCGCCATCAATTGTATAAGCCCAGTCATCTTTTACAACTTCAATTCCCGATGGAAGCGGATCTTCGAGCATAAAATATTGGAAGTCTTCACTCTTGGAATGAACCTTAAGCTTCACAAGAATTTCATCTCCTGATTTAACATTCCCGCTGAAAAAACTTTTCCTGTAAGTAATTTTATTTTCAGAATACGCATTATACTTTTCAAGTTTGAAATATTCTCTTTCGATTCTGAATCCTTCTTCATTCGCAGAAATATTATCATTTGAATTATAATAACTTAACTTAGATGAAAAATAAACTTTGCCGGTGCCGTTCTTTTCAATCCTGATCTCATTTGGTCCTTGTTTTATAATTTCATTCTTGATCTTAATAATTTCTCCTTTTTTAAACACGTCATCTCTTACCATTTGCTTTTCAAAAACGTTTTGACCGTTGACAAAAACTTTAACAGAATAATTCGGAGTAAGCTCGTTAGATGTTTTTAAATAATCTACCATTGCATAAATTATCATGGCTGTCTCCTGCGTGTTTCTCCATGCGGTTCCCTGTCTCTGCTGCATCAGCCAGCGGATCACCTTGTCTTTTAATTCCGATTTTGAGTTAATATTTACAATTGCTTTTAATGCCATTGCAGTCGTTTGAACTTTATCGTTCTGCCATTGATAATGAAACTGCTTTCCTTCCCAATAAGCAGCGCCTTCACCCGAGGTCTTCACATTCTTTTCAAGAGACGATAAAGCTGACTGCGCTTTACTTTCATTACCGATTAATTTCCATGTCAGCGCAATCAAACTTCTCGCATAATCATTCATATCTGATGAAATTATTTTATCAATTTCTTTTTTAAAAAAATCTTCATCCTTCTCTTCAGCTACTGCAAGCGAGTAAAGCATGTAAGCTCTTGTTGTTGCATCAAGCTCTTTACCACTTAGATGCTGTTTAATTGATTTGATGCCTCTGCTCAAAACTCCATCACGAATTTCATAATCAGATTGTTTTGCAATCGATAATCCGTAAACAACATATGCAGTCATAAAAGGATTAGACTGATCATTTTCCCACCAGCCCCAGCCCCCGTCAGAATGCTGGAAGCCGTATAATCTTTGCAATCCTTTATTTACCATTAGCGGAAGATCTTTTTTTGTTGCTTTACTTATAGGTGCGTTCAGTTTAATGAATGCATTTGCTACAACAACTGTAGGAAGAAATCTGCTCATCGTTTGTTCAACACAGCCGTACGGATAACCGATGAGTTCATCCAAAGCTGAAAGCATTGTAGCAGCAAGAGATGGATCAACGGTTAAATTCATTCCTGTACTTCTTAAGTCTGCCCCTTGCGGAATAGAAACCGATTTAATTTCAGATTTAAATTCATCTGAAAAATCGGCGATAGTGTTTTCTATAACTTTCAAACCTTTAGGCTGCAACTGGACCTTAAGTTCTACCGCATCAGATTCTTCATTAGTCAATGCTTCTGCATAAAGCTTTGCTTCCCCGAGCGGCTGAATAACTTTTACTTTCCAGTCAACTCTTACATCGGAATTCGGTGCAATAGTCAATGTCTTTTCATTACTTGAAGTTTCAAGCAATACATTCTCACCTGTAAATTTTACTTTAGTTTTTTTTTCCGTTCCAAGATAATTATGAATTATTGTGGAAATTGTTACTTCATCATTCTCCTGTAAAAATCTTGGCGTCTCCATTCTTATCAATAAATCTTTTCTGGTAATAACTGTCGAAGTCATCTGCCCGACTTTTGTATCTTCGGTAATTACTCTTGAAGTAATTCTCCACGTTGTAAGATTATCCGGATACGTTACATTTACAATTGCATAACCGTTTGCATCTGTTGTTGTATATGGAGACCAAAAAATTGCATCCCGAAAATCAGAACGGACATCAGCGGCAACTAAATCGTCTTTATCAATTCCGTTTTTCGGTATGTCTTCACCTTTACTTTTATTCATTACTTTTTTTTCATCCTGAACTGAACTTGGAGCCATCTCCCTTAAGGCACCATCAGTAGCTGATTCTGATGATCTTCCTGACTGATCTGTTGCAGTTAGTTCATTCATTTCCTGATCATTGTAAAGCGTTATTGTTTTTATCTGACCTTTATATAAATTCAATTCAACCAAATCATCTTTTGTAATTCCATTGTAATAAGCACTTATTGAATAGCTTCCCTCAGGTAATTTGAATTCAAAGTTTCCGTCAATATCCGTTACAGCTGCCTGGAAATCCTCATCAATCACTATAATTGCATTTGGAATCGGGTCTCCGCTTTTTCTTAAAAGCCGTCCTTTGACAGTGGCTAAATCTTTTTCAGTTGTTGACTTTAAACTAAACTTCTCATAAATAGTCAATAATCTAGATTGACCGTTGCTTGTATTATTGTTATTGTAAGTTGTTGATACTGCCGCCGCCTTTTGTCCGTAGAAAAATTTTCTTATGTCTTTCGTCTTATCTTCTTTTATCGAATAAATGCTTTCATCAACGACTCCCAAAGCAACTTCAGCATTGCTTACAGGATTTCCGAATTTATCAATAACTCTTACTTTAATCTCACCTGATTCTTTAGGTTTATAAATTAATTGGGAAGGCTCTATCATAACTGTAAGGAATTTTTCTTCCGGGATTACAAGAACAGATTTGCCTGAGTTATAGAATATTCCGTTGTAAACATAGTTAACATTAATCTCAAAACCGGAAGTATATTTTTCTGTAATTGGAATGTCAACCATCTTCGAGGTTCCGGAAAATTTTTCTACTTTGTAAGAAAGTATGTCATCTGAATTTGTTGTCAGCAAAACATTTACATCGGGATTTGTAGTTATTACTAAAGCATGACAAACTTCACCCTGCTTATAGCTGTCTTTATCCGGAATTATCTGAACGCCGCCCGCCTGGTTGTAATACCACCACATGTCTCCCTTCGAGACATAAAAATAAGTACTGGTAGTAATTTCATTATTCCTTTGATCTTTCGCTTTTACTTCAACACTATAAGCTCCCTCGGCATCATCATCACCAATATCAAAAGTAACAATTCCTTTTCCGTCAACTCTAGTTCTGCCGGATAAAGTTTTTATATAATTCTTATTTTCTTTATAATAATCCCTCTGCCATGTGGTTCTGTAAATAACAGCTTCGAAATTTGTTTCAACCGGTTTATCGGAAAAATCAAATGCGTTAACTTCAATATTAACTTTCTCACCAGGCTTGTAAATATATTTATCAACATTAGCACTCAGAGAAAATCCACCTCTTGTAACAAAGGCAGTCGCTGTTCCGGAAATCTCTCTGCGTGACTTATCAACAACTTTCGCCTGCACCACATATTTATAATCAGTCTGCGAATAATAAGGTCTGTGCCATCCGTCATAATTATTATCTTCCTTAAACTCTTCGTTAATATTATAATCGATCTTCAGCTTACCATCATTATCAAGCTTCCCGGTTCCCGAATAAATAAACTCCGCACCGCTGAATCTTTGATTGTCATCCTGATTTTCATAATAATCTTCATACCACCATGAATATTCTGAAAACATCCACCACGGCTTATAATATCTTACTTTATAAATATTGTATTCAACATCCGCATCGGTTAAAGGACTGCCGAAGAAATATTTAGCTTCGATCTCGGCTTTCATGTTATCCTTTCCGAAATATTGTCCCCTGTCGGTTTTTACCGTGACTTTATACTCCGGCTTTTTATACTGCTCCACCGTAAAGCTTGCATTATAAGAATTGTTTTCGTCTATGTTTGCATAAATTATATAATCACCGAGTGCTCCGTTTTCATCTATTTTATACATTCCGCTAAAGCTTCCCATTTTATTTGTTTTCGTAACCTCCTTATAAACTTCGGCACCTTTAGAATCTTTTATAATTATAGTTAACTCTTTATCCGATAATGGTTCTAATTTTGATAAAATATTTTTCCTTATTGTACCTTTAAAATTAACTTCTGAATTCGTTCTGTAGACCGGCTGCTCTGTGAATATATAAGTGTAATATTTATTTTGAGAATATCCGAAATACAGATAAGAGTCTGACACTATTATATCTTCATCATAATTCCCGGTTATCATTGGAATAAGATTCTCATCATTTCCCGATTTAACATCCTCATTAACTGCCTGGTAAAAGACTCCGTCTTTAGTTTTTCCACTGCCGATTCTTTTTGAGCCAAGAAAAAAATTTAATTCTGCATCTGAAACCGGAGCTCCTGATTTCCTGTCGACGACAAACGCAAGCATAGAATTATTTCCTGCTTTAGAAATTAATCCCAAATTTGAAATAATAAATCCGCAGTATGCTACTTTATTTCCGGCAGTAACCTTTACAAGATATGCTCCTTTGGATTTTATGTTAAGTGATATTACTTCATTGAAAGAATTATAACCGTAGTCATTCTTTGATTGAAAAGATTTTTTGGCGGAATAAACTTCTTCAGTGAGCTGAAGTAGGTTCAAGCTGTCCTTGCTTAAGACATCCAGATTATAACGGGAAGTTTGTTTTGAATAAAAAGTATTAACATCTGTTATTCTCAATACCGAAATATTAAACTCTGCTTTCCTGCTTTTATCTTTTTTATTATTGTATTCATACGAATAAAGATTTAATTTTATGTCATCACCGGGAAAATAAAGATTGGCTGTAGAAATTGAAAAGTTGATACCCCTGCTCTGTGCGGATGATATTGAAGGAAGCATTATTACTGTGAGTACCACTATTACTAAAATCTTTAATGTGAAAATCGGATTTTTCATGATAAAAATTAATTATTTATAAAATACTTTTTTAAATTTTAAAAGTTAAATTTAATACTTAGATTGAAGCAAGAATTGTTTTTGGAATTATAAACAGTTTCGAATTTAAAGTTCCATTAAATTATTTTTAGAAAACAATATATTTAGCTCATCTTGAATTAAGGTTAACTTGATTGGATTAATTATTTTTAAAATGAATGCAAAATATTTATTTCTTAAATCAGATTTGTCAAATATAAAATATTAAGGTAACTCTGAATTTCTTTCGGCAATTTATCACAGGCAGGTATCATAATATTTAAATGATTTTAATTTAAAAGAATTTTCCACTTTAAATCTTATAGCACCAATATTTAACATTAAAATTAATTTATTAAAATTGCTTGACAAATTAATAAAAGAACCATTTCTTGGATTTCAACCGGAAGCATTAAAATTTCTAAAAGCACTCACTAATCCTAAAAATAACAATAAGCTCTGGTTTGATGAACACAGAGATAAATATGAAAATTATCTTAAACAGCCTATGAGAGGCTTAATTGATACTCTTGCGGTCGAAGTAAATAAAATAGACCCCGATATTGTAATCAATTATAAATCAATCTTTAGAATAAACCGCGACGTAAGATTTTCAAAGAACAAAGCTCCGTATAAAAACTTATATTCGGCAGCATTCGCTTTTGAAAGAGTGAAGTCTTCTGAAATTCCGCAATTTTACTTTCATTTCGATCCGAAGCAATTTATTTTTGCCTCGGGACAATACAGTATGGACAGTGATTATTTAAAAAAAATAAGGTCAGCAATCAGCAAAGATTTTAAGACCTATAAATCTCTTATAACTAAAAAAAATTTTGTTAAAACTTATGGTAAAGTCGAAGGGGAAGTTTTATCTAATCTTCCGAGAGGTTTTGATAATTTAGACATCAATAAATGTGACCCTGTGTTAATTCAGTCTTTAAAGATGAAGCAGTTTTATGTTGGCAAAACTTATAAGCCGGAAGTTATACTAAGCGAAGAAGTTGTTGATATAATTACTGAAAATATTAAGCAGTCTTATGATTTTACAAAATTCTTGCATGATGCAACCAAATAATTTCAGCACCAACATTTTTTAAAATCTTTAAAGAGAAGTAATCCAAATTTTTAACTGAAATTACGCAAAGTATAGATTTTATATGATTAAGAGAAATAAATCAAAAATGTTTTTTAATAAACACACAAAATCTCGAATTTAACCACCTCCCACTGCCCCCTCCTTAATAAGGAGGGGGTTTGGGGGTGGTCAATTGATGTCAAAATAGTATTTTGCGTAACTTCAGTTATTAATTATTAATTATTAATTATAAAAAAATTAGTTTTGTAAATATCAGTTAATACAAAAACTAAATTTAGAATATGAATACTTTCAAGCTAAACGGAATCAGTATAAATGATTATGAAGGCAGCGGCGTACCGTTAATTTTCATTCATGCATATCCTCTGTGCAGCAGAATGTGGGACAGTCAGGTTGAATATTTTAAAGATAAATTCAGGGTAATCACATACGATATCAGGGGATTGGGATACAGCAATGAGCTCGACTATGATATTTTCACAATGGAAGAATTAGTGAATGATCTTTTTGATATTATTGATCACCTGAAGCTTGGGAAAGTCAATGTATGCGGGCTTTCGATGGGTGGATACATTATTCTTCGTGCGGTTGTCAGAGAGCCTGAAAGATTTACTTCGATTATTCTTGCCGATACAAAAGCCGAAGGAGAAAGTAATGAAAGTCTTATTAACCGTTCAAATAGTATCATCAAATTAAAATCCGCAAAGAAAGATGAGTTTCTTGATGAGTTTCTGACAAAGCTATTGAGCGAAGAAAGCTATAAAAATGAAAAAATAAAAAGCTTTGTTGGATTGATTATGACCTGGATGGATGTAAAGGGATTATGTGCCAACTTAATTGCAATAGCTACGAGAACAACTACCTTTTATCAGGTTAAGGAAATAAACATTCCGACACTAATAATTGTCGGTAAGAAAGATGTTCTGACACCCCCGGTTCATTCTTTCTATTTAAAGGAAAAAATAAAAAATTCAACATTTAAAGTCATAGAAGATGCAGGGCACTTAAGTAATATGGAAAAACCTGAAGAGTTTAATATTGCTATTGAAGAATTTTTTCAAAATATAAAACAATAATGTAATGGACAATTCATCAAACAAACTCAGAGATATAGGAATATTATTTTTAAGAATTAGTGTAGGGTTAATTTTTATAATTGTTCATGGTATTGGTAAAATAACTGCGGGACCGGAAATGTGGACACAGTTAGGAGGATCAATGTCAATTTTCGGTATAACATTCCTGCCGACATTCTGGGGCTTTATGGCTGCATTCACAGAATTTTTTGTTCCGATGTTTTTAATAATAGGATTATTTTACAGACCTGCAGCATTATTATTGGCTTTTAATATGATAGTAGCAGCTGGATTTCACTTTAGCAGACTTGATCCGTGGGCAAAAATTGAATATCCGTTTTTGCTAGTCATATTATTTATATCGATGTTTTTGATCGGACCTGGAAGGTATAGTGTAGATGAATATATTAAAAGCAGAAAGTTGAAAAAGAATGAGGTTTAAATTATTCATTGAATATGACGGGACAAATTATTCGGGCTGGCAGAAACAAATTAATGCGAAAACAGTTCAGGGAACATTAATCAAATCATTAGAATCCGCATTTAAAAAAACAAAAGGTGAAAACAAGTTTATTGATTTGCAAGGTTCCGGCAGAACTGACAGCGGTGTTCATGCTATAGAGCAAGTTGCACATCTGGAATGCAGCACAATGCTTGCGCCTCATATTTTGAAAATGAAAATTAATGATGAGCTTCCTTCGGATATCAATATCTTAAACATTGAGAAAGCAGACAAAAATTTTCATGCGAGGCATTCTGCATTATCGAGGCAATATTTATATAGAATTTCAAAACGGAGAACAGCATTTGAGAAAAAATATGTGTGGTGGATAAAAGATGAGCTTGATATCGAAGCTATGAAAGATTCGTGCAAACTACTTATCGGAATGAATGACTTTCGTTCTTTCTCCGAGCCGGATGAAGATAACAATTCTACTAAAGTTTTAGTTGAGTCAATTGATGTAACAGATGATGATGATATAATTTATTTAAGAATAAAGGCGTCACATTTTTTATGGAAGATGGTGCGAAGAGTTATAGGGACACTTGCTGAAGTTGGGAGAAAAAATCTCAAGCCGGATAAAATAAAATATTTTTTAGATAAAAATTCCAATGAGCCTGCACAATATACAGCACCTCCTTCAGGACTATTCCTGGAAAAAATTTATTATAAATAAAAAAGTCCGCCGTAAAGCGGACTTTGATTTACATAAATTTATTTATTCATTGTTTAAAACGGATAGTTTTGTATTAATGTAAGACCAAGAGCCTGAGGACCCGAAGCTCCGTCAAATCCAGTCGAAATCAGTGTATAAATATTTCCCTGTATTAAAGCTACATCAGCTAAAGTAAAAATAGTTGTCGAAGAACCTGCAAGGTTCATATCTATAGTATAAGTTCCTGCAGTTACAGGTCTGTAAGCTGCTGCCTGTGGAAAAGCATAAAAAGGAAACCATGGAATTGCTTTACCCTGTGCCTGGATGTCAACAGGTTGTAAGTTCAAGTTGGGTGTGAGATTAATGAACCTGATATTTGAATTAGTAGAACCCGGTAACCCCAGATCATCGGTTAAAACTAACGGCCTGATATTTGCAAATGAATCTATTGCAAATATAGAATAAAATAAATCCTGCTGTAAGAACACAGTTGTATCTATTAGCACTGTAGATATGTTTGTTGTACTAATTACTATTCTGTTAAGACCAGGTACCAGATCAATGTAAGGTAAAGTACGCAAATATGAAAAATTTTGTGCACGTGAAATATTTGCTACTGATATGTCTAAATTAGGAGCATCCGGGGAAGCATGAGTAATAGACAAAGCAGTAGTTTCTGGGGGAGGAGTGATCGGATTTTGGTCTTCATTACATGCTGTAAAAAAAGAAAATGAAAAAATAATTAAGGTTAATACTAAAATAGATTTTATTGATTTAGTTCTGAGATTTTGTTTCATAATTAATACCTTTCTATTTATTTTTTAGGTTCATTTAAAAATACAAATTCTCATACTTTGTTTGAAGGATAAAGTTCCGTATTTTTTAAAGTAAAATTAAATCTTTAAACATTTTTTTAACAAATTATGCAATTTTATTGTAAAAAGTTTAATCCGCATTTTCCAAATTTGAATAAGACAGATATTTCATTTCCTAAACTTCCGAAATCGTAAATCTATGCTTTGAATTACAATTGACTTTCGACAGATTTCAAAAGTTGGAGCTGCTTCGTAGGTAATTATAAGTTTATTTCAAAAAGTAATATATAATTCTAAATTATTCATAAATTTATGAATAAAAAAATTTTAATTACAGGTGCGACGGGTTTGATCGGAAGACAAATTGTAAATGATCTTTACGGGAAAGGTGCTGACATTAAAATAATTTCGACAAACAAGGATAATGCCAAAAAACTTTTTCAGGAACAGCCTGATATTGAGACCTTTAATTGGTCAGAGTTTAATAATCCCGAAAAACTTTCTGAAATTATTGAAGATGTAGATGTCATTATTAATTTGTCCGGAGCTAATGTCGGCGATAAGAGATGGACAGAAAAATTTAAAAAAGAAATTTATGACAGCAGAGTTGAAACTACAACACTTATAGTAAACGCTGTCAGGATGTGCGATAAAAAACCGGAGTGTCTGATTAATGCTTCTGCTGTCGGTATTTACGGATTCAGAGGAGACGAAACTTTAAGCGAAGATTCCGGTCTTGGAAATGATTTCCTCGCAAAGCTTTGTATAGATTGGGAAGCAGCAGCATTAAAAGTAAATAATTATGGCGTCCGTGTTGTAACAATGAGATCGGGAATTGTACTTGCTAAAGATGACGGTGCTTTAAAAAAAATGATCACACCTTTCAAGTTCTTTATCGGCGGTCATCAGGGATCCGGCAGGCAATGGTTTTCCTGGATTCATATTGATGATATGGTAAAGCTTTATATTTTTGCGCTGGAGAATGACAACCTGTCCGGACCTGTGAATGGAACTTCTCCAAATCCTGTAACCAACGATACCTTAGCTAAAAGTATAGGAAAGATTTTAAAAAGACCTGCTGTGTTTCATGTGCCGGGATTTGCTTTAAAAATTGCCGTAGGAGAGTTCGCAGAGAATTTACTGTCCGGACAAAAAGTTTATCCGGCAAAAGCAATCGAAGCAGGTTTTAAGTTTAAGTATCCTGAAATTGAAGAAGCCTTGGAAATGTGCTTAGGACTTAGTTAAAAATTATTAGAAATATTTTATTTTTACAGTAAAAAAAATAAGAAACATAATCTTTTTGCCTTAGTTACTTTGGAGGAAATTTTTTATTAATTTTAAGGCAGTCTGTTTTCAATGAAGTCTTATGAAAAGCTTAACCGATTAACTTTAAAACATTTTTTATCTTATAATCTGCTTGTCCTACAAAAGAGAGATCATATTAAATTCATTTCAGGAATTAGTTTTTAAAAAATTCGGTAAGAATCTCGATGGAATAAAAGAGCTCGTAGCCGATGCATCCGATCGGAAAATCTACCGTTTGTTTGTTGATGGAAAATCTTTAACCGGCATTTATAATGAAAATGAAAAAGAAAATTTAGCTTTCATAAATTTTAGCTACACATTTATTGAATTAGGTTTTAATGTTCCGGTAATAATCAATGTATCTGAAGACAACCTGTTTTATATCGAAGAAGACCTGGGAGACGAGACTCTTTTTAAAAGAATGTGTGCAGCAGGAGAAATAAATTTATCAGATTATTATAAACAGGCTTTATCGGATCTCATTAGGTTCCAGGTTGAAGCAAAAGATAAGATTGATTACAGTTATTGTTATCAGACAAAAGAATTTAATTATGAAGTAATAGAATCCGACATAAGAAAATTTAATGATTACTTTATTAAAATTTTCCTGGGGGAGAAATTGGATAAAAATACGATCAGCTCTATTTTAGACACATCAAGCCGGGTCATGTCAAAAGTCCCGTGTGATTTTTTCCTTTACCGCGATTTTCAGCCGAGGAATATAATGCTAAAAAACGAACGGCTCTATTATATAGATTACCAGTCCGGCAGGAAAGGACCTTTGCAGTATGATGTGGCTTCATTTCTTTATTCCGGCAGCATAAATCTTAATGACAAGGAAAGAAATTCTTTATTGAATTATTATATCGAAGAGCTAAACAAATTTGTAGTTTATGATGAAAAGGAATTCAAATATTATTTCTACTATTTTGTTTTTTTAAGACTGCTTCAGGTGCTCGGAAGTTATTCGTATTTACATGAAAAAAGAAACGACAAGGAAGTATTGAAAAAAATTTCAAAAGCATTGTTTAACTTGAAAGGTCTCACAAACAAAATAGAAAATGCAGATGTAAGAATGCTGATTGAAAGGATAACTTCTTCGATGAATTAAAAAAATTTGTTTAGTTAAACAAATTTTGCACGACCCGGATTGAATCTTTCACTGTAAAATAAAAAAACGACATCGAAGGAATTGAATTTAACACCGTATTTATAGTACATAACCTCGTAAGGATTAGTCATAATATTGAATGTATTGGGTGTGACATTGTATGTATCGTGCATGAAACTAGGCATATTAAAAATGACATCGGCATGAATCAGACATTACATCGAATGTATTAAACGTGACAATGTAAGGTAATTTATTTTTAATTCGTAATCTTTGAATAAATCATTGCGGTTCTATTTTCATTGCACATGGTGATACAAAAGAATATTCCAATAAATATTAATATTATAATTTTCTTTAATAACTATAAACATAAATAGTTTTAACATTTTATTACATTATTTATATTTTTTGAATAAAGCAGCTCTTTAGCATACTTGTACCAAATTACTCCTCTGGTTCTACATTTACAATCTGATCAAATACCAGTCCGCTGCTGCCTTCACCTCTTCCCGTTTTTTTATGAATACCAAGCCAGACAAATACTTCTCCGTTTGTCCATCTTGTACGCTGAAATGCCTGATTGACTGAAACTCCGGCGCGTGGAACTTCTTCCTCAAAAAGAAAATAAGGTTCTTTCGGATTAGTATCCAAACCAAATCTCAATAAACTCGTCTGAGGTTTTATCTTTAATGGTGCCGCAGGATCGCCCTCAATAATTCTGAGCATTGAAGATCTTTGAAGCTGTATTTCACGGTTATCATTTTTTTTATGAACCGGCATAAAGGGTATCCAATTTTCGGGAACCGAAGTCATAGCTAAATAACTCACCTTTGCCTTATACGGCGGTGGTTCAACAAACAATCCGTTGTTAATAAGTCTTTCATGAAACTGTCTTACCTCCAGCCCTGTTTCATTTCCCCTTCTTCCAAAACCATTGGGCAAAGGAATAGTAGTTTCAACTCCCCATACCATATTCGCAATTTCATCACGTATCATGCAAATTTCTTCAATCGGTTTTCCTTCATGAACTTTAGCTGCCGATGGCGCAAGAAAAATGCCGGTATCTTTGGATATACCGTTGTCGCTTACAACATTCAAATTAAACATATTCCATTTTTTCCAATCAGCCGCTGAACCCTTCCCAGCAGATTCTATCCAAAATCTTTCACCAAAATTATTTGTGATCATTAAACCTTCTATGTGGGCTAATGAACCGATTGGCAATGCAAACGGAATCATAAACCAGTCATTAGCAAAGACAAGTCCGAATTCCATTAACAGCAATTTCGATAAATCACTTGTTGAAGGTTTTATACCCCCCAAATTTGTCTTGCTGTCTTCAAATTTCCACCATCTTAAATTCGGCATCCCTTCAAATTCAACATGAGAGGGAATAAAAGTCTGTGTGAATTTATTTTTATTAACTTCCGGATCTGTAACATCTCCCAGTACTGTTTTCTTTGAAATATCAAATGCATACCAATCCAAATGCCCGTTATAATATTCCTCTGCCGTTAAAGTTTTTTCGTTTGTATCAATTGAATCAAGTGGAGCCGAACAAGCAAACTGATATTCCAGTTTATCAGGGATCCATGCATTGTTCTCCTCTTCTACCGGTTGATAATAAAGTGTTTCAAACCAATCTACAAACTGTTCACCTAAAATATTTACTGCAACCACATCACCCGGAGCAATTCCTAAGTTAGGGTTATCAGCAACTTTATTTTCTTTAAGAAATTTGTAAAGTTTATAACCGTCTATACATCTTCCGCTGATTGCCGAATATTGCTGCCATACTTCTTTGTGTGAATAAATATAGTCTGTAGTCTTATCTTTAATAGGGAGGGTAAAAGTATACTCTCTGATAAAATCATCTATATATGTATCGAGTCCGTTTTTTTTCAATAGCTTAAGCCAGTAAAGACCCATCTGAAGTCTGATGTCAATACTTAATTCTTTATTATCTCGGATAAAAGGAATCATTTTCTGTTCTGCCTTTACTTCAAGAGGGACATGGCTTTCATACTTTTGTGTTTCCTGATTGTGTGCTTTATATTTGTTTAGCTTTGTTGTTGAAATATGAACTTTTGAAAAAACCGGAGAGCCGGCATCATCACCTTTTAGTTCACCCATCTGCCACTGTTTTGTCAGCATCCATAAAGCATCTCTCACTTCTGCTTTCAGCGCTTTGTCAAAATTATGAGTGCGCGGTCTTCCTTCAAGCCGGTTCCACATCACAACGGTCGGAAGTAATTTACTTGAAATTGCCTGCTTGATATTTAAAACTTTATATGCGTCTTTCATTTGAATTGGATTTAATCAATTTTATTATAAATCGAATTGTTCATTGCAAGATTTGTAGCCATAGTAATCAAATAAAGTGTTACTGCCATCATTGTAGTAGGAAGAAACTGGGCATAACCTGTTTTTTCAATATGAGTCGGTTCTACTGCCCTTTTTTTGATCATTTCAAAAGTCTCCTCGAGTGCATCAATAATATTGTTCCATTTCCAATGTCCGGAAAATACAGGGGGAGTTACTAACAGCATTACCTGCGGCGGTTCACTGTTTGGCTGGTCATAATGAAAAGTTATTCCTGTTGTTTCTTCATTATCCGGGATTAATTCTGTCCAGTCATCAATTAATATACCGCATTGAGTTTTCGAAATATCAAATGATTCTGCAAAATGAGCAGTATATAAAAGTTTATCGGTATTTATTATATAATCTTCAAGGTTATCCCTGAACTTCAATGCCAGCCAGCGGTCTTTGAATGTCGCTGTTGTTTCCAAAAACGGAAATTGCATGGGAGTTAATTCAATTGAAGTATTTTTTTTAAAACCTTCAATTAGAAAATTAATATTTTCCCATTGAGCTAATTTATCCCTTACACGGGCAGTTCCAAACAACCAGTCTTCAACAGGAAATACTTTACCACCTGAATTTTTTGAATGCTCTAATATTGAATCACTGTTCCCAAAAGCTTTTTCAAATTCAATACCCTGCTTATCATCGAATTTAAAATGCGGTAAGATCAAAGCGTCTTCACTCATCAATTTTTTTGCGGCCAAAATAATCTGATTTACCTTCTCAATCCCTGAGGACATATCATCGGAAATGACAATTAACGCCGCTGCTTCATCAATTCTTTTATTTAGTTCATTTTTTATATTTTCAACTGCTGTAACAATATCTTCTCTCAATAAAATAACCTTGTTCTTTTCTTTTTTAATTTTGTTACTTTCCGAATCCGGGTCAAAGTAAATTACATCATGATTTTTAATATTTTGAATAACAGGTTCGGCAACCGTAAAAAATTCGATCAGGGTTTCCTTATCTGAAGTTTTTAAATCTTTTAAATTATTTAAGGCATTGTCAAAATCTGCTCTTTTGACATCAATGATATTTGTTTTATAATCAGCATGATTGATTGGCAAAGGAAAAGTAGGATTAGAAGAAATTGTAATTTCAGCTTTGCGGAGATGTTCAAATCTTTCTTCATCGGTAGCTGCTGCGTTATACAAAAAAATAATTTCATTATATTCCAAAATCTTTTTTTCCCATCTCTCAATAACTTTATTTAGCTTTGTCATAATACTTTCATAAATCCCCGCTAATCCGTCATACATAAAACCGATACCAGTTTGTGAATTTATTATTAAATTGATATCAGTAAATTTTTTTGTAACCGTTTCAATAAAATCATCAAAGTTTGGAAAATCATTTACGAAATCGTTAAGAGAATCATTAAACATTATTTCCAGATTATCCAACACCGTCACATCCGAAATAAAAACCGATATCTTGTTTCTAAATTCCGCTGTCCTTGCATTGACTATAGAGGGATCCGGTACGGAATCTTTTAAATCGGATACATACTGAGTTATAAGCGAATCAATTTGATTTGTATCTGTAGTTAATGCATCTAATTCGGATTTTAATATATTTGTCAATGCTGAAATACTCACGGTGTTATCAGATATGTTTTCTAAAGAAATTACAAAATCTTCGTAATTAATTTTAATTTCATTTATTCTTTGTTTAAGATTATTAATATCAAACTCTGATTTTGTTGTTGCCGAGCTTGCCGGCAGGATTAAGTCTGACGGATTTAAAAATCTCGGCTCGATTAAAATCTTTCTTAAACTCTTAAGTAATGCTGCAATTTCAAAAAATGAAATTTTAGTTTTATCTGCATTATCGATCGGTGCAGTATAATCTATTTTCAAACTTGTTTTTGAATGTTTGGATAATTCATAACGGACATAATTTGTGATACGGTCATCTAACGCTGTCATTGCCTGCTCTGCGTCCATATTCAGCAGGTATAGTAAATCAACCGGCTGCAAGCCTAAATCCTTTTGAGAAATAATTTCTTCTTTATCTGCAATCAAAGGGTTGGTATAAATAATTTTACAAAGAACTTTATCCGGAACCGGTAATATTCTTGACAACCATTTGTTTACGGATGCTTCGGCTTTGGCTCTTATAGTCATCGGGATTCCTGCAAGAGGCGAGTTTACTGCATCGGCAGAAGTATCAAAGTGAACAGCAACTCTTTGTGTTATTGTTATTCCCGTTCTTGGAGTATTTACAACTTCGATTTCGGGAGGATAGCTTCCTTTGCTGAATGCATCTGCGTTACCGGCAGCTCTTTCAAAATTTCCCTGCACGACTTGGTACACTTCTTCGGAAATTACCATATCGGATATAGCGTCATGAACATTCAAAATACTGTCAACTTCTTCATCTATAGCTTTCTTTTCTTTAGCAGATGCAACCGGTAAATCTTCCGGGTTTGTCCCAACTGTAAATCCAAAGGGATAAGAATTATTACCGGTAGTGTGAACATGATTTATTAATTTCAAACCATCTATAACATTTCTTGCTTCAATGGTTTCTATGCTTTCTCCGCTGCCTGTTTTTGTATCAACTAAATTATCGGCAACAAGAGGAAATTTTTTTCTTAATGGGAAAATAAATTTATCTACTTCACCTTTGTCAAGACTGTACTTATCATGCAAGCCCCGTTGAAACCGGTAACCTAACAATGCCGAAAGACTCTGACCATTCCTGATACCTTCAAGAAAATTATTAGCAACGCGAACACGATCGGAAGATAAACTTATCGAATACGGATTTGGAATTACAGAACTTTTATGACTTTCATAAGCATTTCTGAGAATAGCTGCTGTCGCTGCCTGGTTAAGAGAAGGTGCATGAATGTATCCCAGGTTTTTATCATCTGTTTGAGGTGATACTTCTCCGGCTTTGATGAAAATTTTTTTCAATTCATCACTAAGGTTAACATCCGAAAGAATTTTATTTTCCGGTTTTACATCATGAAGCCAGCCGTAAGCTCCAATGTATAAACCTTTCGATGGCTTACCTTCTTCTTTTTTTATTTCACGCTGTTCAATCAGCTTATAGTTTATTAAACCGGTTTTCCATGCATCAATTCTGTAATTACAACAATCAAAGTGTTCAACCAAAAGTCTTTCGAGCCTGGCAGTTGGAGTTTTTTCCAATAGTTTTAAAGCCTCAATTGTTTCTCTGAGATTTTTTGCATCGTCTGAACCTTTTAAGACAGCCGGATTATACAAATGATCAATAAGCAAAGTTTTATCGGAACCTGTAATTTTTGGTTGAGCCGAATAAAGATGTTCAAATTTGCTTTTGCCATTACCATTTTGCTGAACATTAATAAATTCGGGGTCATGAAATATTTTTTTATCAGTTATAACTCCATGTGCTAATAATGTTTTGACGCCGGCGCCGGATTGCGACTGCATCAGCGAATGTCTTAACAACAGAAACAATAATGCCGAAGGTGCCGGGTTTCCCCCGAAGTCCATTATTCTGATTTTTTCAGGATCAGATGAAGCTAACCATTCGATATAATTTTTATGTTCAGTTGTATACTCCCGTATGCTTTTTATTTCGGAAGAAGGAACGTCATCTACCAATGGTCCGCTCAATAAATTTGGCTTGGATAAAAAGAATTTTTCAAGAATTGGAATTTTTTCATCTCCGATATCATAACCTAATTGCTGTAAAATTATTTTGCCTCTTTCAGTAATTGTTTTATAAACAGTTTCTCCTCTCCAAGATCTGAATTGCAAAACTATTTGATTGTATATTTGCAAAAGACTTTGTGCATACCGCTGATGAAACTCAACTGAGTTAGCATGCAGTCCTATTACATCGAGTAAAATCTGATGAGGATCAACTCCATCCTTGCCTACAAACGAGACATTCGGAAGTAAATTATTCCAGGTCAAATCGATTTTTGAAATCAAATTATGCAGCCTTGTTAAAAATCGGGTCCGGCTATTTCCGACGGAAACCAAGTGTATAAAATTATCCGACTCATAAAACCGCAGTCCGGAAAATGCAGATACAGGCAATATCCCATAAGGCTGCTTCCCGATTCTTATTGCAGGTATAGGACCTCTCCCGGAAACAAAATTTGAAAAGAAAGATTTTGTATCTTCAATATCATTATCACTGAAAACCGGAGTCATCATTTCTTCCATAAAATACCCGAGTGTTGCGGGGAATAATGCTTTGTTCATTGCAATTGATTCTATCTGATCTTTTCCATTTGCATTTGGCATTTCATTAAAAATATTGTTATCCAGTCCTAAATATTCTGCAAGTTTCTGCCCGTCAGACTTTTCGGCATATTCAATTTTTTCTTCAATCTCTTCCGATTTCTTAAATATACGGTCATAACTTTCATCCGGGTTATCAAGCCATGAATATCCCGAATCTTCATCCTCCGTATTATTTGTCGGCGTTCCCTGACGAATGAGCCCCATCCCGTTGTTACTCAGAAAATGATCGGTAAAAAGTTTTTCAACAATTTCTTTTCCTGAATTTTCATCAGAAGACAATCTCAATCCTAACACAAACATTTTATCAAAACCGGATATTGCTTCCTGAGCCGTAAGATTTATTTTGACACCCATTCCGACTTCAATAGCTTTTTCGAAATCAACCATCCATCTTAATTCTTCATTGACTTTTAATTCGCCGTCTTCTGATTTTATTTGTTCATTCTTCGGCAAAGATGGATCCGGTCCGACAGTCAAATTATCTACTACCGGATTTCCAAAAAAAGTTGTTTTTTTGCTATTGCCGGAATAACAAATTGCTGCAAACCTGTCCGGTAAAGCTGTTGCTTTTGGCGCCTGTGTCCATGAAGTAGAAGAAGTATTAATAGTGTCATCCTTTGGTAAATCAAGCTTTGCTATTTGTATAACCGCATCTCCTCTGCCGGCTCCGGCTGCTATTTCATCTGATAAATTTACAGGTATATATTTTTCTTTGATTTCAGCTGCTCTGCCATTGCTAGTGGCATTTATCAGTATTGTGAATGCATCGGTTTCTTTTTGGCTGTTACCCTTTCCTTTCAGGATGTCTATCCAGTATACATTAGCAGCAGTTTCTTCTGCGGCAGTTAATAACAAATCGGGATTAGAGATTAAGGTTAAGACAATATCATTTTTATTTACCTTGACCGGTTTGGTATTCGCAGGTTCATATCTTTCAATTATCCATGAAGCCCTGCCTGAGCCATGACTATTCACCAGGCTTCTCCATGCACCACGTTCCAGTTCTTCAATGCTCCCTGCTTTCCACATTTCAATCCAAAAATTTTTTGCATTTGTCAATTCCGATTCTGTGAGCAATTCCTGTTTTATATTTACCTGGCAATCATCAGGGTATACTCTTAGCCATAATTGTTTCTGATTACCTGTAGATTTGAATCTTGTCTCAAGTCTCAATGGAAAAAGAAGGAATGGATATGAGTCCTCAAGATTTTCAATACTTTTAGATGGATCTTCAATTTGACCGAACTCTTTAATGAAACCGCTGATCTTATCATTTAAAAATTTCTTTTTTTTAAGATTTTGATTTATTAATTCATTGAACCTTTCTTTTTCTTCTTTAATTTTTTGTAAAGATCTTTCTAATTCTTCTTTTGAAGAAGTACGTTTCAATTCTTTTTCTTTTGCTTCGAGCTTGAGTAACTGCTCCTTTGCAATAAGCAAAGCAATGTTTTCGTCTGCTTTTTGATTTCTGCTCGTATTTAATTCCTGCTGTATTTTTTTAAAGTCGCTCATAGTTTATTATTTTATTTCACTAAGCTGATGCAAGCATTCTTGATGCATGAACGCCAACTAATACGGGCACCTGGTAAAGTATGTAAGCAAGTTCTGCTGAATCTGTATCCGGATTCCATTGAGCTTGTGTATCTTCCTTTGTATCTCTGTTTTCCTGGTCAATATCTTCATCATATGCTATAAAAGATATGCTCCTGTTAAGTTCGATATATTTACCATCAGCTGTTCCTACATCCTCCCATGATAAATTATTCCAGTTTATGATTCTGTTTGCCTTATTTAGATCAAGCCCGAATCTTGGCTCACCGAAACGTTCTTTGATTACAAAAAACCAACCGGGATTATCCGATGTTGAAGTCGGATTTTCTTTACCTTTTGCTTCAACATCAGTCAAATCAAATCCGAAGAAATAAATGTCAGGTTCTATCTTTGCTTCAAACAAAGGAGTTTTTATTTTATCGAGGGGCGGATTTAATTTTTCGGCATCAGTCAGTTCAACGAAAACGCGTTCTTCATTTACATCTCTTACCTCACTGCTGTTTTTGCCCCAATCGGCTTTCTGTGCATAGACAACAGCAGTCGGATATTTTTTCAGAAGTTCGCCTCTGATAACCAAAACTAATTTCGCTTCACCGCTGTTTTGGACTCTTTGATTATGATGTCCGAGTTCATTTCTTTTTGGTTCTGATGCCGAGCTTGTTAAATACCATCTATGAATCGGAGGAATATCTCTCAACTGTTCTTTTAAATTATCGGGAACGGGCTGAGGCGGCAAAAAACTCGAAACATCCCAAAACTGCCTGAAGTAAGTTCCGCGCTGGTCAGTCGGATATTCTCTCCATAATAGCTCGCGAGACATTTCATGATTGATTCCGACCATATATGCTTCAATAAATTTCTGATTATTTTCAAGAAGCGTAATACTGTTTTGTTCTATCAAATTAATGTTAGGAAGAAATAATTCTGAAGACATATCGGCAAGTGGTTTAAACATTGGGACATCAATTTCCGGATAAGCCATCACCGGAGTAAATGTTTCAACCATGTTATCTAAAATTCTTCCCGGTATTTTAATCATATCGAAGGTTCTTTTTGGAATAATGAAAGCCGGGTTTATTGAATCAATTACTTTTTTTGTAATGTCAGAGAACTCTAATTTTTTTCTTACCGGTTCGGGAAAAGATATCTGTAAAAAAGTGTATGCATCTTTTAAAGCAAGTTTAAAATTCTTTGCTTCGATACTGTCCGAATTTCCGGCAGCTGGTGTGAATCCTGACCCGGGTTCGGAAATTTCAAAGTTAGGACTTTCCGGCAGCTTGTCAATTGCTTCGGGCGTCAGATTTTCCTGTTTGAGTGCATCACCCAGTTCTATATCTCTTGACCAATTTCTTAAAATATTAAAAAGCCAGATCAGTCCTGAAGCCATGACTCCAAGAATTCCAAATCCTAAAGGGGTTCTGAAAAAAAGTAAAATGATTATAAGTGTCAAAAACAAAATAATTAAAGGAATAGAAATCAACCATTTATTTTTCTTTAATTCATTTTCAATAAAAGGTGGAATACCTTGCGGCTGAAGCGCTGCAACTAAATCTGTTAATTTAATTACACTTTCGGGATCTGTTTTTGGAGGAGCAACTTCAATCTCTTTATCATTTATTCTTTCAATCAGATTATCGGGTTTAATATTTTCGGTAAATGCAAGCTTCTTCATAATTCTCCCCCGCGGTCTTGTAATACTTCTGAATGTGCCTGAAGTAACTGCCAATGGGACAATGCTTTCCTGAACCTGTTTAAACACAGTCAATTCCTTATATACAATTCTTTTTTGTACTGGAGCAGTAAATATAAAAGCTCTTTCAATATTTAATGGCAAAAGATGTTTAGTGTAAAATCTAAATGAAACCTCTTTAGCCATTTGCGCCAGCCGGATTTTATTATTTGCTTCAATAATGTTACCAACCTGTTCCCATGCTGCCTGCATATATTCTTCCTGGCTTTTTTGCACGACCTTTGTTCCGAAACCGGAAGGCACTCTGAATCTCGGATCGAGGTTTAACTCATGAATCCAGTTTTTATTATTCGGAAGATCGCTACCTGTTTTACTTTTTAATAATCTCTGAGTCAAAGCATGCCAGCGGCCATATAATGGAGAGGTAATGACAGGATCCGGATCATCCGAACCATCTACCAAAATTATATTTGCATCATGGTTTACAATTTCTACATCTTTTGCAGGATCCGTATAATCATCGGCAAGATTAATTCTTTGTGCCATTGCAATTTCGAACGGATGTGGATAAGGATCTTCATCCCACTGATCATATTTTAAGACTTCTGCCTTGTCATCGGGTTTCATTGTATTCAGAGGAACTCTCAATGCACCGCCTAATTTCAAAATACCATTTAAGTCTGCAGGAGAGTCTATTTTAGGAAGATTAGAACCCGGATGTAATACATCCATATCACGAACACCTATCTTTTTATCAGCAGGTTTTGGTTTCAGTAAATTTACGAGATATTCAAAATCGCCGACATTTCCTGTTCGGAAATACCAGCGATGATAATATGGAAATTCAATATTATATTCAGTATCCCATCCACATTTTGTAGCAACTAAATTATTTGGTAAATCCAAACCAAGACCGGAAAGTCGTCCGCTTTCAAAAGTTGGAATAAGAAAAGCATGATAGCCCGTATTTTCCTCTAATTTTCTCGGACAAATAATTCTTGAATAAGCATGATCAGGATTTTGATTTATAATATTTGTTATTTCAGCTGTGACAGCATCAGCATTGGCAGTATTTGGCAATGCACCTTTTGACAAATCCGAGTTAACATGCACGTGAGCCCATGCCCAAAGCTCAGAAGATTTGGGAAAAAGTTCATTGGCTTTTTTACCGCTTTTCATTTTGAAAAATGGCAGCGGCTTATCTTTAATATTCGCTCCATCTTCAAATTCATCTTCTTTTAGAACAACAAGTGTGAGCCAGGGTCTGAGCCGATCTGTATTATGCCTTGCCGGTGTATATCTCCATGGAAAATCTTCTTCATAAAATTCAATGAAAGCTAGGTAATTCGGTTCAAAATTAGTGATCCAGTTTCTCGGCTCCATTTTTATTATTACTCTCGGGTCAACTCCGATAATATCACCGGGACCGTAAAGTTTTATAGACTGGTGAACTTCCTGATTCGGTGCATTACTTCCATCTGTTTTGACGGAAGCAACCGAGATATCTATGGGAATCGATGCACGTAATATTACGGCAGGATCATTATCTCCTTGGATAATATTATTTGCAATGCCCTGTCTTAACCATGGCAAAAATGTATATGTAGCTAATATATCGCTCATAAAATTAATTCAATTCAAAATTTTGAACTATGTGAATTTCTTTTTTAAGTGATGGATTTAGATTGACTTGCTCCTTCATACAATCCTGTGCCATTGCTTCACTGCTGAATTTTGATGATTCATTAAAGGTCTTGTTATTTGATGTAAAGGCAACCGAGTATCCTTCTTCAGTCATTGTCATTTTATCACTGAACGGCTGTAATTTTTCCTTATAGTTTTTAGATAAAACGGATTTGGATGCACTGTTTCCATTAAGAGAATGAATTGACAAAACCGCCGATTCAAGATAAAATTTTCCAAACTTAAATGGCTTCTTGGGTTCTTTGTCAATAATAGTAGTTTCATATTCTATATTTCTTCTAACCATTTTTCCGTTTTTAATACTATTCGAACCCATAGAAATGGTTACTCCGCCAGGCATCTTTTCAAATGATGGCTTCGATAATTTTTCTGCATCACTAAGATTTTGATATTGTGCTCTCGCAAAATTTTCATCTACATTGCTGATTGTTAACGGCACACCCGCGCTTGCGGCACTTGCAATGGAAACTTTTTTTACATCACTTGTTTTTTGATTGCCGATTTTATCGAATTGAACCGTTAGCGGCAGCAGTTTTTGCTGTACAACTAAAGAACCTGCCGGATGTAAAACCAATGTTTGTGAGGTCTCCTCTATTTTGCGAAGCGAAACTAATAAATTTTTATTTGATGAAAGTACTGTGCTCCATTGTTCTCTTTTTGAAATCTCCTCAATAAATCTCGGAAGGATTTCAATATCCGGCAAAGAAGTATTTTTTGAATCACCCCATGTCATATCAAAGTCTGCCGAAACGTCGAAAAAGAAAAATGAAATAGATCCTGTGCCATTTGCTCTCCATGGGGTAGGACCTTCCAATGAGAAACGTAGTGAAATACTGAAAACACCCATCCCAAAAATTTTCAATGAAATAGAACCGGATACCTGAATAATAAAATGAAAAGGAGAGAATTGAAATAATGCGTCGAAACCAATATGTCCTGATATTGAGATTGCGCTGAATCCAAAATACATATCACAATGACAACCAAACTGGACAGTATTTGATGTAACAGCCTGGTAACATTCTACTCTGATTCTTGCTATTTCGATATCAAGTATATTTATTGCAAGACGTCTTAAAGATGGAAGACTTAACGGCGGGGGAGTATAAGAAGGATGAAATCCTCCGACAGTTAGAATAAAATCCGGACCGTCTCCCCATTTCAACCGGACAGCCATATCTCCTTCGAGTGTCATTATCAGGATTCGTGATTCATATAAGCTTGCATCGAAAGTAATCATCTTTTTGTCGAAATCAATTGTTCCGACAAACAAAACCTGAATTTGAATGACTGCAATTCTTTCTTCGGGCAGAGCTATTTTTAAAACACCGAGAATTGCCAAGTTACCGGGAATTTCAATTATTAATCCAAGAGAAAGACTGATGAGTGTTGGTGTTCCCCACCCGATCTTTGCCATTGGTCCGATGAGAAATTTACCTTCGTAAGGCGGGAAAATTGATTTCAGATCGCTGATGATACGGGGAGCATTTGCAATTACATTTTGAGGAAACATTATACTGTTGACAGCGCCAGTTCTAACACCTTCTCTTAACGGATCAAGTAAGACCGTTCTGTTCAATCCAAGCAAACCGCCAACACCAACCAAAGTAAAACCAAAACTCAGCTGAAAAGGAGGCATGAACTCTGCCGTGATGATAATAAGCATAGAGAAACCTTTACTGCCATCAGGCATTTTTGTTGTAATAAGACCTATTGCTTTGGCAGAAATAAAACCTGCAATAGTCAGCTCCAGAACACCGGCATATTCTTCTTTTTCAAAATCGAAAAAGAGATAACCGCCTCCGACAACAGCTCCGGCATTGATGGAGAGCCCGAGACCGTTGGGGGGCTTGAAACCTATATCCATCTGAAGTGGTTGAAGGTTACCTCTATTATTAGAAGGAAAAGAGAAAGAAGCTCTTAATCCAATATTTTCGACAACGACAACCAAAGGTCCTAATTCGGCTTTTATATCTGCTCCTAATTCAACAGGTATAACTCCGTCTTTAAATTTCACTGCAAAGGTAAGTCCATTTATTTCAATTGGTCCAATATCTATATGAACAGGTAAACGGATTTCTAAAGCACCACTTCCATTAAAATATATACCGTTTTCACTCGAAAATCCAAAACCAATATCAAAGTTTGACTCAAACCCATTTAAGGGAAGTAGTTTTTGTAAAAAACCATCACCACTCGATGTATCTATCAAAATTTTTCCACCGGAAATTGCGCCTTCAATAAAAAAACTTCCTCTGGTACTGTTTGATTGCCAAACTAAATCTGCACCTGACTTTAAAGTGAATTCTAAGACTTCAAGACGACTACCACCCGTTTTACCTAGTATGATATATGGCGCTGGATTTGTTTTTTTTCTAACTATAAGATCAAACAATACTTTACCCAAAAGTGGAGTTGCATCGGGAGGTGTAAAGGACAAATTCCCATTTGGCTGAATAAGCAACTCAGTATTGACAGGCGGACTAAAATCAACTTTAAATCTTAAATCAAAATCATTTTCGGAAAATGTAAAATTAGTATTAAAATTGTTTTTTATTTTAAAGACAATACCTTTTGGATCTATGTCTGTTTTAGGAGTTGCTTCCACCACAATTAGATCTAATTTAGGAATAGGTGTCGTATCATCATAAATAACTGGTATTGCCGCACGGGATAAAATATCTTCTAATTTGCCAAAGAGCAATCGTCCATCAAAAGCATTCTCACCCCATTGGTAAAGCGTTTTTAATTGGTCTCCCGGTTTACTTATACTATTAACTATTTGGTCAAAATGAAAAGTAGATAATGTATATGGAGGGTTGTTAGGATCGACAGAGCCAATATTCTGTTCGCTTTGGTTTAATACACCCATGAAAGACAAAACAGGTGTTACACCTTGCAGCCGATCCAGATACCTTACTAATAAATAACTAAAAAGTTTTTCGGGTATTTGAGCTATCATGGCAGGAGTGACACCAGGGAAGTTCAGGTCATCAATTGCATTGCGGATATCAGCAAAACTATTTATTACGCTTCTAACAAGCCCAATTATTTCAATTCCTAGTCGGACAATAGTTGGAACATCCTCTGCCTCGATAGCAGTCGCCAATTCCCTTGATTTTTGAATTAACAAAAGCGTTTGTGTGATGGTAATTTGAAGGGGGTCACTTAATGAATCAACCTGCGCTTGTGTGATAGCAAAACCCAATTCTGCAAAAAGAACCCGCGCCCTTCTGGGTGACAGATCATCTTTTAATGGTTGCAGGAGTTTGGTTAACTCCTGGGCAATTGTTTCAATTGTTCCCGGTGAGTTGCTCATCTGGTTTATAATTACAAATGTTAGTAAGCAACGCCTCTAAGCTATTACAGTTAGCAGCGCCGTCAATTATATTCTCTATATATTGTTCAATTATTTTTTTTAGTGCAGGGGAGCCGTGCAGATGCAAAATACCCGCAATGTTTTTTAGAAAAACCGGCAATGTTATACCTTTTATATTTGAGGGAACGTAATAACTCGGTTCATGAAAACTCTTGACAAAATGTGCTACAAATGAAGGTCCGTTATTGCGATGCCATACAACTGTTACAGGGCGATAATGATTAATTAAGGCTGCTATTTCCGGACGATGTTTTTCAAAAATATTATACATCATGGGCCCTTCTTCAGCTTGGAGTATTGCCGATTTTATGTTCTCCAATTTACTAAGTTCTTCTTCCCTTGATAAAAAAGTAGTTGTTTCTATAATATTGGGTAGTTGAACAGGAATATTTCTTTTATCAGATGAAGAGGCTATTGGAGTGGATAGCATTGTTATTTTTAAATTTTCAATAACCGGATGAATATGACATGCATATGATTCGAATGGGGCTGCTGGATTCATTGCGCATAGTAACCCTATAATTTCATTTTTTGCATTTACTAAAACAGCACCCGAATCTCCTACCTCAGTGAATTTCAATACACCATCGCAATTATTTTCAGTAGCCCTTATGCTGATAACGTTTTTTGCCATAATCCCTTCTAATCTCACATTTGGGGTATTTATGTCAACAATTGTACCCGTAGTTTTTGCACTCTGACGACCAACTTTATACACAGTATAAGGAATGGGGATACCGTTGGCGTCTATAATATCCGAATGTTGCAATCTTGCAATACCTATTACTTGATTGCTGCCATTAATATTCAAATTATTAATTTCCTTTTTAAAATCTATTCCCTTATTTGTGTTGCAGCAGGTTGAATAGTCCGTATCAACTTTTACAGAAGCACAATCCAGATAATATTGCGGTACAGGGTTTATTGTTTCATTAGGATATTGAAAAGAATAATTGTTAATAGGAAATGCGTTAAGAACCTCACCAATGCGCCCATTTGCTCTTTCTATTGAAAAATCTACTGGAGTCTTAGGCTGATAAATTGGATCTCCCTTTTTACCTCCATTTTTAGAAACTACATGCATATTAGTCAACATTACAATATTATCCCTTGACCTATCTCCATTAATTTGAGCAAAGTATCCTAAAGTACCATGTTCATAGGCAAGAGGATTATCGGGAGGGTTTTTCAGATTACTGATAGTAATGCCACCAACAATTGGTCGAACTTTATTGTTATCCTCACATGCTCCTGTAAACACAGCCTCGGGAATTTTTAGAACATCTGTTTTAAATCCCATCATCTGCTTTGGTATAAGCTCATTTTGTAGCAAATCCTTTTCTTTTTTTTTCTCAATCACATACACCCGAAATCCAAGCTCTTTTGTCAACTCTCCTGCTTTTTCCTTAATACCAAATCCTACCCCTACAATACCAGGGATTTTCCTCAATTTCACTTCCACTTGCTGATGTGTGCGACTTAATTCAGCTTGTGTATATTTTCTGTTTCCCATCGCTGCTTAATTTTCAGGCTATACAATAAAAGATTCAAAAGTATTTTCTTTCTTGGATTTTGTTTTCTCAATAATATCTTTGCCGTGTTTGTCAATTGCATGTCTAAGGGTAAGTGAACCATGCTCATATAAAATACTACTCATTTTATATAATAAATCAGGCATGGAAATTCCTTTTATTTGCTGAGGTACAACATAATTTGGTTCATTGAAACTCTTAACTAAATGGGTAACGAATGCCGGCCCGCTATTGCGATGCCAGACCATGGTAACGGGACGGACGCAATTGACTAAACGAATTACCTCTTGTTGATTTTTTTCTATTTCCTCGTTAAGGTTGTTAAAAAAATCATTTTGTTTAAGCTTGTCTTTTATAATTTGAATCGATTGGTATCCTTTATTTTGCTGGTTAGTTTTATATTTAGATAAAGTGTTTACTCTATCATGAGAGGTACTTGCACTTGGTGTTGATATAATTGTAATATTCAGATACTTAAGTACGGGATGAATATGACAGGCTATTCCTAATCCAAAATAAAGTTCACCCTCCGGAATATTAGGAGTTGCAAATAGTAAGCCAATTATTTCATTATTTTCATTCATAATTACCGAACCGGAATCACCATGATCGGCAAACTTCCTCTTCCCTTCACAATTATTTTCAACTGGGTCAATCAAAATTGTATTATGCTTGTGGTTAGCAGGGTCATAGGTAGTATTAACAGCTCTCAATCTTCCTCTTGTTAATCCTGTTCGCCTTCCCACTTTCTTAACCATATAAGGACGCTCTTCTGAAAAATCACTGGGCTTAATCCTTTTAATCCCTTTAACGGTTCCAATTAAATTCACTTCAGGAGAATATTTTACACCGCAATTAGTAGGGCAACACAATGAATGACATGTATTAACTTTGGCAGTGGCACAATCTAAATAATATTGTTCCTCTGTACCGGCAGAATCTTCAGGATATTTAAAAGTATAATTTGACTGTGTACCCGTATTCAAGATTTTCCCAATGATGCCATCTAATCTGGTCTTGGTATCATCATAAATCTCACCATTGAAAAATGGATGATAAACCGGATCATTTCTTAATCCATCTAAAACATGGGCATTACTTAGTATTGCAACATTGTCTCTACTATTGTTTCCATTAATTGTTGCTAAACAACCAAGTGTACCAACACCTGTTATATCAATATTTATAGAGATACCACCTTTTATTGGGTCGTAATGGTTATAGTCAATACATGAAATCAATTTATCTTCAAATGAATTAATTATATCTGTTTTTATTCCTTTGAAAGATGCAGGAATGATTTCATTAACTTTTAATTGTGATACGGGTTTTTTTTCATTGACATATATAAGCAGAGCCAGTTCCTTTGTCAATTTATTATCCTTTTCTTTGTAACCATAGCCGACACCTATTACGCCGGGTATTCTCAAAAAATCCTTTTTGGCCTCATAATAAATAAGATCTATCTCTTTTCCCTTCATTAGATATTGTGTTAGTATTTGGAAATTCTTTCTGTATTAAGCTAAGAAATCAGACAATACTTCTTCTGTTTCATAACTCATTTTTTCAACAAAATTGTGCACAGTCATTATCCCATAACTATCTTGAATAATACCTAAAGCATGATTTTCGATGGCTTGTTTTAAAACAAAACTACCATTTTCTTTCAGCACACTAGATGTTTTAATTAATAACTCTTGTAGAGAAATTCCATTAATTTGCTGAGGTATGATGTAATCAGCATTTTCGTAGCTTTTTGCAATATGTGCTGTAAATGCAGGACCTTGATAGCGATGCCAGACTATAGTTACCTTTCTGTTGTTATTAATAAGTTGTAATGTTTCCTTTTGATGAGTTTCAAATAAACTTACGAGCAGTGCACCTCTTTCCGTTTCAATTAATTTTTCACGAAGAGTTAAATCTAATCGTTTGGGGAATAATGGGTTACGTAATGCCTGTGCTGTTCTACCAGCGGGTGTAGTTTCTATTTCAACTTCAGCTCCTCCACTGCGAAAAGCTTCTAATACTGCAGCAATATGACAGGCATATGTTTCATCTACAGGAAATGTGGCGCTATCTCCACCCCAAAGCAGACCAATAATATAATTATCTTCATTGATAATGACGGAGCCTGAATCACCTAAATCAGAAAAAGCCTTTTTTCCATTCGTTTTTTCCCTGTAAGTTTCTGCATCGATTGGTCTGACAAAAATTTGTCCTGTTTTATCAGCTGCACTACCGGTAATAGAATTTATTGTCCCTGTTGTTAATCCGGAAGTGCAACCAATTTTTCGAACAGTATCTCCTACAACACCAGGCTCCGTGCCTAAAATCCTTAACGAGGTTGAGGTCATACTATTATTCAAAATTATATCAGTAGCGATTTCCGCATTCACAGTAGCAATTGCACAGTCAACTGATTCATTATCAAAAGAAGGATTGAGGATAATACCGTTTTCCCCGCTAATATAAGCACAACAGCAGCAACAGCGGCTTTCGATATCTGGTTGGCCAATTTTTTCACCTGCCGATGCACCGTCACTAAATAGTACATGATGATTGCTCAACAAAACCAATGTATCATCCGCAACAAGCCGAGCAAAACACCCTAAAGTACCAACATGCCCCTTACCATTACCGATTTGAATACCACCCTTAATTGGACGATGTTCACTACCATCAGTTCTTTTTTTAGCCTTTGGTAATATAATGACATCTGTTTTGAATCCCTTTATTTCTTTTGGAATTACCTGTTCAGACTGCAAGGTGCCTTCTTCAACTTTTTCTTTGACAAATATTTGAAACACAATATCATCTGTCAATTTCCCCGCTGTTTCTTTTAAACCAATACCAACGTTAACTACGTTTGGCAGTTTCATCAGTTCTTCTTTAACCTGCTGCTGCAATTCCAAAAGACTATTTTGTATTTTAAGCCGTTCTGCTTTGTTTTTCATTGACAAAAATTATCTCTATTTTAATGTTTACTGATTTTCGACTTCCTGTTTTTATTAAGAAGTTGATAAATCTTTTCATAATAATACTTTCGTTTATATGAAAGGTGTTTTTAACTTCACAGGTAAATCTTCTAAAATATTTAATTTCTTCAAGACTCTATTAAGTATTGACTAAGTATTATACCTTAAAGCCATAAATTGACTTTCGTTTTATGTGTAAGTTTTTCTTATCTCTTGAGAACAGAAACTAAAAAATTGTTAGGATTTATTCTTATAGGTTGGTCAGTGTATGTCAAAAGAAGAGGTTACAATTAAATATCTAAATGTTTTTTCTTCTTTTGGCATTCTTTTCATATTTTTATCTTTCCTAAATAAACTTGTAATTTAAATTTTAGAAGTCAAGTCCAAATTTCTTATAAGCAAGAGAAAATTTCCAATGCTGTCCAAAACGATTTTAAAAATTTAATTTATCTTTGATACCACTTCGATTTGGACAGATATTACTTCTATTCAAAAACAATCCCTTCAATTTTATTCGCAGAATAATTTCAATTGCGGATTTAACTCCTCTTCAAGT
>JALYRX010000050.1 GCA_030855105.1 Bacteroidota bacterium | reverse complement strand
TTACAAAAATAACTAATCTAAAAATATTTTGACAACCTAATTGCCATTAATATCAGCTACTTATTAAACTGAACTTCTAATGATGTTCATTAGAAAATTTCCCTAATGAAAAATCTGGGTTAAAATATTTTGAAAACGCAATAACTCATATCGATGCTTATAAACATTTTCTGAATAATTCAAAACTGATGAGAGAAAGTATGAAAAAAGGCATAGAATTATTTCTGAAACTAACAACCGAATTAATAAAACTGAATTTTTCTTTTGATGAATTTAAATATTCAAGATTGCTAACTCAGGTAAGAAATTCAATTATAGGCTGGCACAAAGAATGGCTTCTGAATAAATTGAACGAGTTTTTGGCGAAGAAACCAAACTAATTCTACATAATTCTCTTTAGGATTGCGAAAATATTGGTATATAAAATCGCGGATATAAACACTTCGGCTATAATTTTTTAATAGTATATAAAAACCCGCAGTCATAAAACCTACGGCTACAAATTCTTTAATAAAATTTATTTCACTAACATCATCTTCTTTATATCACTAAAATGCCCTGTTTCAATTTTATAAAAATAAACTTTTCCGTCCCCGCAGAGTCATTTCGATGCTTAGATTTTAAAGTTTGAAGAAGGTTTGTACGGAAGACTCTGCGGATATTTTCACGCATCTTCATAATGTATTACTTCATATATTCCTTTCTCTCCCAAATCATAAAACCTCGCACTCGAATGTACATAATCCAGATAATGATTTACTAATTTCCACTTTCCTGATACCGGATTCTTATGCATATAATTCAATTTTTGCCTTATAAATTTTTCTGTTAATATTTCTTTTATATCCGCTGAAGGTTCAAATACGTTATATATTTTACTCTTGTTAATTTCGTTTAGACTTACGGAGTAACGCATTTTCTCTAACAAGTCAAATCTCCTCTTCTTTTTCAACCTCTTTACAATTTCATAGGACATAAATCTTTTTGTCTCACCAATAATAAAATTTGGTTCTATATGACTTACTGTGGAATTTAATTTCAATATACACCCTTATTAATATTTACAATCGCTATCTTTTCCTATCTGTCATTCCCTCGTGTTCCTTAGAGAATGTCTCAAAACTAAGATTTAAGACCTGTCAGGTTTTTATTAGTTATAGTTTTGAATTAAAATTGCATAAACTAAAACCTGACAGGTTTAATTTCTCGGGTTTTGAGACAGACTCCTTAGCGGGGGGTGCCCTCTGGGTCATCCAATCATAAGCAACTCTGTCAAAACGTTTTTAAATTTAGATATAAGTTTTTGATTTAAATCCGCTTTCTTTTGAAAGAGCAAAAGAAAGCTTGGCAAAGAAAACTCTCCCGCTGGTGAAAATTGCCGGAAATTATTTCACAATGGCTGCAAAAATTTCAACTCCTCACCCGGCAGAAGAGCACTGCCGGGCTCGTCAGACAGGAAATTTTTGCTTTAGCCATTGCTCATAATTTCTTTTCGGCAATTTTTCACAGGCGGGTCTGTTTTTTAAATTTAGATTTTTGTTGTGATTTTGATTTAGATTAAAATCAAAAATTTTACTTACAAAATAATTTTGGACAGTATTGAATCATTTCTCTTACTATTCCACTATATTTCATATAGACCCGATTTTTTTTATAAACTTGGATTGAAATTACTTTCAATAATGAGTATTTTTAGTGTTAAAGTGTATTTTGATTTTAAACAGGAAAAATTATGACCCGAATAGAAAAAATAAAAAGTAAATTCAACGAACTCAAAATTGATTCATTCCTTGTAAAGAATTTACCTAACATACGATATTTATCAGGATTTTCAGGAAGTGCCGGAAGCATTTTACTTACAAAGGATAAAAATTATTTTATTTCGGATTTTCGATATAAGACACAATCTAACAATGAAGTCGGTTCCGATTTTGAAATAATTATTTATGTTCAAAACTCAATGCTGTTTCTGAAAGATTTAATTACTCAACATAATATTAAGAAAATCGGATTTGAATCTAATTTTGTTACTTATGCCGATGCAGAGAATTTAAGGAAAGATTTCAGTGATATTGAATTTGTACCGGTAGACAGTTTGATCGAAAAAATTGTAATATGCAAAAATGAAAAGGAAATAGAATCAACAAGACGGGCTGCAGAAATTACCGATAAAACATTTTCCGAATTATTAAAATTAATAAAGCCGGGTCTTACTGAAAGAGAAGTTGCGGCTCACATTTCTTTTTTACAAAAGATGTTTGGAGCAGACGGGGATGCGTTTGATAGCATAGTAGCTTCCGGCGAGCGAAGTGCATTTCCTCATGCAAGACCTACTGACAGAAAAATTCAGAAAGGTGAATTGCTGAAATTGGATTTTGGAAGTGTTGTTAACGGAATGAGATCGGATATGACGCGGACTATTGCCATCGGGGAAATTTCCGATGAATGTAAAAGGATTTATTCAGTTGTAAAAGAGGCTCAGCAAAAAGCTCTTGACAATGTAAGAGCAGGAATTAATTCAAAAGAGCTGGATGCTTTTGCAAGAGACTTCATCAGAGAAAACGGTTATGGAAATAATTACGGACATGGACTCGGTCACGGGCTTGGATATGACATACACGAAAAGCCGGCAGTAAATGAAAGGTCGGACTATATCCTTGAAGTAAATAATATTATAACTATCGAGCCCGGAATTTATGTTGAAGGTGTCGGAGGAGTGAGAATTGAAGATGATGTTGTAGTTAAAGAAACCGGGTGTGAAATTTTAAATAAATCTTCAAAAGAGCTGATAGTCTTGAGTAATGAATAGAGAGTATCAAGCAATGAGCAAGGGCAGTAAAGTTTCAAGAATATTTTAAACTAAATTTGAATAAAGTTCTAATTATATCTTACTATTTTCCACCGATGGGTATGGGCGGTGTGCAGCGGACATTGAAGTTTGCAAAATATTTGAAAGAATTCGGATGGGAGCCCGTGGTTTTGACTGACAGTCCGAAAAAATATTATGCTGTCGATGAAAGTCTGCTTCAGGAAGCGATCGATAACGGGATTATAATTGAAAGAACAGGCGATGAAATTATTGACGTCAGCAAAATAATTATTAAAGCTCCAAACGAAAGATTAAGAAAATTCAGGAGCATGGCAGGTCAGTTTTTTTTAATCCCTGACAATAAAAAATTCTGGCAAAAGAAAGCGTTAAAAAAAATTGATGAGATATGGAAAAAGTATGACGGGTTTAATGTGATTTATTCAACTGCTCCTCCCTATACGGATTTTCGTATAGGTCAGGACGCAAAGAAAAAATATAAAGTACCTCTTGTGATTGATTACAGGGACGCGTGGGTAGACAGTCCTGTACTCAATTTTTATCCTACGGCTTTCCATAAGATGTCGAATATGCGGCTCGAAAAAAGTGTTCTCAGGGATGCAAACAAAATTATTACAACCAACAGGAGGGTAAAGGAATTAATAATTTCCAGATACGGGAATATTGATTATAACGATGTTAAGATAATTCCACATGGATATGACAGCGAAGATTTTGAAAAAGCCGGAGTGAGTGATCTTCCCAAAACCAACAAAATGCGTATTTCACATTGCGGAAGTTTTTATACGCGTAATCCGAAGTTTTATCTCGAAGCAATTAATAAATTTTTTATAAAATATCCGGAGCTCAAAAGTGAAGTTGAATTTTGTTTTATAGGACTGATGTCAAAAGATAATTTAGCTTTAATAAAGGCATACGACATAGAGTCCTCAATCAAGATTTTAGGATATGTAAATCATATAGAATCTATAAAATATCTTATGACTTCCGATGTATTGTTTCTTATGATAAGCCGTGGTGAGAATGATGATGCGGCAATGCCGGGAAAGGTGGGTGAATATATTGGCAGTAGAAAAAATATAATTGCATGCATTCCCGAAGGCGTAACTAAAAAGATTCTTGAAAAATATAATGCAATAAAATTTGTCGATGAAAATTCTGAAGAGCTGATGAGCGTATTTCTCGAATACTACAAGCTCTTTAAGAATAATTCTTTACCTGTAGCGAATGAAGAAGTTGTCGCTCAGTATGACAGAAAATCTTTGACGTATGAGCTTGCAAAGGAATTTAATTTATTGGTCGACATAGAGTAATTGTATTTGGAATTAAACCTGACAGGTTTTTATAGTGAATTTAATGTCTTAATCCTAAAAAAAAGTGTGAAGATATTATTAATCGGAAACGGTGGAAGAGAAGATGCAATTGCCCGTAAGATATACAATTCAAAATTGTTTATTGAAAACAACGGTAAGCTTTTTAATACTATAGGAAGTCCCGGAATAAACAGAGTCGCAGAACGGGTAAATATAAAACCTACTAATACAAATGCATTGGTTGAGTTTGCTTTAAGAAGTGAAATTGATTTTACAATTGTCGGTCCCGAGATACCTCTGTCGTTAGGAATTGTCAATGAATTTGAGAAGAACGGACTAAGAATTTTCGGTCCCAGAAAAGAAGCTGCAGAGATAGAATCCAGCAAAATATTTGCAAAAAATCTTATGCAGCAAAACAATATTCCGACTGCCCGATATAAAATTTTCTCAAAGGAAAGTTTAAAAGAAGCAAGAGAATTTTTTGATAAATGTTCATATCCCGTTGTGATTAAAGCTGACGGATTGGCTTCAGGTAAAGGAGTTTTAATTGCCCGCAATTTACAAGAAGCTGAGGATACGATAAAAGATTTTTGCGGGGAAAATAGTTTCGGAGAAGCCGGGTATAATTTTGTAGTGGAAGAATTTCTTGATGGAGAAGAGATTTCCGTTTTTGTAATTACCGACGGAGAGAATTATGTGGTGCTTCCTTTTTCACAGGATCATAAGAAAATTGAAGACGGCGATCAGGGAAACAATACAGGCGGAATGGGAGCAGTAGCACCGGTAAAGAAATTGATGAATGATAATTTAGAAAAAAAAATAAAATTAAAAATTATCGAGCCGGTTCTTAAAGCATTAAAAAATTTAAACAGAGAATTTAGCGGATGTTTGTATTGCGGATTAATGATTGTTGATGATGAGCCATTTGTAATTGAATTCAACTGTAGGTTTGGTGATCCCGAAACTCAGGCAGTTCTGCCACTTATAAAATCCGATTTTCTCAGTTTGTTATTAGCAGCCTCAGATCCTTCAAAAATGGAATTGAAAAATTATTCTTTGAATGTAAATGACAGCTATAGTTGCTGTGTAGTACTTGCTTCGAAAGGTTATCCTGATAAATATGAAATTGATAAAGAGATAACAGGAATAGATGAGGCAGAAACAGATTCCGAAGTATTTTATTCGGGAACAAAAGAGAGTAAAGATAAATCAAAAGTTTTTTCAAACGGAGGCAGGGTTTTATCAGTGGTTGGAATTTCCAAAAAATCTTTGCAGGCTGCTGTAAAGAAAACCTATGAAAATGTTGATAAGATAAATTTTGAAAATATATATTATAGAAAAGATATTGGGTTTAAACAGTTGATAGTTGATAGTTGATAGTTGATAGTTGATAGTTGATAGTTAATAGTTAATAGTTAATAGTTAAAAAGTATAAGTTTAAGTTGGAAGTTAGTTTGAAATTAAAAGATAAATCATAAGTTGAGAATTTTAGTTACCGGCGGAACCGGATATATTGGTTCACATACGGTTGTCGAGCTTCAGAATGCTGGCTACGAAGTTTTGATTATAGATAATTTATCTAATTCAAACGAGGAAGTTGTAAACCGGATTGAAAAAATTTCCGGAATAAAACCGGCATTCGAAAACATAGATTTGTGCGATGGTCCGAAGATGAAAAAATATTTTGACAGAACTAAAGATATAGATGCAATAATCCATTTTGCTGCATTGAAAGCTGTTGGGGAGTCCATGAATGATCCCATGAAATATTATAAGAATAATGTTATAGGCATGATTAATCTTCTCGATGAGACAGTAAGGACTGATATAAACAATTTTGTTTATTCTTCTTCGTGTACGGTATATGGTGAAGCTGATGAGCTTCCCGTTACAGAAGAATCGCCAATTAAGAAAGCTCAGTCTCCTTATGGATTTACAAAGCAGATCGGAGAGCAGATGCTTTTTGACTTGTCCAAAATTACAGAACTTCAATCTGTAATATTAAGATATTTTAATCCGACAGGTGCTCATGATTCATGTTTGATTGGAGAGCTGCCTACAGGAATTCCAAATAATTTAGTGCCCTATATTACGCAAACGGCAATCGGGATCAGGGAAGTTTTGACTGTAAACGGTAATGATTATGATACTCCTGACGGTACAAATATCAGAGATTACATCCATGTAGTAGACCTTGCAAAGGCGCATGTTCTGGCGTTAAAAAGGATTGTAAATAAAAAAAGCATATCGAACGTTGAATTATTTAATTTAGGGACAGGTCAGGGAAATTCCGTATTGGAAGTAATAAATGCTTTTGAAGAAGTTGCGGGGATGAAATTAAATTACCGAATCGGACCGAGAAGAACCGGAGACGTAGTAAGCATTTATTCTGATATAAAAAAAGCAAATGAAGTTTTAGGATGGACAGCGGAAAGAGATTTAAAGAATATGATTCTGAATTCATGGAATTGGGAGAAAGCATTGAGGAAGATTTAGGATTTTGAATTTACCTTCCTGCAGTCTGCCTCGCATCAGGCGGGCAGGCAGGTGATTTTTGATTTGAAAAAATAAGAAGATCTGATTGATGAAAGTGGATAATGAATTTATAAATAAAGTAATTTCTTCTGATAAGAGAGCTATTGCAAAAGCTTTGACTCTCGTTGAGAATGAGAACGTTGGCAGTGATGTTCTTTTAAAGAATCTTTATAAGTACACAGGAGGAGCTTACAGGATTGGAATAACAGGTCCTCCCGGTGCAGGAAAATCAACAATCACAAACTGTCTTGTAAAACTTATGATTGAAAAAGGATTTAAAGTCGGAGTAATAGCTGTAGATCCGACAAGTCCTTTTACAGGCGGTGCGTTACTCGGCGACAGAATAAGAATGCAGGAAGTGGGATTATTGGAAAATGTTTTTATTCGTTCGATGGCGACCAGGGGAAGTGTGGGCGGACTGTGTAAGAATGTCGTAGAAGCATGTGATATCCTCGATGCATCCGGAAAAGATTTTCTTATTATTGAAACTGTCGGAGTAGGACAATCCGAACTTGATATTGCTCAGATGGCGGACACGACAATTGTTGTTCTTGTTCCCGAATCGGGAGATTCGGTTCAAGCGATGAAGGCCGGGTTGATGGAGATTGCGCATATATTTGTTTTAAACAAATCCGACCGGGAAGGTGCAGAAGGAATTGTTTCGACAATAAAAAATATAATTCATCTAAAAGCGCCCGCAAAAGACGGCTGGGAGACAGATGTATTAAAAACTGTGGGAAGCCATTGCATTGGAGTTGCTGAATTATTTGATGAAATTTTAAAACACAAAAAACATCTGGATGATTCGGGGTTTTTAAAAATTAAAAGAAAAGAGAATTTAAATAAAAAGATCATTGATCTTGTTAACAATAAACTGGAAGTAAAATTTTGGGACGACAACAAAAGGAAAAACCTGAATGAAAGACTTGAAAAGATTATTCAAAAAGAGGATGATCCGTATAGTTTTGTGGAAGAAATTATTCAACATTAATTTTTAGGAATTAAAGAATGGCTAGTTCTGTTCAATGTATAAATTCATTGCTTTTCGACATCAAAAAATTTAGTTTTAAAATCGTAAAATCGTAAAATCGTAAAATCGTAAAATCGTAAAATCGTAAAATCGTAAAATCGTAAAATCGTAAAATCGTAAAATCGTAAAATCGTAAAATCGTAAAATCGTAAAATCGTAAATCGTAAATTTTAAAAAAAATTTAAAAAAATAAAAAATACTGAGGAGTAGGTTTATTTAATGGAAAAAAAGAAAATTCAGCATACCGGGATCATGAATAAGATGCGGGATAAAATGCCTTTGATAATTATAATACTTATAGTTGCATTCCTTGCAACAATTGTTTTCGAATGGGGAATGAATTATGTGGGAATGGGAGGAGGAACCGAAGCGTTTGGGAAAATAAACTCAGAGGAAATTTCCTATCAGGACTATGAAAAAATAGTTCAGCAGCAATTGGATCAAACCAGGCAGCAAAACCAGGGAGCAGAAATTGATGATGCAACAATAACTCAAGTCAGGGAGCAGGTTTGGAATAGTCTTGTAAGTCAGACAATTTCAAAACAGGCAATTGAGAAATACGGGATTACAGTTTCCGAGAAAGAAATTCAAGACTGGGTTTATAACAGGCCTGAAACTTTACCGGAACCGATAAAGAAAAATTTTATGGATTCCACAGGTGTTTTCAATGCAGGATTTTATCAGCAGGCATTGGTTATGAAAACAAAGGAAGCATCGCAGTTTTGGAATCAGGTAGAAAATTTTTTGAGAGAGACATTACTGTCGGAAAGACTACAGGCAGTAATTACCGAAGGAGCGATTGTTTCCGAAGGTGATGTACTTGAAAAATATAAAGACGATAACATTGTTGCAAATTTTAGTTTTGTTTTGTTGGACCTTAACACAATAACAGATTCGGCTCAATTTGCAGTATCTGATGATGAATTAAAAAAATATTTTGAAGATCACAAGATTGATTATAAGCAAAATGAAAGCGTTAAATTAAAGTATGTAATGTTTAATGATCAGGCAACTGCAGAAGACTCAACGATTATGCTAAAGCAATTAGAATTATTGAAGAAAGATCTTAATGCTGCTTCTGTTGAAGATTCATCGCTTATTAAACTTGTTGCTGAAAATTCCAGTATTGCCTGGAATCCTGAATTTCAGAAAGCTGGTAGTTTTGCGGGCAGTGTATCGTCATTTTTATTTAAAGCAAAACCCGGGGATGTTTCAGATGTTTTAATCGGTGATGCGGGATATCAAATAGTAAAATTACTTGATGTAAAAGAAACTCCGGATTTATTTGTCAATGTATCTCATATATTGGTTAAGATCGAATCGGATACTGCTGCTGCAAAGAAAGAAGCAGAAGATGTATTTCAAAGGGTAAAAAACGGTGAAGACATAAGTCAGTTAGCATTTGATTTGTCAGATGATCCAAGCGCCAAGCAGAACAGAGGTGATCTTGGCTGGTTGGCTAAAGGAGCAACGGTAAAGGAATTTGAAGACGCTTCTTTTAATGCGAACGTGGGAGATATAGTAGGACCGGTAAAAACTTCATTCGGATTTCACATTATCAAGGTATTAGGAAAAGAGAAGAAAGAATTTAAAGTCGCGCAGATATCAAAAGCAGTTACACCAAGCAGTAGAAGCAAGCAATTGGTAAAGAAGAAGTCTGAAGATTTTTATTCGGATCTCAAGAATGGTCAGAACATAGATTCACTTGCTAAACAAAATAATTTGCAGGTTGAGGTTTCGCCTGAAATTAATAAAGACGGACAGGTTCCGGGTACAAATAACAAGAACGTTTTAAAATTTGCATTTGATACTAAAGTTAATTCTTATACAGAACCGATAAAAGTACAAGGAGGGTATTCAATATACGAAGTAATGGAAAAAAAACCGGAAGGTTATCAGAATTTTGATTCGATAAAAGTTACAATGATAAAGCCAAAAGTTATAAATGAAAAAAAGTACAAGATACTTTTGGGAATAGCAAATGACCTCGAAGGAAAAATTCAGAACAATGATGTACTCACTTTAAAAGAAGTTGCAGGGCAGTATACTTATGAGACAGCTGACAGTTTCAAAGTATCAAAACCTAATCCTGTTATAGGTCAGGATTATGCTCTTTCATCAGCGGTTATGAAAATGAAACCCGGTGAAATCTCCAAGCCGATAAAAGGTGTGAAAGGTTATTATATTGTTAAGCTCAATACGATTGTCGAATTCGATGAACAGGATTACATTTTAAAAGCACCGGAAATTAAAAAAACCTTATTAATGGCTAAGAGGCAGGCAATTGTTTCCGAATGGCTTTCAAAAATGCAAAGCGAAGCTGAGATAGTTGATAACAGGGATAAATATTTTTAAAAATATATTGCGATAATTATATTAGCGACAGAAATTTGAATTAAATTTTAATTTTAAATATATTAATTATAATCCACTGTATGTACAATCATATTGTGGATTTTTTATGAAAATTTTTTTAATCACTCTTTTTATATTCCCGTTATTTTTTCCCTCAAATATAAAAGCCCAGAAGTCATCGGAGGTTTCATTAGGAAAAGGATTCAGTATAATGCCTTCAGTTAATTATGTTTCATCCGCAACTATACAGCTTAATGCATTTTCAAATGATCTGTTTGAAAGAAGTGAGACCGAAGCACTTAGCGGAGGATATGGTTACGGATTAACCATAAGGAAAAAGTTTTTTAGGCAGGATTTATCATTCGGTTTTACAGCTGAATATTTAAAAATTTTTGACGGTGAACTCGATCAATCTTTTGGGAATGATTCTATCAGAGTGCGTGCAAGAGTTTCAGAAGAATTATTTTTGATACCAATTGAGTTTTCAGGATACTTTAATATTCCCGATTTCAGTGAAGATCTTAGAATATATCTGGGGGGAGGATTAGGAGTTTATTTTGGGGACAGGAAGAGGACAGTGCTTAATATTGAGAGCCAGACAATATCAAAAGATCCGGGTTTTAGCTTTGTAATTTTAAGCGGAATGGAAATACTTGTGAGTAAGCAAATATCGGGTGTTTTTGAAATCAGGTTTAGACAGGCAGAATACTCTGTCAGCAGTCAGTTTCCGGTATCAACTATAAATATAAACGGAACAATTTTTCCATTGGAGAAAAACTTAAATTCAAAAGTTTATGTTGACGGTTTAAAATTAACTTTAGGGATTGCCTATAATTTTTAAAACGAATTTAATTTATGAATATGAAAATTTTTTTATTATCAATTGTACCGGTATTAGCTTTATTATTCTTACCTCAAAGAAGCTCTACGTTTAATTATCCGGAGCCGGCAAGTTATTCAAAAGATAAATTTTTCATTAAAACAAAATACGATCTGAAGATATCCGAAGCTACGGGTAAGATTTCTCTGTCCACGGGGATAAATTCACTCGATGAAAAAATTATTAAATATAAAGTAATAGGAATCGACAATGTTTTTAAACTCAACAACGGAAGCAGGGAAATATATGAAAAGTATGAAATGTCAAGAATTTATGTTTTAAGTATACTTAATCCGCAAGAGAATGTGAATACGGATATTGAAGAAATTGTTAATGACTTTAGTGAAGATGTTAATATTGAATTCAGTGAACCAAACTATACCGGATCATCCGCCGGCGTAAAAGAAATTGCAATGAAGAATTTTTTTTTAAACAACATGCCGAACGATGAGATGTTTTCCAAACAATGGTATTTACAAAATAATGGTTCAGTTGATCCTTCATCGAGCGGCAGTCTTGCAAAGGTCGGAGCCGATATAAAAATTTTAAGCACATGGCAGATCGAAACAGGTAATGAAGAAGTCATTGTTGCAATTCTGGATTCGGGAATTAAAGACGACCATCCTGATTTAAAAGACAGGATGTGGATAAATAAAAATGAAATTCCGGGAAACGGAATTGATGATGACTACAACGGCTATGTAGACGATTATAAAGGATGGGATTTTGCTTATGATGACCGGAAGCCGGAAGATGGATTCGGTCACGGGACGAACATAGCAACAGTGATTGGTGCAAGTACAAACAATCAGGTCGGGTTTGCCGGGATTGACCAAAAATGTAAATTGATGAATTGTAAAAATCTTAACGCAGAAAATACAGGCGAATACGGATGGTGGGCGGAATCAATAAAGTATGCAACTGACAACGGTGCAAGGATTATTAATATGAGCGAAGGCGGTGATGATTATTCGAAAGTATTAAGAACTGCAATTAATTATGCTGTCGATAATGATGTATTAATAACTTCGGCTATGATGAATAAAGGAGATAACCGTGATTATTATCCGGCGAGTTATAAAGGAGTTTTTGCCGTCGGCGCAACGGATACGGATGATAAACGATGCAAAAGATTTTCATGGGGAGGCGGAAGCTGCTGGGGAAAACATATATCAGTCGTAGCCCCGGGTAACAAAATTTACGGACTTGATTATGAAAACCCTGATAACTATGACGTTTATTGGAGCGGTACATCACAGTCTACAGCGATAGTGAGCGGCATTGCAGCACTGCTTCTGTCACAGGATAATTTGAGAACAAGCGAAGATTTGAAAAGGATAATAAAACTGTCATCAAAAGATTTAGTTGGTGATATAAAAGAAGACAGAGCCGGCTGGGACCAGTTTTATGGATACGGAAGAGTTGACAGCTACTCTGCACTAACCTTTGAAAAAAATAATAACCTGCTGAAGGATGACGCAAGCCCAATAGAAGAAATCAATGAAAACATAATAAAGGATACAACTGAAATTAAAAATGATACAGGATTGCCTTCTAAAGCTAAGAAAGAAGCTAAGCCCGCAAAAGCAGATGAAAAAAATTCCGATAATGAAAGCGATAAATGAGTTAATCTCATATGTGCTGAAGATGGATTTGAATTTACTTAATAAAGAACTCTTAAAAGAAAATTTATTAAGTAAGATAATTTATTTTGATAAATTAGAATCAACAAATAAATATGCAAAGGAAAACAATCTTGATGATAATACATTAGTAATTACTTCCCACCAAACAGGCGGAATCGGAAGATTCGGCAGACCCTGGGAATCCCTTCCAGGAAAAAATTTAACATTTTCAATAGTCAAGAGATTTGATATAGGAATTGATGAGATTCATTTAGTGAATTTTTATTCTTCATATATTTTATATGAAACGATAAAATGTTTTATCCCGGACAATCAAAGAAAATCGGTTACGCTCAAGTGGCCAAACGACATTTTGTTTAACGAAAAAAAGCTTGCGGGATTTCTTTTGGATGTTAAAGATTTGAAAAAAGATTTTAAGAAGTTTATAATTGGAACAGGTTTAAATATAAATCAAAAAATTTTTACCCCGGAGTTAAATCTTAAAGCAACTTCCTTATTACTTGAAATAAAATCCGAAATAAGACCGGAGGAATTCTTAATTGCATTTATAAATTTTTTTTTCGAAAAATTATCTCTGATAAAAAATAAAGAAGACCTGATGAGAAAATGGAATTCAAATTCAAAAATAGAAGGTAAGAAAATTATCTTTAAAATGCTCCAGGACAGTCACGAGCAGTCTGCTACAGTACTGGGGATTGATAACGACGGTGGATTAAAGTTAATGTTTAATGATGGCATAAAATCAAAATTCTATTCAGGGGAAATAAGTCTTATCTATTAAAATAAATTTTATTACGTACAAACCATTAAATTTAAATCACTCCGTTAATAACCATCCCGGATCACTCCCTGAAAAGTGATGTTTATTTATAAAAATATAGTTAGCACATACGTTAAAAAAATTATAATTAAGAATAAAATCTTTTTTGCATTACCTTTATTAATTCAGATTCATTCAATACAATAAGTTTATTTAAAAGACTTTTAAACACAGTTTGCTTAAGTAAATAAAATTTTTTTTTAAAATAAACAGTAGTCAATTTTGTAAGGATTTTGTTAGGATAAAAATTATATTAATATATTCTAACCATTACATATTCAGCTATTGCATTAAAGAATATTTTATTCTAAATTGATCCACTCCAAATTTTATCAACTATTTTTAATCAACATAATTTATTAACCTAAAAAAAAGAAAAGACACATGAAAAACATTTTCAAATTGCAATTTTTTCTTCTTATGTTTCTTATGATAAGTGGAAATTCATCAGCTCAGATTTTAAATGAAAGCTTTACCGGAGTAGCATTTCCGCCTCCGGGCTGGACCGCTGTTAATGTTGCTGGTGCAGGGGGATTTTGGGTAAGATCTACAGTTAGCCCCAGAACAGTACCCGCTTGTGCATTTTCAAATTTTCTTAATGCCGGTGCTGAAAATTGGCTTATTACCAAAAGGATTGTTCCTGCCCCGGGAGATTCTTTGGTATTTTGGTTTAGACACACATTCGCTTCCTTGGTGGTAAATGATACCTTTGATGTAAAGATTTCGACCACAGACTCACTTTTAGGAAGTTTTACCACCACCATACGTCATATGGTATGGCCAACTGATTATGGAACTGCAGGCGTATATATGAGACTTGCAAATCTTTTGCCTGCCGGTACAAGATATATTGCATTCAGGCACATAGATATTGATGGAGATGCTATTAGGTTAGACGACATTATAGTAGGTGCTCCACCTCCAAATCAAATTGTTTTATCTGATGCGGTTCCTCTTGATTCGAATAACACAGAAGATACTTATGCTCCAAGAGCAACAGTAACAAATACAGGTACAAATAATCAATTTAATTTTAATGTTACGTATACGATTACAGGACCTGTACCTACAAACACATTAAACTATTCAAGCACAAGAACAATAGATACACTTCTTGCAGGTCAAAGCAGGACTATAGTATTTGACAGTACTTTCACACCTGTTGATTCGGGTAGATATAATGCAAGCATAAGCAGCACCGGTGCGGGTGCGCTTACTGTAATTTTTAATTTCCGAATCATAACAAAGAACTGGGGAATTGCAGCCGGATGCGGCTGTTGTTATAGGTGGGCAAATTCACAAGCCAGATCTCCTTTCAATGGTCCGCCATTTCCTACCCGTCCAACATTTTCTTGGAGAGACCCTGCTAATATAGGATCACCTCCTGCTTTAGACAAAAAGGTTTTGACAAGCGCTGGTGTAAATAATTTCCCCGGCATATTTGTTGGATCAAGTTTAGACGACGGTCATTGGAATAACATGTTACCAGCCGGAAAACGAGTGAAATTATGCGGCATTTGTTATGACAGCATTAAGGTTGGAACCAATGGTATCATAGGTTTTAACGGATCAAATTCAAGTGGTTCAAATTTGAATGGTTTTTCTTTTACAAATGTGGCCAATCCGTTCCCAGCTGTAAACCCTTTATGGATGGATTTTGATTTTAGGACTGCGGGAATTCCTGCAGGAAGCAACATTACTTATGTAGTAGGACCAGGCGGTAAAGAATTAGTTGTTACATGGACGCGGGCAAAAAGATTTTTAGGAGATTCTACTGATTTTGTATCCTTTCAGGCATGCATAGAATTAGTAGATTCAAATTGTTCAGCTCCTAATTCAAATATCAGATTTAGTTATAATAGAGATAGGACAGGACCTAATTTTCTACAACTGGGTACCACTGGCAGTATAGGTGCAGGTAATACAAATACTGTCTCTAACCAATTAGTAGGATTAGTACCATCGCGAGATCCATGCGCAATTTATTATAGAAAAAGAAACGGTCCACTTGCAGGTAAACAAGGAGGTAGTAATGGTCGCAAAACCGGACCTCTATTCGCTGGAGCTAATGACAATACAACTAGCTTAGCTGTAGAGTTTGGACAATGCTTCAGACCTCTTAACTTATGTGATACCAGAATATTATGTGTAAGATTTTACTTAGAAGGATGGAGATTAAGTGGAAGTACTTTACTTGATACTGTAAAGATTTCTGTAAGAAGTGCTGTATCTCCGCATCCAATTATAGAAAGTGCGACCGGTGTATTTAATGCTGCAGGATTCGTATACGTTCCGGTTTCCACTTTAACAACCGGCGTAAATTATTATTTAACTGTTGAGCATAGAAATACAATAAGGACATGGAGTAATCTTGTTCCCGGTCCTGCAGGTAATGATAGTTTGAAATACGACTTTACTACTGCTGTATCAAAGGCTTTTGGCAGCAACCAGACTGTAGTTAACGGAGCAGCGGCTTTCTATAGCGGTGACGTAAATCAGGATGGAGTTGTAGACGTTACTGATGCAGCATTAGTTGATAACGATATATTTAATTTTGTTTCCGGTTATGTACCTACTGACGTCAATGGTGATCTTATTACAGATATTTCGGATGCAGCTATAGTTGATAACAATGCATTTAACTTTGTATCTGAAGTTGCACCTCCGGGACCAATAGCAGATGATAAGGTATACATAAATTTACCGGTATCAAATGATAATAAAACTTTCAATACAACAAGTGATGATGGTGGTTACAGTATTTGGAAAGAGAATTATCTCAGAAATGAAGAGCTGAGAGAGACTTCACCGGTTAAAATAAGATAGATTAAATATTCTTTAAGTGAGATCATATGATCTCACTTAAAGTTATAATAAATTTTTGTAAAGGTAATAAAAAAGAATTGACAAAAAGGATTTAAAGACTTAGTTTTGTGGAGAAAATTAATCGAAGCTGATTTTTAAAAATAACAAACCATATTTAATAACCTTAAAAAAAAACAAAATGAAAAACTCGTTCAAACTTTTTGTAACATTGTTTATCTTAGCTTTTGCATTTAGTGTAAATGCACAGATTCCGTCCTATACACTTGAAGCAAAGAACGGTGTATTTGCACCGGATCTCACATCAGCAACATTTGATATAGTTTTAACACACACTGATGCAACTCCATATGAATATGCAGGTGCACAGTACTTCATGGCAATTCCAGTAGCGTTTGGTCCTATTGCAACTGGCCCAGCAACAGCCGGCGGTGGATATCAATATGAATTAGTTGGAGGAGCACCTGTAACAGATTTTCCACCTCCTCCTGCAACTCAATTTATCCCAAGAAATCCATCAACAGTATTAGCAACAGTTAATGGAGTTCCTTCATATGAATTAAGGTTAGCAGCAAATGCATTACCTGGAGCAGGAAGCGGATTCATGATGCCAACAGGAGTTCCTTTCCTTATAATAAGAATGAAGATTGTAGCAACAGCCCCCGGAGTATTGGATCCAAGTTTCGGAAATTTAATGTTCAGAGACAGCTGCACACCGGGTCCACTTTCTTTAACAAGAACAAAACTCAATGCATATGTCGGAACATTGAACCAGGAAATAACCAGATGTGCAAACCATTCAGTTGAAGCAAACTCAACATTACCTGTAGAGTTAGCAAGTTTCTCAGCTTCAGTAAACAGAAACAATGTAAATTTAAACTGGGCAACATCAACAGAACTTAACAACCAGGGCTTTGATATAGAAAGAAAATTAGTAAGTGCAACAGACTGGTCAAGAGTAGGAAATATTGCAGGTAACGGAACTACAAGCGAGCAAAAGAATTATACCTACAGCGACAGAGCAAGTACCGGCAATTATAACTACAGATTAAAACAAATAGATTTAAATGGTAATTTTACCTACCATCCATTAGCAAATGAAGTAATAGTAGGAGTACCATCAACATACAATCTATCACAAAATTATCCAAATCCATTCAATCCGACAACAAAGGTAGATTATGATTTACCATACGACGGACAAGTAAGCATAAAGTTGTTTGACATTTCCGGAAGAGAAGTAGCCAACTTAGTAAATGAAGTAAAGACTGCAGGTTATTATACCCTACAGTTCAATGCATCAAACTTAGCGAGCGGATTATACTTCTACAGAATTACAGCACAAGGAAACAGCAACAACTTTGTACAAACAAAGAAAATGGTTCTTGTAAAATAAAAGAAAATTTGTTCGAGATATACACTAAGGGTTGGGAAGTTTTTTCCAACCCCTTTTTATATGAACCCGAATTTTTCAGTTAGAATATTAATTTACCTCTAAGTCTCAAAGACTCAAAGCACTTATTAATAAAAAAAATATAAGAAAAAATTCTTTTCGAACTTTGCGAAACCTTTGCGCACATTGCGTTAAAAAACAAATTTTGATTTCTATTGAACAATTTGAGATGAATAAATAACTAAGTTGACCGCTTCGTTCTCAAAACATTTATTTCCGCCACGAATTTCACGAATTAACACAAATTCACGCAATTTTTTTTTATAATAATTAATTAGAGATAATTCGTGGAAATTTGTGTAATTCGTGGCAAAAAAATAAATTTAAAGTTATAAGCGGTCAACTTAAGTAAATAAAATTGCTTAAAATTATAATTTTAAAAAGTTTTAGAATTAAATCTCAGATTCTCAAATTACTTTTCGTTTTTCTTTAAAGTAATTTTAGAACCAGTTTATTTATCTTGAGAAAAAAAGTAATCCGGATTTTAAATTAAAAATCTGTATACGAAAATTAACTATTACATAATAAAAAATAGTTGGATGTTTAACGGTAGTAGAATCCTACAAGAAATAGAATTTTGATTTGGCCATTAATAGATAAAAAATATATCTTACAAAAATTTTAATACTAAAAATTTTTAGAACTGCTCCCCAAAAATTTACGTAAAATAAATTAATTATCAAAAGATTATTTAAAAACTTAACAGGAGAAAAACAATGAAAATTCTTACCCTTGTCTTCAGGATTTTTTTGGGATTAGTTTTAATATTTATGGTCCAAAAAGATTCTTCAGCTACAATTTATATCATCAATAACGTATTAAACGGACAACAGGAGTCTCCGCCCGTAACCACTTCAGGCACCGGAACCATAGTAGGGACATACAATAGTACCACAAGAGTAATTAGTTTCACTATTACATTTAGCGGGTTAATTGGAATCACATCTGCAGGTCATTTTCACGGTCCGGCTAATCCGGGATCGAATGCAGGGGTAATCATAGGGTATGGAGGATTTCCGCCAAATGTAAGCAGCGGTTCATATTCCAATACATATACACTGACTGTTGCTCAGGACACTATGTTATTAAATGGAAGAGTTTATTCAAATGTTCACACGAATTTTAGACCGGGTGGAGAAATAAGAGGTCAAATCCTTCCATACACTTTAGATTTAACAACTTTAATAGAAGGATTTTACAATGATGCAAGCAATACAATGGTGAGAGATACAGTAACAGTGAACTTAAGAAGCGCTACAACTCCTTTTCCATTAGTTGCTTCCTCTAAAGTTTATCTTAGCACATCAGGAACTGGCTCATTGAGTTATCCGGATGCTTCAAACGGAGCGAGTTATTATTTACAGATTCTTCATAGAAACGGTCTTGAAACATGGAGCGCAACCCCGACATCTTTCTCAACCTTTTATATGACCTATGATTTTACAACTAATGCTTCACAGGCATTCGGCAGTAACTTAACTTTAAAAGGATCTGAATATTGTATTTTTAGTGGTGATGTGAATCAGGATGGCATTGTTGATCTTTCTGATCTTCAGTTGGTAGATAACGATGCGTTCAATTTTTTAGGCGGGTATGTAAATACTGACGTTAACGGTGATGAGGTCGTTGACGTATCGGATGCAGGAATAGCAGAAAATAACTCTGTTGATTTTGTTTCAGTAATGCGGCCGTAAAACTTAGTAATGAAAAATTTTAAAGCCGGTTACGAAAGTTTCCGGCTTTTTTTATTGTCAACGAATCATTTAATCTAGGAATTATGTCAGGTATTAAAAAATGATATTGGTTATCAATAAATAAAAAAGTATATATTTTTTTTATCGGGCAAAGCTGAATGAGAATTCTCGTTCAGCTTTATTATTACAGTTGATATTTCTAATGCATTAGGTTATTTTAATCAAAAGAATTTTATTGTAATAATAAGAGTTGTCTCCAACAATACACGCTCATGTTCTTTTACAAAATTTAAAAAATTGACAATTTTAAAAAAAATTTATAGACTATTAACTGCTTTAACTTTTATTTATGTATTCTCCCCAAAAGTTTTTCCCCAAGCCGGCACATATTATAATTCAATTTCAACATCATCCCCGACTTTTATTACTGATCTTGAAAACAGAATAAGAAATCCATACATACGAGTTTCTTATGATAACTTCGATGAGACAAACATTGCAAACTTTGCCTCTATCGATAATGGCAACGGCACGCGGTCGGTTTTTTGCGTTTACACAGGTTATGAATATATTTACAGCGGGACTTTTACATGGAGCACAATGAGCCGCGAGCATACATGGGCTCAAAGCTGGATGCCTAATTCTTCAAGCGGCACCGATCAGTACTCAGACCAGTATCATTTATTTCCAACTCATAATAATAATGCAAACGGAAGAAGGAGTAATCATCCTTTGGGAGTTGTCGTAAATGTTACTTACCAATTTCTGGAGGGTAAAGTAGGGACTAATGCAAACGGTGAAATTGTATATGAACCCAGAGATATTCATAAAGGAGATGCGGCAAGAGCGCTGTTTTATATGAGCGTAAGATATGACGATATCAGCGGCTTAAACTGGGATTTCAATTGGCTAAATAATACAAAGCTTCCTTCATTGAGCGAAGCACCGCAGGATATTAATATTCTTATGGATTGGAACAGGCAGGATCCTCCGGATAAATGGGAAGTTGACAGAAATAATTATATACAATCGATACAACAAAATAGAAATCCCTTTGCTGATCATCCGGAATACTTAAGCTATATTGAATTTTCAAATCTTACAAAGCTAAATCCTGTTTTTGCTGCCGAGGCGACAAATCACGTTACTAATTTTGCATCAGTGGTTGCGGGAAATTCTATACAGCTTAACTGGAATGATGCGACAGGCTCTCAGCTTCCTTCCGGATATTTATTAATGGCATATAATGAAAATAACTATTTCATTCCTGTTGACGGTTCGCTTTACAGTAATGATACTGTACTTACCGACGGGTATTCTCTGATTAATATTCCTTACGCAAATGCAAATACATATAACTTTAGCAATCTTATACAAAATAATACTTATTACTTTACAATTTATTCTTATAACGGAAGCGGAAGCCAGATAAATTATAAAACAGATGGAATATTTCCTTTGGCAAATTCAACTATCACTTCCGGCTTAGCTGCAGAACCCGCAAACTATATTTCTAACTTTGCTTCAAGTAATATTACTTCAGGCTCTGTTCAATTGAACTGGACTGATGCTTTGCCTGGTTCGCAGATCCCTTCGGCGTATTTGATTTCGGCGAACAATCATAATTCTTTTATTCCTCCATCTGACGGAGTAACTTACACTGATGATGTTAACCTTGCAGACGGTAATGCTCTGGTGAATATAAACTATAATGCAGCGGACAATTATATATTCAATAATTTGTTTTCAAATACAAATTACTATTTCAAAATCTATTCCTACAATGGAACCGGTACTCAGATTAATTACAAAACAAACGGCACTGTTCCTTTTTTAAGTGCAGTCACTTCCGGCTCGGCACCGAATGTAAGCTCGGTACTGCTGGATAATTTTAACAGGTCGAATAACAATGTTCTTGGAAATACTTTATTGTCGGGAAGCCTTTTATGGCAAGAGTCTGAAACAATTAATCCGACCTCAATAAATTTAAACAGCAATCATATTAAACAATTAAGCACCACAGCAGGGCGTGAATTTGCAAATGTAAATATGGGAGGAATAAACGGTTATCCTATTCAGCTAAGCAGCTCGGGATCTCAATTGACATGGGCTTTTAATATGAGACAATCACGTCTTGATCCGTCAGGATTTGATAATAGCAATTACGGTGTTGCTTTTGTCATCGGCAAAACAAATCCCGACGTAACAAGTGGAAATGGCTATGCAATTGTTTTAGGTCAGAGCGGAAGTACTAATGCAATTCGGCTTGCAAAATTTACCAATGGAATGAATGCAAATTCTAAATTTGTAAATGTAATTTCAAGCGGAAATTATTCCAATCAATTTTTAAGCATAAAAGTAATTTATGATCCTGCCGGAAATAACTGGTCATTATTTGTAGACAGCAGTACTTCGGGATTTGCTCAGGCAGATCCTAGAAATACTTCTACACAGGTGGGAACAGCTCCGGATAATTCTTATACTTCGTCTCAACTAACGTATCTCGGAGTATTATGGAATCATGCTACGGGAGCAAATGACTCCTCTATATTCGATGAGATTTATGTGCCGGGTAATTCATCAACAACAATTGATATTACTGCAATCCCTGAAGGATATTTTGAAACAGGTGCAAATAAATTAAATAAGAGTGATACTGTAACAGCATATCTCAGAAGCTCTTCTTCTCCGTTTCAAATTGTCGATTCTGCAAGATCAATTATAGACTCATTGACATTTACCGGCTCATTCATTTATAATAATGTTACCACAGGAAATTATTATATATCTTTGATACACAGAAGTTTTCTTGAGACATGGAGTAGTCTTCCGCAATCAATAACTTCGGGTTCTTCCGGTACAAGTTATGATTTTACAACTTCGATTAATAAAGCATACGGTAATAATTTAATTTTTAAAAACGGAAAATACTGTATCTATAGCGGGGATGCAAACAGTGACGGAACAATTGATGTTTCCGATCTCGGACTGATTGACAATGATGCGGCTAATTTTGTTTCCGGTTATGTCAATACAGATATCAATGGCGATAATTTTGTAGACGTTACCGACCAGTCTATCACGGATAATAACGCATTTAACTTTATAACCAAAATTACTCCTTGAGCTTAGAGATTATATCTTAAGCTTCTCTTTGTAATAAAACCCCAAGTTATTTCTTAAAGGAAAAATTTCCATATAAAAATTTAAATAAAATTAATTCTGAAAACTTTTATTTTAATATTGTCTCTTTTTTGTTCTTTCACTTACAATGTATATGCACAGCATCAGGTGAAGATCATGACTTATAATTTATTAAACTATCCGGGCTCGGATACAAATATCAGAAACCCGTATTTCAGAACTGTCATTAGTTCAATAAACCCGGATATACTTGTTGTCAATGAAATTACTTCACTAACGGGAGTAAACACTTTCCTTGCGAATGTTTTGAACAACAGCTCTGCAACTTACAGTGCAGGATTTTTTATTAACGGGTTTGATACGGATAATGCATTGTTTTTTAAGACTTCCAAATTTAATTTTATTTTCAATACAGCAATTCATACACAACTGAGAGATATAAATGAATTTAAAATTAAGGATAAAATTTATGGCGACACTTTAAGAATTTATGCAGTACATCTCAAGGCAAATGGATCGGATTCTTTACAAAGAGCGTCGGAGGTTGACAGTTTAAGAAAGAGAACAAATCAATTACCACCGGGAACGGATTTTATTATTTTGGGAGATTTTAATATTTATGCTTCAACAGAACCGGCTTATAAAAGATTAATTCAGAATAATCCCGGTGATGACGGTAATTTCTTCGATCCGCTTACATTGACGGGAACATGGAACAGAAGTGCTTATGCTCCTTATCATACACAGTCTACAAGAGTAAGATCTTTCGGAGACGGCGCAACCGGCGGACTCGACGACAGGTTTGATATGATTTTATATTCAAATGCAGTAAAGAGTACCGGCGGAATAAAATTTATTCCCGGCACCTACACTGCTTATGGAAATGACGGTCAGCATTTTAATGATTCGATAAATCAGATTCCGAACAATGTGGTATCACCAAGTATTGCAAACGCTCTTCATTATGCTACAGATCATCTTCCCGTTTATGCTAAGTTCGAATTTGGAAATGCAACAATATTAAATGTAAAAGTTATTCCGGAAGGTTTATACAATATTTCATCGAATAAACTTAATCGAAAAGATACAATAACAATTTATCTTAGAAATATTTCTTTCCCATTTTCTGCTGTTGATTCGGCAACAGCTTTACTGGATTCGGTAAGCTTTAACGCAGTGATGTTATTCAGATCTGCTGCTACAGGAACATATTATTTAGAAGTTAAACACAGAAATTCAATTGAAACATGGAGCAGTCAGGGAGGAATGCTATACAACATAGACAGTGTTATGAGTTATAATTTTACAAATTCCGATTCTCAGGCATTTGGTAATAATCTTATTCAGAAGAGTACTAAATTTTGTATATACAGCGGAGACATAAATCAGGATGGAATAATTGATTTGCTTGATTTGAGCCTGACCGATAATGATTCGTATAATTTCGCAGCAGGATATTTAGTCACGGATGTAAATGGAGATTATCTGGTGGATGTGGCGGATATCTCTATTATAGATGATAATGTTTTTAAAGTCGTAACTAAAATTACTCCATAATATCATACAAATTTTGTAAATTCGAAATTGTGATTTTATGTAGACCAACATTGATACGTTTTACGAACGAGGACTAAGGCGTGAATTGTGCTCCCAAATGTGTTTTCAAATAAATCTTTTAAAACCTTTTCACAAATTTATAATAACAATATTTTTTTAACACAATAATTTCTTAAACTTATAACTTGAAAAAATTATGAAGAAATTTATTTACGCACTTTCGTTTCTGGGCATTTTATTTATGTCTGCTTCTCTAAATGCTCAATACAGATTACAAAATGCTTTCCCAAATTTACCGGTATTTAGTAATGCAATAGAACTTGTGAATTCCGGTGACGGTACTAACAGGCTATTCGTTGCTCAGCAAAGAGGAATAATTTATGTTTTCAATAATTCTCCTGCAGTGAGTTCAAGAAAAACTTTCATAAATTTAAGCAGTAAAGTTTCTCAATCAGGAAGCGAAACAGGTTTACTTGGACTTACATTCCACCCGAATTACGAAAACAATGGATACTTTTATGTAAACTATACATTCGATAGTGCTGGGGTTTTGTGGTCAAGAATTGCAAGATATACATCAAGCCAGTCCAATCCTGATACAGCATTTCAAAGTACACAACAAATTTTAATAACATTGTTTCAGCCGTTTAGTAACCACAACGGAGGAAAAGTTGCGTTCGGACCTGACGGATATTTATATATATCTTTCGGTGATGGCGGAAGCGGCGGCGATCCTTTTAACAATGGACAAACCAGGTCAGTTTTATTGGGAAAAATTTTAAGAATAAATGTCGATTCATCTTCCAATGGAAATAATTATTCCATTCCTCCTACCAATCCTTATTTCGAAAATGGATTAGGATACAGGCAGGAAATTTATGCATACGGACTTAGAAATGTCTGGAAGTTCAGTTTTGATTTTCCGACTAATCGTTTATACGCGGGAGATGTGGGACAAAATAATTATGAAGAGATTTCTATTATAGAGAATGGAAAAAATTATGGCTGGAATAAAATGGAAGGTTTTCATTGCTACGGAACATGCGACACAGCAGGCATGGGTTTTACACGACCAATATACGAATATAACCACGATACGGGAAATTCAATAACAGGAGGAGCTGTTTATCGGGGAGCTTGGTTACCCGAACTCTATGGCAAATATATCTACGCTGATTACATTGACGGTAAAATATGGGCTTTGGGTTATGACGGGATAAATCCAACAACTAATCAGAGGTTATTAGATACAAGTTACTTCCTTTCTGCTTTTGGGGTTGACGAGAATAATGAACTATACGTTACTTCACTATCCGGTTCAAGCAGAATTTTTAGAATATCAAATACGAGTATCATTACATTAAATCTAAAGCTGGCAATCCAGGGATTTTATAATTTGAATAACAATACTTTGAATATCAGCGATACGGTCAAAGTATATTTACATCAATCTGTTGCACCATACAATATTGTAGATTCTTCAAAAACTGTTATTGATTCACTTAGTCTCTCCGGCGTGTGTATTTTTAATAATGCTCCTACAGGGAAATATTATATAAAGGTTACGCACAGAAACGGATTAGAAACATGGAGCAGGTCTGGAGGAGACAGTCTGAGAAAAGGGAATATTGTTAATTACGATTTTACTACAAGTGCTTCACAGGCATTCGGCAGCAATCAAATTTTGAAAGGTACCGTTTATTGTATTTATAGCGGAGATGTAAATCAGGATGGAATTATAGATATAAACGATCTTGGCTTGATTGATAATGATTTATTTGGTTTTGTAAACGGATATCAGGCTACAGATTTAAATGGAGATGGTTTTGTAGATTTATCGGATATGCAGATTGCCGATAATAATGCACGGAATGTGGTAATGGTTTTAAGACCATTATAACAAATCATAAAAAAAATTGCGATACTAAAAATTATATTTTAATCATAAAAATTTACCAGTATATTGTAGTCGAATTAATTAACCCCATAATAAAAAACTAAATAAAGAAAAAATGAAAAAAATCTCAAAACTATTTATGATCCTGATGCTGTTTGCATTGATGACAGATATCAGCAACGCTCAACGAGGCGATTCAATTCACGTAAAGCCCAGATATACAATGGGTGTAGTAAATCAAAATTTGGTAAGTCCCAATACTTTGATTTTTGATATTTACATTTTACATACCAATTTTGACTCTACAACTTTTCAGTTAGCCGGCGCTCAGTATTTTTTTAAATATTTTCCGGGAGTAGCTAACGGAGGAACTTTATCATATACATTTGCTCCAAGTGCAGCAGGAGATTCTTCCGATTTGCCTTTTAATATGAGACCAAGAAATCCGTCCTTTGACTTAAACCAAAATCTTATGCGTCTGGCGGCAAATTCATTGCCCGGAGCAGGAAATGGATTTTTCATTTCCCATACCGGATTAGGAAGTAAAATTATTCGGATGAGATTGTCTACTACTGCCGCTTCACTTAATATGGATAGTATTGGATTTACATGGCATAACGCATTGCCTAATCCTTTTACAAAAGTTAATGCCTATACAGGGTTGAATGGTACGTTTAATACTGATATCACGACGCCTTCGACTCATTATATTGACGGGTTAGTGGGTGTAACTCCGAACGAGCCATCAACCATAATTCCATCTGTATTTTCTTTATCACAAAATTATCCAAACCCATTCAATCCTACTACAAGCATTCAATATGCATTGCCTCAGGAAGGAAGGGTAAACATAAAAATATTTGATTTAACAGGAAGAGAGATTATGAACTTAGTGAATAATGAAGTAAAAGCGGCGGGTACTTATGATGTAAAGTTTAATGGTTCTAACTTTGCCAGTGGAGTTTATTTTTACAGGATTGAAGTTTTCGGAGAGAAAAAATATGAATCAACTAAACGAATGGTTCTTATAAAGTAATATAAATTTATTTTTACATTTAAAAGCTGTTCTGAATATTTTTCGGGGCAGCTTTTTTATTATTTTTGTTTCACATTCCAAAACTCCTGTGTCCAATTTTTGTCCTACTTAACTTAATAATATTTTGAACCCAAAAGACACAAACACAAAAAGCTCAAAAGAATATTAAAAGTAATTGTTTTCAAAAAATTTTTTTTGTGTCCTTCAAATCTTTTGTGTCTAAATATTTTATTAAAGAGGGGGATTTTAAAACCGGGTTACCATCAATTCAAAGAATTAAAAACGTTTATTCAAATTTTTTAATATCTTAAATTTGTAGCATTTTAAATTCATACAAAACAATTCCCGCTGTTACTGCTACATTTAATGATTCACAATTCGAAAATCCTTTCACTCTTATTCCTGAATAGTTTTTATTTGCCAATATTTCTTTAGAGATCCCGTTAGCTTCATTCCCAAATACCAGCACAATTTTCTTTTCTACATTTACTACTAAGTTGCTTAATGTATTATTGGCGTTTGCATCGGATAAATAAACCGCAAAGTTATTATTAAAATATTTATCAAGTTCGTATTCCAAATTTAATTTCTCCTGTATAATAAGGTTGAAAATTGCACCTTGTGATGAACGAATAACTTTAGAATTATAAATGTCAGCGGAATTATCACTGATGGCAACTTCATGGACTCCAAACCAATAACAGGTGCGCAGTATTGTCCCAAGATTGCCCGGATCATTTATATTATCGAGCGCAACTAATAATATTTGGTTTGATTTTAAATTATCATTTTGTAATTTCCTGACAGACTTATTAACTACACCAATTATTCCCTGTGAATTTACTGTCTCGGACAGATTATTGAAAATTTTTTCATCGAGCGGGATTAATTCTATAGCAGCTTTTCGATCCTTAATGCCAGTGATCAGATCTTCGTTAACAAAATCTTCTCTTATAAAAATTTTCTCGAGTTCATTACTATACATTTTCGAATCAAGACATTCTTCAATGAGGTGAACGCCTTCGATCAAAAATTTATTTTCCAGGTCGCGGTATTTTTTTTGTTTTAGCTTTTCGAAGTATTTCAGTTCGTTATTTGTCATTCATTATTTTGAGACATTAAAATGAAATTTATAAACTGACTGCCATCAATAGATTTACAACTACAATAATACAAATTATCCGCCCGTTAATAATAGTTGTCAAATCCAAATCTGAATCAAAAGATTGGTTTTAAAACAATTCAAATCGATTAAATCCTGCCTGCTAATTATTTTCGCCACGATATTCTACGTAATTTTTTTCTGTCTCATAAATTTTAATTGAATACAAATTGACATTTTGCCGTTTAACTTTTGGTTCAATTGCATCCCAAAATTTCAAAACCATGTTTTCTGTAGTCGGGATCACGTCTTTAAACATATCAATTTGATTTAAGTATTTATGATCTACTTTGTCTAAAATATTTTCATGAATAATTTTTTTAAGAAGCTTTAAATCCATAACATAATTACTTTCCGGATCAGGAGTCCCGGCTAATGTTACTTCGATATAATAATTATGTCCGTGAAAATTATTACATTTACCGAATAAATCTTCGTTCTTTTCATTACTAAGATCCGGATTTTCAAGTTTGTGGGATGATGAAAAATGTTCCTTGCGAGTAATATAAATCATTGTAGTTTATTTATTTCAAATTAATCTTATTTGTTTATTTATAAAATGAATAAAAAAGTAAGTTTGTAAAGTTTATAAAGTTGTAAGGGATTGTAAAATTAAATTTACAATCATTTACAGAATGCTTATAATTTATAAACTATTTTACCTTAAACCGATATTGAAACCAACATTAATGAAACCTTGGTATACAATTGTAAGTCTTAATTAATAAATTAAATCACATTTCTATCTATTAGTTTTATTTGAAACTTATTATTTTAGCATACGTTAAAAAATTGATTCTTAACCGAATTTTAAAACAATTAATGAAAAAAATTTTAATCCTCTCTTTATTTATCTTATCTTCCGCAATTAGTATTAAAGCACAAGAAATAATAGATATTAATGAAGCTATAAATGTTGCATTACAAAATAATACAACCGTATCAAATCTGGAGAAGAGTTTAGTAATTCAAAGATTATCTACAGGCATTGCAAGAGGCAATCTTTTCCCGCTATTATCTTTAAGTGCAAACTGGAGCAGAAATAATACTTTTTCTGACGGTACCATCACATTTCAAAATGGTGTTCCGGTTGAAATTCCCGCACAGGACTCATGGATAAATAATTTCGGAATGGGCTTGACCTCATCGGTAACTTTATTCAACGGGTTTTCGAATATAAAGCAAGTAGATTTGCAGGAAGAAACTGAAACCTCAGTATCGATCAGTCTAAGTAAAGAAAGGTATGATATTGTGTACAGGGTTAATACAACTTACTTCGATGTCTTGAAAAAGGAAAAAATTGTAACTGCAAATGAGGAGAATTTGGCAGATTCCAGAGCACAGCTTGACAGGGTTCAAGAATTTATGAATGTGGGTAAGAGAACAATCGCAGATGTTTACAGACAGGATGTACAGGTTGCGCAAAATGAACTTCAGCTTGAGAGATCAATAAACGAATTTCGAAAAGGCAAAGTGGATCTACTTCTTGCAATGAATACTGATATGGATAAAGAATATACAGTTTCAGACAGAAATATTGAAACTGATTTATCTGAAGCCGAGCTTAAAGTAGTATTAGACAGAAATTCAAATACCGATGCGCTTGTAAATGTGGCTCTAGATAAAAGATATGATTACCGGTTTTCCCAGCAGGATATTCGCATAAGCCAGGTTCAGCACGACATTGACAAAGCCAATTTATACTTTCCTACATTATCTGCTTTCGGAAGTTATAATCTAAATGCTTCAAATATAGAAGATATACTTGGTTCAAGGACATTCAGATTTGGACTTTCAGTAAACTACCCGATTTACCAGGGATTTAGTTTAGATAATAAAAGCCAGACATCACAAATCATAATCAGGCAAAAACAGGATGATATAAGATTGCTTGAACAGCAGATCAGGAGCGAGATCAAAAAATCCTACATTGACATCGAGACTCAATACAAACAGATACAAATTTTAAACAGGAACATTGTTTCGGCTGAGCAGGATAAAATTCTTTCGGAAGAAAATTATAGGATCGGATTGGGAACACTGCTTGATGCACAGACAGCAGCTACAAAATTAAATACCCTCAGGATAGATCTTATCAACGCTTATTATGATTTCCTGCTTGCTGAAAGAAGTCTTCGATACTTCGTTGGCGATTTAAGTCAATAAAATTTTTAACAAATTAATTAATAAATATAATTATGTCAGAGACTACAACCCCAATTATACGTGCACCTCTTCCGGTCAAAAAGAAAAAGAAAAAAAGCAAAAAAAAACTTTTCTGGATATTGGGTTTATTGCTGATAACTATAATTGTCATAGCTGCTATCGTATCCAGCAAAAAAGAAAACCTTATAGTTGTTCAAACTGAAAAAATTAAAAAAAGAAATATTACACAGCTTGTAACAGCTACAGGTAAAATTCAATCTGAAACACAGGTAAACATAAGTGCTGAGGTCAGCGGTGAAATAATTTCACTTCCTTTTAAAGAAGGAGAAGAAATTAAAAAAGGAGATCTGATTGTAAAAATAAAACAAGATGCATACGAACCTCAGATGCAGGAACAAAATGCCGCGATCAATGTAGCCGAAAGCAATATCAAAGTAAATGAAGTGACTTTAAAAAGATATCAGCAGGAATATGACAGGTTAAATCAATTATCTAAAAAAGGTCTTGCAACTCAAAGTGAACTTGAAAATGCGCAAAACGATATTGACCAGACATTAGCACAAATAAATGCCAATGTAGCTCAGGTAAACCAGCAGAGGACGGGACTTTCAAGAATTAAATATGATATTTCAAAAACAACCATATATTCTCCTATAGACGGAACAGTCACACAGCTCAATAATGAATTAGGGGAAAAAGTTTTGGGAACGATTTCAAACCAGGGTTCGGATATAATGATTATTTCTGATTTGTCAAAAATGGAATGCCAGGTTGAAGTTGGAGAAACGGATGTTACTTTGATAAATATTGGTGACACTGCGCTTATAGAGATTGATGCTTTTCCGGACAGAATATTCAAAGGTTACGTTTATGAAATTGCAAACACTGCTACATCTTCGGGGCAGGGCACGCAGGACCAGGTAGTAAATTTCATTGTTAAGGTCAGGATAATAGACAATGAACTTGAATTAAGACCGGGAATGAGCTGTACCATTGATATTGAAGTCGAGAAAAGAAATAATGTTCTTTGTGTTCCTATCCAATCGGTTACTACACGGGAGGAATTTAAAGAGGGTGGAATTGCACAGGAAACCGATAATGAAAATATTAAAAGAGAGTCGGAGGAAAAACAAAGCAAGAAGCAAAAACCAAAAGAAATTATCTTTGTCATTGATAACGCTGCTGCAAAGAAAGAAGATGTAAAAACGGGTATAAGCGACGATTCTTATATTGAAATTCTTGAGGGAGTTAATGAAGATCAGGATGTCGTGAAGGGAAGCTTCAAAGCTATAAATAAAGAATTGGAAGACGGGACAAAAGTGAAAGTTGATAATGAAATGAAGAAACAAAATTTTAGTAAAGACAGCGACGATTAATAATAAAATAAATCTCCGGATGGAAAACTATTTAATAGAAATAAAAAATATATCGAAATTGTATATAATGGGTAATGAGGAATTGTATGCATTGAAAGGAGTAAGCGTTCATATCAGGAAAAATGAATATGTTGCCATTATGGGTCCTTCGGGTTCGGGTAAATCAACATTGATGAACATACTCGGCTGTCTTGATACACCAACAAGCGGGGAATATTATCTTAACGGAAAGAATGTAAGTGAGATGGATGATGACGAGCTTGCAGAAATACGTAACCGTGAAATTGGTTTTGTATTTCAGACTTTTAATCTGCTTGCAAGAAGTGATGCACTTCATAATGTTGAGCTGCCTTTGATTTACAGAGGGATTTCAAAAACCGAAAGAATAGAAAAAGCGGAAGAAGCTTTATACAATGTGGGTCTTGAAGACAGGATGAAACATAAACCAAATGAATTGTCCGGAGGACAAAGGCAGAGAGTTGCAATAGCAAGAGCATTGGTGAATGACCCGTCAATAATTTTAGCTGACGAGCCGACAGGAAATCTCGACACGAAAACAGGTGAGGAAATTATGGCTTTGTTAGAAGAGCTTAATCAAAAAGGCAACACTATCATAATTGTAACTCATGAAGAAGAAGTCGCACAGCACGCACACAGGGTTATAAAAATCAGAGACGGCAGTATAGAGAGCGATACATTGAGCAAGAAGGGAATAAATCTTGAGGAAAGAAAAGAAATTTTAGTTTAATATTAATTTTAAGGAAATGAATTTTATATCTGAAATAAAAGAGAACATAATAATTTCCTATAAAGCAATTACTGCCAATAAGCTGCGATCATTTCTTGCTACGCTTGGGATTGTAATAGGAATAACTTCGGTAACTCTGATGCAGACCGCAATCGAAGGAATTAACAGGGCATTTGAAAAAAGCATTTCGGCAATTGGTGCTGATGTTCTGTTTGTTCAGAAGTTCGAGTGGTTTGGTAAAGAGGATTGGTCGTTTTACAGGAATAGAAAAGATATTACTATGGTACAATATGACTATCTCAAAAAAAATTCACAGACTTCTTCTACTATGTGTCCTTCTGTCGGGGGCAACCGGACTTTGAAATACAATGATCTCGTACTTGAAAATGTTTTTTTAATGGGAACGACTTATGAATACCAGGAAACTTTTGGACTTAATATTGAAGAAGGAAGATTTTTCACCGAGAGGGAATCCGACGGTGGCTATCCTGTGTGTGTGATCGGAACCGATATAAGAAATGCATTTTTTGAAAGCACTAATCCGTTAGGTAAAACAATAAAGATAGGATCGTATTCATTCAGAGTAATAGGAGTTGTAGAAAAGCAGGGGAGTCTTTTAGGATTATTCAGCCTAGACAACAGGGTTATAATTCCGATCGACAGGTTTTTCAGATTGTATGGAGGCAAGAGGGGATTGAGTATAAATATTAAGGCGCAGGATATTAATAACATGGAAGAAACAAAAGAAGAAATTGTTTCGATAATGAGAAAGGCAAGAAAAGTACCTTATGGCGAGAGAGATGATTTCGGTGTTAACCAGCAGGAAGCGTTTAAGACTACGTTTGAGAGCCTAACTTCATTGATAAAAATAATAGGAACATTGATAACTTCTTTATCACTGATTGTCGGCTCGGTAGGTATTGCAAATATAATGTTTGTTTCTGTAAAAGAGCGGACAAAAGAAATCGGTATAAGAAAAGCTATAGGTGCAAAGAAGCGGACAATTTTATTCCAGTTTTTAATTGAGTCCTGCTCTATATGCCTTCTCGGTGGAGTGATAGGAATTTTGATTTCATTCCCAATCAGCTTAATAATAAATGCATTTGTTCTTCCCACAGCGATGCCACTGTGGGTAATAATACTGGCTCTTATTGTATCGCTTGTATTCGGAGTGCTTGCCGGATTTTTTCCTGCGTATAATGCAGCGAAGATGCACCCGGTAGATTCATTGAGATATGAGTAATTGAGTATTGAGTAAACTAACAACTAACAACTAACAACTAACAACTAACAACTAACAACTAACAACTAACAACTAACAACTAACAACTAACAACTAACAAATAACAACTAACAACTAACAACTAACAACTAACAACTAACAACTAACAACTAACAACTAACAACTAACAACTAACAACTAACAACTAACAACTAAGAACGTGCCATTATCAGAATTAATAAGGATTTCGTTGAATACTCTCAGAGCAAATAAGCTCAGGGCAGCATTGACTTTATCCGGCATCATCATAGGTGTATTTTCTATAATCGCAATAATGACTTTACTCAATGCATTACAGGCAGGGATCGAAGGTGGGTTGAGTGAATTAGGAAGCAATACATTTCAGATACAAAAATTTCCCGCTATGCAGGTTGGTGGTCCGGGACGCGATAGAAAATACAGGAACAGACCTGACATCACTTATGAACAGGGCAAGCGCTTAATGGAAAAAGCTACGATGTACAAATATATTTCACTTGAAGATTATATTTACGAAAAATCATTCAAGAATTCCAAAGCCACTACCAATCCTAATTATTATGTAGGAGGTGTTTTGCCTGAGTATCTCGCATGTAATAACAGGGTGGTTCAATATGGAAGATTTATTACTGAAGTGGATTTGCTAAATAATAACAGGGTTGCAGTAATCGGGATGGATGTTGTTGATAAACTGTTTCCTAATGTAAATCCTATTGATAAGTATATTACGATCGACAATAATGAGTTTAAAGTAATAGGTGTTTTCGAAAAAAAAGGAGAAGGTTTTGGAGGGAGCAATGATAATTTTGCATTGCTGCCGATTACAACGATGGAAAATATTTACGGAAGAAATAACAGGTCTTTAAATATTGCAATCCAGGCACCGAGTAAAGAAACATATAACGAAACGGTGGAGAATGTTATAAGTGTCATGCGTTCGATCAGAAAAGATAAGCCGGGTGAACCCGACAGCTTTGAAATTTTTTCCAATGAATCCTTGATCGGGCAGGTAAATAGTTTTACAAAATATTTTAAATACGGAGCAGGTTTTATTTCCTTTATTGCTATGCTTGCCGCCGGTGTTGGCATAATGAACATAATGCTTGTTTCAGTTACGGAACGGACAAAAGAAATTGGTATTCGGAAAGCTATCGGCGCAAAGAATCGCAGTGTTTTAATCCAGTTTTTAATTGAAGCAATAATACTTTGTGAAGTCGGCGGAATAATCGGAATAGCTCTTGGAATACTCACAGGAAATTTAGTCGGGATTTATCTCAGCAGTCCTGTGGTGATTCCTTATGACTGGGTTATTATAGGGTTGGTTGTTTGTTCAGTCGTCGGCATCGTCTTCGGAGTTTATCCTGCCTATAAAGCTGCAAAGCTAAATCCCATTGATGCGCTTCGGTATGAGTAATTAATTAATTTAAGACCTCACAGGTTAAACTGCAAAGCAAAAACTTTCAAAATCTGCCCAGCTTGAACACTTCAAGTAATACAAGTAACTTATAATCTTAATTTCCAACTGAAAATAATTAGTTGATCCTTAAAAAGTCATTGAGTCCAATAAAATCAATGGTTTATAGAATTTATAGTATATGAAAAGTTGCAAGGAATTTGTATTTTTGTAATAAATCCTTGCAAAATATTATAATAAAAATTC
>JALYRX010000049.1 GCA_030855105.1 Bacteroidota bacterium | reverse complement strand
TGACTGGAGTGACTGGAGTGACTGGAGTGACTGGAGTGACTGGAGTGACTGGAGTGACTGGAGTGTCTTGAGTGTATGGAATGTGTTGACTTTGTAGAGGGTATTGAGGTTGTATTTTTTTTTGTAAGGTTGTAAGGTTTGTAAAGTTTGTAAATTTGTAAGTTTGTAAGTTTGTAAGTTTGTAAAGGTAAAATAATCTGAATATGTGAAGAAAGTTATTGATTCTTTACGCTATTCATAGTAATCATTCAAATCATTTAATTCATAGTTAATTTTACTTAAAGATTGTAATTTGTAATTGTATTATGGAATCTATACTAGAAAAAATAATTGATTCACCAAAACTGGAAATTTATTCAAAGGAAATTGCGAATATTCTTAATGAAGAGCATAAAATGAGGAAGGAGTTTTATATAACAATGGTAGAAGGAGAAAAAGTAGAATTCATAAATGGTGAAGTAGTGTTTAATTCTCCTGTTAAATCCGAACATAATTTGGTAGGAGTTTTACTTTCCAGATTATTAAGTACATTTATTGATAGAAATGAATTAGGATATTTAGGTTATGATAAAATTATGATTTCTCTTACAAGAAACGACTACGAACCGGATATATGTTTTTTTAATAAATCAATATCAGATCAGTTCAATCCGAAACAGATGCAGTTTCCAGCCCCCGATTTTATAGTTGAAATTGTGTCACCATCCACAGAACATAATGATAGAATTGTTAAATTCGAAGATTACGCTGCACATGGAATTAAAGAATACTGGATTATTGATCCGGATAAACAAATTATCGAACAATATATTTTAAATAACGATAAGTATGAACTTTTTTTAAAATCCAATAATGGATTGATCAAAAGTAAAGCTATACAGGGCTTTGAAATTCCAATTGAATCTGTTTTCATTGAAGAACAGAATTTAAAAGCATTAAAGAAAATAATAAATTAAACAATAAAAAATTCCGCCAGCAGCGGAAAGGAGAATTAATTCAATGTCGTATTTTTTTACATCGGAGTCAGTAAGTGAAGGACATCCGGATAAAGTAAGTGACCAGATTTCAGATGCAGTGCTCGATGATATTCTAAAGAATGATCCGACCGCGAGAGTTGCATGCGAAACTTTTTGTGCGACCGGACTTGTATTGGTCGGCGGTGAAATTACAACTTCACATTATGTTGATGTTCAAAAACTTGTAAGAGAAGTTGTCGAAGATATCGGTTACACAAAGGGTGAATACAGGTTTGATCATCATTCAATAAATGTTATGTCCGCAATCAACAAGCAATCGCCTGATATAGCGAGAGGTGTGGATACTGGCGGAGCGGGAGATCAGGGAATGATGTTCGGATATGCAAATAAGGAGACAAAAGAATATATGCCCCTGGCAATTACTCTTGCACATAAATTAGTGAAAGAACTTGCCAACATCCGCAAGAGAAAAAACGGTTTGATGTCTTACTTAAGACCTGATTCAAAATCACAGGTGACGATAGAGTATAATGAAAAGAATGAGCCTGTTAGAATTGATGCAGTTGTTGTTTCGACCCAGCATGACGGAGGAGTTTCTCAAAAAAAAATCAAAGAAGATGTGATTGAAAATTTGATAAAGAAATTTCTTCCTGAAGAATTTGTTGATAAAAAAACAAAACTGCACGTGAATCCGACAGGCATGTTTGAGATAGGCGGACCGCACGGTGATACGGGATTGACCGGAAGGAAAATTATTGTAGATACTTACGGCGGCAAAGCGCCTCATGGCGGCGGAGCATTTTCCGGGAAAGATCCGTCAAAGGTAGATCGAAGTGCAGCTTATGCGGCAAGACATATCGCGAAGAATATCGTAGCAGCCGGGTTAGCAGATGAATGTTTAATACAAGTGTCTTATGCAATTGGTGTTGCGGAGCCGGTATCGATTTATGTTAATACTTACGGAACAGGAAAAATCCCGGACCATGAATTATCCGAAATAATTAAAAAAGAAATTGATCTTACTCCTAAAGGAATTATTACAAGATTGAATCTGAGAAGACCGATTTATAAAAAGACCGCAGCTTACGGACACTTCGGAAGAAATGATAAAGACTTTACATGGGAAGCATTAGACTTAAAAGAAAAGATTTTGAAAGCAATAAAGTAAATTCATTCGTAAATTATATTGAAGAAAGCTTTTAAAATATTTAAGAGCCATGAAGAACAGGATAAATCCGATGAAAGATATTATAAAAGATTAACTCTGATAAAAAATATTAGAACTTGAATATATAAGAAACAGATACATTCAATATAAATATGGAAGTTTACCCAGACTTAAAAGAGTTTATAAAATCCTTAAACGAAAACAAACCGGGGCATTGTAAAACAGAAAAAATTCATTAGTATGAAAAAATTTGTTCAACTATTCCGAAGTCATGAAGAGCAGGAAGAAGCTGATATAAAGTATTGGCGAAGAGTTTCTCCCGGCAAAAGAGTTGAAGCGCTTGAAAAAATTCGTTTAAATTATCTTTAGAATGAAATATGGAAGAGTTCCAAGACTTTGAAGAGTTTATAAGATTATTAAACCAACATGAAGTTGAATATCTTATAGTTGGAGGATATGCCGTAACTTTTCATTCACGCCCGAGAGTTACTGAGGATTTAGATATTTGGATAAACAGAACTAAATCAAATTCCAAAAAATATTTGCTTCAATAAAGAAGTTTTGGTTTGGTAAATTGATTTGGTAATGGAGGATTTTATGAATAAAGACTTAATTCTATAAATAGGTTACAAGCCAGAAGGATAGATATATTAACAAGCTTAGAAGGATTAAACTTTAATGATGCTTTTAAGGATAGTATTGAAGGAGTTTTTTATGGAAAAGTAAACGCGAGATATCTTGATAAAGAAAAGCTTAATAAAAAATAAAACTTTAGCCGGAAGAAGAAAAGATTTTGAAGGAATAAATTGGATTAAAGATAGTTCTAAAAAAAGAAATAAATGAATAATTTTATATATGGATTCTTTTATCCGTTTAAATGTATAAATTTTTTTTTCAAATATCCAAAGTTAATAGCTTATTCAATTGTCCCGATAATAATCAACCTGATTATTTACGGGACAATCTTTTTTTATACCTATAACTGGATCATCGGCAAGTCTGAAGATGCCGTTGAGAATAAAGTTTCAAATGTAATTCTCTTTGGGCTTATACAAATATTTTTAAAGGTGTTCACCTTTCTCCTGATACTGGTTGTCTGTTATATCTTATTTATAATTTTCGGAGGAATTGTTTCCGCTCCATTCAATGAAAAAATATCGAAGCTTATTGAAGAAAAGATTTATAAAGTAAATGCAGGCAACGAACTTCCTTTTTTTAAAGATGCTGTTGAAAGCATTAAAGCAGAACTTAAAAAAATCATCTTTTATCTTTCGGGAATAATACCATTATTTTTTATTAACTTTATTCCGATGATAGGAAGCGTTATTTCTTTAGTGATTGGAACGGCATTTTCATTTTTCTTCAATGCACTGGAATATCTCGACTACCCACTTACAAGAAGACGAACCGGCTTCAGAGAAAAACTTAGGATTGTCAATTCAAACAAAATGCTTTCTTATGGATTCGGAGCGATAGCATTTATACTGACATTAATCCCTGTAGTCAACGTATTTATGAATCCCGTATTGGTAGCTGCCGGAACATCATTGTTTTATATAAAAGAATACCATAAACTTTAGAAATAATTCAAAACAGATTTTTTTTGTTCATATTTCATTTTGTTTAAAAACTTTTATTCTGTTAACAATAAGAAAAATTTTTTAACATTTTAATTTCAAGGAGGCATCAATGAAAAGATTTATTCGGGTTTTAATTATTTATTTTATTTTAATATCTAATTATTCTGCTCTAAAATCGCAAACCTTTCAGTCGGGTGATGTGTTTGTTGCTGAAATATACAACAGTCCTACGCCAGGTGTCAACTGGTTTTCTCCAAACGGTACTTTGATAACTAATATCAATTCATATCCTTTTTACCAATACTCTTATTCTTTGGCATTTGACAAATCCGGATATTTATATGTTGGTGACGCCTGGTTTAACAGTAATATTGCAAAAATAGACAGTCAGGGTAATTATACCGGAGATTTTTTAACAGGACTTGAAAGACCCAACCGGATAGTATTTGACAGTTCAGGAAATGTTTATGTTGGATTTAATTTTGATGGTTCTACGGGTGGAATCAAAAAGTATGATTCAAACGGAAATTTTATTAGGTATTATACTCAAGCTGATTTAGGAATTGTATTTGGAATGGATCTTGGCAAAGACCAATGCACAATGTTTTATATACACGGTAATACAGGTGTTGTCAGAAGATGGGATGTGTGTTCTAATACTCCGCTTCCTGATTTTACAATAAATACATTTGGCGGAGCTTTGGGAAGATTAAAATTGAGAATCAACGAAGAAGTTTTTATTTCTACACCTGCTAATGGAAAAATTTTAAGATTTGACAGTTCAGGTAAATTAATACAATATTATGTTTTTCAATCTCCCAATGCCCTCAGTTTTGATCCTGATCAAACTTCATTTTGGACAGTAACTTATTCGGATGAAGTTGTTAGATTTGAAATTGAGACAGGACAAATTCTGAATTCCTTCACTGCATCCACAGGAAATTCATCTTTTGATATTATAGTCAAAGATGAAATTCTTGCGGCAACATCAGATCAACCTACTATACCCGATAGTACAAGCCTGAGCTTACAACCAACAGATACTCTTTACCAAACAAATATTCCTCTTTACTTTGAGATTCCGATCAGAAATAATCATGGTGTTCCTTGTATGTATAATTATTTAGATATTCAGAGTTATGGGGTAAACGGATATTCAAGAGACAGTGCAGCATCGGATCAATTCGGAAACGCTCACTGGAATTATACAGGACTGAATGCTGGGAATGATACTATAATAGGCACACTTCGCTCTAACGGATTTAAAGATACTGTAATAATTACATGGGACGCAGTATTGCCGGTTGAACTTTCTTCTTTCACATCTTCAACGAACAATAACATTGCAAATCTTAACTGGTCAGTTACTTCCGAACAAAACAACTTCGGATTTGACATTGAAAGAAAAAATATTAGTTCAAATGAATGGATTATAGTTGGATATGTTGCAGGGAAGGGAACAGTTTCTGCTTCCAATGATTATTCGTTTTCAGATAGAAATTTATCTCACGGAAAATATAACTACAGATTAAAGCAAATCGATTTTAACGGTAACTTTGAATATTATATTTTAACAGAAGTTGTCGAGATTGGATATCCTTTACAATATGGTCTTTCTCAAAACTATCCTAATCCGTTTAACCCGGTAACAAAAATTAATTTTGATATTCCAAAAGAAAGTTTTGTTACTTTGAAAGTATTTGATTTGTCCGGAAAAGAAGTTGCGAAGATAATTAATGAATCAATGCAAGCAGGTTATTACACAGTTGATTTCAATAGTTCAATTCTTTCAAGCGGAATTTATTTTTATAAATTAGAATCAGGTAATTTTGTTAAAGCTATGAAGATGATAATTTTAAAATAAAATTTCTTAGTTCAGTTTCTTTTAAGAAGTGAAAAATCAATTTTTTTTCTTTACTCTTCTTTTATTCTACTCTTTAATTATATTACAAATCTATTTTTAAATTTTTAATTTGTTTATGCATTTCAAATTAGTACCAGAGAATTATAGATAAAGTAAATGAAACAAATTATTTTAATATTGTTAATCAATACATCATTATTTTCATACTATGGTCATGGACAAGAAAATAAAATTCTTTTTGATAGTATAAAGAAAGATCCTGTTAATACCTGGACATTTGAGCACAAATTAAATCGAGGTTTAGATTCAATTATTATTTTTAAAACTGGAATAGTAACTACAACCAATCAGCCAATATTTACAATTACCACATTAGCTGAAAAAAGAGCAGCGGATTCTATAATTGAAGCCGGTAGAAAACAAAAATATCCAAATCCATTTGCTCCGACTACGTCAAGTTTGAATTATAGCTTAGGTAAGAAATCACTTTTTACCATTACTATATTTGATACTTTATGTAATGAGATAATCCACCTGATGAATGAAGAATTACCAAAGGGAGATTATAATGTTAACTTTTCAATCTATTCTATTTTAAAACCCGGAGTTTATTTTTTAGAAATAAAATATCTTTCACAGGTTCAATTAAGAAGATTGATCGTCAGAGAATAAAAAAATTATGCCAGATCCTATAGTCAATCTATATCTCGCAAAACAATTCGGCTTGCTCGAAGAAGAGTACGATCGTATCCTTAAAATTCTCGGGCGCACTCCGACTTATACCGAGCTCGGAATTTTTTCCGTTATGTGGAGCGAGCATTGCTCATATAAGAATTCTATATTAGAAATAAAAAAACTTCCGAGGAGCGGAGGAAGGTTACTTGTCGGGGCAGGTGAAGAAAATGCAGGGCTTGTCGATATAGGTGATGGGCTTGCAGTTGCATTTAAAATCGAATCTCATAATCATCCTTCTGCTGTCGAACCATATCAGGGCGCTGCTACAGGTGTCGGAGGAATATTAAGAGATATTTTTACTATGGGTGCGAGACCTATTGGCGCACTGAATTCGTTAAGATTCGGGAAGATTACCCCCCCTGCTCCCCCCCTTAGTAAGGGGGGGACGACTGATTTATCATTCGAGGGGGTCAGAGCAAAATTTCTTTTCAAAAATGTCGTTAAAGGTATCGGTGATTATGGAAATTGTTTCGGTGTGCCGACAATCAGCGGTGAAGTTTATTTTGAAGAATGCTACCGTGAAAATCCTCTTGTCAATGCAATGGCTGTCGGGATCGTAAAACAAAATGAAATGGCAACTGCAGCTGCGAGCGGCATCGGCAATCCGGTTTTTATTGTCGGCTCATCTACAGGCAAAGACGGAATTCACGGAGCTACATTTGCATCGGAAGAAATTTCCGAAGAGTCGGAATCAAAAAGACCGAACGTACAGGTCGGTGATCCGTTCACAGAAAAACTTTTACTTGAAGCAACTCTCGAAGTAATAGAGTCAGGTGTTGTTGTAGGAATACAGGATATGGGAGCCGCGGGAATTACATGTTCGACGAGCGAGATGAGTGCAAAAGGAAAATGCGGAATGGAAATTAATCTCGATCACGTTCCTTTGAGAGATGAAAATATGAGCGCTTATGAAATTATGCTTTCCGAATCACAGGAAAGAATGCTGGTTGTGATTGAAAAAGGTAAAGAGCAAATTGCAAAAGATATTTTTACAAAATGGGATTTGAATTGCGTGGAGATCGGTAAAGTGATAGAAGAAAACAGAGTAAAAGTTTTTTACAAAGGAAAGCTGGAAGCGAATGTTCCTGCATACGAGCTTGTTCTCGGAGGAGGAGCTCCGGTTTATAAAAGAGAAAGCATAGAGCCGGCATATATAAAGGAGAAATGGAATTTTAATTTTGATGATATAAAGGAGCCGAAGAATTTAAATGACGTTTTGTTAAAATTATTGTCCTCCCCGAATATTACAAATAAGAAGTGGATCTATGAGCAATACGACACACAGGTCAGAACGAATACTTTAATTCTTCCCGGAGGCGATGCATCTGTTATCAGATTGAAAGGAACAAATAAAGCTTTATCAATGAAAGTTGACTGCAACGGAAGATATGTTTACCTTAATCCCTATAAAGGAGGAATGCTTGCCGTGTGCGAAAGTGCAAGGAATGTAGCGTGTACGGGAGCAACACCGCTTGCAATTACAAATTGTCTTAACTTTGGAAATCCTTATAATCCTGAGGTATATTTTCAATTCAGTGAAGCAGTCAGAGGAATTGGTGATGCTTGTAAAATTCTCGAAACACCTGTGACCGGAGGCAATGTTAGTTTTTATAACCAATCCAAAGATTACGCAGTCTACCCTACTCCTGTAATAGGAATGCTCGGGCTTATTGAAGATGTGGATAAAGTCATGACGAGTTATTTTAAACACAAAGGAGATATTATCCTGATATTTGGAAATTGGAATTCCGGATCTCCGGATTTGGAAATTGGAATTTCGAATTTGGAATTTATAGTGAATAGGGAATCGTCAATGCCAGAGCATGAAGAGAATGACAAATTCAAAATTCAAAATTCAAAATCCAAAATGGAAAAATCCCAAATCCAAAATTCCAAATTCCAAATCGGCAAATTCCAAATCGGCGCGAGTGAATATTTAAATACAATTCACAACATGGTCGCGGGCGATGCACCGGACATTGATGCGGAATATGAAAAGAGACTTCAGGATTTTTTATTAAAATTAATAGATAAATCGTTAATAAATTCAGCGCATGATCTTTCAGACGGAGGATTTGCTGTTGCGCTTGCCGAATGCTGTGTGATGAACAGGGATAAGGAAATCGGCTGTGAGGTTAATTTCGTATATGAAGAAAGAAAAGATTTTCAATTGTTTGCAGAAACACAAAGCAGTATTTTAGTTTCGGCAGAACAAATTAAGCTTAAAGAAATTTTTGAAACTGCAAAAGAATATAATATAGGCATTCTTCAAATTGGTGAGACAAAAGGCAGCAGGATAAAAATAAATTTGGATATTGACTTACCTTTGAGAGAGATTGATGAGGCATATTATAATTCTATTAGCAGGATTATGGAGTAATAATTAATATTAAAAGAGATTTAATGTTGATTTTGAATTCACTAATTTTAGCAAAACAGAAATGATCAGATCTATTTGGATTATAAAACAGAATGAAAATTTTCCAAGATTTGTCAGTTATTATTTAAAAAATTAAATTTATATTATGAACAATAATTTCAAACTACTCGATACAGTAGCACTACTCAAAGACATTCCTGAAAAGAATCTTCTAAAAAAGGTCAGTCGAAACTGTAGTTGAGATTCTTGAAGATAACGTTTTTGAAATTGAATTTATCAATAAAGAGGTGAAACTATTACAATACTTACATTAAAATCAGATGAACTACTTGTTCTTCATTACGAATCGGAAACAGCTTAAAATTAACAACAGTTGTAAATGAAAAGATTTGCTCTAATTACATTAATATTTATTCTTTCTAATAACACTATCTTTTCCCAGGACCACGATCAGCTCTCCGGTCTTAAATTAAAATTATATTCCCCGAAAGAAAAAACAGAAACATCAAATTCTACATTGCCGATTGCAATTGGAGTTGCGGGATTTCTATATTTTTTAAATCCGGTGGTTCTTATAGAAAATGACAAGGTAGGATTTGGATTTACAAAAGAAATTTCTCTCGGCTTCGGATACTTCGGCCAGCACAGAATATCGGCTGAATATTCTATTATATTTGTAAACAGTTTAAAAGGAAGACTCTTTGTTGGATACACAGAGGATATACTTTTAAAGAGCGGGATAAAACCGTCAAACCTGATGCAGGGAACGCCGGTCGTAGCACTTGGCAGCGGTTACTTTACAAACTTTGAACGTTCGGGAATCTACGGTGACGTTTCTTACGGTTATTCGATTCGCAATGATAAACTCTTATTTTTCCCGAGTGTGAAATTAAGATTTACTTATGTTCGAAATGGTTCTGACATTCTTGATTTCTCGGCAGGAATAGTAATTGGTATTGCTAATCCTTTTATAGATTTGAAAATTAGAAGAAAATATTATTAAAATAGTAAGAAGTGGATAGTCAATGGTCAAATGTTAAATCCTAAATCTAAAATCGGAAATCCAAAATCATAATGGCTAATGTTTCAGAAATAGAAAGTAGTCTTAAACCAACGAAATTTAAACTTAAACTTCCGAAATCTTTTCAAGAATTCTTTTTAAAGGTTTCCGAATTAACAATGTTTGCGGGAAAAGGGGTTAAAGATGTTTTTAGACCGCCATATGAATTTAATGAGACTTTAAAACAATTTTATGCAATCGGATTTAAATCCCTTCCGCTTGTAGCGATAACAGGTTTTATAATAGGTCTGACACTAACATTACAATCAGTGCCGACTTTAGATAAATTCGGTGCTGCATCATTAGTTCCTTCAATGGTTGCTTTAGCAATAATACTTGAGATCGGTCCTGTAATTACCGCATTAATATTTGCCGGAAAAATCGGCTCGGGAATCGGGGCGGAGCTTGGCTCGATGAAAGTAACCGAACAGATCGATGCAATGGAAGTTTCCGGATGTAATCCTTTTAAGTTTCTTGTTGTAACCAGGATAACGGCAGCGACATTGATGCTCCCGTTGTTGGTTATACTTGCTGACTTCCTTGCACTCCTTGGAGGATTTCTGGCACTAAATCTTACAAATCAGATGAGTCTGAAATTATTTTTAATGAACTCATTTTCAAACCTGACTTTGCAGGATGTACTTTCGGCGACATTCAAAACATTTGTATTCGGATTCAGTATCGGAGTGGTGGGATGTTATGAAGGTTATAATGCAGACCGTGGAACAGAAAGTGTTGGGATTGCTGCTAACACTGCAGTTGTTATTTCTTCATTGCTCGTGATTCTGATTGATATGGTGATGGTTCAATTAACTTCAATAATATTTTAATATGGATCAAAACACTGATGAGGATATTTTAAAAATTACAGATTTAAGAAAATCATTTGGAAAAACAGATGTACTTAAAGATGTTAATATCGATATAAAGAAAGGCGAGACAGTTGTAATATTGGGAAGATCAGGGACAGGCAAGTCGGTAATATTAAAATGTATTATAGGACTTTTAATCCCTGATGCAGGGACTATTGAAGTATTTGGAAAACAATTTTTAGATCTTGCTGAAGCAGAAGAAAATAAAGTAAGAATAAAAATCGGTTTTCTTTTTCAAAGCGGCGCTCTCTATGACTCAATGACTGTGAGACAGAATTTAGAATTTCCGATTATACGTCAGCCGGAATATAAAAAGCAAGACCTTACGGAAAAAGTAGAAGAGCAATTAAAAAATGTAGGACTTGAAGATGCAATTGACAAGTTTCCTTCCGAGCTTTCCGGAGGAATGCAAAAGAGAATAGCGCTCGCAAGAACACTGATGCTGGATCCGCAAATTATTTTATATGACGAACCCACAACCGGACTTGATCCTGTTACTTCAAATGAAATAAGTCATTTGATCCTGGAAATGCAGGAAAAATATAAAGTGAGTTCATTAATTGTAACACACGATATACCCTGTACACGGCTGGTTGCAGACAGAATTGTGGTTTTGAAAGAAGGGAAATTTGCTGCCGAAGGAACTTATGAGGAACTTGAGAAATCGGATGATGAATTTGTAAAAGGATTTTTTGAATTTGTGTAAACCAACCCTTACATGGTTGGTATATAAGTAACCCTGTCAGGGTTATTTCAGAATATTTAAACTTAAAATTGATTTCAAAACCCTTAGATGGTTTATTTCTAAAAATTATTAATTAGTATAGTATGGATCAGAAAAAATCTAAATACATAAAACTCGGCTTGTTTATAGTTGCCGGGCTTGCCCTGTTTGTAGCAGCGTTGTTTTATATAGGAAGTAAAGATAATATTTTCTCAACGACATTTGATATTTATTCTATATTTGAGAATGTAAGCGGACTTCAACAGGGAAGTTCGATTCAGTTTGCAGGTATAAATGTCGGAACCGTCCAATCAATAGATATCATTGCATCGGATAAAGTCAGAGTTAATATGAATATCCTTAAAGATGTTCAACAGTATGTTAAGAAAAATTCCGAAGCATCTATTAACACCGACGGTCTTGTTGGGAATAAAGTGCTCACATTGAGTTCAGGCACACCGGAATCTCCTTCAATCGAAAGTGGTGATTCTGTTCATTCGGTTAAACCAATATCAATGGGAGATATCGTAAAGAATCTCAACGAATCGACAAAAGAAGCGCAAAACATTGCAACGGACCTCGCAGAGATCACTAGTAAGATAAACCGTGGGGAAGGAACTCTCGGTAAGCTTGTGAACAACAGCGATATATTTGATCAGGTTGATTCACTAATGCAAAGTTTTTCAAACTCTACAGAAAACATAAATAATATACTTGCAAAAGCATCAAATGCTATTGATATGGTAACAGATGATATTGAAGAATTATCCGGGAGTATAGATTCTATCACATTTAATATAGAAGGTATAACACGCAAGATGAATTCAAGCGAGAGTCTTGTAGGAACACTTCTTACTGATACGGTTTTTGCAAATAATATAAAAAACGTTATGAAAAATGCTGATCAAACTACAGCAAACCTTGAAATGGGTTCGTTTAGTTTTTACCAGAACATGGAAGCATTGAAGCATAACTTTCTATTTAAAGGATATTTTGAGGATCTTGGATACTGGGATAAAGCTTCATTCGAAAAAACGCTTGACCTTAGAGAATCAAGAATCCTTAACAAGGAGAACGAGCTTGATCAGCAGGAAGTAAAGTTGAGAGAATACAGGATGAAACTTGACAGCTTAAGAAACACTCTTGATGAAAAGATAGACAGCTTGAAAATTATTAAGTAATTTCACTGTAGTCATGTCTCCCACAAAAACATAGAAGATTTTTATGCAATGGGATAAAACATTAAACGTTTAAATTCTGCCCCAGAGTTCACTGACTTCACAGAAATTGTCAGCAACCTCAGAGTTCATGGTAAAAAATCGCAGGACTCAGACACGGGACAAAATCGAAGAAAGTTATCAAATCTTTATTCATTAACTAATTTTCAAATTTAACTTTGTTTAGATTTGATAACTTTCACTTACCTTAAAATAATCAGTAGCGTCAAAAACGTGTTTTCTTATTAAAATATTCTAATTAAACTTTCGAAAATTAAAATAAATTGTACTCCAAAAAAATTATAACCCCTCCCGAACCCTCCCCAACCGGGAGGGCAGGGTCAATGCCATTAAGTTAAGGAATGAAAAACAATTCCCTCACCCCTAACCCCTCTCCCAAATGGGAGAGAGTGTCTCAAAACTTCTCTTTTACCACAAAGACACGAAGACACAAAGAAAAATGTTTTGAAAATATGAAACTTTGAGCCTTTGTGACTTTGTGGTAAAAAAAAATTTTAGTTTTGAGACACTCTCGGGAGAGGGGCAGGGGTGAGGGTTAGAAAAGCTTCTTAACTTAATGGCATTGATGGGCAGGGAGGGGTTGAAAAACTGCTTTTTACAAAATGTATTTAGATGTTTTATTAATCTTTAATAACAATTTTTTATTTCTATGAGGACGTTTTGGACGGTAATGGAAAATAATCGAACTCGCAAAATAAAATATCTTTAAAAGATTTTTTGAAATAGCTATATTGTTTATTAAATTTTTCAAAACTTATCTAAAGGACAAATCTTAAATGACAAACGCAGAAATAGAATCAAAAGTAAAAAAAACAGTAGTAGATAAATTAGGAGTTGAAGAATCGAAAGTAACAACCGAAGCTTCATTTATTAATGATCTTGGAGCTGATTCCCTAGACACGGTAGAATTGGTTATGAAATTCGAAGAAGAGTTTGACATTAAAATTCCGGATGAAGATGCAGAAAAGATACAGAAAGTCGGAGACGCTGTAAGCTATATTTCCGAAAAAGTTGCAGCAAAATAATTTTACTTAACTCGATTTAAATTAGATGAAAAGAAGAAGAGTTGTTGTTACAGGTCTTGGTGTTGTAAGCCCGGTGGGATTGAATATAGATGATTTTTGGAAAAATCTTATCGAAGGTCAAAGTGGTGTAGATAATATAACTTACTTTGATACAGCTAATTTTGACACCAAATTTGCTGCCGAGCTGAAAGGATTCGACCCGTTAAATTTTATGGACAGAAAACTTTCACAAAGAGTTGACCCGTTTACACAGTATGCATTAGCTGCCTCACAGGAAGCAATGAAAGATTCAGGACTGGAGTTAGACAAAATAGATTTGGAAAGAGCAGGAGTAGTTTATGGTTCGGGTATCGGAGGAATGTGGACATATAATAATCAGCAAAATAATTTATATAAAAGAGACGGCAACCCTGATAGAATCAGCCCTTTCTTTATTCCAATGCTTATAGCTGACATTGCAGCAGGGAGAATCTCGATGCAGTACGGACTGAAGGGACCAAACTATGCAACAATTTCAGCATGCACTACCTCAGCTCATTCAATCACTGACTCTGTTATGCTTATTGAAAGAGGAGATGCGGATGTTATGGTTACAGGCGGCTCGGAGGCGGTAATATGTCCGATGGGAGTGGGAGGCTTCAATGCAATGAAAGCATTATCAACAAGAAACGATGCTCCTCAAAAAGCTTCGAGACCATTTGAAAAGAACAGGGATGGATTTGTAATGGGTGAAGGCGGAGCGACTTTAATTTTGGAAGAACTTGAATTTGCAAAGGCACGCGGTGCAAGGATATACGGTGAAATTACAGGGTTCGGAATTACCGCAGATGCATTTCATATTACAGAACCTGCACCCGAAGGAGAAGGAGTAGGAAGAGCAATTAAACTTGCTATAAAAAATTCCGGAATGTCTATCAATGACATTGATGTAATAAATGCACATGGTACATCCACATATTACAATGATAAGAATGAAACCATGGCAATAAAAAATGTTTTCGGAGAAAGAGCTTTTGAAATTCCGGTTCACTCTATCAAATCAATGATAGGACATTTATTGGGTGCTGCCGGAGCAATTGAGTCAATTTCTTCATTACTCACAATCCGTGATGGAATAATACCCCCAACAATTAATTACGAAGAAAAAGACCCTGAATGCAATATAAATTATGTTGTTAACACTGCAATGAAAAAAGAAGTGAAAACCGTTTTATCGGAAAATTCCGGATTTGGAGGTCACAACACTGCCTTAGTATTTAGGAAATACGAGGAATAACTCGAATAAGCAAGAAGTGAAAATTTATGCTTGATACATTTAAAAAAAGTTTACGGCGATTCATACCTTTTTATAAAGAACGAAAGTCCGAAGATGCATCATTATCCAAAGCAGTTTACCAAATTGATTTTGATAACTTTCAAAAAGCCATTCATTATAAAATAATTGATGTAAATTATTTTATAACTGCTCTTACTCACCGGTCATTTTTAAAGGTCAAAAGTGATCCGTTAAAGATCGGGATTATATCCAATGAAAGGCTTGAATTTCTTGGTGATGCAATTCTTGATTTGGTTGTGGCCGAATATTTATTCAAAAATTTCCCTTTGAATGAAGAAGGTGATCTGACAAAGTTCAGATCTATTTTAGTCAATAAAAAATTTTTAGCCGAAAGAGCAAAGTATATTCGCCTTCAGGATTTTTTACTGGCGTCTTATACTGCGAAAAAGTCAATCGAAGAAGGATATGATACTATTTTATCTGATGCCTACGAAGCTTTAGTTGGAGCAGTATTTATGGATTCGGGATATGATGCAGCAAAGGAATTTCTCAACGAAGAAATTTTTAAGAAGCTTGATATAAAATGGCTTAACCAGTTTGATGAGAATCACAAAAGTAAATTCCTTGAGTATGTTCAGGCACATACCGATTTCATTCCCGAATACGGGGTAATAAAAGAGGAAGGTCCGGAGCATAATAAATTATTTACTGTAGAAGTTTTTGTTAACAAAAGAAGTTTGGGAATTGGTAAGGGGAAATCTAAGAAGCAAGCCGAACAGGAAGCTGCAAAGAATGCACTTAATCATCTTGATGTGCTTGAAAAAATGGGACTTACCAAAAAGAAGTCTTAAGCATAAAATTTATTTTTTGAGTATTGACATTAGGAGTTACTAACAATATCTTTGTAAACAAAAAAATTATCCTACGGAGAAAAAATATATAGAGAATTGTTATTGATTTGTTAAAAAAATTATTTATCTCTCTATGTATTACTTATTCTTAAAGCCATTTTAAAAAGATATGGAATTGTCTTTCTAAAATGGTTTTTTATTGCAATAAAAAGTTTATTATGTAGTGTAATTTTTTTGGGAAATTAATGTTCTCTGTATTCATAATACTACCGAATTACTTTAAACAATCAAACATGAATTCAAATAAAATAAGATCAAAGAATATCTTCCCCTTATTCTCTTTTGCTATTCTTATTACTTTTATTTTTATAAAAACTTTACCTGCTCAAAAAAATACCGAAAGAATTGATTTCACACCAGATTACAAAATAATAAATTCTACTCAATCATATATAGAATTAGAATTTTATCCGCAGTATAATAGTGATATAGATTTTATGAATTCTATAAGCAACCCAAAAGAATACGGAAGTCCCGATGTAAAGTTAAGATCGTTCCCTATATATTTTCCAACCAATTCAAATAACAGAGTTGAGATTATAGATTCAAAATATGAAGAGGTACCGAATATCGAAGTTAAGCCTGTTCCTGTTTTTAAAAAATCCGAGAAGAAATCAAATAAGAAATCAAAAGATCAAGAGGATTACATACCCGAATATAACCGGGATGAAAAGATTTATAATTCAAATAATTATTTCCCCGCAAATGCAGCTTCCGTTAATCTATCAGGTGCATTAAGAAATAAATATTTCGGTTATTTAAATGTTTATCCGGTGTTATATAATCCGATGTCAAATTCAGTCAGAAAGTATAATTATATAAAATTAAGAGTAACATTTGGCGGAGCTCCGGTTAATTTGACCAAATCTTTGGGATCGGAAGAAAGGTCATTTCTTCGTAACACTGCATTGAATTTTGAAGTCGCTGCAAATTGGTCAACACGCGAATTTAATTTTGAAACTGATACTCCCGGACAAAATAGTGTCCTGGCAACCGGAGATTTTTATAAAATCGAAGTCAATGAATCCGGGATGTACAGGATAAATAAAAATTTTTTTAACGGGAGCGGTATTAATACAGGAAGTATTGATCCTAGAACCATAAAAATTTTCGGCAATGGTGGTGCACAACTTCCATATAAAAATTCAGCGCCGGCGCCGACCGATTTGGTGGAAAACAGGATTTATGTATCCGGTCAGGAAGACGGACAATTTAATGATGACGATTATATTTTGTTTTATGGAAGAAATCCTAATGAATGGACATATGATACTACCGGCAAGACTTATTTTCATGCAATAAACCATTTTGCAAAAACAAATTATTACTGGTTTACATTTGGAGGTAGCACTGGTCAGAGAATGGAAACAAGCAATTCACCTAATGTATCGGGAATCAGCCCTCTAACAAAATTTAAAGACAGACTTTTTGAAGAGCCGGAGATAAATAATTTAGGCTCCACCGGCTATCTTTGGGTAAGCCAGAGCATAAGCTCTAATGAAAATTTTACATTCAATAAAGAATTAAAAGGATATGTTGACGGGAGTAATGTAAACCTGCGATTCAGATTTGGTAATGGATCATTCGAAACTGAAATCTGGCGACTTGAAGATATGAATTCAGGTTTTTTAGTAAATCAGCAGGTTTTTCATTTGAGCGGGTTTTCACATATCAATCTTGTATATCTAGGAACTAATCAGTACGTTCCTTATGGAGTTTTTTATCCTTTGTCTGCGGGAAAAAGAAGCATTAGCTTTAAGGCGTCACTTCCCACATCAAATGGAAATTCCTCAAATGTAAGAGGATATTATGATTACCTTGAAGTATTGTATGATAGAGTTTTTTCGGCAGACAATAACACATTAAGGTTTAATACACCGGATACAAGCACAACTATAGAATATCAAATTAATAACTTCAGCTCTCCGGATATAAAAGTATTCGACGTAACTCATCCGGAAAATGTAAGTTTAATAAATCCTATTTCTTTTTCAAATGGAGTACTCCGGTTTCAATCAAACATTATTTCGGGAAGCCCGAAAGAATATTATACTATCGCAGGTAACAATTATAAAACGCCGTCAGGTATTTCTTCCCGTATCCCGAATCAAAACATTAAAGGAGATCTTGCAGCAGGCTGCAGCTTTATTATTATTTCACCAAAAGAATTCATTCCGGCCGCCAACCGTCTTAAAGCTCATAGAGAGATACCGGGAATAAATTATCTTAAGACTCATGTAATTGATATCAAAATGATTTATAACGAGTTTTCAGACGGCTTAGAAGATCCTGTGGCAATTAGAAACTTCCTTAAGTATGCATATAATAACTGGCAGGAAAGACCGGTTTATGTTTTGTTTTTTGGGGACGGAAGCTATGATTACAAAAATATTTACAATTTATATAATTCAGGAATTAGAAATTGGATTCCGCCGATTCAGCAAAACTCGGACCTTGCTGATGATGTAAATAGTTTTTGCAGTGACGATTATATCGTTGAAATTAATGAAGACCATAATGAGCCCAGTTCTAATACTATTCCCGATTTTTCATCAGGAAGACTGTGTATAAATTCTGTAGATGAAGCAAACATCACTATTGATAAAATTTTTAGTTACGAAGATCCTGCAAATTTCGGAAAGTGGAAGACTGAAGGTTTGTATGTTGCAGATGACGGCTGGACAACAGAAAATACAACTGGCGGAGAACGCGACCTTCATACCGGACAGTGCGAGCGTCTTGCGCAGATTCACACACCTTCTTTCATTAAAAAAAATAAAGTTTATATTGTAAGCTATCCAGCTCAAATAACCCCACAGGGACGAAGAAAGCCCGGTGCAAATTTAGATATTGTGAAGTATTGGAATGAAGGGCAGCTGGTAATAAATTACACAGGTCACGGCAGTACCGATTTGTGGGCTCACGAACATGTCTTTGAAAAGCAGGTGACTATTCCCCAGCTGACGAATAAGAATAAGTATCCTTTTGTTTCTATTGCAAGCTGTGACTTAGCAAGGTGGGATGACCCTTTTAATGTCAGCGCTGCAGAAGAATTAATAAATGTTAAGGATAAGGGAGCAATTGGTATCTCAGCCGCAACAAGAGCTGTGTTCAGCGCACCAAACGAAACTTATAACAATCTTCTTTATGATAATCTTTTCAAAATCGATACTTTAAATCTGGCAATAAGAATGGGAAAAGCTGTCTTTAATGTTAAACAGTCATTATTTGGTGATAACGATCTGAAATTTGCTTTATTGGGTGATCCTACTATCAGATTAGGTGTTCCTCATTACAGGACAAAAATTGACAGTATTAACAGCATACCAGGTGATCAAATATTCGATATGAAAGCATTACAACGAGTAAAAATATCCGGAAGTATTTTAAGGGAGGATTCCTCGTTTTGGTCCGATTATTCCGGCAATCTTGATTTAAAAGTTCTTGATGTTGATAAAAATATTCTTTTGTTTGATTTCGGGTGGCCTTTTAATTATACACTTCTTGGAGGAATCATTTATACGGGTACCACTAATGTTCAGAACGGAAAGTGGAATGTTGAATTCATAGTGCCCCGAGATATATCGTATAATCCTGGAAACGGGAAGATGTTTTCATATTTTAAAAATAATTCTACAGAGGGGATTGGATTTTCGAATAAATTTAGAATGAACGGATTGGATTCGACCGCTGCTGTGGATTCTACGGGACCGGTTGTCAGCGTATATATGGATAACAGGAATTTCAGATCGGGAGATATGGTAAACCAAAATCCAAAACTTATTGCTGATTTTACAGATGAAAGCGGAATTAACCTCACCGGAACGATAGGTCACAAAATAGAAGCAATCCTAAATGATGATGAAAATCATAAAATTGACTTAACCCCTTTTTATTCGAGCAATTCCGGATTTCAAAACGGAACAGTAGAATATCAAATGGAGAATATTCCTGACGGAAAATATAAGCTGGATATAAAAGCCTGGGATACTTATAATAACTTCAGTACTTCTGTTGTCGATTTTAATGTAGCCAATAATGAAGAATTAACACTGGATAATATTTATAATTATCCTAATCCTATGCAGGATTTTACAAGTTTTATCTTTCAGCATAATTCCGAAAGTGCGTTAAATGCGGACATAAGGATTTACACAGTGAGCGGAAGATTAATAAAAGAATTGAATAAAACCAATATTACGGATAAGTTCGTTAATATTGATTGGGACGGTAAGGATTCAGACGGCGACCAGATTGCCAATGGGACTTACGTTTATAAAATTGTTATAAATTCAGAAGATGGTAATTTTTCTAAGAGCAGCACAGGAAAATTAGCCAAGTTAAAATAAATTACATGGAGGAAAAAAAATTAATGTTAAAAAGAACCTTCGCACATTTTTGCGTAAGTTTAATGGTATTCGGTTTATTTACTTTTACCGGTAATGAACTATATTCACAAACAGCAGTATCCACAGGAGTTCCTTTCCTGTTAATAGGACCAAACTCAAGATTCGGCGGTATGGGTGAAGCCGGAACAGCAATCGCCGACGACGCAACCGCGATATTCTGGAACCCGGCAGGTCTGGCATATCAAAAAGTGGGGACCGAAGTTAATTTTACACACTCCCCTTGGCTTGCAGGTTTAAATATAGGAGACTTGTTCTATGATTTTATTGCAGGGAAAAAATACATAAAGAGTATTGGAGGAACCATGGCGGCAAGTTTGACTTATCTTAACATCGGTGAAGTCATTTTTACAGATGAGATTGGTAATACTGATCCAACAAAAAATTACAAAGCTTATGAAATGGCTTTAGCAGTAGCTTATGCTACTAAGCTTGGCACAAATTGGGCAGGTGGTGTTACAGGCAGGTTTATATACAGCAGGTTGTCTCCAAACGATCTGAATGTTGGAAATGAAAAAGGAACCGGAACAGGAATTTCTGCAAGCTTTGATTTGTCTACAATGTATAGACCGTTCAAAGGTCCGAAATTTTTAGTGAACAAGTTTTCAGCCGGATTAAATCTTTCAAATATTGGTCCGAAAATTTCTTATGTAGATGCTGATCAGGCAGATCCGCTTCCGACTCAATTCAGAATTGGCTTAGCATATGAAGTTGTAAAGTCCGAATTTAATTCATTAACACTCGAAGTTGATTTTGCAAAATTACTTGTTAATAGAGTTCTTGCTGATACTGCTACTAATACACCTGGCTCGGTAGATCCGGTCTACCAAGCTATATTTACTTCATGGAAGGGTGGAATTTCGGGAATTGCAAAATCATTCCAGACATCATTAGGTGCCGAATACTGGTACGGAAGTCCAAAACTTATTGCTTTGAGAGCAGGTTTTTTTTATGAAGATCCTGAATATGGTAACCGGAAATTTTATACATTGGGAGCCGGAATTAGATATAGCTTATATGGATTTGATTTCAGTTACATCAGCACAATCGAAGAAACTCATCCTCTTGCTAACACATTGAGATTTGGCTTACTCGTAAACTTTTAAAATAATCTAACGAATAAATTAAAATATAACCATAGTTCATTTTATTGAGCTATGGTTTTATTATATAAAGAAATATGATGTTCAAAAAAAAAATAATCTTACTTACTTTTCTATTCTTAGCTTCGGGTCTCTCATATTCACAAAACAATCGAATTAATTTCACTCTTTCTCATCCGATAAAGTTTGGTCAGGAAAATAAGTTATCAAAACCTAAGAACTTCTTTAATGGAACTGATTCTTTCAAAGTCGTTGCAATTTTGGTTCAGTTTCAGGAAGATAACGACGATCGAACAACCGGCAACGGCTTGTTTGATTTATCTAACAAATATCTTAATCAACAAACAGGCAGGGATACAGTTATTGATGCACCTCCGTATGACAGCTCTTATTTTGTTGATCATTTGAATTTTCTCAAAAATTATTTTCAAAAATCTTCAAAAGGAAAATTAAATCTGAGCTTTGATTTATTCGGAAGAGTAATAAATCTGCCGAATAATATGGCTTATTATTCCCCGCAAAGAAATGAGACAAACGTAAAGCTTGGTAATTTATTTCTGGACTCATGGGCAAGCGCAGACAGCTTTATCAATTTTTCCAATTATGACATATCAAAAACTGCATTCGTAATTTTTCATGCGGGAGTCGGAAGAGATATTGATTTGGCTTCTCAATTTATAATTGATCCGCGTCCCTTTGATATCCCTTCTTTATACCTAGGTCTAAAAAATTTGCAGGAATTTTACGGAAGTAATTATAACGGCTATCAAACAAATGAAGGTTTGTTTATTCAAAATTCATCTATAATCCCTTCAACTGAAATAAGAGAAATTTCAGATTTCTTTATTGAGCTTGGGATGAACGGGATACTCTGTGCTAACTTCGGAAGTTATCTCGGTTTACCGGATTTATTCAATACTTCAAACGGAAGCACTGCAATTGGAAGATTCGGATTAATGGATGGACAGTCAATTTTCAGTTACCTGGGAATTTTCCCTCCCGAACCTTCGGCCTGGGAAAAAATTTATTTAGGCTGGATAGATCCAATCGTTGTTACTTCAGGTTCGAATGTATTTAAGTTACCCACCAGCTCAAGAGACGGTTACAGGGATTCGACAATATATAAAGTTTTAATGAGCAGTAAAGAATATTTTCTTATGGAAAATAAAAACAGGGATCCGGAAAATGACGGGCAAACTGTTTACACAAGGAACAGAAATTTTCTTGACTTAAATGTTTTTCCACATGATTCCTTACCTGCGGAGTTCCCCTACTCCTATTATGGATTTTATAGTAACAATATTACATTATTGGGCGGCAATATTACAGATGTACAAACACTTGACTGGAGTCTTCCGGGTTTAATTAACGGCACTAGTAATTATAAAGGAGGCATTTTAATATGGCACATTGATGAAAACGTTATCGATGCAAGAATTTCTTCAAACACAATTAACAATGACATCCAACACAAAGGGGTTGATCTGGAAGAAGCAAAAGGCGCTCAGCAAATTGGCGTGACTGTTTCATCACCATTTGGATCGTTTACATTTGATGGAACCTATGTGGATTACTGGTTCAATGGATTTCACCAAGTTCCTAATACCGTTTATCGAAATGCCTTTACACCTACTTCAAACCCGAATTCACTCAGTTATTCTCTTGCCAACAACAATATTTTTATTACAGACTTCGGCACACTTGATACTCTTATGAGTTTTAAAGTTTCAGTGGGGAGCCCGCAACTCAGCCAGATCAATAGCTTCCCGAAATTTGTTGTGATTGATACAAGCGGTAATTCACAAGCAACTGCATTTGACTTTATAGGTGATAATGGAGATGAAATATTTGTAAATAGTACAGGGAGCCGGGTATATGGATTTAATCCTAATGGTTCTCCTGTTGATTCAAACTTTCAAAACGGGTTCATCACTTCACTTTCTGATTACATTCCAGGATTGTTACCGGGAGGGAACAGAAAGTTTATTGTTACTCTTGTATCATCTATAATTAGTCTACTGCCAAATGACAGCAGTGTCCGAACGGCTAGTTTTCAAAACTTTTCAAGCTGCCCGCCATTGATAAATAACATTGGCAATTTTATCTATGTCGGTAAAAACACCGGTGCAATTGATAAATACAATACTGCCCTTCAGGAATTTAATGTAGACTCTGCAGCAAATCCGATCCGAATGTTTTCGAAAGTTCCGCAGGATACTTTTACTTACATAACAGACCTAAATAAATATTTAGTCGTCGGAAATATTACTTCCCCGACTGCAACGGATGTTTTAATTGTAAATAATAATAACCAGTTTTTGATTAACGGGAACAACCTAAATTTAAATTACAGTATTTCTAATATCAATTCCTCCCCTATTCTTGCTGATGTTAACAGCGACGGCAAGCAGGAAATTATTTTTGTAGGTGACGGGAGAGTTTATGCTTTGAATTATAACGGGGTTTTGCTTGACAACTTCCCTGCCGATTTTAATGAAGATATAACCTCCGGAGTTTCGGTAGCGGATGTGAATAATGATAATATTTATGATTTGCTTTTTGCATCGGCTAATGGAGATCTTTATGCTTATGGTGTTGACGGAAAAGTTGTTGCGAGCTTCCCTACTAAGATAGGACCTAATACAACTTCAACACCTGCGATTGCAAATCTTAACGACACTCTCGGTATTGTAGTTGTCAGCGGCGACGGCTACCTGTATGGATTTAAGACTAATGTTGTTTACGATGAAAGCAAGGTTTTATGGAAAAATTTTTTGAAGGACCAATATCTTTCAAACAATAATTTTATATCAGGAAGCATTCCGGTAAACATTTCCGGTAAGCTTCCGGCTGATAAAGTTTATAACTGGCCGAATCCCGTTTATGAAAATCAGACTTTTATCAGGTATTATATTAATGGCAACGCTTCAACAGTCACGGTAAAAATTCTTGATCTTTCGGGCGAACTTATTACCACTCTTCCGGGCACAGCTTTTTCCAATGCAGATAATGAAGTAAAGTGGGATGCATCAACTGCACAAAGCGGGATTTACTATGGAGTTGTCGAGGCGGAAATTGACGGAAGCTCCGAGACCCAGATCATTAAGATAGCTGTAGTCAAATAATAATTTTAAAATATTTTTTTACATCTAAGGTGATTATCTTTAACAAACGGTAATCACCTTTTATTTTGTTAATAGAAATATTCTTTATTTCCCTTTCGGTACTGTATTTCTTTACCCATATTTTTTTATATCTTGGATTTAAAAAATCACTCGGATTAACTAAAAGCAGGAATTCCTCTTTCCCTAAAGTCTCAGTCATAGTTGCAGGACGCAATGAAGCTCAGAACATTGTACGTTGTGTTGAGTCTTTAGCAAAAACCGACTATCCTAAAGAGTTTCTGGAAATAATACTTGTTAACGATAACTCAACTGATAATACTTTAGAGCTTATGAAAGAATCAACAAAAGAATTCGATTTCTTTAAAGTTATAAATTCCAAAAAAAGTATTTCCGGTAACCTGAAAGGTAAAGCTAATGCGATAAATACTGCAATTAAAATCAGTACAGGCGACATAATCATATCGACTGATGCTGACTGTCAGGTTCCGCTAAATTGGATTAATGAAACTGTGCGATACTACAACAAAAAAACTCCAATGGTCTGCGGCTTCACTATGATTAAATTTAAGGAATCCTTATTTGCAAAAGTGCAGTGTATTGATTGGATGTATTTGTTATCACTCGCCTCTTCGAGTGCAGGTTTGAAAATGATTCTAAGTTGTCTGGGTAATAATCTTTCGTTTACTAAAAAATCTTACATTGAGACTGGAGGTTATGAATCAATTGGTTTTTCTGTTACTGAAGATTTAGCATTAATGAGAAAAATTGATTCAATTAAAACTTATGATATTAAATTTCCTGTGGACAAAGAATGTTTGGTTGAAACTCAGCCATGCAAAAACCTGCGTGAGCTTTTTAGCCAGAAGAGACGATGGTTTAGAGGAGGTATCGGAATAAATTTCTTAGGTTATATAATAGGCTTTCAATTATATAGTATGAATTTTTTAATTGTATTCGGATTGTTCTTTTTGAACTTCAAACTATTTATCGCTTTAATAATCATAAAAATTATATCCGAGTTAATTTTGATCAGTAAGACTTTTCAAAGATTTAATTTGAAGGAGTTATATAAATACTATCCTCTGTTTATTCTTTACTTTGCTTTTTACGGGTTAACACTTCCGTTTACTTTTATTTTCCATACAAAGATAAAATGGAAGGAGCAGAAATTTTAAAATCTTATTATAGGAAGATGAAATCTTGCCTGGAAAATTAAATTAGGGTAATCACTTGAAAAAGTATATTTCGCGCTTAAATCAAGAATGTAAATGGTAAATCCAAGACCGGCGGAATAAGTTAGATAACTTTCCTCCAAAGGTAGATTTGCAATAGGAATTGTTGGAGGAGGAGTTATTTCTCTTTTTAAGTTTGCATACTTTACCTCGAGAGAAAAAATCGTCGTCGTAAAATTTGATTTTATATATTTATTTAAAATGATGTCGAGACTTCCTCCAATGGAAGTGATCTTTGTACTAAGCTCGGTAATAAAATTTGCATTTGTAAAGTTCGGGTTACCGGGATTATTTTGAAGTTCATAAACAAAACCGATTACAAATGGATATAACTTACTCAAGCCGATTTCCAATTTTGCTCCATAAAGAAATCCTGACTTCGAATAATTTCCAAAGTTTCCTAATGGAAAAGAAACTCCTATCGTTGGAGCGATGAATAATGCTCCTATGCTAACTTTTTTTATCTTACTTTTCTCTATTTTATCAATTGTATCTGCATAAATTTTATTACTGCTGAAATTATACATCAGCTTCTTTTCACTAAGGGAACGAGTAATTAAGTCCTGGCTTAATAATATTGAGGAAAAGGAAAGGATTAAAGTTGTTGCTAATAAAATTATTGATTGCATTTTGTCTTTATTAATTTTTAATACGAAAACAATCTGTATACTCTGTTTAGTTAATGGTTTTATTTGTCATTTCGGTTTCGCTGATAATATATTCATTCATCAGATCTAAAATCGAAATTACATTCTTTAGATTCAAACTCTCTTTTTTAAATGCAACTTTTACTGTTTCCATTCCAAGTAATGTATAAAAAGGAATTAACGAAGGAATTTCTTGGCTGATTGAACTCAGGTGCTTTGAAATTGTTTCAATATCATTCCTTTCAAAAGGTCCCGTTAATGATTCGACCAAACCATGTTCTGAAATGTTGCTTAAAGTCTTGTCAATTATTGGTTTGAATATCTCAAACATTTTATCTTTGTCTATTCCTATACTTCCGATAATTTCCGAAGAAATATTTAATAGTGTAACCAAAAAATTAGATGTAATCACACATGCCGAGTGATACAAATATTTTTTCCCCTTAGGGATTTCTATATAATTTGAATCAAGTCTTTTAATGATTTCCGTAATAATTTTTTTTGCATCTTCTCCGCCCTCAATACCAAAGTAAATATGTTTCAACAACCTGTTGTTTTCGAAACTGACTTTGCCGAACGTCTGTATCGGGTGCATCGAAGCAATATTTTTTTTGTTAAATTTGCCGGAAGGAAAAACATCAGTTGATTCGGAGCCCGAAGTATGAATAAAATATTTGTTGGAAAGATCAATATCAAAATTCTCGATTTGTTTTATTACTTCACGGATAAACCTGTCCTGAACGCAAATAAAAATTATATTTGAACCTTCAACAAATTTTTTCTCGATTTTCTCAGAGTAAGAAACAGCACCTATGCTTTCAGAAATAATCATTAGTCTGTCAGGATTTTTGTCCGAAAAGTATTCTATTTTACAATCTGAATCATTTAGCTCAAAGCACAAAGCAGATCCGACTTTGCCTACACCTATCAAATAAATTTTGTTATTCATATTTAATTCTTCTCCAGGATAATTGTAACCGGACCGTCATTCGTCAAATCAACTTTCATCTTTGCCGCGAATATTCCCGATTTTATTTTTTCAGGAGCGTAATAATTTCTCATTTCATTTAGATAAAATTCATATAAAAATTTTGCCTTCTCAGGAAGTTCAGCCATAACAAAACTTGGTCTGTTTCCGCTTTTACCGGAGTCAGAACACAATGTAAATTGTGATATAACCATGACTTCTCCCTCAATATCTTTTACGCTCAAATTCATTTTATCATTTTTATCGGGAAAGATTCTAAGATCAAGAATTTTTTTTGCAAGTGTTAATGAATTTTCATCCGAATCTCCTTTTCGTACACCGAGTAAAATTAGAAGACCTTTGCCAATTTTACTATACACTTCTTTATCAATCTCCACGCTTGCTCGGGATACCCTTTGAATTACCGCTATCATTTCCTGACTTCTAATATTCTGTCAATACCGTTATAATCTTTATGAAAAGAATAATCTGTAAATTTCTTTTCGCTGAGAAGAGCCTCAAGCTTAGACCTTTGCCCAAAGCCGATTTCACAAAATACTTTACCTATAAATTTTTTATCAGCTGCAATAGAGAAAATCTTTTCAAAAAATTTAATCCCTTCACCGAAATCAGTCAAAGCAAGATCCGGTTCATAATCTTTAACTTCAGATTCCAGTTCTTTAAATTCATTTAACGGTATGTATGGAGGGTTAGAAGCTATATAGTCGAAAGCCTTGGTAAGATTATCAATTTCAAAAACATCTTTCGAATAAAATTTAACTTTGCTGTTTTCCAAATTATTCAACCTCAAATTTTGATTTGCTACTTCTACAGCTCCTCTTGATATATCAATTGAAAAAATATTGAACTTAACATGTTCCAATTCTAAATTTTTAGCTAAAGCTATTGAAATGCATCCGGATCCACATCCGATTTCAAAAATTGTAACCTCCGTTTTTTTACTTATTTTTATTTCAGCAAGAATCTTCTCAACAATTAATTCCGTTTCCGGTCTTGGTATCAATACGTTTTTATTTACAACAAAATCTAAACCATAAAACGAAGTCTTTCCTAAGATATACTGAAGCGGCTCATTTACTAATCTCCGTTTAAGGTATTCTTTAAACTTTTTTATCTCTTCTTTTGAAAGCGGCTTTTCGAAATTCATATATAAATTCATCCTTTCACATTTCAACACATCACACAGCATAAGCTCGACATTTAATCTTGAGTCCTTGATGTTTTTATTGTTTAATAACTTTGTAGAATAATTCAGAAACTCTAACAAGGTTACCGGGATAGTATTCTGCATCAAATTTTCTGGAATTATTTTGGCTCCATCGAAATATCATAAACCAGTTTGCCGTTAATAATTGTTTTCAAAACCTTTGTGTCCAATAAAGCTTTGCTGTCGCTGTTAAAAATATCATTCGAAATTACAATCATGTCTGCATACTTCCCCGGCTCAATGCTCCCTTTTGTATTTTCTTCAAACGAAGCGAAAGCCGGCCAGACAGTATAGGACTTAACAGCATCAAGCAGCGAAATTTTTTGATCTGGATTCGGAATAGTCGAAAGAACAGTATCCGTCAGCTGACGTGTTGTCAAATAATATATCTGAATGAAAGGGTTGATCTGATGAAATGGAAAATCAGAACCTGTAGTGATCATTCCGGAAGACTTAAGAAGAGAATTCCACAAGCCAAGCTTTTTGCCATTATCGGGATTTATCATTTGGGAGTATATAAGCAAATCATTCATACAAATATCCGGACGTATTGAAGGAATAACTTTAAGCTCTTCTATTTTGCTTAAATCCCTGGGAGTAACAAATTCACAATACTCCAGGATTGTTCTTTGGTCTTTTGGGGTTTTTTGTTTGTTGACCTTTTCTATAATACCAAGAGAAGAATCTACAGCTCTGTCACCTACTGCCTTAATACTGAATTGGAAATTCTTATCAATCGCTTTCGAATAAACTCTTTCAATATCAGCGCTTGTTATGTAAGAAATCTTTTTTTTAGGCTCATCTTTAAATTCATCATTCATTACAGCATCCTGCAATTCAAATAGGCCGTCATAGTCGAGAGAAATTGCTCTTATTGTCAGCTTGTCTTTATAATTTATTTCAGCGCCTTTGTTAAGATAAGGATTTATGAACGAACTGTCTTCCGCTGATAATATAACATACAATTTTAAAGGAAACCTGCTTCCGTCTATTAGCTCTCTGCAAACTTCCAGACCTTGCTTGCCGATAGTTCTGTCATGAACTTCAGTAATGCCATATTTTAAAATTTCTTTTACACCTCTTTCGACCCTGGTTATCATCTGGCTTTTTATCAGTCCCGGCATGCTGTCTTTAACTAAATTTACCGCTTCATCATAAAGTAAACCTGTTGGTTCACCTTTAGCATCTTTTTCAATTTCTCCTTTTGGAGGTGAAGGAGTATTTTTATCAATTCTTAAAGTCCGAAGTAATCTTGAATTCACCCATACGGTATTCAATCCTGCATTTACAAGAAATACATTATAATTAGGTGCAATCTTATCCAACATTTCTTTATTCATTGTTTCCAGATCCTCTTCAGGTAGATTTAATTCACTCCAACCGTAGCCCCCTATCCATTCACCTTCATTTGTCTTTTTAGTTTTTTGAATAACTAAATCTTTTATTTCTTCAATGTTCTTTACATATGAGAGATTTATATAATTTAAGTTTTTGGAAAACTCTATAATCGAACCTTCGGAATCTATGAATCCCGGTAAAACCGTTGCCCCTTTTAAATCAATGACTTCTTCTGATTTATACTTGCTATTAATTTCATCCGAGCTTCCCGCATCCAATATTTTTCCGTCTTTGATAGCAACTGCCTCAGCTACTTCATTATTGGAATTTAAAGTATAAATTTTTCCATTTGTATAAATTACATCGGGTGTTTCACTACATGATGCATAGATTATCATCAGAGAGAAAAATGCTGAATATTTTATTAAGTTTTTGTAATTCATTTATGACAGAGTTTTTTAAATTACTCTAAATTAACGAATTCATTTAATTATTTAAATCCACATTATTAACCTTATTAAAGTAAAGATATTTAGCAAAGGTATTGCAATATGAAAAGTATATAATTATTTTTGCAAAAGGATTTTTTATGAAAAAGAATTTTGCAATGAAAAAACTTTACTATTCAATTAGTGAAGTTAGCCGTATAACTGAACTTGAACAGTATGTTTTAAGATATTGGGAAACTGAATTTGAACAACTTCGTCCTGCCAAAAATCTTTCCGGAAATCGTATTTATACTAACAAAGATATTAAAATAATTCTTTATATTAAGAAATTGCTTAGAGAAGAAAAATATACGATAGAAGGCGCAAAAAAACTTATAAAAAACTATTTTTTAAAGGATGAAGATGAAGAAATAAAGAAGGAGCAGACGGCTGATCTAAAGGTAAATAAATTTTCTAATTCAGGAAATAATGAAATGAGCCTTTTTGCTGCTGAACAGCTAGAAAAAGATTTAAGCGTTTCCAGTAATCAACACCTGAGAGAAGATCTGTTAGAGCTACGAGCTTTTCTAAAAAACCTTCTCAGAGATTTGTAATTTATCTCACAAAATTTCTGCCCTGTATCTAATACATTGAATCCTGAACAATTAATTTTCTGTGAGATAAAGAATATTAAATATTTTTTAATTATTAAGGAACAATCTTACTTATAAAATTAAACGCATTATTATCTGCTAATGCATAATCAAAAAGATCTACAAAATTATCCCCTGTAAGATCAGTATTTAAATATCCTGAAGCAAAATTATAAGTATCGTTATCTATCAAACTTGCATCACTAAAGTCAACTATTCCATCCTGATTTACATCTCCGCTGTATATTGCAAATCTAACGGGTGAATTGGTAACCTGCAGCATGTTGTTTCCGAAATGCTTGGGCGGCAGATAAAGTAAAATTATAATTAATTTTTTCACCCTGAATATAATTAATAGCTGATGCATTCCATGTCTCTAATGAATTTCTATGTTTGATTTGTATATAATAATTTCCTGCGGGTGCGTTTACAATAAGAAAAGAACCTGTTAATTTTAAAGGATCAATAAGAGATTTGGATGAATCTACAATCAAATAAGGTGAGGAAGAATTTCTGAGATATATTCTGACTGTATCATTTATTCGCATATTATCCGAAGGTAAATTATAAAATCCTTCGATAATTAATTTTACATTAATATTTCCAATCAACTGAGGTGAACGAATTTTTGCTAAAAACGAATGTGCATTTCCGTTTCCAGCAGCAGTGATTGTATCAAATATGGCTGTTGAATAAAAATTTCTCTATAAAAAAATGTTTCCTTCATTATCCAATGAGATGTCATCGGCACGATTGCTTCCCATCCCGCCAGCTCTTTACCATTAAGAATGTTTCCATTTTGATCATACTTCAAATAAAATATCAGTATATCCTAAAGAAGTTGTGATGACGTTGTTACCCCAGTTCACAGAACCTCTTAAAAATCCAGCGAAGCAAACATTATTATCTAAGTCAACAGAAAGAGCATTCACTTTTGCTTTACCCGCATTACCGGTTATAGTAGGAGTGTTAGGTACTTCTTTCACCCAAAGGAAGTTTCCGTTAGCATCCAACTTAGTAAGAAAAAAGTCGTAAACCCATTGCCCGCCTTGTGTCTGTATTGTGCCGAACATGAAACTTCCCCATAAATTTCCTGATGCAAATAAATTACCCGAATGATCACATGCAACATCAATGCTTGAAAAGTTATATCCTCTACAAATCTTGACCAAACATAATTTCCGGAAGAATTGTATTTTACTAAATATACATTGTAGCCGAATGAAGTCGAAGCAATATGGTCAGCGAAATTAATATCACCGTTGGTGCATGCCCCTCCTGAATATATATTCCCCTGTCCGTCAACATCAATTCCGCTAATACTTCCAACAGGAGATTGTGTGATACTCATTAGTTCAGTGCTGTTCAAATCAAACTTTTTAATGTACCCTTCATTAAAGTTCAACAATCCTGCAAACAAATTATTATCTTTAATTTTTATTGCATCAAGTTTTGAAGCAGAAGGATAAACAACATCAATATTTTTTTTCCAAACAAATTCACCATTTTGTGTGAGCTTTATCAGGAAACAGTTTGTGTTGAAGCCGCTGCCCGTATTTAAAATATAATTTACGGAATCGATTCTAATTGTATCCATAAATGTACCAGACAAATATATATTTCCACTTAGGTCTGTCTGCAAACCTTCAATAAGTAACTTGCAGTATAATAATTTATTGAACATAATCTTACCTGAGGTATTATACTTTTTTAAAATACATCTCCGTAATATCCGCCGAATGAAACTTTAAAATTATTAAGAGAAGCAAGTAAAGAGTTTCCTTGTGCGTCAGTTTCTGAAATAAAGGAAGTAATATCAGGATTGAACTGAAGATTAATAGACTGGTGATTGACCCATTGAAAATTCTGTGCATACGAAAACATTGAAAATAAATTTAACAAAAGAATGAGAAATGATGTAATTGAAATTTTATTTTTCATATTATTATAAAGTTAGTTGAATTGTATAATCTTTTAACTTTTAAATTTACGGTTTTAGAATTATACAAATTTATTAAATTTTTATAACTACACAAAACTCAAAATTTGTTTAAATGTAGTATCGAGAATATTTTTATTGAATAATATGAAAAAGATTGTATGGTGGATTTTAACTCAGTGAAGAATACTATCAAGAGATAAAAGTTTTGTCGGATAAAGTATTCTCCACTGTGAAAAAAATTTAAACAGTTTTTAATTTTAAAATTTAATTTACTTCAATAAGATCATACTTTTAGTATCGCTGTAGTTATTTCCTGTCAATTTATAGAAGTAAATTCCTGAAGAATATTTATCCGCACCGCTGCTTACCCGACCCGGCCATTCAACTTTATAAGAACCTGAATTCAACTCCTGATTAATTAATACTTCAACTTCTTTTCCAAGCATATCAAAAACAACAAGTCTTACAAATGATAATTCCGGAATATTAAATTCAATATTTGTTACAGGGTTGAATGGATTAGGATAATTTTGTTTTAATACATATTGATGGGGTATTGAGTTATTTATATTAACTAAAGTAGGATTGGAACTTCGGAACACTCCACCGCCGACAGTCCCTGCAAAAATAAATCCAACAGGATTGATCACTAAAGCGCGAATATCTGTAGCAGGTAAATTATTATTCACTCCTTCCCAATCCGTTCCATTATTTGTAGAACGGAACACTCCATTATTCGTCCCGGCAAAAATGTAATTCAGAGAATTGGTTTCTAAAGAATTTATTTCTATGTTTGTCAATCCTGTATTTTGCTCTGTCCAGTTATTGCCATTATTAGTGGAGCGAAAAACTCCGCCGCCAACGCCCATCTGGGAATAAGTCCCTGCAAATATTTGACCGTTTGAATTAATGGCTAAAGATGCAATGTCTGTTGAAGTTAAACCAGTATTCGCAAGAGTCCAGTTGTTGCCGTTGTTTGTTGAAAGAAATACTCCTGCATTGCATCCAGATGTTCCGACAAATATTTGATCGTTTAAATTTATTGCAAGAGACCAAACAAACGCGCATGATAACCCATCAACTATTTGCAACCAGTTATCCCCGTTATCAGTTGATCGTAAAACACCATAAAGGTAGGTCCCAACAAAGATATGACCGCTTGAATTGATTGCTATGGTTCGAACATCTCCGTCTGTTACTCCGGTATTCAATTGTTGCCAGTTCTGTCCGTTATCAGTCGAGCGAAAAACACCGCCCAAACTATTAACAAAATCTGCTCCCGCAAAAATGTGACCGCTTGAATTGATTGCTATAGCTCTTATATATGATGCAGTAAGTCCGTTATTTATCTTTAGCCAGTTTTGTCCGTCATTAGTTGTCCGAAAAATTCCAATTCCGTAAGTTCCGGCAAATACATCTCCATTAGAATTAATTGCTAAAGCCCTGATATCGGTAGCTGTCAACCCATTGTTAACTTCAAGCCAGCTGTTTCCATTATTTGAAGACTTGAAAACTCCGCCGCCAAAGTAAGCACCGGCAAAAATTTGGTTGCCGGAATTTACTATCATAGAAAGGATAAAAGAAGCAGTCAAGCCAGTATTAATCTGAGTCCAGTTATCTCCGTTGTTTGTTGATTTAAAAATTCCGTCACCATAAGTTCCCGCAAAGATCTCATTATTAGAATTAAAAGCAACGGCATAAACATTATTGTTTGAAGTCAGCCCGGAAGTTATTTGGGTCCAGTTGTTTCCATTGTCAGTTGATCTGAAAAGTCCGCCTCCGTTTTCAGTTCCGGCAAAAAGGTGTCCACTAGAATTGACAGCTAACGAAACCATAAAAGGTTTAGGAATACCATTATTGATCGAATCCCATGTATTACCATTATTTGTTGAACGAAAGACTCCACCATAAGTGCCTGCAAAAATATTCCCATTTGAATTGATTGCTAAAGCCAGGACATAATCATTTGTTAATCCGCTTTTGACTTCAATCCAGTTGTCTCCGTTATTTGTAGACCGAAAAATACCACCACCTTCAAAGGTACCTGCAAAAATGTGCCCGCTTGAATTTATTGCCAGTGAGATAACAAAAGGATAAATTAAACCATTATTAATTTGTGTCCAATTCTCCCCATTATTTGTGGATCGAAATACACCTCCGCCTAAAGTTCCAGCAAAAATATTTCCAGACAAATTAATCGCGAGTGCCCATATATCAGTAGCTGTCAAACCGTTATTGACTTTGATCCAATGGTCTCCACTGTCAGTTGATTTTAAAACTCCCCCTCCCTTAGTCCCGGCAAATATATCACCGTTTTGATTTAATGCCAATGCTCTGACATCACCCCCGTAAGGACCGTTTGTTTGTTCCCAAAAGTTTTGTGAAAAAGTTTTAGCGGGAATAAATAAAGTAATAAGCAATAAAAAATTTATAAAGTAGTATTTCATTTTTTTAATCCTCTTCTTTAATTTTCTTAAATTAAATTTTACAATAAATTTTTTAAATTATCTATACTAATATTATTGGAAAAACTTAGCTCATATTTAGGTAATAAGTCTTACTTCTGAAATTTATGATAACTTTCATTACATAAGGAGTATAGTTTTTCATGTTCACATCATTTAAGGTAATAACTAATTTTCAGTTGAAAAAATGAATAGAGGCTCCTAAGTTTGTAAAATTAAGTTTTTGCAAAAAATTAAATTAAAAACGAAGGAGACACTCTAAATGTTAGTTAAAAATAGAAAA
>JALYRX010000007.1 GCA_030855105.1 Bacteroidota bacterium | reverse complement strand
TGTTTGTGGTCTTTATAACTCTTCCTCCAGCTCCGCCGATAAAAGCAGTATTTACATCTAGAGCCATTACATCATATAAAACATTAATTTGGTTTGAGGGGGGATTGAATGTTGAATCCGTTTGCCAGCTGATACTTGCATTGGTTGTTTTCAATATGTTTCCGAAACTTGTTACTATATATCCCACATCACGATTTGCAAATGAGCACTGTCTCGGAATATTGCTGAAATCATTTGGCAAAATACTGTTGGTCCAATTCTTCCCTCCGTCAGTTGTTTTATAGATATAACCAAAAGTTGTAACGGCATATGCGTTGAGGGAATCTATCAAAGAGCAAGATGTGACGAGATCAAATTGCTGTAAATTAAAATCGGTATAGTTCCAGCTATTTCCTCCATTGGAAGTTAACAACACTCCCCTTAATGCAGCTGCCATCCCATATACAGAATCGGAAAAAGACAAATCAAAAAACGTCTGCATTACCGGACTTGTTTGTTGAGTCCAGTTAATTCCTGAGTTTGTACTCTTTAATATTATCCCGATTCCTCCGGCAGCATACCCAATCTCTCTACTTGGAAAATCTAAAAAGAATAAAACATTATTGGAATTACTATAAACTTCGACCCAATTAATTCCACCGTTACTTGTTCTGTAAATATTATTATTACAAGTGAGAGCTGTATTTTCATCTATAACACTTACACTTGAGAGATATTGTGTCACATTGATGTTATGCAATTCCCAATTCGCTCCCCCGTTAGTCGTCTTCATTATAGTCCCGATAGTTCCTACAGCGTAACCGGTATTTGCATTGATGAAGTCAACTGAATACAAAAAATTTCCCGTCGGCAGTGGTTGCTGCCAAAACCAGGTCGATTGAGAATAAGCTGAATTGATATTTAGAATTATTATAAAAGAAAGTAATACAATTTTTTTCATAACTAAATTTATTTTGTCAAAATATAAATTAAGTTTGGTTTAATTTAAATCCAAACCCGTCTTATTTACCTGGCTCTCTAAATCTTACTCTTACTCTTCATAAGATTTTTTAAATTTAATTTTGGCAAATGTATGTATTTTTTACCATTGTGTCAAATTGTAAAAAATGCGATTTGTGAAAATGAAAAAAGTGACATGTCTTAAAGCCTTGCAGGGAATGTATTTGCGGAGAATGAACGATTTAAATTAATTTGAAAATTGCTTGTCGGAAGATAAAATTTTATCAAAAACATCCTTATCAGTAAAATATCTTAACAAAAAAGCCCGCTCGTAAGCAGGCTAAGTTTCAAAACGAAATAAAATTATTTTTTACATCACTTCATCAACATCAGAATATTCATATCCGAATGCATCCGCAACACCCTTATAAACAATTTTACCTTCTATCATATTCAAGCCAAGCTGAAGCTCTTTATTTTCTGTACATGCTTTATGCCAACCGTTATTCGCAAGCTCTACTGCATACGGGAGCGTAGCATTTGTTAACGCAATCGTAGACGTAAACGGAACAGCGCCCGGCATATTAGCAACACAATAATGTACAACGTCATTAACAACATAAGTCGGATTTTCATGTGTTGTCGGTTTGCACGTTTCAATGCATCCGCCCTGATCAACTGATACATCAACAACTACAGAACCAGGCTTCATGAGTTTTAGCATATCTTTTGTAATCAGCTTCGGAGCCTTTGCTCCTGCAATCAAAACAGCGCCGATAACAAGATCCGCTTTTTTTATTGCTTCCCTGATATTGTGAGGATTACTCATCATAGTAGTTACATTCTTAGCCATCACATCGTCGAGGTATCTTAGTCTGTAAAGATTATTATCCATGATAGTTACCTTTGCTCCGAAACCAGCAGCAATCTTTGCAGCGTTTGTTCCGACTATGCCGCCGCCGAGAACAACGACTTCAGCCGGCTCCGTTCCCGGTACACCGCCAAGAAGAACGCCTCGCCCGCCCATAGTTCTTTCGAGATATTTTGCTCCTTCCTGCGGCGCCATTCTTCCTGCAACTTCACTCATCGGAATGAGCAACGGCAGAGAGCCATCCTCTTTCTGCACAGTCTCGTAAGCGATCGCGATACATTTATTTTTCATCATAGCTATCGTAAGATCTTTTGAAGAAGCAAAATGAAAATAGGTAAAAACAACCTGGCCCTCTCTTATTAAATTATATTCCGGTTTTATAGGTTCTTTGACTTTCATAATCATATCGGCTGTGTCAAAAACTTCCTTAGGGGTTTTAAGAATTGTAGCGCCTGCTTTTTTGTAATCCGCATCCGAGAAGCCGCTTCCATTACCTGCATTGGTCTCGACAAAAATTTTATGCCCGTGTCTTTTTAAAACCTCCGCACCAATAGGAGTCAGCGCAACTCTGTTCTCGTTTGTTTTTATTTCTTTAGGAACGCCTATTTTCATATAAATAATTTAAAATTTTTTGAATGGTTCAAAAATACGTTATTGGTTTGTGTTATTCAATTCAGATTGGGGCTTGAGGTGGGGGTCTTGCAGCAAAGGTGTCGTAAAGTTTTCAAAGGTTTTATAAATCAGAAGTGCAAGCAATTGAAATTAGATATTGTTTGCTACAGGAATGGAGAATTTTTATTTGTAGTTATCTCAGAAGAATTAAATTTAACTAACTTTTGCCAATTGATAATTCTCTGATTTTTTTAAAGAATGCAAACCAGAGTCCTTCCTCCCACATCCAATTTTCAAAATTACTTAATTCTTCTCTTGGAATTTTTTTTCTGTTTGCAAAAATGCGAAGTGCTTCCTTGGTATTTATGGCCTTAACTTTTTCTATATTGTAATCCTCAAGGGGACCATATCCAATTTTATATTCTATTTCAAATGTTTTTTTCATTCCTTGATATTAAGATTATTTTTTATGAAATTTATTTTCACGATGCCAACTAATTGCAATTTGATGAGGGTAAATTTCTTTTCTTTTTGGAAGAAGCATTTTAGAATTTTTGTTAGAAAACATTCTGATGAAATCATAATCTCCCATTCTGCCATGATCAGGAGGTACAGAATCTATTTTTTGAGAAACTTGAATTCTAAAATCATTCTGCAATGTGAATCATCCAGCATCAAAAGCCCAATGATGCAGATGACATAAAGACAACCCATTCATGATATCATCTTTTCCTTTTTTGCTATGAGGAACAATATGTGCAGCTTCAACTTCCCACAACAAAGAATTTGGAGATTGAATTTTCATTCCACAAAAAGCACATTTGAAATCATACGCTTCAATAACCGCTTGACGAAAACCTCTTGTTCTAATTGTTAATTCTCTTGTAATCTTTGCAACTTTCTTTTCTTTATCAAACGGATTATAATTTTCGGGTCGTGGTGATTCAATAAGTTTCTTTACAATTTTTTGCACTTCATAAGATTTTGTTTGAAGAAATTCTTTTTCTTTTTTAGGGATATCCAAAAGTTTAAGTGCTTCATCAAAACCATTTTCAGTTAGCATCCATTCTTTCTTGTTTGTCAGAAGAATTGTTGATGTTGGTTTTGAAACTAATTTTTTTTTAGCTAACGAATCAGCAGCACGATAGAGTAACCGATGCCAAAGAGGAGTTTTTACAATTCTATTTTCTTTACGATAAATTCTTTCTAATACAACAGTTCTTTGATTCTTATTCAAATTAAATTCATCCGCAATTTCATTTACGACTTCTTCACCTAATGCAAATTCTTTTAATAATCCATTATGCTTAAATAAAGTTTTCAGCAACACTTGTTCAACCTCCTTTCGTGTGGGCATTGCAAAATCTTCAAGCATTTTACCCTCGTAACTCATAACGAATATTTTCTTATTAGAAGGATACGTATCAAAATCGTTTGCTTTAATACGCTTAAGAGTTGCCCTGAGATTGGTAAAAACCACTCGACATATTTTCCAGGTTTAAATCCACCATAAGTATCTTTTCTTCTATCAGCGTATGGAGGAGAAGTAACTATCAAATCAATTGAATTCTCATCAAATGTTTTTAAAATTTCTGATGAATCTCCAAGAAGTACGTTAGTTGTTATTTCTTTCACTGCTTTTTCCTTTCGGGATTTCGTTAAAGGTTTGCTCATATATATTGTTTCAGAATATTGTAATGCTCTTCACTTATAAATTGCCATGAATAAACTTGTACAAATACCTCACCTCCAAAAAAATAATATCCATCTCCATCCGATTGAGGTAAATCTCCATAAAATTGTTTTGCGTAATTTTTCATATAACGTTTTGCAGAAGATGTTCTGCCATCAGGTAATGTATGAAGACTGTAATGAAAATATTCGTAATCACCATTTCCTTCCTTAAGTGATAAAAACAGAAATTTGTTATTATTTTCCATAGCTAAGATTTATTTAACTTTTTAAAAAATTCTCTTGAAAAATACAGCGAAGCGTACTTGCTCTCAAAATAGCAAAAATCCTTTTGAACAAAAAATCATTTACGTTTTCCGCTATGATACGAGTTTCAATCAACCAAACTCACTTCTGTCCAAAACGTTTTAACCAAACAAAAACCCCGAAGGGGTAACATTATTATAAAAAAAAGGATACCGATTAAGAAAATCCCGAAGGGATGATATTATTATTGCACCCCTTCGGGGTTTCCTATTTTATGTTTTAGAATCTACAATCATTGCATCCCTTCGGGATTTAATATATGGAAAACATACAAAATTTTGTAATGAGTTGGGGTTTGTTTTAGAAATGTAGACTTAAAGTTTAAATGATAATCAATTTGCAAAAAATTTTATTGATTAAAAAATATTTTGACACTACTCAACCAACTCAACCATATTCGATAGAATCTTTTCTTTTAAATGAGTAATTTGGATTAACTAATTTTCAAAAATTTGACAGATAACAAACTCACTTACGAGGGTAAAGCAAAAAAAATTTATTCCACCGATAAACCTGATGTTTATTTACAGGAATTTAAAGACGATGCTACTGCATTCAATGGCTTAAAGAAAGATAAGATCCCGCACAAGGGCGAACTCAATAATCAAATCTCATCAAGGATTTTCGAATATCTTAAGGAAAATGACATCCCGACACACTTCATTGAAAAAATTTCAGATACCGAAATGCTTGTTAAAAAAGTTAATATAATTAAAGTTGAAGTTGTCTGCAGAAATATTGCTGCAGGAAGTTTGGTTAAGAAGTTTGGTTTTACGGAAGGCATTAAGCTCGAAACTCCAATCGTCGAATACTATCTGAAGTCAGATGAGCTTGGCGATCCGCTGTTTACCGATGAGCATATATATGAGCTCAGGTTAGCTGACAAATATGAGCTCGACACGATTAAGAAAATGACGCTTCGTATTAATGATCTGCTTACAAAATTTTTCATTGAGAAAGGAATCAAACTTGTTGACTTCAAACTTGAATTCGGAAAAGATAAAAACGGTAATATAATTTTAGCGGATGAAATCTCTCCTGACACCTGCCGGCTTTGGGATTCAGAAAGTAACAAGAAACTTGATAAGGACAGGTTCAGGTTTGATCTCGGTGAAGTGGAAGAAGCTTATACGGAAATAAAAAACAGAATTACGACATGCGGATGACTCATTACGGAAAAGATGTCATACTGAAAGTTTTTTTATTAGGACTAGCATTAAATTTATTGTCGATCTTTGTCACAAATAATTTTCTGAAATTTCTTTTTGCGGGAATTGGAATCTTTCTCTGGCTTTTTACTTTATACTTTTTCCGCGACCCTGAAAGAAAAGTTCCGGAGGATTTAAAAGATAATCAGATCATTTCGCCTGCCGACGGAAAGATTGTTGTAGTCGAAGATGTTATCAATAAGGAGAAAAATATTTTTGAAGAAGGGGAACATCTTAAACAAATCAGTATTTTTCTCTCGCCTCTAAACGTTCACGTGAATAGAATCCCGATGAACGGTGTGGTTAAATTTTTGAAGTACATCAAGGGAGATTACCTGGTTGCATTCGATAATAAAGCGTCTGAAAGAAATGAACGTTCTGAAATCGGTATTGAGAATGAATCTATCGGAAAGAAAATTTTATTCAAGCAGATTGCAGGATTTGTTGCAAGAAGAATTGTTTATGACATTGATGACGGAAGCAATGTTACTGCAGGTGAAAGATTCGGGATGATAAAATTCGGTTCGAGGGTGGATATATTAATAAAAAGAGATTCAAAAATTTTTGTGAGCATGGAACAAAAAGTTATCGGCGGAGAAACAATAATCGCAGAGTTATAAATGTTATTTTCGAGAAAATTCATACCGAGTTTATTTACAATCTTAAATGCCTTCTGCGGTTTTATGTCAATAATTAATGCAGCAAAAGGTGACTTCACAGATGCTTGTTTATTCATAATTTATGCGTCGCTTTTTGATGCTGTTGACGGGCTTGCTGCACGCTTAACCAATTCATCGAGTGAATTCGGAGTTGAGCTTGATTCATTATCGGATGTGATTTCATTCGGAGCGGCCCCGTCTTTTCTACTGTTCAGCATTTACATGAATGAGTTAGGTGATATAGGAATTGTTTTATCCTCTCTCACGATGGTCTTTGCAGCATTGCGTCTTGCAAGATTCAACGTTCAGCTTGTTGGATTTGATAAAGATAAATTCAATGGCTTACCTGCTCCAATGACTTCCATTACAATCTGTACTTATATTTTATTTTATCATAATAAAATTTTATCAGAACAGGTCAGTCAGATTGTTATTGTAATACTTTCCGTTGCGCTTCCGTTGCTTATGGTAAGCAGGATAAAATATGAAAGCCTGCCAAAACCGTCTTTATATTCAATAAAGAAAAACCCTCTTGTCTTTATAATTTTATTCATCGCAATAATTTTAACTATTGCTACCAACGGAGAAGGTTCATTTTCTTTTTGCTTGTTTTATATATTTACCGGAATAGTGAGAAGTACAAAAAACCTTATTTTCAGGAAACGAAAGATTGTGGAAGATGAAATTGGTGACACTTCTATTGAATTAAAGGAATTGAAATAATTCATTGACGTTGTTTCATATTTAAACCAACCTGACAGAATAGGGAATAACAAAACATCCTAAAAAAAATCCCGTCTGCTTTCACAAACGGGATCAATACTATTTTTTCGTGTGTCTCCGAGTTACTTCTGAATATTTTGAAAACAGTGGATCAGCTAAACACAGTCTTAAAAAAACTCTTTTCTGTTTTTTTTTCTTTTGCCGAATGAGTATTTTTCGGCTTAAAGTTTTCTGATGTACCGAGTTCCCTGAGTAGTTCTTTTTCTTTGGAGTTTATCTTCGAAGGAATATGAACATTTACCCTGACGATCTCATCACCCCTTCCATGTCCGTTTAAATTTTTTAATCCCTTTCCCTTCATACGAAGTAACTTTCCCGATTGAGTACCGGCTTCGACTGTCAGCTTCGCCTTCCCTGTTAATGTCGGTACAATCACGTCCGCACCCATTACGGCATCAACAATACTTACCTCAAGTTCAAAATAAATATCTTCACCGTCTCTTACAAAATATTTATGCTTCTCTTCTTCTATAAACACAAGCAGGTCACCGGGTTGACCGCCTCTGATTCCGGAGTTTCCCTGACCTCTGAGCGGAATATAATTTCCTTCTTCTACACCGGCTGGGATATTAATTTTGATTGAACTTTCTGATTTTATTCTTCCTTCACCATGACACTCTTCACATTTCTCTTTTATTATTCTTCCTTCACCGTGACAAACATTGCACATAGTTACATTTACAAACTGTCCGAACATAGATCGTGTCACCTGTCTGATTTCTCCCGAACCATTACAGTTGCTGCACTTTGTATGTCCGCTGTTGGCTTTCGCTCCGGAGCCTTCACACTTTGTACAGTTTTTATATTTTTTTACTTTGACAGTCTTCTCAATTCCTTCAGCAATTTCTTCCAGTGTCAGGGAAATAGAAATTTTTAAATCACTGCCTTCATTATTCTGCTGAGATGAACTTCTTGACCCTCCTCCGAAAAAATCATCAAAGATACTTCCTCCGCTGCTTCTGTTTCCTCCGAAGTTACCAAAGATATCACCGAAGTGAGAAAAAATATCATTGATATTATCAAAGCCCTGGAATCCTCCGCTTCCGTTTACTCCCTGATGTCCGAATTGATCATATCTCTGTCTTTTATTCGGATCGGATAAAATCTCGTACGCTTCTGCCAGCTCTTTAAATTTTTCTTCAGATTCTTTATCACCCGGGTTTTTATCCGGATGATGTTTCATTGCCAGCTTTCTGTATGAACTTTTTATTTCGTCAACAGTTGATGTCTTACTTACCGACAGAATTTCATAATAATCTCTTTTAGTCATTATAACTTATTTTCCTTTCTTAATTTTTGTTAAGTTCACTTGAAACTAAAACTTTTTCATGTTTTACTACTTTATCTTTAAGCTTATAACCCTTCTCAATAACTTCCATAACAGTATTTGGTTTTACATCTTCACTTGGGATCTGCATTAATGCAGAGTTTACATCAACATTGAATTCTTTTCCAAGTGAATTTATTTCTTTCAATCCTTCTTTTTCAAGTACATTTCTAAATTTATCATGAATGAGTGTCACACCTTTTCGTAAGGTATCAAAATCTTTTGTCTCACCTTTATTAATGGATTCGATTGATCTTCCCAAATCATCATACACAGGAAGCAAGTCCTTAATTATATTTTCGGAAGCGTATTTTATATAGTTAGATATTTCAGAATCGGTCCTTCGCTTATAATTCTCAAACTCTGCAGCTTTTCTCAGAAGCATATCTTTCAACCTTTCTGTTTCATTTTCGGGATTTGCATTATCAGTTAAATTGTCTTTTGAATTTTCGCGCGGTTTCTCTGCAACATTACTTTCTTCAGAATCTTTGGATTTATTTTCTTTATCCGGATTTTTATTCTTCCCGTCTTTTATATTTATATTGTGTTTTTTTGTGTGCATAATAATTTTCCTTCTTTTGAATTAGATTTTGTGTTTATATAAATCATTTTTTTTTGGTGAATTCGAAATTTCTAACAATATTAATTTAATTACTTTCTCCGGCAGATAATATAACTAGCCGGAAATTTCATTTATCAATTTAGATGTATAACTAAGCAGAGAAACCATACGTGCATAGTTCATTCTTTTGGGACCGATTACCCCGATATTTCCTTTAACGTCTCCTATTTTATAAGAAGTAGTCACAACACTGTAATTTTTTAACTTCTCGTCGTCATTCTCACTTCCGATAGAAATTAGAACTTCATTGTCAGCTCTGACCGGGTTTTGTAAAATATGTATCACTAAATTTTTATCTTCAGCAAGATTAATTATTTCTTTAAAGTTTTTTGGATTATCAAATTCCGGCTGCATTATGATGTCGCCTGTACCGCCTACGTAAATTTTATTTCCTTTCTCTTCATCACTGTAAAGCTTGTCAATTGAACTTATAAAAAGCTGTATCAATTCCGGTTCACGGTATTTATAATCACTCACCCTCTCGACAAAGCTTTCTCTTATCTGATTCAATGTAAGTCCGTGAAGTCTTTCGTTTAAGAATGCAGAAAGATTTTCCAGTTTGCTTTTTGAAATCTCGCTGTCTAATTCCATTATCACCGTCTTCACAATCCCTGATTTAATATTCAATACAACTAAGATTTTATTAGATGATAAATTGACAAATTCAAGCCGGTCGAAAACACCTTTCGAGATCATCGGTTGCGAGACCACTGCAAGCAAGTGCGTAATCTTTCCGAGTATCCTCGATGTCTCAAAGTATAAATCCTGACTCTCCAGAATATTTAAATTCTTTTCATCGAACTGACTTTTCAGCTCAAACTCTTCCTGCAAATTTAATTTTTCTTTTCCCATCAGAAGATCCACATAATACCTGTAACCTTTGTCTGTAGGGATTCTCCCGGCAGACGTATGAGGTGTATCGAGTAAATCCCTTTCCTCAAGATCACTCATAACATTCCTGATTGTCGCTGAAGATAAATTTAAATCGGTTTGCTTTGAGACGCTTCGCGAGCCGATAGGTGATGCGCTGCGGATAAAATTTTCGACGACATACTTTAATACTTCTTTTTCCCGGTCTGTTAATGATTCGTTCATAATATGGTTCTATTTCTTTCTTTTTAAAAATACCAAATTAATCAAACTTTTTAAATGAGTTATTCTGTGCCAAACGACAATATTAATCTTTCAATCATTGTTTCACATTCTTCCGGCTTATAAATCTTACAAAATTTACAAACTTACAAACTTACAAACTTTACAAACTTACAAACTTTACAAACTTTACAAACTTACAAACTTTACAAACTTTAAGAACTTTACAAAACTTCTAAACTTTAAGAACTTTACAAACTTTACAAACTTTATAAACTTTATAAACTACTTCTGAATCCTCTTCAAATTCTTTATCGTCAGATCCAGATCTTCATCAAGAAAATGTCTCGCCTGGTGTCTGGCTCTCCTTACTTCTTCAAAATTAATTTCCGCGAAAATAATATCTTCATCAAAAAGTTTAGCAGCTGCAGTCACGTTCCCAAAAGGATCAACAACCTCACTTCCTCCCCAGAAGTTTACTCCGTCTTCAAATCCGACTCTGTTGCAAAAAATAAAATAGCTCGATAAAATTCTTGCATATGCTCTGTGCTGTTCTGAATTAACTTCGTAATTTTTGAATTTTTCGTTACTATAGTTTGCTGCAAGACGTGTTGGTGAAGCTGCAATTCCGACTATAATCTGCGCACCGTCCATTGTAACAGTATAAGGTAAGGATAAGTGCCACATATCTTCGCATACAAGTAATCCGATTTTTCCGAATTTTGTTTCGTGCGCCTTGCATTCGCTGCCACGTGAAAAATACCTGAACTCTTCAAACAATCCGTAAGTCGGAGGATATATTTTTCTATGAGAAAACTTTATCTCTCCGTCTGAAATAAATATTCCCGAATTATAAATCGAGAAGTTTTGATCTTCCTCTGCAAGCCCGCATATAATTGAGATCTTTTTGCTTTTTGCCTTTAATTCATCGAGAACTTTCGTGTTATCAAGCTCAAGAGAAATTACAAAATTCAAATCTTTTAGGGAATATCCCGTCAACGACAACTCCGGGAATACAATCAGATCCGCTTTGTTCTTTATCGCCTCATCACAAAATTCAAGATGATGCTTAATATTTTTTTCAATGTCTCCTATAACACACGTTACCTGTGCAACGGCTGCCTTCATTTCTGTAATTTATAAATTAAGATTCTGAAAAATCCCGAGAGCTTTAAGCTTACTAAAAGCCAGTTGTATAATATAAAATTGTTGTAATATTTTTTAAAATAACTTAAACAGTCTTCGTTCCAAACCCTTATCATTCTTTTCCTGTCTTTGTAAATGCTGACTCCTTTTTTATGAATTACTTTAGCTTCGGGATAAAATATTATTTCATGTCCTCTGTCATAAATTTTTTTACACAGATCAACATCATTAAAAAACATAAGATATCTTTCATCGAAATTATTTATTTCTTTTAAAACTTTTCCTTTTATCATCAAAGCTGCCGCCATCGGCTGATCTACTGTTGATTCCTTGTTATGATCAAAATAATTCATCTTCCATCTGCTGAATATTTTGCTTTTTGGAAAAATATACGACAGCAAAGTTAATTCACAAAACATATCAAAGTATGTCGGAAACGTTCTGCATGACTTTTGAATGCTTCCGTCATCATTTAATAATTGCGGAGCTACTGCTCCTGTTTTATCTGTAGCTACCAGTTTATCCCAAAGAACTTTTAACGAATCATTTGCTATCTTTGTGTCCGGATTTAAAAGCAAAATATTTTTCCCGTTCGATGAAAGAATTCCCTGATTGCACGCTTTTGTAAATCCTGTATTCTCTTTATTAATAATTACCTTTATCGTTTGAAACTTATTGTCTGCAATATTTTGTATAGCATCTAAAGTTTTGTCCGAAGAATTATTATCAACAATTATTATTTCATAATTCAGCCTTTTAGTATTTTCAGTTATTGATTTAAGACATTCAGCGATTTCTGATTCACTGTTCCAGGTAACAATTACTATAGACAATTCAAAGCTGTCATGCATTCTTCGCCGACGGTAATGCTTTTAAAATAAAATTGCTCAGGTCGAGGAACTCGTCCTGCGGAATATTTTTTTTTAATGATTCTTTTTCTTCATCCCAAAATTTTTTTAAACTCTTCATATCATCTTTCGCATAATAATTTACTATGATTTCCGCCGCTTCCCTGTATAACGGAAAAGACATATCTACAGGCTGCATTCCAATCTCAACTTTTCTTTTGATTGAATAATAGTTTTCAAGAAGCTGTTTTAGTTTAGTGTCATAAAACTCGCTGAACTCTGAATTTTGTGATACAAGATTTTGATTTTCCAGTTTATATATTTCTTTGACAAAAACTATGGCATTCATTTGGGGCATTACTCCGTAAAACAAATCCGAAACAAGAATTTCCTTACTCCCGTTTTTTTTAATATCAGTTACTTCCGGTGCTCCCGTATCAAAATATTTTAATAAATTTATTTTATCCATTGATTCCATATCATACACAAACATGCCTTTCGATGTTATTGCATCGTTTCCTCCGGAGTTAGTGCCTATAAGGATTTGCTTTCTTTTATCGCTTGCAAGGTCTTCAAAAAAATATGTTTGCGAATAGTCTACGGTATCCGATAAAATTTTTACATAAGATTTCTTTTCAATATTGAGTGCAAACACTTCGAGCATATCAAAATTATAATAGTCATTATATTTTTCTTCCGGATCTTTATCAACACTCAATACAATGATCTCTTTGCTGCCATCATTGTTCAGATCTTCTTTTTCTATTTTATATATTTTTCTTGGCTGCATATACTGGACAGTAAATTCCTGCTCTCCTTCTTTCACTCCTGCGGAGTTGAGATTTTGCTTCTGCTTTAATTCACTTTCAGAGGTAACTTTTAAATTTTCTTCTTTGGTTTTGTTGCAGGAGTAAAATAAAAACCCACTGAATATCAATAATAAATAAATAATTTTTTGCATGGTAAGATTAATTTGTTTTAATACCGTAACTATTAAACTATAAACTATCAACTATCAACTATCAACTATTAACTATTAACTATTAACTATCAACTATCAACTATCAACTATCAACTATCAACTATAAACTATCAACTATCAACTATAAACTATCAACTATCAATTATCAATTATCAATTATCAACTATCAATTATCAACTTCAATTATCAACTATCAATTATCAACTATCAATTATCAACTATCAATTATCAACTATCAATTATCAACTATCAACTATCAATTATCAACTATCATCTAACATTTTTATTGCTTTCAATAATAATTTACTGAATTCTTCGTCCGTAGTTTTGTCATTCATGATTCTTAAAAACGGAATTACGGATTTATCTTTTGAATAAGCAAGCAAAGTAATAAATGCTCTCTTTACAAATATAAAATTAAAATCCGCATACTTCATCGCAAGAGTTTTTACATCTTCATCTTCTGCATATGTTCTCAAAGCGTTTATTGCCCTTGTCCTAAACCTTCCTTCTACATCAATTCCAAATGCAATGTCCATTATAATTTTTTTAAACCTTCCGTCCTTGCTTTTATTATCCGCACTATCAAGCGCATCAATGACAGCACCCTGAATGACATCTCTGTGGGAAATTTTGTTTACGTAAGGAAGAACAGCATCATAAACTTCATCTTTAGACAAACTCTTGCCCAATGCTGATATACCCTCAGCGATTATATAATCATTCGATTCGTTTTGAATTTTTGATTTTACAAAATCAGCATCTTCACTTCTATTGGAAATTCCCAATGCTTTTAAGATTTCCCTTTTGACACGTGAATCAGATTGTATATCATAGCTGTTCTTTAAAATATTGCCTGTCCTGTCGGATAGTAAATTCTTTGCCAGCACTTTAACGGCTTCTATTCGTACACCGCGGTACTTATCGTACTTAATTGCATCCTCAAATAAGTTCAATGTTTCAATTTGATTAATTGTCACAGCAGGTTTTCCCGCAATCTGGGAATTATCTTCTTTTAAAAATCTATCAAGACCACGGAGCGCCATAATTCTGTCAATTGCATTTTCACTTTTTGTAAATTGAGCCTTCCAGTCTTCAAACGGCTTATCGAAATAAGTTTTATCAAGGAGGTTATTTCCGTAATCAAAAATTACCATTTCCGGTTGCGAATTTAAATCAATTGCAAATGTTTCATCATCATCTAAAATCTCAACTCTCTCAACTTTATCCTCACTGGAATTTTTTATACGAATGTCTACAGGCATTCTAAAAACAAGAGTAAGAGTATCAACCGTTTGAACTTGTTTGACATTTAAATTTAATTTCTTCAAACTCTCATCATATTTATAATTAATTTCAAACTTCGGATAACCGGCCTTCCATATCCACTGGTCAAACATCCATTTAAAATCTTCATTCGAATTGTTTGCGGAATTGTAAGTATTGTTTATTGATTCGAGTAAATCATTGCTGACAACATTTTTAAATTCATTATCTTTTAAAAAATTTTCGAGAGAATTAAAAAATATCTCGTCTCCAAGAATATGCCTGAACGAATTGATTATCACACAACCTTTATCATAAATATTTGTAGTAACGCTCCCATAACCCGCCCATACAGGATAGCGTCCGGTCACTGAATCTGTTTTTAATGCATCATCACCGTTTATTAAAATATCGTAATCATATTCGTCATCTCCATAATAATTTTCTTTCCAGATTGATGTAGAGAAAGTCGCAAAGCTTTCATTGAGCCACATCTCGCTCCAGTTTCTGCATGTCGTCAGGTCGCCCCACCACTGATGCCCAAGCTCATGGGAGATCAAAGGATCGGATGAATAATCATTTTCAATTTCAGGGCTGTATAACGCTCTTTTATTTAGTACAGTAGCAGTTGTATTTTCCATTCCGCCATAAATATAATCTTCCACAACTACCTGTGCGTATTTATTCCATGGATACCGGTACTGAAATTTATCTGAAAAAACTTCAGCCATCTTTATCGTATTTCTAAATGAATATTTCGCATCATCTAAACTTACATTCTGATCAACGTAAGATTGAACGGGAAGGTTATTTACTTTGTCTTCTATTACATTAAAATCTCCGACAGCAAGCATTATAAGATAAGTAGAATTCGGCTTATCCATCACCCAATGATCCTGTCTCTTATCAGTGTCAGGAATCTTTCCTGAATAATTCAGATATCCGTTGGATAATGTTTTCAATTTTTTGTCAACAGTAACGTACATTTCAAAAGTTGTTTTATCGTTTGGATAATCGTACAACGGTATCCAGTGCCTGTGATCATTCTGTTCACCCTGCGTCCATATCTGATACGGTAATGAAGGATTTAATTCAGTCGGATAAATAAAATACAGTCCCTTTTCCGGTTTGCATGAATAATTAACGGAATATGTAATCGTATCCGCCGGTGTATAATTTTTATTCAATTTAATTTTAATCATCTTTCCATCGTAATCAAAATTCAGATCATCATTCTTCTCATCCCTGATGTGATTAATTTTAAGTGCGACCGCGTCAACTTCAAACTCACTGAGGTTATTTTCGAGAGGAGTAATTGTTGTCATAACATCACCGGCAACAGTTTTATTTTCCCAATCAAAGCTGACATTTACTTTAATGTGCTGAACATCATAAAATCTTATTCTCTCGGGTGCAGGCACTGTTGGTTTTACCTGGGAATGTAACTGAATGGTAATAACTACATTCAAAATAAATAATAATAATATCCTCATTATCTTTAAACTATTAATTATTAATTATCAACTATCAACTGTCAACTATCAATTATCAACTATCAACTATCAACTATCAATTATCAACTATCAACTATCAATTATCAATTATCAATTATCAACTATCAATTATCAATTATCAACTATCATAGTATCCTTCAAAAAATTTTTATCATCTTTCTTCGGGTAATCCAGCATATAGTGCAGACCTCTGGACTCTTTTCTTATCATTGCAGAGACAATGATAAGAAAAGCTACAGTGACAAGATTTCTAAGTTCGAGTAATTCAACATTTACTTTAGTTTTGGTATAAAAATCTCTTATTTCATCTTTCATCATTTTCATCCGTCGGTAAGCTCTCTCAAGACGAATTGTATTCCTGACAATTCCGACATAATCACTCATAATTTCTTTTATTTCTTTTTTATTATGTGAAATCAAAATCCATTCATCTGTGTTTTCGGTTCCTTCCTCATTCCAGTCATAAACATTATCATAGATTTTTCTCAATTCCCTTTTTTGATTTTCGATTTTCGATTTTCGATTTTTGTGTGACGATTGACGCTTGACGTTTGACCTTCCTTGCCGGGAGGCAGGCAATTCACGGCCCTCATCCAGCGTCTCCCGTTTCACGTCTTCATAAATTGCATTAGAAAAAACCATTGCTTCGAGCAATGAATTTGATGCAAGGCGGTTAGCGCCGTGAACACCTGTCATTGCTACCTCCCCGCTTGCATATAGATTTTCAAGATTTGTCCTGCCGTGAAGATCTGTCTTAATTCCTCCGCAGGAATAATGAGCAGCAGGAACAACGGGTATCATTTCCTTTGTAATATCAATTCCCACGCTCATGCAATATTTGTAAATATTCGGAAATTCATTTTTTATTTTTTCGGTACCTATATTTTTCAAATCCAGACAAACGTAAGGTTCACCGCTTTTTTTCATTTCATTATCAATTGCTCTTGCAACTATATCCCTTGGAGCAAGTGATTTTCGCCTGTCATACTTTTGCATAAACTCTTTGCCTTTTAATGTTTTCAATACCGCTCCTGCTCCTCTTACTGCTTCTGATATTAAAAATACCTGCGAGGATGATTCATTTTTATTTGCTTCATACAAAGTTGTAGGATGAAATTGAATAAACTCCATGTTTGCAATCTCACATCCGGCGCGGTATCCCATCGCCACTCCATCACCTGTTGCTATTGCAGGATTAGTCGTATGAAGATATACCTGTCCCGCTCCACCGGTTGCTATAATTGTTTTACCGGCTATAATTTTTTCAACTTTATAATTCTTCACATTCAATGCATAGATACCGAAACATTTATTTCCTTTTTTTCCGGACCGCTTCAGGTTTTTTTCTGTCAGCAGATCAATGGCAAAATAGTATTCGTAAACGTCAACATTATCATTCTTTCCAATTTTATTTAGCAATGCTCTTTCTATTTCCTTACCGGTAATATCCTTTGAATGTATAATCCTGTTTCGTGAATGCCCTCCTTCTTTTCCCAGCATGAGCTCTCCATTCTCTTTGGAAAAATTTGCTCCCAGTTCAATTAACTCGTTTATACTTTTAGGTCCCTTGAAGACAATTTTTTTTACAGCTTCCACATCACACAATCCTGCTCCGCATTCAAGAGTGTCTGCTGTATGCAATTCAAAATTATCATTCTCATCCAATACAGCAGCCACACCGCCCTGTGCATAGTTAGTATTGGATTCGGCTTTTTGTTTTTTGGTAATTATTGCAACTTTACCTAGCTCACTAAGCTTCAATGCTAATGACAGCCCTGCAATACCGCTGCCGACAATTAAGAAATCTGTTATCAAAATTTTTGAATGGATAAATTTACTTACAAATAAAAGTTATTCAAAGGTAGAAAAATAAAAAGCGGATTCTATAATCCGCCTTGCAATTTATTAATTTCATTTCTCTCACAAACTTTACAAACTTTACAAACTTTACAAACTTTACAAACCTTATAAACTATACTTCCAGCACCTTCGCCGGAAACCAGCTGTTCTGAAGTGATGTTACAAAAAATTTTTTAACATCAATTCTAACCGGAGTTACAGGTGTATAAGTTTGAAACGACGGCATCTTTTCCAGTATCAGATCTCTTGCTAACTTATCTTCGGAAACGTCCAGTATTACTGCCTCTCCGGAACCCTGTAAGAAATCCTGCATTGCATCATTCTTCGAAATTGAAATCGCTACATTATTATTGATCTGTATATTTGCGAATGACTTCCCATGCGTTTCAAGCAATAAATAAATTTTCAAATCATCGTATCCGAAATATGCACCCAATATCCAAGGAGAATATTCTCCTCCAGTAGTTGCTACCATAATTGCATCATAAGATTTTAAAATTTCTAATATCTTTTCTTTTACTTCCGGTTGAACTTCTAATACTTCTGACATAATTTTTTAATTTATTTTGAAATTTACTATTAAGGTAACAGTTGATAAAAATTGAAATACAACCAATTTCCAAATCAAAAAAATCCCAAATCCGATATTCCCCGCCTGTACGGGCAGGCAAATTCCAAATCTAAATAACTTCTTTTATCCGTTTAATAGCTTCACGAATATTCTCTCTCGAGTTAGCATAAGAAAATCGTAAATACCCTTCGCCAAATTCACCAAACGATGTTCCGGAAAGAGCCGCCACACCTCCTTTGTATAGCAGATGATCATTTAGCTCTTTTGAATTGTAACCTGTCTTTGTTATGTTAGGAAAAGCATAGAATGCACCAAGCGGAACTATGCAAGAAAATCCTTTTATCGAATTTAATCCTTCAACAATTATATCTCTTCTTATCAAAAATTCTTCTTTCATTTTTTCAACCGAATCCTGCGGTCCTTCGTATGCTTCGATACAGGCTTTTTGAACAACAGTATTGGTGCATGAATTACTGTTAGTCATAAGCTGAGCAATTTTTTTTGCAAGGTCAGCATTCATCACTCCGTAACCTGCTCTCCATCCGGTCATTGCATAGGTCTTTGAAAAACCATCGAGTATAATTGTCCTGTCTTTGAATCCGGGAATTTGGGTAATGCTGAAATGGTCGCCTTTAAAAATCAGCCGGCTGTATATTTCGTCACTTAAAATCCATATGTCCGGTCTGTCTTTTATTATTTCTGCTATATGTCTTATTTCATCTTCGTTTAAAATTCCGCCGGTTGGATTTTGAGGAGTATTGATGATTAACATTTTTGTTTTTGGTGTTACCAGTTTTTTTAAGTCATTAACATCAAAAGCAAAATCCATTTCCTCTTTTAATTTTAAAGGCACAGGAGTTCCGCCAACAAACTTAATCATCGATTCATAAATTGGAAATCCGGGATTTGGGTAAATTACTTCGTCACCTTCATTAACAAGTGCAAGTATCGCAAAAAACATAATCGGTTTTGCGCCGGGTGTCATAACAACTTCATCCGGATGAACATCGATTCCCCGGGTCTTGCTTATATATTTTGCAATCGAATTTCTAAGTTCGGGAATTCCCGCAGAAGGTGTATAATGGGTGTCACCGGCTCTGATAGACCTTATAGCTGCTTCACAAATATTTTCAGGTGTTGGAAAATCCGGCTCACCAATCTCAAGATGTATTATGCTTTTGCCTTCGGCTTCAAGTTTCTTTGCTTTTGCCAAAACTTCAAACGCTGTCTCGGTCCCGAGATTTGTCATTCTTTCTGCGTAAATCATATTTAGTTAAAGTTAAAAGTTAAAAGTTAAAAGTTGAAAGTTAAAAGTTAAAAGTTAAAAGCTAAAAGTTAAAAGTTAAAAGTTGAAAGTTAAAAGTTAAAAGTTAAAAGTTAAAAATTAAAAGTTGAAAGTTGAAAGTTGAAAGTTAAAAGTTAAAAGTTAAAAGTTAAAAGTTGAAAGTTAAAAGTTAAAAGTTAAAAGTTAAAAGTTAAAAGTTAAAAGTTAAAAGTTAAAAGTTAAAAGTTAAAAGTTAAAAGTTAAAAGTTAAAAGTTAAAAGTTAAGTTATAACGTTGTAAAGTTATAGTTTTCTAATTAACCCCGCTGTCATTTTTGAAATATCCAAAGATAGTTTTAGAAAATTATGATATTCATTTTCATCGATATAATTTAATTCTCTTGCTAAGTGCAGCATATTTCTTACTTCTCCTGAACTCCCCTTTGCAAAGAACAAAAACTGTCTAAAGTCTTTATTACTTCTTCTTTCAAATCCTTCAGCAATATTATTCATTATTGAAACTGATGCTCGTTCAATTTGTTTTTTAAAACTGAAATCTTTATTCTTACTAAAAGTCTTATAAATTAATAATGTTAACTCTTTTGCTCTTTGCCAAATTAATAAATCTTCAAATCTTTCTACTGTCATAAACTACCTCCATACCTATAAATATTTTCCTTAAACTTTTAAAACCAATAACTTTTAACTTTTAACTTTTAACTTTTAACTTTTAACTTTTAACTTGTAATTATTCTCCTAAATATGCCTTCCGCACTTCTTCATTTTGTGCAAGTGACTTCGCTTCTCCTTCTAAAATGATCTCACCGGTTTCCATGACATAACCGTAATCAGCAACTGATAAAGCAATGTTGGCATTTTGCTCAACAAGCAAAATTGTTAAGCCGGTTGTTTTATTCAAAGCTACAATTTGTTCAAAGATTAATTTTGTAAGCAGCGGTGCAATTCCAAGTGAAGGTTCGTCGAGCAAAAGTAATTTCGGTTTTGACATCAATGCCCGTGAAATAGCCAGCATTTGCTGCTCTCCGCCGCTGAGTGTTCCTCCAAGTTGTTTAAGTCTTTCTTTAATTCTTGGAAAAAATTTATAAATAAATTCAAGATCATCTTTCAAATTATGTTTATCTTTTCTTGTGTAAGCTCCCATCTCGAGATTTTCTTTTACCGTGAGATTTGAAAAAATCATCCTTCCTTCCGGGGATTGTGAAATTCCATCCTCTACAACTTTATTCGGAGGAAGTGAAATTAAATTTTTTCCCAAAAATTGTATCGAGCCGGAGACTGGTTTTAATATTGAAGAAATTGTCCTCAGCAATGTTGTTTTCCCCGCACCATTAGCACCTATCAAAGTCACTATGGAATGTTCTTTAACATTTAAGTTAATTCCCTTGATAGCTTTGATCGCTCCGTAATTTACGCATAGATCTTTTATCTCAAGCATTGTTCAATTTGGAATTTGGAATTTCGGATTTGGAATTTTTTAAATTTAATTTTGACGTTTTTCCAATTGAAGTGAATATTGCAGTTAATTCATTCGATTCTTTTAACAAGTCACCAACTTTTTCTTCGTTAATTAATTTTGATTCCTTTATTGTTTCTATCCAATAAACAGATTCATCTGCTTCTTCCTCAACAATTCTTATTTTCGAAATGAATTCTTTTTTCAATCTTGAGCGGCAAGCTGCCCTATAGTTTGCCCCGAGCGATGTTGCAGATCTTAAAAATTGGTTTCCTAGTACATGGCTTGATTTATTATTCGGTAAATGCTCGATTAAATTGATAATTCTCAAAGCAAATTTTTTAGTTCTTAATTTTAATTCATCAGATGTCATAATATAAATTTATATTAAAAAACGAAAATAATATAAATCTAAAATCCAAAATCTAAAATACAAATTTTATTAAATCCCAAATTAAAACAAATCCGAAATCCGAAATCCCCCGCCTGTACGGGCAGGCAAATTCCAAATCAAAATCAGTGGCTCGTTTCTCCAAGATACGCCTCGATCACTTTGGGATCTTTTTTGATCTCTTCCGGTTTTCCTTCTGCAATCTTTTCTCCATAATCCAAAACAAAAATCCTTTCGCATACACCCATTACAACTTTCATATCATGCTCAATCAACAATATTGAAATTTTGAATTTATCTTTTACCATTTTAATTAAATGCATAAGCTCGAATTTTTCAACCGGGTTCATTCCCGCTGCAGGCTCATCAAGTAAAAGCAATTTCGGTGTCGTGGCCAGAGCTCGTACGATTTCTACTTTTCTTTGTTCACCGTAAGGAAGTGATTTTGCATATTCATCCGCTACTCCAAGCAGCCCGAAAATATCCAGCAGCTCATTTATCTTTTCATCAAACTCTTTTTCTTCTTTGTCGAATCTTCCGAATTGTAAAATGGAATCAAAAAATCCTGCCTTCAAAGTCTTTACAAATGAAACTCTTATATTATCTCTAACGCTCAGACTCGGAAATAGTCTTATGTTTTGAAAAGTTCTGCTGATGCCCAGTGCGGCAACCTGATACGGTTTGAAAGGAACTACGCTCGTTCCGCAAAATATTACATCGCCTTTTGTCGGTTCATAAACACCTGTAATAATATTAAACACTGTAGTCTTTCCGGCACCATTCGGTCCAATCATTCCGACAAGTTCATCTTTCCCTACGTGAGCGTTTAAATTATCAACGCAGGTCAATCCGCCGAAACGCATCGTGCAATTATTTATATCTAATAAATTCAATTTCGATTTACGATGTTAGATTTACGATGTTAGATTGAAAATTATCAATTATCAATTATCAATTATCAATTAACAACTATCAATTATCAATTATCAACTATCAACTATCAATTATCAATTATCAACTATCAATTATCAATTATCAATTATCAACTATCAATTATCAACTTTTAACTTTACATGTTTCTTCCTTCTCAGCTTCACTCCAAATAATCCCTGCGGTCTTGTAAGCATCATGCCAATCAGGAGCAAAGAATATATAATCATTCTGTATTCTGCAACGCCTCTCAGAAGCTCCGGTAAAATTGTTAAAAGAATTGCAGCAATAACTACACCTATCATGCTACCCATTCCGCCGAGAATTACCATTACAACAATCTCAACCGATTTCAAAAAATTAAAATCTTCAGGATTCAGATATAAAGCAAAATGTCCGTACAGTGCACCGGCAATTCCCGCAAAGAACGCGCCGCTGACGAATGCTACAACTTTGAACTTGGTAGTATTGACTCCCATTGATTCGGCTGCAACTTCATCATCCTTAACTGCAAGAAATCCCCTGCCATAAGTTGAGTTGATTAAATTGTGTATGAAGTAAATTATTATTGCAACAAAAGTAAATGTCCAGAAGAAATTTGTATATTTGGGAACAGAATAAAATACGTAAGGAACATTTGCCATGTCAGCAGGTATCTGTGCAGCTTTTATACCATTATCAAAAATATATGCACCTCTGAAACCTTGTGACGCTCCTACAACTTCCAGACTTTGTATAATGACCCGGATAATTTCCGCAAAGCCGAGTGTAGTAATTGCAAGATAGTCACCTTTCAGTCTCAAAGAAGGAACACCTACAATTATTCCTGCAATAGCTGCTGCAATTCCCCCGAGGAAGAGAACAATTAAAAAAGAAATTGTTTGTCCAAAAACTCCTGTTCCGAATGTATTCATGAAAAAGGGCGCATAGTATGTGGAGATTGCAATCGAAAGATAACCTCCGATTGCCATAAAGCCCGCATGACCTAAAGAAAATTGTCCTGTATAACCATTGATAAGATTGAGACTTGTAGCAAGAATGATATTTATACCTATATAAATTAAAATCGTGTAATAATAAGGATCAATAGAATCTGTAAAAAAATTTAGGATGAAGATTAAGACGAGAGATGAAAGAAATAAAATTTTACTATTCATCAAAAGCGGAAATTATAAAATTTATTCTCAGCAGACACCTGATTAAAGTTAGAATAACTAAAATAAACCGGAAGAGAACTTAATTTTAATTCTTAATTTTTAATTTGTAATTGAGTCTGTGGGCGATTAAGGACTCGAACCTCAAACCCCCTCGGTGTAAGCGAGGTGCTCTAGCCAATTGAGCTAATCGCCCGGATTTTTTTTTGAGCACAATAATAAAGTTTTATTGAATGAATTTCAAACCAGTAATTCGTAAATTCTAAAAGATGTTTTCGGTGTTCAATATTTCCCGGTTACATTTCAAAAGTCAGTTGGGATGATTATATAAGGAGGTTTAGGGAAATCTTCATAAATTGTGGGCTATAAAAATATATTAAAGTAAAAGGTTCGCAAAGTTAAGAGTGGATATTTTGTAAACTATAATTTTGTAAAAATTAATGTTATTATAGTTTCATTTTAAAAATGCTTTTTTCAAGTAATGAAAATATCTACTGCCTTGTCTGAAACAAAAATAGAAAGCCTTCTGATTGGTTTTTTAATATTAATGATTGTACCGTTTATATTTTTATTTTATTTTAACCATCCTTCAGGCGATGATTTTGGTTTTCCTGATAATACAAAAATTTTTGGTTTCCGGGCTGCGCAGGAAATAACATACAACAATTGGACCGGGAAATTTTTTTCCAATGCTATATTAAGCTATAATCCCCTGTATTTTAAATCTATCACGGGTTACAAGATTTTGACGTTAATATTAATGATCGCATTTTTTTATGTCATCTTTTTATTTATTTCGGAAATAATAAGCGGTAATCTAAAATGGAAACAGAGATTTTTATTCTCCTTAACAATCTTTTTTCTATACCTGTACGGTATGCCTTCTGTTTCTCAGGGATTTTATTGGATTACAGGTTCAATTGTTTATCAATTCGGACTGATACTGATAATGGTCTTTCTGATTTTATACATCCGCCTGAGTAAAACGAACAAAACTTCTGAAAGAATTTTTTATACATCAGCTTCTGCATTATTGCTCATAGCCATCGCCGGATGTAGTGAGATGTCCATGGGACTTATAGTGTTGATTATAGCAATATTAATTTTAACAAATATTTTTACAGAGAGAAAATTACATTGGAGATTAATTATTTTTGCGGCATTAGTCGGAGCTGCCTCATATGTTATAATCTCTGCACCAGGCAACCAGCTTAGAGCAGAATTTTTCCCGGAGAGACACCAGCTATTCAACTCTATTTATTTATCGTTTACATTTTTAATACAAAATTTTTTTTCATGGATTTTCCTTACTCCTCTTCTTCCGTTAACATTATTACTTGTTCCTGTTTTTGGTAAGCTTTATAAAGGCGATGAAAGAAAGTTAGCAATCTTTTCCGTAAACCCATTCTATTCTTATTCAGCATTTATAATTATTCTTCTTATTTTGATATTTCTTCCAGTTTGGAGTATGGGAAAAGAGCCGGTCAGGAGAACTTTTAATTTTATTTATTTTGTATTTCTAATCGGATGGTTTTATAATGCAATTGTTTTATTTTATTTCATAAACAAAAAGTCTAAAACATCAATAAAAAAAATTCCGCAATATATATACATATTATTTACGCTTATCCTATTATCGTATTTGTTAAAACAAAACAATGTCAGGACAGCCTACGCAGATTTGTTAAGAGGGACTGCATATAAATATAATAATGAATTGAATAAAAGATATGAATTTATCAGCCAAAGTAGCTCTGACAGTTGCGAAGTTTTGGAGATTAAAAATATACCAAGAACAATTTTTGTGTTTGAAATTACAGGAGATTCTAAAAATATATATAATGAAGTTTACGCACATTACTTTAATAAAAAATCAATTGTCTTAAAAAAAGAAGATCCTTAACCTGAATATAATTAATTTATACGAAATTATTCTAAAGTCACCCGGTTCAGGTTTTTCAAGACTTGTTAAAAAAAAATTAATTAATTAGTTTAATTTAAAATATAAAATTTTCTGATTCCAAACTAAAATAATCCGGTAACAATTGATTAAAAAAAAATTTCAGACTTATCTTGAAAACATTTCCATTTTATTTTTATCCCTTACTATTCTTCCGTTTTTAATCCTTTCAATATACGTTAACCCTTGCTGGGACGATTACTTTTCGGCGTATATAGTCAATGAAAATGGCTTCTTGAAATCTCAGCATTTCTGGTATGTTTACTGGCACGGAAAGTTTTTCGCAAATGCAGCATTAAGCAGTATTAATCCTCTTATTTACGACTCAATGACCGGCTATAAGATCCTTCCGATTCTATTGATACTCGGTTTCATAATCTCATCCTATTTTTTAATTAAAGAAATAACATCGAAATCAATTTCAAATAAGGAAGTATTAATATTCGCTTTGGTTTTTTGTTCTTTATATTTTTTTAAGATGCCAAATGTTGCGCTTGGATTTTATTGGATGACATCTTCTGTTACATATCAGTTGGCAAATATTCTAATGATGATATTGTTTACATTCATATTAAGATTTTTTAAAGAAGAGAATTCAAAAGAAAAATCGATACAACGGATTTTAATTATAGTTTTAATATTTGCGGTTATTGGATTAAATGAGACTTCTATGTCTATTTTAGTAGCTCTATTGTTTTTAATTCTCACTGTAAATTTTTTAATTAACAAAAAAATTAATCGGCAATTATTTTTATTTGTGTTTGCTTCAGCTTTGGCAGCCGGCATAGTTTATTTTGCACCCGGTAACATGATTCGTGAAGTTAATTATCCCGAAAGACACCAGCTGATTAATTCTGCCATAAAATCTTCGACTATTTTAATACATTATATTTTTTATAGAGTCTTTGATACACCAATATTACTATTAACAATTTTATTTATACCGGTTAGTATAAAAATAATTTCATCAAAAAAATCAGAGCTAAGCTTTCTTTCTGTTAATCCGGTTTATTCGATAGCATTATTCTTAATTATATTATTTGCAGGATTTTTTACTTCTTTTTGGGCTGTGGGTGAGGGTCCGTATGATAGAACTGTGAATGTTGTTTATTTTATTTTTTTAATAGGATGGTTTCTCAACGTTTTAATTATAGTTAATTATATTAAAGTTAAATTCGGATTAAGATATCATTCTTTGCCTAAGTATGCATTAATAATAATATGTGTGGTTATTGCCTTTTCATTTCGAAAGGAAAACAATATTAGGATTGCTTATAAGGAGCTCTTATATGGCACTGCCTATACATTCGATGAAGAGCTTAAAAACAGATACAGAAAAATATATGAAGATAAATCGGATACTTGTCTTGTTGAAAGCATTAAATCCCCGGTTCCATATTTATTTTTCTTTTATGATGTCGGTATGGATCCTGAACTTTGGGCGAACAAAGCGCAGGCAACTTATTTCAACAAAAAATTTTTTATAGTTAAAAAGGACAGTGCAGCTTCTATTAAATAAAATATTCCGCAATTACTTTATTAACTTAAGTTGACCGCTTCGTTCTCAAAACTTATATTTCCGCCCACGAATTTCACGAATTAATACAAATTTACGCATTTTTTTTTTTATAATAATTAGAGATAATTCGTGGAAATTTGTGTAATTCGTGGCAAAAAAATAAATTTAAAGTTATAAGCGGTCAACTTAAGTTATTAACTCAACTTGATTTATAATTATTACTATATTGCATTAATTTTAAACTTAAGTTTTATACATGTCAGAAGATAATTTAATTGATATAGAAAAATTCCTTGTTAAACCCGGTAAGAAAGTTTCACTAAAAAATTATGATACCGAGTATACCGGTAATAAATTGAACAAACAAAAAGGAGAAGATCTTCTTGCATTGAGCAGAGAGAAACTTTCTGATTTGCAGGATGAATTATATGCTTACAATAAATACAGTGTTCTGATTATTTTCCAGGCAATGGATACAGCGGGCAAGGACGGGGCTGTAAAACATGTTATGTCCGGCTTGAATCCTACCGGTGTAAGAGTTGTAAGTTTTAAAGTGCCTTCGACTACCGAGCTCGAACATGATTATTTCTGGCGTCATTACAGAGCTTTGCCTCCAAGAGGCGATATTGGAATTTTTAACCGCTCGCATTATGAAAATGTGCTCGTTACAAGAGTTCATCCTGAATATATTTTAAAAGAAAATCTTCCGGGAATTAATTCACTTCAAGACATTGACCAAAAATTTTGGGATAAAAGGTACGAGCAAATCAACAGATTCGAAAAAAACCTTTATCAAAACGGGACTGTCATTTTAAAATTTTTCCTTCATCTTTCGAAATCCGAACAGAGAAAAAGATTTATAAAAAGAATCGACAATCCAAAAAAAAATTGGAAGTTTTCTGTTGCTGATGCAAATGAAAGAAAATTTTGGGATCAATACCAGACAGCTTACGAAGACGCTTTGAGCAATACATCAGAAGACTATGCTCCATGGTTTATTATCCCGGCAGACAACAAGTGGTTTACGAGATTGGCTATAGCAAATATAATTTACAGACAGTTTGAAGCCTTACATCTCACCTACCCGGAAGTCAGCTCTGAGCAAAAAGAAGAGCTTTTAAAAGTAAAAAAAGAGTTACTGGATGAGGATAAAAAATAAAATTTACTTAATGAAAAATGACCTTACATCCGGAAAAAATATTTCGGAATTCATTTTATTTAGTTTAAGCTCTTTTGTAAGAATCGATTGCAATTTTTCGTCAGCCCCGGTGAAGTATATATTTATTTTTTCATCATTAAATTCCTTAATGACATCAATCAGAATATTCAAAGCTGTCAGATCAATATAATTAATCGGCTTTGCATCTACTATTATAGTTTTCAATTGTTTTTTCCTTCCTGCCCTGTCGAAAATTCTTTCTCTGAAATAATTTGAATTAAAAAAAATCAAAGCGGAATTAAATCGGTATATCAAAATGTCATTTGTAAGAAGTACCTTATTGTTTTTATTTATTTCAGCCGGAACTTCTTCTTCTTTTTCATAAACCAATTCATATTCCAGCGGCTTGGAGGATCTTGCAATCAGCTGAATCATTGTCATCACAAGTGCAATCAAAATTCCCTGATAAACGCCAATCAAAAGTACACCTGCCATACAAATTATTGTTACCCTGAATTCTTTTTTGCTGAATTTTCTAATGGCAAATAATTCGTTTAACTTAAACATTCCAAATGCAGCATTAATAATAATTGCACCGAATATAGCAATCGGTATCGAAGAAAATTGTTTTGACAAAAAAAGAATTACAAGCAGCATTATCCCTGCAGCAAATATATTTACCATCTTTGTTTTACCGCCAACATTAACATTTACAGCTGTCCGTGAATCCGCACCGCTTACAGGGAAACCCTTAAACAGCCCTGCAACAATATCCGCAAAACCAAGCGCAAAAAACTCTTTGTTGGGATTAAGATCATACTTATCTTTTGTAAATGAACGTGCAACAGGAATTTCACCTGAATATGATACAAATAATAATGCTGCGGAGGCAAATAATATTTCGGAAAAATGATCTGTTAAAATTTTAATATCCGGGAAAATAAATTGTGGCAGCACATCTTTCACTTCTTGCGTGAATTCTATACCTGAGGATTGAAGATTAAAAATTTTTACAAATACAATTGAAATTATAATCAAAATTACCTGTGCTGGTATTTTAGTATGAACTTTTTTTAGAAATTTGAGCAGGATAAGTGAAATTATTCCGATACTGAAAGTCATAATATTAATTGAACCCGCATTGTTAATCAATTCCCAAATTCCAATAACAGAATTACTGTTTTCTAATTTAAGACCTGTCAGTTTTCCTAACTGGCTTATGATTAAAATTACGGAAACTCCGTTTAAGTATCCGAGCAATATAGGTTTCGATAAAAAATTCGCTATGAATCCAAACTTCAAAAAACCTGCAACACAAAGTAATATTCCGGTAACAATTGTGACCAATACTATTAGCTGAGGATGCAGTGCGGGGTTGCCGGCACTTATTGAAATAATAACAGAAGCAAAGACAGTTGTAGTTGCAGAGTCAGGACCGATAATAAGCTCTTTGGAACTACCGAGCAGGAAGTAACAAAGAAAAGAAAATATCGCGGTATAAATTCCTGATTCCGGCGGAAGTCCGGCGATATCTGCATAAGCAACTCCAACCGGAAGTGACAGTGCAGCTACCGACATTCCTCCGGCTAAATCACTCTTAAAAAATTTGAAATTATATTTTTTAAACAAGTTAAAGTTTATTTAAACATCCTTACAATAAACTTTTAAATAATATTATTCTGAGTAAATAATTTATTGATTCCCTGAAAAACTAAATTTTTATCCTGTAAAAAAATTTCTAAAAATTATTAAGGAGTAAACGCTACAAGGCAAACTATTACATACAGTAGAGGGAAAATCCATCTGCAATGAAAATCAATTTTAAGTGCCGTTTTTTCATCACCCCTGCTGGCGAGCGTTGTAGTGATTACAGCGTTGATCAAAGTGAAAAATATTAATATTGAAGAACATAAGACAAATATATCCATCCTTGTCATATAAGAAATTTTAGGAAGATTTCCACTTACGACAAATCTGTAAGCAATCAGAGTAAGCATTGAGGTAGTTGCCACTGCAATCTGCGGTGCAGCTAATTTGGGCCCCAGCCAGAACACCATCCATGACATCATTATTATGAGAATGAGTGGAATAACATATATCAATATATAAAATCCCCCCTGTCTTTTTGCTGTGAACATAAATGAGATTGATGGAAGTGGCGGTGATGTCTTTAAATAAGAATATGATGAATTATCATATTTCCAATCTAATATTTTCCAATCGGGTAATATGAACCTTTCAGAAATACCTGATTCCGATTCAGAGTCCGGTAAAATCTCTACTTCACTTGCTGACAAACCAATTGCAACCATTCCTATCTTAAATATCTGTCTATCAAACGGAAAGTCCTTTAAGTGAAAATCCTGTGAAAAATCTCCGTAAACTCTTTGCATATAAATTACAGTCCCGTCATTTAGAACAGTTACAATCTCAGGGAAGGCTTTTGTAATATTCAGACGGTTACTAAAAGTTAGCCAGGGATCCCAGATTTCATCGATGTTTTTTATAGTTCTGTGTCCGGACTTATGAGCAAGCCGCGGATCATTCCATCTCACCCTAAAAAATACATCAGTCTTCATGATTTGAGTAGCTGCATTTATGTCGCTGATATTATTTAATATCATGCTTACAAAAACTTTAGTGGGAACATTTGGATCAGGAGGGGAGATCGAATCCTGTGCATTTGTGTCAGAATGAATAATAACAAAGAGAATCAAAAAAATTAAAAAATATCTAATCATTTTTTATTGGTTTTGTAAACATCTCACTTGTAAAAATATTAAAAAAAAAATTATTCAGTAATTAATCGGGAGCTTGCTTTTTCAAATTCAAAGAGATAGTAATATGTTGGATTTATAGCATATTCCTGGACAGTTGAATCACTATACTTAGGCGCTTTTGTAATTAATTTATATCCATGCCTTTCAATAATTTCCTGGAAATTTATATTATCGTTTGTCAGTAAAACATTCTCAATACCAGGCATTTCGTTTGGCACAATCATCAAATATTTAATTTTGTTTTTTTCTAAGAGTGATAACCACCATTCGATTGCAGCAGTCTTGCACTCCGAAAAGCTATGAATATTAATTGCAATATCTATCTTTTCAGCTGTTAAAACTTTTTCTATTTCATCAAGAGGAACGACCTTTGCTTTATCTTCTAAATTCCGATAACGAATATAATATTCGGAAATAAAAGTAGAATAAGCAAATGCATCAGTACACAAGTAAGAGCGAATATTAGGCAAAGCAGTTATCATTCGATGTGCCAGTCTCCCGTATCCGGCGCCAATATCCAGAATATTCAAATCATTTATCGATGATATTGACAAATGTTTTTCCAGAAAATAGATTTCTATTATTGAATCGAGTAAATCTCTGGAAATAATTTTATTATCAATATGAAAATAAATATTACCAAAATAAGGATCTTCAGTTAATTTTTCTAATAGCCCAAGGTAATCAATTGATTTGACATAATACGTTGATAATACATAACCGAAAATATTCATTGACTTACCTCTTAATTGCCAAACATAGGCATTGTCCCCCCTGAAGTATTTTATGTCATCGGGACTTACATGATTTTCAGTCCACAAAAGAGGAGTAATAACATTCCCGTCGAAAAGGGCATATCTTTCTTTTAGCTCTTTAAGCCTTGGATTGTTATATTGAAAGTAATTTTCTGATCCCTTCGGCAGCTTCGACTCATTATAAACAGGAGATTCCTTAGCAAGCTTTTGCCATTCATATGATGAGGAGCTTTTCTGTATTTCATAACCATGATGTTTCAAAACATTTTTGAGATAGTTTTTCAGCCACTTTTTTGGTCTCATAGACGATGAATGTTAAGTATTAAAATATTTATTAAAATTTAAATAATCCAAACTGCCCGGGTTATGTAATCTGCAGGTTAAATTATTTGTATTTAAAACTAATTAAACAAGTATAAACTAAAAAGTAATATATTAACACTGATTTTGTTAATTGTGCCAAGAAATAATTTAGAAGAAGCGAAAACATTTCTGATAGTCCGGAATGGAAAACATCAGAAAATAAAAATTAGTCCGGAAGTTCTCTGAAAATACAAATCTGAAAACAAAGTTAAGTTAACTTATTTTATTCTTGGAATCGGTTTTAATCTCTAAGTCCAATCGAGGTCAATCGTTATAAAAAAATATATGCCCGTCATTCTTCAATTAAAAATAATTCCAAATAATTGACAATAATTTATTTATATTTGCTGACTAAACCTTTTATACTTATGCGGCATCTTATAAATGTATTCTAAATCTTATCATGAGCTCACAATCTGTTTCATTAAATCTAATTGTAAAAAATCCTGACGAGGATTTTAAACTGGTTCAATTGGCGATCGATGGAAGCAGGGATGCATTCAAAGAACTCTTTATAAAAAATGTTTCAAGAATTCATTCATTATGTCTTAGAATTTCAGCTGATACTTTTGTAGCAGAAGAGCTTACGCAGGAAGTTTTTATAAAAGCGTGGGAAAAGCTAAAGACTTTCCAGTTTGAAAGTAAATTCTCTTCCTGGCTTCACAGCATCGCAGTAAACCAGTTTCTTATGCACTTAAGATCGGAGAAGAGGCTTTCTGAAAAGAATCTTGAATTAAAAGAAGAAAAAAATCTTGAAGAATCAAAGCATCGTCAGGATATTAAAATTGATCTTGAAAAAGCAATCAGTAAATTGCCGGCTCAGGCAAGGGCAGTACTGGTTTTGCATGATATCGAGGGCTATAAGCATAATGAAATTTCCAGGATGATGGGAATACAAATCGGAACATCAAAAGCACATCTTCATAATGCAAGAAAAATTTTAAGAGAGGAATTATCAAAATGAATAATGAAAATTTAAATAGAAAAAATATTTGCGGGGAATCGGAAAAACTGATCGACGATTATCTGGACGGAATGATTTCATTAAAAGATAAAGTATTAATTGATAAACATATCTCAAATTGTCCTAACTGTACTAGTTACATTTCAGAGAACACAGAATTAATTAAAAATTTAAACAGGCTAACGGATAAAGGGGTAAATCTTTCCTTTCAAAAGAAAAATGATTTTTGGAACAAGATCGATTCGGGAATAAATTTTGAAAAACATCAAAATGAAATGCCGGTAAATACAGTTGATAACAAAAATTCCGGCTTTATTTCAAAATACAAATATTTTATTTCAGGTATTGCTGCCATATTTTTAATTACTTTAATAATTTTTGCTGTTAAGAATTTGAGCTTAAAAGATATTCAGTTAAGTCAGCAAAGCACATTCGGTTTGCCTACTTACTGGAAAGTTGCAAATGTGCAGGGATCACCCCTTATTGGAGATGTTTCGATGCAGGGAGTTGACAGCATTAAAGAAGGGCAGTCCATTACAACTAACGATTCATCGCGTGCCGAGCTGATCATCGCAGACCTCGGGAAAGTATTAATAGAACCAAATTCAAAAGTTATATTTTTGAAAAGTTCAGAAGGAAATAACAGGATTATGGTTGAGTATGGAACGATAGATGCCGATATGAATTCGAAACAAAAAACTTTTTTTGTAGAGATGCCTTCGGCAGTTGCTTCTGATTTAAATGGCGAATATACTCTCACTATTGATTCGACAGGTGACGGAGTAGTATATGTTAAATCCGGCAAAGTGCAAATTCAATCGGGTAATAACAGAGAAGCAATTGTTCCCGCTGGGAATTTAGTTATAACAAGAAAAGATCTGGGAGTAGGAACGCCATTCAACGAAAATTCTTCTGCGAAATTTAAAAATGCATTATTCAATCTGGATTTTGGAAAGTGCGGCGGAGCCTGCGTCAGTACTCTGTTAAACAGCGCCAAGATGTCAGATGCCGTAACGCTGGTCAACTTAATTGACAAGGTAGATAACGAATATAAAGATGAAGTATATACCAGGGTTGCTAAATTCGTTGCGCCTCCCCGACATGTGGAAACAGATAGTATTCCTTTTCTTGACGAAGAAGAACTGAATGAATGGATAGATAAGATACAGGTTGAGATTGAGGAGAATGTTGAAAGAAGTATCAAAGAAGTCGAAAAAAATTTAGAGCAGATAAAGCAATTTGAAAATTTTAATCCTGATACGCTTGAAGCATTACAGGATTTTGCAAAAAACTGGAAGTTTAAAATTGAAAATACACCCGATGGAAATTATGAGTGGAGCGAAGACTCTGCTTATTTTGACAAAGAGCAGTTCAAAAAAGATATGGAAGAGATGCACAAAGATATAAAAGAAAATATACATTTTGATAAGGAGGAGTTCAAAGATGCTATGGAGGAGCTTAAAAAAGAATTAAAGGAAATGAAAGAAGATTTGAATAATGACTTAAACCTGAACAGTGAAGAGCTAAAGAAAGAAATGGAAAAAGTAAAAGAAGAGATTAAGAAGTCGGTTAAAGAAATTGAAAAAATAGAAATTCAGGGTTTGCCCGACTCAATTAAAAAGATTTATAAAGTTAAAGAAAAAAAAGCACCGGAGGATCCTGAAGAAATGCAGGTGCCTGAAGCTCCTGAAATACCGGATTTAGAAAAACCTTCTGATAAATAAAATTAAATACAGTTGGCTCCTTATGGATTGCATCGTTTTGATTTGGAATGAATTCAATTGTCAAAATTTTTAAAAATTATTCCCAATATTCTTTTGTCAGAATATGTTTATGTTTTAAAAGTTCGTTTTTTAGAAAATTCTTGTGAGCAAATCCGCACAACACTACAATCTTTTTTCCTTCAAAAAATCCTTCATATTTTAGAATATTAACAAGCATAGCATCATTCCTTTTATTCCAGTTATCGTATTCTGCATCCCAATAGGATCGGTATTTCAAAAGTTCGGGTACAGCATTTATAAGCAAGCCCAAGCCGACATAGGAATAGTAATTTATAGTATCTATTTTCATGCTTCCTTCAGGGCTGTTTATATATGAAATTTTCGCATTTGACATTTCTTCCGCAATAGACATCATTAAGTAAAACTTTTCTAAAATGCTTACCCCTGCACCGCTTAAATCTTTACTCTTATCGCCAGTTAAAGATTGAATATCATTAAAGAAATCTGATTCATTAATTTTTCTTACGGGATCATCAAAAAATATATCGCCTCCGGCAATATCGAAAGGTCTGACCTGGACTTCTTTGTTTTTAAGATATTCGGTTATTGCGGAAGTTTCAAGGAAAGCATATTTTATTTCCTCTTTAAATTCAAAGTTCGTAGTCATGTAGGAAGTGTCGCATTCAATAAGAATTACATCGGGATTGATTTTATTTAAAATATTTAGAAGAGTATCGGAATCAAAACTATTAGTGCCGATGTGAACTGTTCCGATGATATATACTTCGGTGGGTTTATCAATCGGACCGGCTTTAATCCTTCGGTCAAGATATGGAGAGAATAATAATGTGACAAAAATTATGAAAATTATTTTTTTTAACATTTGTACTTTAAAAGTAAATTACTGAGCTTATCAATTATTTATTTATAAATAGTTGCCGGCTTTAATCAATTATTATGGTCAGCATTTCAAAAGCAAGGTTAATTTAATCATTAAATCATTTCTTATTTTATTAACACCATTCTTTTTACATCAGTAAAATCACCTGCGATCAGTTCATAAAAATATATCCCGCTTGATAAATTGCTCCCGTTAAATTCAACTTCATAATTTCCCGCAAGTTGTTTTTCATTTACCAATGTTTCAACTAAATTTCCAAGAACATTATAAACTTTTAGTTTGGTATAACTGCTGACAGCCAACTGATAACTGATAACTGTATTCGGATTAAATGGATTCGGATAATTTTGATTCAATGAAAACGATTCTACAAACTGGTTATTTGAAGCAATTCCGACGGGACCGATATTATAAGTGATAATTTTTATATCGTCAATATACCATCCATCGTCCGTAATAAAATCATCGCTTGCTAATCTGAATCTAATCTTAATTTGTGAAGATCCGGCTGCATATTCGGTGATATCAAACATTTCGGAAGTCCATCCGGAAAGTAATCCTGAGTAAGATTTAATTTTTTGCCATAAAGTATCATTAGCATCCGAAACTTCAACATAACAATAATCCCAGCTCTTTTCCACAGAATATTTATGAAAAAAGGTGAGCCTTGTTAGTGATGAATTTACATTTATTGCATTAGCATTAGTCATTGAATTGTTGTTATTAAGTTCATATTGCCCTCCCGGACTGTCCGTAAATGAATGAGTCGGAGAGTTAGATTGAGAAGATGTTATCCCCCAGCTCAAATTTGTTACCCAGTTACCGAATGAACCTTCGGCATTATCTCCAATTACAATATTACCGGTTCCAACAAGAACATAAACCGTCTGTGAAAAAACATTCGAAGTATCCATTAAGATTTTCAGATTAGCAGCAAGTGCAGTATTCGTTGGTACGCTGCCGCCAATAGTGAAATTAAAAATACTGCTATCAGATGAAAAAGAATTTATATTCGCATAAGAATATTGCTGTAATGGAATTGTAAGATCAGTGCTTAGTGGAGTAAGAATGATTTTAACATTTGAAGCATTTAACAAACCTTTATTCAGAAATACTAATTTGAAATTGCCTGATTCTCCTGCAATATATGTTGCTTGGTTAAACGTTTGTGAAACAGAATTTACATATGGTCCCGCAATGAGAGACATATACTGGTTGGAATAAAGCATATTCTGAGCGAGTGGAATTATTTCATTTTGAGGGGGCCAAAAACTTGTGCCTGTTTCAGGTGTAATTGCAAAAATGTGATGATTTGAATGAACGGAATCATTATAAAACCAATCATCCGCACCACCACGAACAAAGTAACCTAAAGTTTGTGACACTGTTCCGGTTCTGTAATTACTTGACTCACTCATATCCGAAAGAAACACGTTATATTTATCATCATCAGGTGTAGGTGCAGGATCTATCCAATCCCAAGGCTTAATCAGGATATTTCCACGAGTATGTGCATTAAAAGTAGTATTGAAATTTCTGGAATTGACAAAGTTCATTACATTTCGGGTTTCAATCTCGGAGAAAGGCGAAGTCCCTCTGTAAGTGCTCTGACCGCCTGAACATGAGTCTTCGCTGGATCCTCCGTTCGGAGAGTTCCAATACTCATATATTCCGAAGTTTCTGTTTAAGTCTACCCATCCGCAGCCGCCAATTCCATGTCTGTTGCATCTCCACATACCGCCGCCGTCCGGATTTGTAGTTTCATTGAAGACATACCCGTCTGCATTAAAAACCGGCATCCAATAAATTTCCCTGTTATTCAAAATATAAGTTGCTAAAGGATCTGTCCCGTAATTTTCAAACAGCCAGTAAAAATAATAAACCTGCGTTTCCATACTTTCCGGCTCGCGTGCATGAATCAATGCATTATAAAAAACTTCCGGTCTGCCTGTAGGAGCATCGGGATTTTTTGTTACTCTCACTGCCCACATTGATCTTCCCTGAAAAGTATTCCCGATTGAAAATTTCTGGGAAATGAACTGAGGATATTCAAGTCTCATTGAATCAAGTTTTGCAACAACCTGACTGTAAGTTAAATATCCTCCCATTGTTCCGAAAATAGAATGTGTAACATTATCTTTTTCTTTTGCCTCTCTCAATTGAGCATCTATTTCCGGCTTAGTCATCTTTTGCCGGCTATTATAGTATTCATTCCAATCATCAATCAAAATTTCATAACGAACACCTGCTTTTCTCAATAAAGCAATTTCATATTCTGACAGCCATGCATCAAGATAAACTCCGGGCTTTCTAATAGAGTGATCAATGATCAAACCGGCTTCCGACATTTTTTTAAAATCGGTTTCATTTACTGCGAAAACTCTTACTTCGGAAAATTTTGGCTGAGTTTCGGGTTCATCTTTAATGGGATCATTACTGGTAGAAAATGAACTTATAAAAATAAATAATCCGAGGAATAATAAAGGGCTGAATATTTTTAATAAATTTTTTAGGTGGTTAATATCAGTTTTCATAAGTTATAAAATTTTAGGGAAGGTAAACTTTCGTTTGGAAAATATTTACCTAAATTAAATATCAATATTTTATTACTTATAAAATATATTATGCATATCAATAATTCAAATCATAAAATAAAAAACCACCTGCTCATTCGAGCTCATTCGAACAGGTGGTTTTCTTTATGAACTTTACTAACTTTACAAACTATTTCTTATCCTATCTTCTCGTCGGCGTTTTAATGGAAAAAATTTTTAAGTATTAACTAATTATTTTTCGGTTTATCCATACTTAGAAGATACGTGACAATCTCGTCGGGCAATCTTTGGCTAGCTTGATCATTAAGCCAAAGCAAATTTCGATCTTCAACTTTCCCAACCTTAATAAAATTATCTCTGGATACAATTGCACTCAGATATTTCATTTTTTCGAGAAACCCTTTTTTCCCAGGGAAATCCTTTCCTTTGAAAAACTCCTCATCATTATTGAGCAAAGAATCTATTGCTTGAGTTAAATCCTCTTTCTCATGGATTTTACTTGTGGACCCTATGATTAGTAGGTTGGTCATATTTGGCTGCATCTTGACCTAATTTGTCACAAATAATGTCACCAAATTTGTAATACTCTTTTTGGGTATAAAATATCGGTTTAGATGATAAGTTACATGTTGTGTAAATTTTATCGTGCTTACCTGAGGGTCTAGTAAATTCCAGAATATACTCATTTTCAAAATCTTCTAAAGGACATTCGAATGATGAGTCATAACTGAGTTCATTTTTCTGAATTTCTATATTTTTTTTTATAAAAGCTATTAGCTTTTCTTTTGATGATTCAAAACGACCCACTAATATAGGGTCAGAGATAATTCTTATTAAGCTTATCTTGATGCATAAGTCTGATGGAAATTTTCTAACTTCGTTTTCTATTTTTTGAAGGCAATTATCAAATCGAGTACTTAATTCTGGCTCGCGTATTCTTCTAGCTTCCACATTAAATGAAATAGACTCCTTAATAATAGATTCCCTATATGTGACAAAAAAATCCGGCCCACGATTTTTTCCAATGCCATACTTTTCATACTCTACCTCTAATCGTCTATTTAAAAGTAGTAAGTACGCTACCTCTAATTCAAAAATGTTATCTTCCAAATCCTCATTCTTTTTTGCATCTCGAATTCTCTTACGAACTTTATCACGATAGCGATAACAAAATTCTTTAAAGCGATTATTTGTAGCAAACCAATCTATCAGGTAATCCGTAATGTGGTGTTGTCTATTTTCTACTAAGTAGCTTATTAAATTAATGTCAGTCATGAAAGAGTTTTTGTTTAATACAAAATTACTATCTTAAAAAATCTTAAAACTATAAATCTCAATATAAACTCGATTTCGTATCACTATTTGCTCGATTGATGAGTATAATAAAAAACCATTCATCCTTTCGAACAAATGGTTTTAATTTGCATATATTTAATGTAAATTTAATTGGACTTTGGACTGGGATGAAACTCTCCACAGTTCCAGCAGAAAAAGTATTAATTTAAAACATAAACTTCCAAAAACTACAAAAATCCTATTCAAAAAACCTTTTAACTTTAATTTATCCATTTTTACAATTCTCCTTCCTTTGGGAATCGAACCCAATTGATGCCTTAAAAAAATTATTATCATTTCCAAAAATAATATTATTAAACCTAAATTGTTCATTAGAAAATTAGAAACCTTTTAACACAAAGCACACAATGACTTTACACAAAGTTCACAAAGAATTATTTCTTACATTATTTATTTTGCTCAAACCCTTTGTGTACTTTGTGTTTTTCGTGTTCAAAAATCCTTAATGAAAAATATGGGTTAAAATAAAACACTCAATCCCACTCCAAGTCCAAACTGAATATTTTTCAAAGAACAACTAATTCAAAAAAACCACCCGCTCATTCGAGACTGTCTCAAAACTATATTTTATTTAAACACATAGACACATAGAAAACATAGAAAGTGGATTTACATAATAAATTTAGCTATGTCTTCTCTGTGTCTATGTGTCTATGTGGTTAAAAGATGCTTTGAGACAGACTCATTCAAACAGGTGGTTTTCTTTATGAACCTTACTAACTTTAAAAACTTTACAAACTATTTCTTGTCCTTATCATCTACCACTTCAAAGTCAGCATTCTCTACATTAGGATCAGGTCCTGCTCCGGGTTGATCTCCGCCCGGCTGTGAACCGGCTTGACCTTGCTGCTGTCCGTCTCCGGCTCCTTGTTGTGTTGACTGGGAATACATTTGAGATGATGCTTCATTCCATACAGTGTTATATTCATCCATTGCAGATTTTAATGAGCCTGCATTGTCGGACTTTATGGCATCTTTTAATCTATCGAGAGCAAGCTGAACTTTTGATCGTAATTCCGGAGTTAACTTTGCTTCGAACTCTTTTAATTGTTTCTCACCCTGGAAGACCATTGCGTCGGCTTGATTTTTCATATCAATCATTTCTTTTCTCTTATTATCTTCACCTTCATGTTCTTTAGCATCTTTCTTCATCTTTTCTATTTCTGCTTCCGAGAGTCCGGAAGAATGCGTTATTTTAATTTGCTGCTGTTTACCCGTTGTCTTTTCAGAAGCTGATACATTCAAGATACCATTTGCATCAATATCAAATGTTACTTCCACCTGCGGTACGCCTCTGGGACCCGGAGGAATTCCGTCGAGATGAAATCTTCCAAGCGTCCTGTTATCTGTTGCCATTGGTCTTTCACCCTGAAGCACGTGAATCTCAACCGACGGCTGATTGTCAGATGCAGTTGAAAATACCTGCGACTTCTTTGTTGGAATAGTGGAGTTAGCTTCGATAAGCTTTGTCATTACTCCGCCAAGTGTTTCAATACCAAGCGATAATGGTGTAACGTCAAGCAGTAAAACATCCTGAACATCACCTGCTAAAACGCCTCCTTGAATTGCTGCACCGATTGCAACAACTTCATCAGGATTAACGCTCTTGTTAGGTTCTTTACCGAATAATTTTTTTACAGTTTCCTGAACCATTGGAATTCTGGTTGAGCCACCGACTAAAATTACCTCATCGATCTCACCAACTTTGTATCCGGAATCTTCAATAGCTTTCTTGCATGGTCCGACAGTTCTTTCTACAAGATCACTGATAAGAGACTCAAACTTTGCTCTTGTAATTGTTTCAAGTAAAAACTTCGGTCCATCTGCGGTCGCAGTAATATAAGGAAGATTAACTTCTGTCTGCGAACTTGTAGACAATGCTTTCTTTGCATTTTCTGCAGCTTCTTTTAATCTTTGTAAAGCCATTGGATCTTTTCTTAAATCAATTCCTTCTTTCTTTTTAAATTCATCGGCAAGATAATCTATTAATCTTTGATCAAAGTCATCGCCGCCTAAATGTCCGTCGCCGTTTGTAGATTTTACTTCAAACACACCGTCACCAAGTTCAAGTATTGAAATATCAAAGGTTCCGCCGCCGAGATCATACACTGCAACTTTCTCATTTGCTTTCTTTCTGTCCAATCCGTATGCAAGCGCTGCAGCAGTTGGTTCGTTTATGATTCTCTTTACATCAAGACCTGCGATCTTACCTGCATCTTTTGTTGCTTGTCTCTGTGAGTCATTAAAATATGCCGGAACCGTAATCACAGCTTCTGTGACCGGCTGACCAAGATAATCTTCTGCAGTTTTTTTCATCTTCTGAAGTATCATTGCAGAAATTTCAGGCGGGGAATAAACTCTTTGCTGACCCTTGTCCTCAATGTCTATTCTTACTGTATCATTCTCACCCTTTACTACTTTGTAAGGTACTTTCTTGATCTCTTCGGTTACTTCATCGTATCTTCTTCCCATAAATCTCTTTATTGAAAAGACTGTATTCTGTGGATTTGTAACTGCCTGCCTTTTTGCAGGGTCTCCGACAAGACGATCTCCTGTTTTTGTAAAAGCCACCACCGAAGGAGTTGTCCTTGCACCTTCTGCGTTTGGAATTACTACAGGGTCATTTCCTTCCATTACGGCTACGCAGGAATTAGTAGTTCCCAGGTCAATTCCTATGATTTTACCCATAAATTGTTTTCCTTTCTTAAACTAAGGTTAATTTTTAAATAGTTAATTTTGTTGAATCGTTAATTTTGTAATTTGTAATTTTTCTCTGAAGATCATTTGATAAAACTTTTTTTTATAAATAAAAGAGGCAGGAATGAGAATGACTCATTCCTACCGTGTAGCTATATTATATTCTTAAATATTTAAATATAAATATTATTTAATATTAATTTCTTTTACAACAGGTTTTGCTTCTTCGATTTTCGGAAGAGTAATATTTAAAACACCATCATTAAATTCTGCATCGATAGCTTCAATTTTTATATCTTTAGATAAGTTAAAGGTTCTGCTGAATTCACCAAAGTAAATTTCGTTTGTTATAACATTAATTTCTTCTGTCTTTTTAGTGTCTTTTTTTACGCCATTCACTGATAAAACATTATTCTCAACTGATAATTTAACGTCCTCTTTTGAAATTCCGGGTATTTCCATTTTAATGTAGAAGTTGTCCTTGTCCTCGCTAATCCTTACTTTTGGGGTGTAATTAGAAGCTGGATTAGAACTTTCCCAATTTCTGAATAGAGGACTGTTAAAAATGGTTTTGAATGTGTCATTGATTAAATCTGAATCTTTGAATTTTACTACGTTCATTGTTACTTTTCTCCTAGATTATTTTATAAAAATTTTTAATAATTAACCTTTTATACTCAATGTTTGTGCCACAAGCATAATATTAAAAATTTGGCAGGATTTATTAAGCAAATAAAATTTAATTGAACTTAATTTCCAAAATTTGAAATACAGAGACCATTTTTGAATTTTATGACAAAAAACGAGAAATTTGAGGAGCCCATTTAATTAAAAAGTATACTCCAAGATTTGACAGGAATAGGGAGGAGTTTATAAAACTCGGATGGAATTTAATAAGATTTAAATTATAAGATCGAGAAATATTTTTAACTTTTTTATTCTTAAATAAATAAAATTTAAATTGCTTTCTATAAGTCATTGACTTACATTGCCCAATGAAGTTAATTGAGACCCATGTATTTACAAAAGAGTGACCTAATGTTATTAATTTACAAAAAGAGAGTCTGCTGATTTAACAAAACCAAATAAAAATTTTAAAAACAATTGTAGAAAAGGAGTTGAAATGAACGAAGAACTTTTTAAGGAATTGAAAAAGAGTGTTAGAGAAGGGGGGAAGATTCTAAAAGGAAAAGCTAAACCCGCAAGAGAATTTAAGTTTGATAATCCAAATCCAAAACTAATACGACAGAAGTTAGGATTATCTCAGGGTGAAAATTTGCGAGATTGATGGGAATAAATACTTCTACATTACAAAATTGGGAGCAAGGACGAAGAAAGCCTAAAGGACCTGCTAAAGTGTTGTTAAGCGTTACTTATAAATTTCCTGATGCTGTTTTGGAAACAGTGCATAATATGTCAGCTTAAAATTTTATCAAATAAAATATGACTTGATGTAACGCACATATAAACGTACGTTTGTAAAAAATAAAATTCTATGAAAACTATAACAGCAACACAAGCAAGAAATAAAATCTATAAATTAATTGATGAGACTGCTGAAGAAAGTAAACCAATTCACATTACCGGAAAAAGAACAAATGCAGTACTAGTATCTGAAGAAGATTGGAATGCAATTCAGGAAACATTATATCTATTATCAATTCCCGGGATGAGAGAGTCTCTTCTTAAAGGAAAGAAAGAACTAATTGGAAAGTGTGTTACAAAGCTTCCATGGTAAAATGGCAATTGATCTTTACGAAACAAGCTGCAAAAGATTCTAAGAAGTTAAAATCTTCAGGATTAAAAGGAAAAGCAGAATTAATTTTAAAGATATTAGAAGGAAATCCTTTTCAAAACCCACCTGCATTCGAAAAATTAATTGGAGATTTAGAAGGGCTATATTCACGCAGGATAAATATTCAACACCGAATAGTATATCAGATTTTTAAAGAATCAAGAGTTGTAAAAATAATTAGAATGTGGACTCATTATGAGTAAAGGTAATTAAAACATCTTCCTACATATACTCCAGCTTCACATTATCCGTCAGCGGATGAGACTGGCATGTAAGAATGTAACCTTCTTCGATTTCAGAATCAGACAAACCTTCTCTTTCATCCATCTTAACTTTTCCCGAATAAAGTTTTGCTCGGCAAGTAGTACAAATACCGGCTTTGCATGAATACGGCGGATCGAGATCCGCATTGATAGCGGCATCGAGAATACCCATATCGGGAGGCACTGAAATTTTATACTCATTGCCGTCAAGAATAATTTCCACTTCTCTTTCTTTTACTTCATCCGACTCTTCTCCTTCGGGAATGTATTCCTCGTGATGAACGGGAGCAGTAAAATATTCTATATGAATCTTTTTCTGATCAATATTATTTTCGAGCAAACTTTGCTTTACAATTTCCATCATTTCTGTCGGACCGCAAATAAAATATTCTGCATCCTTTATTTTATCAGAGAGATTATCATTTACAATTTTGAGCAGATCAATTTTATTTATAATTCCCCGAAGACCAACCCATTCATTATTAGATTCTGCCAAAGTAATATAAATTTTTAGCCGGTCACTGCTTTTTAGTTGTAATTCGGTAAGTTCATTTTCAAAAATTATACTGTCTTCGGAGGCATTACCGTAATAAAGTATCACTTTGCTTTTCGGTTCAACAGTCAAAACAGATTTCAATATTGAAAGCAAAGGTGTAATCCCACTGCCTCCGCCAATTAGTACGTATGTTTTTTCGTTCGCGGGATTTAATTCTGTAAAAAATTTCCCCTGCGGCGGATAAACTTCAAGCGTGTCTCCTTCTTTTAAATTATGATACAGATAATTTGAAACGACTCCGTTACCTATTATTTTAGAAGCGATGATATGATCTTTATCAGTATAAGGACTACTGCAAAGAGAATATTCTCTCCTGTATTTTTGTTTATTAATCTCAATCTGGAGTGAAAGAAACTGACCCTGCGTATATTTAAAAATTTCTTTTAAGGTTTCAGGAATATCGAAATAAATTGCAACAGCTTCCTTTGTCAGCTTATGAATTTTTTTTACTTTAAGAGGATACTGTTTAATAGACATGAATTATTTTTTCTGAGCTATAATTGTCTTGAACTATGATTGAATGATGAAATGATTAATATGATCCATTATTAAAAACAGTTTTTAAATTTGCAGCAATATTTTTTTTTCTATAAACAGGTTCCTGGAAACTCTAATCTTTTGAATAATTTTAAAATCATGAAATTCATTTCATCAATTCAATCATAGTTCAAGACTACGGGCAATTACAGAAATCCGAGTTCCAGCTTTGCTACTTCGGACATATTTTTCTGGCTCCATGGCGGATCAAATGTCAGCTGAACTTTGCTGTCATTTACCATCGGATGCTCTTTTACTTTTTGTTCGATTTCTCCCGGAAGAATACCGGCAACAGGGCATGAGGGTGAAGTCAATGTCATCACAATCATTACATCTCCATTGGTCGCAACTTTAATATCATATATTAAACCGAGTTCCCATACATCCACTGGAATCTCCGGATCATAACATGTCTTAAGAACTTTAATAACTTCTTCTTTTATTTCCTCTATAGAATGACCTTTGGTATTCTCTTCTTTTTTTACTGAAGAATCGGGTTCGGATTTTATTGCTAATGAATCTGCTTCTGAATTAACAAACATTAAATCTTCTTTGGCTTTTAAAACATTAGTAGCAATTTCGGTTTTTGTTGGTTCGATTTGCTGACCATCAATAGGAGGTTGTTGGGATTCTATTTTAACAATTTCTTTTTCCAATACTTTTTTCCTATTTGAAGCGTTTCTTATTTCTTCTTTTTCAGAATTGATTTCTTCATCCTTTGAAAACAATTTTTTTATTTTAGTTAACATTTTCCTTTGAATAAGTTAGTGCATAATTTTTCATATAATTGATCATTGACATTAAACCGTTTGCACGGTTAGGTGACAGATGTTCCTTCATTCCGATCTTATCAATAAAATCCAGTTTTGCTTTCGAAATATCTTCCGGATTTTGATTTGACAAAACTCTTATCAATAAAGCTATAAGACCTTTTGTAATTACCGCATCACTGTCAGCTTTATAAATTAATTTACCGTCTTTCATTTCAGCATTCAGCCAGACCTGAGACTGGCAGCCTTTAACTTTATAATCTTCAGTCTTATATTTTTCATCGATCAAAGGTAAATTTTTTCCCAGTTCGATTATATATTCATATTTTGACATCCAGTCATCGAACAAACTGAATTCATCTACAATTTCATTTTCTATTTCTTTAATAGTTTCCATTTCAATCTCATTTTTGCATTTGAACAACCAATTAACTATTTAACCGAATTAACCATTTTAACAAATTAACAAATTAACAAATTAACAAATTAACAAATCAACAAATCAACAAATCAACAAATCAACAAATCAACAAATCAACAAATCAACAAATTAACAAATTAACAAATTAACAAATCAACTAATCAACAAATCAACTATTCAACTAATCAACTAATCAACAAACTAAAGCAACATTTGTTTTACTTTCAAAATACCTTCAGCAAATTTATCTATTTCCTCTTTCGTATTGTAAATAGCAAATGAAGCTCTGATCGTTCCCGGTAAATTATATCTTTGCTCTATAAGCGGTTGTGTACAGTGAAATCCGGTTCTGACTGCGATTCCCATTTGATCTAAAATTGTTCCGGCATCATACGGATGAACTCCATCAATTAAAAATGAAACAACACTCGCCTTATTTTTAGCTGTTCCGATAAATCGTATTCCACCTGCTTCTTCTAACTTTTCATTTGCAAAATTTAATAAATCATTTTCATGCAAAGAAATATTTTCATAACCGATTCGATTTACAAAATCAATTGCTGTTCCAAGTGCGATCGCTCCTTCAATATTCGGCGTTCCTGCTTCAAATTTATATGGAAGATCATTAAAGACAGTTTCTTTATAAGATACCGACTTTATCATTTCTCCGCCGCTTTGATATGGCTGCATTTCATTAAGGCGTTTTTCTTTTGCGTAAAGAATACCGGTACCGGTTGGTCCGTAAACTTTATGTCCTGAGAAAGCTAAAAAATCGCAGTCTAAATTTTTAACATCTATCTTTAAATGAGGCGCTGCTTGTGCTGCATCAAGCATTACAGGTATATTACGTTTATGAGCTAGTTCAATAATTTCTTTAACCGGATTAATAGAGCCGAGTGAATTCGAAACATAGACGACCGAAATAAATTTTACCTTATCATTTAGCATCTTTTCAAATTCTTCCATTAACAATTCGCCTGCTTCATTAACAGGAATGAATTTCAGCTTCGCATTTTTCTTTTCACAAAGGATCTGCCACGGAACAAAATTCGAATGATGCTCCATTTGAGAAATTATAACTTCATCACCTTCATTCAAAATGCTTTCACCAAAAGAGGAAGCAACAAGATTTACACCTTCTGTTGTACCGCTGGTAAAAATAATTTCTTTTACTGATTCTGCATTGATAAAATCACGAACTTTCTCTCTTGAACCTTCATAAGCTTCGGTTGATTTTTCACTCAGTGTGTGCACGCCGCGATGAACGTTGCTGTTGATAGTCTTGTAATAATCTGAAATTGAGTTTATAACCGAAATCGGTTTTTGATTTGTTGCGGCATTATCAAAATAAACAAGAGGATGTCCGTTTACTTTTTGATTAAGAATAGGAAATTCTTTACGGAGTTTATAAACATCAAAACTAATTCCTGTATGTAATTCTATTGTTTCCATTATTTTATTATCAACATCCTTTTTGTTTGTGAAAAATTTTCTGTTTCAAGTTTATAAAAATATATTCCACTTGGATATTCGCTTGCATCAAAACTTACTTCATATTGCCGGGTATTAAGTTGTTCGTTTAATATATTTTTAATTTCTTTCCCAAGTACATCAAAAATTATTAACTTAACAAAAGATGACTTTGAAATATCAAATTTAATTTTTGTAGTCGGATTAAACGGATTCGGGTAATTTTGATAAAGGTGAAATCCGTAGGTAATATTATTTTCAGATAAATTCATATTCGTAATTGTAATAGGTCTTCTCCACAAGCCGTGACTATAAGTCGATGCATACAAATAATCATCCATTACAACTAAGCTGGTCTGATCAGCAATGGAATTAAACCCTTCATTAAAACTATACCAGGAAGCTCCATGGTTATCACTTCTGTAAACGCCATATTGACTAAACTCATCATAGAGACTGGCAAATAAAATATTATTATACTTCACAACGCAATTAACATTTTTATAAAATGTGCCCGGGAGACCGTTACTAATGGAAGTCCAGTTGTTTCCGTTATTTGTGCTGACATGTACACCCATACTTGCACCAGCATAAAAAATTGAATCATATGAAGTCATATATAAAGGTAAGTCGGATAGGACGCGTCTCCAGTTTGTTCCGTGGTTGGTTGTTTTAAAAATTCCTGCGAATACTTTTGACCTACCACCTATATAAAAATCATCATTTTTTATGTATAGAGTTTTTATTGCCAATTCGGTGAAGATGAGAGGATTCCAGTTAAATCCCGAATTGGAACTAAACATAACTTCATTGTAGATTTCATATTCCTCTGTGCCAGTTAAGACTTTCTCGTTTTGTCCAAATATGGCACTTAAGTAATAGTTTGTTCTTCCAAGGTTTACCGGAATCCAATGTCCGGCTTGATCCGAACTCATGAAAACACCCTGACCATCGAAAGCAGCATACTGAAAGTTTTCTCCGAAAGAAATTTTTCTCACATGCTGACTAGTAAAACCGTTATTACAATCGCTCCATGTTTCACCCAAATCCGAAGATTTAAAAATTCCGTTTTCGTTTGTTGCATAATAGATAAAATTGTTCAGCACCGAAAGTGCATTTCCGTAAGGCTTAAAACCGAATGTATCAATTGATACCCAGTTGTTTCCTGAATTTGTACTTCTCATGATACCTTCATTAAAAACACCTGCAAAAGTAAGTGTACCGGAATGGAAAATGGATTTAACATTTTTGTTTTGCAAATTTGTTTTGACCCATGAATTTCCTCCATCAATACTTCTAAAAACACCTCCGCCCTTGGAAGCCACAAAAAAATTATTTCCTTCCCCAGAAATCGAAATTATATTTAATTCTGTTAATCCGGAATTAATGCTGTTCCAATTCAAACTTACATCTGACCATTTAAAAATTCCTCCTTCTGTGCATGCATATAAAATGTTGTCAATTGTTACCATTGAATTTACGAAATGATTAGATAATCCCGTGTTTACGATTGACCAATTATACCCAACATTTGTGCTTCTGTATATTCCTTCTCCAAATCTTGCTGCATAAAAATTTAAATTACATATCGCAGAAGTTTGCTTTAATTCCGTTTCGGCCAATCCAATAACAGAAAACCAAGTATTTCCATAATTATAGGAATAAAAAACACGCGAATAACTTGCCAGCATTATGTTGCCTGATACTGACAAAGTTAGTGATCTTTTTTCACCAAATTCAAACGAAGCTAATGGACTCCAATTCGTTCCTCCGTTGTTACTTTTAAATACCTTTGCATTTACTGTTGAAGCATATAAAACTGACCCTCTGTAAATCAAGCTGTTTATAAATAAATTCTCAAGACCTGAATTTACCGCAAACCAGTTTAGTCCTGAGTCAATACTTTTGTAAATTCCTGAACCATTGGAACCTGCGTAAAAATTAGAACCGTCAGAAGCTAAGCAAACGACATCTCCGCCAAGCGGACCGTTTAGGCTTTCCCATTGAGAATAAATTTTATGACTTAAAAGAAAAGTCATTGCTAACAATAAAATTAATGTTTTCATATTTTTTTATTTTTATTGCATTACAAAAACATCCGCTAAAAAATTATTCCTTTAACTTTTCTGCCAATATCTTTAATAACTTCTCCCTCAATTCTTTTATCTTCACCGAATCAATCACATCTCCTGCAAACGCATTCAACAAAAGAATTCTCGCTTCATCTTTACCGATTCCTCTTGCTCTCAGATAAAATAATTCTTCTTCATTCAACTGCCCTGTGGTCGCACCGTGACTACACTTCACATCATCAGCGAAGATCTCAAGCTGCGGCTTCGAATAAATTGTTGCATCGTCAGATAAAAGTATATTGTCGTTGGATTGATATGCATTAGTTTTTTGTGCGTCTACACGAACCATAATTTTTCCGTTGAAAACCCCCGTGGCTTTGTCGTCGATAATTCCTTTGTAAAGTTCATTGCTGTAACAGTGCGGCATAGCATGATCGGCAAGTGTGTGATTATCAACATGCTGCTTACCTGTTAACAAATACAATCCGTAAAAATGACATTCGGTATTCGGTCCGTTGAAAAAAGAATTCAAATTATTTCTCGTAATCGCACCGCCCCAGGAAATTGTCGTATCCGAGAACCTGCTGTCTTTTTCCTGCATAACTTGAGTTGTAGCAATATGGTATGCATTGTCACCGTCATTCTGAATTTTATATCTCTCAAGATTTGAATTCTTATCACAATAAATTTCAGTTACAACGTTTGTAAAGCTGTGCATATCTCCGATAGAATAATAATTTTCAATTATCTTTATACTTGCACCTTCTTCTGTTATAAATAAATTCCTCGGCTGTGATAAATAACTTTCCTCTCTTGCATCTGAAATATTCAGAATGTGAACAGGCTCCTTTACTTCAACACCTTTCCGGACGTAAATAAAAGCACCATCCTTTGCAAACGCAGTGTTCAATGCTGTTAAACTGTGGTTTTTATAATCGGCATATTTAGAAAAATGCTTTTCTATTACTTCTCCGAATTTAATTCTTCCATCCAAAAAACTTCCGATAAAAACTTTTTCATTCATAGTAATTATATTCGAAAGATTTTCATCAAACTGCCCGTTTACAAAGACAAGTAGATTGACATTGTGTTCATCAATTAAAAAATCCTTAATATCATCTTTACTTAATTTTGAATAATTAAGATCAGTTGAAGTTTTGAAGTCGTGTTTCAATATGGGATTTATGTTTGTATACTTCCACTCCTCCAATTTTTTCACGGGAAATCCAAGCTCTTCAAATGCAGACATAGCATCCTGTCTTATTTTATGAAAATAATTTTTCGCTTCGCCATTTAAAGAAGATTCAAGATTTCTAAAATCTTCAAGCAGCTTTATCTTTAGATCAATATTCTCTTTGGATATTTTGTCCATTAAATTTTTTTAAAAATTTATATAAAAATTGCAAATACAGTTTATGAGCTATCTAATCACGAGAATCTGAATAATCTGAGAAATCTGCGGTTCTCAAACTGTAACTTCTTCATTTAATTCATTTATCCAGTCATAGCCCTGTTCCTCCAGCTTCAACGCCAGTTCTTTTCCGCCTGACTTTACAATTCTTCCGTCATACATAACATGTACAAAATCCGGAACTATGTAATCAAGAAGTCTTTGATAATGTGTAATTACAATGAAAGCATTCTCTTTGGTTTTCAATGTATTCACTCCTTTAGCTACTATCCTGAGAGCGTCTATATCAAGTCCGGAATCTGTTTCATCGAGTATCGAAAGTCTGGGATTAAGCATTGCCAGTTGGAAAATTTCATTACGCTTTTTTTCTCCTCCGGAAAATCCTACATTTACATAACGGCTCAGCATTTCCGGTTCAATATCAACAAGCTTTGCTTTCTCTTTTATCATTTTCAAAAACTCTACCGAACTCATCGGCTCTTCACCTTTTGATTTTCTGATTTCATTGACTGCAGTTTTTAAAAAATTTGTATTTGATACACCGGGAATTTCGACCGGATATTGAAACGCAAGGAAAATTCCTAAACGCGCTCTTTCTTCAGGTGAAAGTTCAAGCAAATTTTTTTCTTCGAATAAAACTTCACCGCTATCAACTTCATATCCTTCACGTCCGGTTATTACTGAAGCAAGTGTGCTCTTTCCTGAACCGTTCGGACCCATGATCGCATGAACTTCACCTGCATTAACCTGCAGGTTTACACCTTTTAATATTTCTATTCCGCCTTCGTCTGTTTCTACTTTTGCTTTTAAGTTTTTTATCGTTAACATATTTTTGTTTTATCTCTAAGTTCTTAAAACTCAAAGTGATTTAAATTTTTAAATATATTTACCTTAGATTTCTTCTTTAGGAGGCCATGTACCTAACATTTGCCGTATTGCAAGTATTTTTCCAAAATGAACCGAATTATGAACAGCAAGACAGCTCAATGAATCGTCAATGTTGAATCCCGGTTCTATTTCTTTTTCAAGATTTCCGGGAACAGATGAATATTCTAATATTTTTTTTACTCCATCATTAAACTTTTTTTTTAATTCTTCCCAGTCTCTTAATGAATTTGGTCTAGCCGGTGGAAATGTGTTTCCTTTATCCCATGATTCATCTTTATTTTTATCGTCACTTATGACAACGTCCTGCCACTCGGTCAAATGCCAGAATTCTTCGTAAATTGAATGAGACAATCCTTTCGGAATTGTAGTCACCTGCTCTAATGTTAGACCCGAAAGAAGTTTATCCCTTGAAGGATATTCACCTTTCAGAAACAGATGTTCCCATTTATTGAAGCTCATTTAGAGTTTATAGTTTCTGATTAAATAAATTAAAATTTATATTTACCACAAAGTCACTAAGACACAAAGAATCTTTATTGAGATTAGCTATAAAATAATTCTTTTAATACCGTTCTTGATAAGTGGAACATTAAAATTTATCAAAAAACCTATCCTTTTATTTGTAAGTTTCATATGCGTTAAAACTTGCGCCTCGTAAACCGGATTCATTTCATTTACAGCCTTCAATTCGCAAATCACTTTATCTTCTATTAAAACGTCTATTCGGAAACCTTCATTAAAGCAGAGACCATCATATTTAATAGGAAGACTAACTTGTCTTTCGAACGACAAACTCTTCTTTGTTAGCTCATGGCAAAAACAAGTTTCATAAATTTTTTCGAATAAGCCCGGTCCTAAATTTACATGAACTCTATATGCACAATCAACTATTTCCCGTGCAATTCTTTCCTCTTCAATTGTAAGTTTCTCAAAATTATCCATACTATCTTTTTATCTTCTTAGTGTCTTTGTGGCTTAGTGGTAAATTATTTCCTACACTTACCCCACGCTGCCCTCAAGTGAGATCGCAAGCAGCTTTTGCGCTTCGACAGCAAACTCCATCGGCAACTGGTTCAATACTTCTTTCGCATATCCGTTGACAATTAGAGCTACTGCATCTTCCTGAGAGATTCCTCTTTGATTGCAATAAAACATAATGTCTTCACCGATCTTAGAAGTTGTAGCTTCATGCTCGACATGTGCTGAAGTGTTTTTGATTTCAAAATACGGAAACGTATGTGCTCCACATCGATCACCCATCAGCAGTGAATCGCATTGTGAAAAATTTCTTGCGTTGTCAGCACGCTTGCTTACTTCTACAAGTCCTCTGTAACTATTATTACTTTTGCCTGCTGAAATTCCCTTTGAAACAATTCTGCTTTTTGTATTCTTTCCGAGATGAAGCATCTTCGTTCCTGTATCTGCTTGCTGATAGTTATTGGTCAATGCAACAGAATAAAATTCACCGATCGAATTATCACCTTTCAAAATCACGCTCGGATATTTCCATGTAATAGAAGAACCAGTCTCAACCTGAGTCCAGGAAATTTTAGAGTTATTGCCGAAACAGATTCCACGCTTCGTAACAAAATTATAAATTCCTCCTTTGCCTTCTTTGTCACCCGGATACCAGTTCTGAACTGTAGAATATTTTATCTCCGCATCTTTCAATGCAATGAGTTCGACTACAGCCGCATGCAATTGATTTTCATCACGCATCGGAGCAGTGCATCCTTCGAGATAACTTACATAGCTTCCTTCATCTGCAATTATTAATGTTCTTTCGAACTGCCCGGTGTTCTCCGCGTTTATTCTGAAATATGTTGAAAGTTCCATTGGGCATCTCACGCCTTTCGGAATATAAACAAATGATCCGTCCGTAAAGACTGCTGAATTCAAAGCTGCAAAAAAATTATCCGACTGCGGAACGACCGATCCCAAGTATTTCATCACAAGATCTTTATGATTTTCAATAGCTTCACTCATCGAACAAAAAATAATTCCGAGCTCGCCGAGTTTTTCTTTATAAGTTGTAGCAACGGACACACTGTCCATCACTGCATCAACAGCAACCCCGGCAAGCATCATTTGCTCAACAAGAGGAATGCCGAGCTTTTCATAAGTTCGTTTGATCTCCGGATCAAGATCATCCAGACTGTTTAACAAATTCTTTTTCTTCGGCGCTGCATAATAAATAATATCCTGATAATCAATCGGCGGATAATGAATGTTAGCCCATCTCGGCTCTTTCATATCGAGCCAGAGTTTATAAGCTTTCAATCTCCATTGAAGCATAGAGTCAGGCTCATTCTTTTTTTTCGAAATCATTTCAATGGTCTCCTCACTCAGGCCTTTTGGGGCGAGATCCATTTCGACATCAGTCGTAAAACCGTATTTGTAATCGCTCGAAGTTACTTTTTCGAGAATATCAACTTCATTTCCCATGATTTATACTTTATTAAGGAATGTTTTTAATTTAGGACTAAATTAGTCTTATTTCGTTTAAAAATAAAGGAAGAAGCATATTCAATTATCAATTGTTAATTGTTAATTTCAATGTTCAATTAAAATATTGCCTTTGAGTGTATAAAACTAATTTGCGACATTAGATTTATATCCGTCTTATGGATTTGAAGATACCGGGTAATGAAAAAAGAATAATGTCTGGATCGTTTATTTTCAATTAAATTAACAAAACAGAGAACATAAATACACTATTCAACGCATTCCTCATATGATTGCTTTAACATTTCCTTTAAAATTTCTTTAACATTTTCAAAATCACTACTCGTTAATCTAAGATTAATTGAGCCTTTGATATGATCTTTGTTAACAATTTCTATTTCTTTTTCAATAAGTCTCTGTGACCAATCTTCAATATTTGACAAATAAATAATTGGTTTAATAAATTTTTTTTTAGGTTTAATAATAAAAAAATTATTGATTCTATCTCCTTTTTGTACACCCATATAACCTTTTGTATAGTTAGGGGTTAATGCTGGATCAATTTCTTTTGCTAATTTAAAAAAATCATTTGATAAATCCATCATTTCCTTTGGAATTCTATTTTCATTTATAAAACTTTCGGACGTAATTGGTTCATAAGCCTGACCGGAATTGTCAAAATCTAACATTCCAATATTTGATTCATCTAATATTTTAGTAAAGTGCAATATCAAATGCTCATCAACATTTAATGCATTTAACTGTATTGCAATAATTGGAACGGATTTATTAAAGAGTGATATTACATTAAAAAATCTATTAGTGATTTCTTCAGCAATAATTACAGCTATGTATTCACTATTCTTAAATTTATTTCGATATAAGTCCCAATATTCTATTGTACGAATGATGTGACTTTCATTTGTTTTTCCAAGTTGCAATTCTACAATGTATTTTTTATTTATATCGGTATCTTGATCTTCTAAAATTAAATCGATTCTTCCCCCTTTGTTAGTCATCAATTCAGAACTTATGGTTTTTAAGTTTTTCCCTAAACCTAGAATAGAAGGATCCTCTATTATTTTACTTTTTATAAAAGCTTCGTCATAATTGGGATTATCTTTTAAATTTAACTTTTGATGTTTTTTATAAGTCATGTTTTATAATTTTTTATTTTAAACGGATTCACAATCTTCAACCTTCCATCAATGACCTGACTATGCTGCATATCTTCAGAATAAAGTATGTCACAATCTTTTTCCAATGCTGATGAAATTATTAGACTGTCCCAATAACTGTATCCATACTTCATTGATATTTCAAATGCTTTATTAATTATTTCCTTGTCTATTATTATGAGGTTAAATTTATCGAGAAGAAATTTTCCATGATTAAAAGCTTCTTCTTTATTTAATTTGAGCTTCGTTATACAAATATTAACATTTTCATTAACAGCTTGAGTGCTAATATAACTATAATCATTAATTAGTAAAGAACTCGCTTTCTTCTTCTTTTCAAAATCATTATCAACAAGATAAATTAAAATATTTGAATCATAAAATATTTTTTTATCTGTCATGAAGTTCATCCCTATCAAACTTATAATTGCTCATATCAACTTTATATTTCCCATAAAACTCCAATGCTTCTTCTGACAAACTCTTTTTCTTTTTTTCAGATTTCTGAGATGATTTTTCTTCGTTATCATCAGGTAAAATTATCAATTCAATATTCTCAGCCTTAAAATCCTCAGGCAGATCGAAAGTAATTTTATTTCCGTTACGCTTTATTTTTTTTCTGATTGCTTCCATAATTTTTTATTAAAATAATAATAACAAATGCTAAGTTCAATAAGAGATGATTTTCAATTACGTATCAAAACATTGTGTTATTGTTAGACGACTTTTCCGGCACCACCTGCAGTACATCCCAATGCTCAACAATTTTTCCATTCTTATCAAAACGAAAAATGTCAATTCCTGCGTAATCACTTAAGCCGGGCCAGGTCTGATAACAATGAAGCACAACATATTCGCCTTCGGCAATTGCTCTTTTTAAAATAAACTTTCTTGCCGGGATATTCTTTCTCCATTTTTTTGAAATACTCAACGAACGCTTCTTTACCGTCACCGACTTCCGGAATGTGCTGAATGTAAACATCGCCGGCATATTTATTTATAGCTTCCTCGGGCTTACATTGATTGAACATCAAATCATAGAAATCAATTGCGTTCTTTTTGTTTTCCTCTATTTTGTAATTCATAATTTTATAATTATTGTATTATCAATTTTTATTTAATCCTTTATAAAATTTTTGGATTCTTTCTTTCTCTTCATCTTTTACGACTCCGGCTAATTTTAAAATCTCAGCTGCAAAATCCACATTGCCCTGAGCTTTTGCAGTAACTAAATTTTTATCAACAATTAAATTCTTATCAATAAATTCTGCTCCTTCCCAAAACGGATCCAAATATTCTTTATGCAAATCTCCGTATCCGTGAGTGAATTTTTTGCCTTTCAGAATTCCTGCTTTAGCTAAAATAAAAGGTCCTGCGCATATTGCTCCTATTATTTTATTTTCCTTCACAGCATTTTGAAGTATTGAATCAATCTCTTTATTATTAATTATTCTGTAAGGATCTCCTCCCGGGACTAAAACGATTTTATAATTTTTTATTTTAACTTCCGAATAAGCTAAATCAGATTCTATTTTCATTCCGTTCGAACCTTTGTGGTGTTTTCCCAGAGGAGTAGTTATTTCAATCGGAAAGGTTCTATTGAGTAATTCCGTTGCTAGCATAATTTCAAACTCAACACAATTTGGGTAAAGAATTACTAAAGTTTTTAATTTCTTTTTCATTATTTCTCCTTTAAAAAATTTATTAAATGCTGTTTTACTAAATGAACAATTTATAAAAATTTTTGAATGCCTATAATGAATTAGAACTCGTTCATGATAATCTGTGAAATCAGTCTGCCTTGTCGCAGGCAGGTAGTAAAGCTTTATTTCAATATTCCCTTTACCGCTTCAGCTACTTCTCTCCAATAATTTTATTAGACTCCGGTGACAGATGGACACCATCTACATCACCTGTCTTTACAAATTCATTGCTGTCGATAAAATGAATATCAAATTCATCACAAAAGATTTTGAAATAAACAGGAAGATTTTTAGATTCTTCTACCTTTCCGTCATACCACATTTTCATAAACGGTGAAATTTTACCAAGTGCAGTATCAAAGAATTGTTTTCATAAACTTTTTTTGGAACAAATTAATTTATTATTACTTAAATGTGGAGTCAGGAAAATTTGAGCACGAGATGAAATTGACTAATATCAGATTTTTCAAGTGAAAATGTTTTTTGAATCACAGTTCATCAATCTATCCTTAAATCATAGTTTAAAAATTTTTCAATAAATCAAAACTTAAAAGTTAATCATTAAATCCTGTTAAAAATTAATTTCTTTGTTTATCAATTTTAAATTTTATAGTTTAATCAAAATAATACTTCAATGAATAATTTATTAATTAATATATGTGTTGTTTTATTTAGTTTATTTACGGTGTACGATGGGAATAGCTACAATAAGCCCAATGAGATAACGAACTATGTAGGAGGAAGAGTCCTTGACGAAAGAAACTTTCCCGTTCCTTTCGTTAAAGTTATAATCAGAGGTATTGAAGCTGAAACTGACAAGTTCGGAAAATTCAAAATTTTAAATGTAACTTTTCCTTACGACGCTGTAATTGCAGAGCGTTCAACTTCGACTGCTGTAATATATAAAGGCCTTTCAATTGATAACCCTGATTTTATTTTATTTGGAAAGCCGAATACACGTAATGCAAACAGCGCGATTTTAAGTATTAAGTTTCCTGAAATTCCTGCCGGAAGTTCGGCAGTAATAAAATTCATAAGCACAGATGTTTTTTATTGCGAGGATATTGAAATTTTTACCGGAGAAAAAAGTAAAACTCTTATTGTTTACTGGCCTGCAGCAAAAAAAACTATTAATGGTAATATTATTTATCTTCAAAAAAACTCTGCGAAATACGAAGTTTACCAGGACATAGCAACTTCACTTTATAAAAGAGAGGACCCGTTTAATTTAAAGTTTAATGAGAACTTAACACCTAATACACGGACAACAGATTTAAATGTTTATCTTCCGTTTAAAGATTTTAGAGTAAAAGGTTATGCAATATTTGCGGATTTCCTTGCTTATGACAGAAACGCTGAGGTCATGCTAACAAGACAGGAAGGAAATATATTTAACACAAAAAGCATCATACCATCGAATCTTCCGATCTCATACAGGTTAAAGGTTTCGGGATTTGTTGACTATCCGGACGGCAGCGGGTTTGTAAACTATGTTTATTCAAAACCGGGTGCAACAGTAAATTTAACAACGGAAACTCCTCCCGAACTTCAAACTCCGACTGACAAGTATTTGGGAGCAGCAGGAAATACGGAATTTTATTATTCGCTCGGCTCCGGGACAGGAATTTTTGTCGTGCAGTATCACTGCTTTTATCCCGAAATGAATTTTTATATTGTTACGGAAGAAAGAACGGCATTTTTAAATTATCTTTCGAGAGAGGAATTTAAGAGAGCCAGCAGTGTTGAATTTAAATGGAATGTAAGAAAATATTTGACTTATTTTTCCGTTAATGATTTTGCGAAACCTAAAGAATTTAATAATGATATCGGATATAAAGCAGTTTTGTACTCAAGTGAAAGAACTTTCAAGACGGGATATTTTTAAACATGCTGTCTTTGATAAACTTTCGATTGTTCCTCCAGTCTTTTCTCACTTTGACAAATAATTCGAGATAAACTTTTTTATTTAAAAAATTTTCAATCTCTTTACGGGCTTGCTCACCAAGCTTCTTCAAGCCTTCGCCTTTTTTTCCAATAACAATAATTTTCTGCGATTCTCTTTCCAGAATTATTTCGGCATTGATGTAAACAAGGTTGTTGCTTCTCTCTTTGAACTCCGCAAGGTTTATCATTACACTATACGGAATTTCTTCATGATATAAGCTAAGAATTTTTTCCCTGATGATCTCGCTTACAAAAAATTTTTCGGGCTTGTCGGTCAAAGTATCTTTATCATAAAAAAATTCTCCTGTGGGAATATATGTGAGAATAATTTTTTTTAACTCTTCAATATTTTCATCCTTTAATGCCGAGACAGGAACGATCTCCTCATAGTTAAAATCATTTTTAAGTCTTTCAATTAAAGGGAGCAAGTTGTCTTTATTAATCAAATCAATTTTATTTAAAACGATTATTCGTTTTTTATTAATCAATAAATCTTTATAATCTTCATTAACCTTTTTCAGCTCGTCAAAATTTACCTTTGCAGCATCGACAATATGGATAACCAAATCAGCTTCTTCCAGTGATGCTTTTAATTCCGCAAGCATAAATTTTTGCAGTTCATACTTTGGTTCGAGTATTCCCGGTGTGTCTACAAAAACAATCTGATAATTTTCACCATTTAAAATACCAAGAATTTTATCTCGGGTTGTCTGAACTTTATGATTTACAATGGATAAATTGAAGTTGAGCAAAGCATTGATTAGAGTGGATTTGCCGGCATTGGGCTTTCCGAAGATTGTTACATATCCCGATTGCTTCATATTTAACTATGGGATTATTTTAATTTGACTATTCGATTCTAAAATTACCTGTGGCTTATTTTTATATGTGGATATTTTTCCTGTGACTTCAACATTTTTATTTTTGTACTTTGAAAGATCTCCAAATTCTTCAAACTTAGACGAAAATACCGCACATGCAAAAACATTTTTTGGAAATTTATTTTCAAAGTTCAGGTATGCGACCTTGTCCGTCATGAATACGTCTGCAACAAATCCTTTAATTGTTATCGAATCCCCAATGTGCTGCTTGACTTCCTTTGATGTAATGATTTGTTTGGATAATCTTTCACCTGACTTGTCATCATCTGTCTTCTCTTCTTCTGTTGTGCGGTTATTATTTTGCTCAATAACTTCATTCTTCTTAATTTTAATTTCTTCCGTCGAATCCTTGCTCTTGCAGCCTGACCAATTTAATCCCGCCCAAATTAAAATAAAGCAAATCAAATTTTTCATATAGAATCCTCTCCCTGCTTTAATAATACTTTACTTGCCTTTTAAAATTTTCCCTAACTTTGCTTACTCAACCACTCCTTCGCAGCAGCTTATTACCACCGACTTGCACGTTCCGCATTGATAATGTCCGTGAACCCAAACAAAAAAAACAATGCGATTACAATTAGGACAAACGTCAAATTTTTCATTTAACTTATCAACACTTTGCCGTATAGTGCTATCAGAATTATTTATTTTCTGCTCTTTGCTTTGCATCCTTAAGAAGATGTGAGAAATCATTTTCAAGGTTCGGATTCAGTTTAATGGCTATTTCAAAATCCGACGCAGCTTCATCATATTTCCCGAGCTGATAATAAGCAATCCCTCTTGTAGAAAAAGCTGAAGCCCTGCTGGAATTATTTTGAATATAAATATTTAAGTTATTTATAGCTTCGGTGTAGTTTTGTAATTCAACCAAAACCTCAGCAATATAAAAGTAAGCATCGAGCATAGTTGGATTTACAGTTAATACACTATTAAAATCGGAAACAGCCATTCCATAATCCTTCATTGATTTATATGTCATGGCTCGGTTCATATATGCCTCGCCGTAGTTCGGAGTTAAATTGATTGCCGTAGTAAAATCAGATATTGCTTCGGAATAATTATTCATAGCGGCATAAATCATTCCCCTGATGTTGAACGCCTCCTGGTAATTTGCGTTGCTTTCGACGGCCGATTGCGCATCTGTCAATGCGTTGCTGTAATCTTCTAAATAAAAATACGCAATAGCACGATTATACCTTGCCACGGGATTTTGCGGATTGGATTGCAAAAACTGGTTAAGATAATTAACTGCCTCTGAGTAATCTCTTGCCTGCACCGAAGCAATTCCCAATCGGAGATTTTCTGAAGGTTCTAATTGGGAAAAACCTTCCGAAAGGTTAAATAAAAAAACTATAGAAAATATTGCAAGATTTTTTTTCATGTTGAATAAAGTTATGTTATTTAATTTAGTAAAATTTTAAACCAATCCTGAATTCCAGTGAATTGCTTTTTGTCTTAATAAAATCTGTCGAGTAAGTATAAAAAAAATCCGGAGAAAACTGAGCTTCAAAAAGTATTGATATTTTTTTATCCAGTTTTATTTCCGACCCGATTCCTGTTGAAAGTCCTGCTCCAAACTTTGTTAAATCTTCTTTAACTGTTGTTTGATAATATTGAGGAATTGAATCTTTGTCATTGCTAAAGTTGCTTCCCAGATAAAAACTTACCCTGGGCTCCAAGAAAATATAAGGAATAAAATTAGATTTTGTAAAATTATATTTTAAAGGAATGCCATATTCAAGATAATCTATTGTGAAATCGACTCCGCCGTAAATCGGAATTCCGATAATTGAAACATCTACCAGACCTGCTTTCCTGTTAAAATAAAGCCCGGATGAAACTACTAAATTTTCTTTTTTAAAAACATCTATAAATACTCCGGCATTAAAACTGATTTTTGAATCTATCGGAAATTCCGAATCTGTAATAGGACTTTTTATACTGGTAAAATTAGACAAAGTAATTCCGCCTTTAAATCCAAGTCCTTTGTCCTGCGAGATCAGAGTTTGATTTAAAATAAATAGAAGAAGTAAAATGAAAATTATTTTAGATATCATGATTTTTAATTTCAAAATAAAATTCCAATGTTTGCTCCAAAAGAATAAATGTTGTCTCCGAATATTCCCATTTTAAAGTTGTTAACTGTATAATTGAAGCCTGCAGAATAATAGGCCTTATAAATATCTTTTTCTTCAACAATACCTATATTACTAAAAGTATAATCATCGGAAATCGGAGCATATTCATAAGGAACCGTCCAGTCTAAAGTTGACGTATAACTTTTTTGAAGATAATATTTTAATCCCGCTGAAAACTCAACCGAAAGATTTTTTTTAAAAAAATATTCACCGGTTATCGAGCCGGCGTAAGTGAAGTTTTGCTTTACGATAGGGACACCTATGGCTGTATAAAATCCTGGGTTTGAATATGTTGCATAATAAATTTTTTCAAATATAGCAGAAGATGCTTCATCAATAGTGATATCATAATTATATATTCCTCCTTTCAACCCAACTGCAATCTTATCAATAACTTTTCCGGAAGTCCCAATATAGAACGTTACTTCCGACTGTGAAGGCGCGAAACCGATGTAATTGGAGATATTGAATTTATTTTTTTTATTATCAACCGGAACTGACTGCGGAAAAATAGTTCGGACGATAAAGAAGGAAAATATTATTAGAAATATTTTTTTACTCATTAAAACAATTTTATTTATAGTTCTTTCCGTTAATTTTAAAATTATTCTTTTATAAGCCAAGGAAAATTTAATCAACTTAATAATTATCAATTTGCGCTCTCTGCAGCTTGCCCGAGTAATCAATGTATACTGCTTTCCATTCTGTATAAAAATCATACACTGTCCAGCCGCCTTCCCTGTGACCGTTGCCAGTCTGCTTCACGCCGCCGAACGGCATGTGAGCTTCGGCTCCGATGGTTGCACCGTTGACATAAGTTATTCCTGCTTTGATATCCCGAATAGCTGTAAACGCATCATTGACATTATTTGTAAAAATGCTTGATGACAATCCGTACTGAGTATCGTTTAAAATATTTATTGCATCTTCAAGGTCTTTGCATTTAATTACTGAAAGAACCGGTCCGAAAATTTCTTCCTGCTCGATCCGCATTCCGGGTTTTACATCAATAAATATTGTCGGAAGATAAAACCAACCGTTAGCAAGCTCGCCTTCTTTTGCATATTCGCCGCCAACCGCAAGTTTAGCTTTGTCTTCATTTTTTCCCACTCCGACATAATAATTTACAGTCTCTCTCTGTGCTTCGCTTATACAAGGTCCAACGTCAACACCTTTATTATTTCCGTAACCGAGCTTTAATTTTTTTACCCTGTCAATAAGCTTTGTAATAAATTCATCGTAAATATCTTTATGAAGTATCAAACGCGATGTCGCAGTGCACCTCTGACCTGTTGTACCGAATGCTCCCCAAAGTACTGCATCAATAGCAAGCTCCTGGTCTGCATCATCCATTACAATTTGTGCATTCTTCCCGCCGAGCTCGAGTGAAACTCTTTTCAAACTTGCACCTGCAACTTCATTAATTCTCTTTCCAACTGCAGTCGAGCCGGTAAACGAAATCAAATCAATATCCTGATGCGAAATTATTGCTTCACCAACGATCTTTCCTTTGCCGTGAACAATATTTATAACTCCCGGGATATAATCTTTTCCAAGAACTTCTCTCATTGCAGAATCAATTATTTCAACGAGTGTAGCAGCGGTTTTCGGAGTAAGCTCTGCCGGCTTGAACACACAGGTATTTCCGCAGACCAATGCGGGAAACATTTTCCATGTTGGAATTGCCATTGGAAAATTCCATGGTGTAATAAACCCGCCGACACCTATCGGAACTCTGAAACTCAGATTCATTTTATTCGGAAGTTCGCTGGGAGCATTGTATCCAAATAATCTTCTTCCTTCTGAAGCCGCATAATAGGCAGTATCAATTCCTTCCTGTACGTCTCCTTTTGTTTCGGCAAAAACCTTTCCCATCTCACGTGTCATCTCATGAGCAATTTCATCTTTCCTTTCGAGCATTTTATCACCGACAACTTTTAATATATCACCTCTCTTAGGTGCAGGAACTAGACGCCATTTTTCGAACGCTGCTTTTGCAGCGGCAACAGCTTCGTCAACATCTTCTTTTGAAGATGATGGAAATATTCCGATTAGATCATCATTCCATTTCGCAGGATTTCGGTTTTCGAAAGTGTCTCCGTTTATTGAATTTTTCCATTCACCGTTGATAAGGTTTTTAAATTTTTCAGCCATTAAATATCTTTTTCCTTTAGTTTTTATAATGGTGCAAAATACTCATTTGAAATGGTTATTAAAATAAATTTAAATTTGGATTGAAGGGGGCTTGATTTATTTCCGAAAGTTTTATAATTGGAAAAAGATATTAACGACTAAATGGCTAAATTAAATACATTCGACTGGCATTCTGAAAAATTAACAACCTCCACTGAAATTACTTCTTCTTATAAAAATACACAAGACGTAAGAAGATTTTTTAAAAAAGAATATTGGCTGACATTTTTATTTTAAAAGAGACTTCATGAAATTTACGAAAGTGATTAAGCAAAAACACTTTCGCAAGATGCTGACAGATATAAATGAATTTATGAATGACGTGGCAAACTAGCTTCCCATATTTAAAAAATTATAAAAGTATATTTTAAGGTCTTTTAATATTAATCAAAATTGTATACTTTGTATAAAATTTTTAAGCGTTATTTACAAATCTTTAATTCTACACAGTACTATAATTGAAGCTCAAAGGAAAAGTAAAGTTCATCAGTAAAGATAAGAGTTCTTTTTTTGATGTCTTAAAAGCAAGAGTTGATCAGTATTTCATAAAGAATAATCTGTCAAAGCATGCCAATGCAACAATGGTTGTAAAAACCATTTCAATGCTCCTCATTTATTTTACACCGTTCGCTTTAATTCTAATTTTTAATCCGCCGTTATGGATATGCCTGTTGCTATGGGTAATAATGGGTCTTGGACTTTCCGGGATCGGAATGAGTGTAATGCACGATGCAAATCACGGAGCATATTCTTCAAATAAAAAAATTAATTTTCTTGTCGGACACACACTGAATCTGCTCGGAGGATACGTTGAAAACTGGAAAATGCAGCACAATATACTTCATCATACTTACACAAATATCGTTCATATGGATGAAGACATAAATGACCGGCTTGTTCTCCGCTTTTCACCTCACACTCCTGTAAAGCCATTTCATAAAATTCAGTATTTTTATGCTTTCGGGCTTTACGGATTGTTAACTTTGTATTGGGCATTCTTCAAAGATTTTTTTCAGTTCTACCAGTTTAAAAAATCCGGTGTTTATCCGAAGAGTTCCACATGGCAGGACATTCAAACACTGTTTAAAATATTTTCCGTTAAAGTATTTTATTTTTTCTTATTCCTCGTTGCACCTTCTTTAATTTTCAATATCCCTTTCTTTGAAGTATTTTTAGGATTTTTCATAATGCACTTCTTTGCAAGTGTAATACTTTCCACTACCTTCCAGCTTGCACATACAGTCGAAGAAACCGAACACCCGTTGCCGACAGATGAAGGAACGATTGAAAATCACTGGGCTATTCACCAGCTTAATACTACATGTAATTTTTCACGAAACAATAAAATGCTTTCATGGTATCTCGGCGGACTTAATTACCAGGTCGAGCATCATTTGTTTCCAAGGATTTGTCATGTCCACTACCCTAACATTGCCGACATAGTAAAAGAAACTGCCGAAGAATTCGGGATCCCATATCTTGAGAATGAAACTTTGAAAGAAGCATTGTACTCGCATATACTTACTTTAAAACGATTCGGAAAACTTCCTGATCTAAATGAAGTAATGGCGTAGATTCTTTTCAAAAATTTATAGCCTCACGAAAATCTACAGTCTAATAGTTATAACAATAGATAAATCACTCAACGGGAAATTTTCCAAAACCAACTCTACTATATTTTTTTAAAATCAAGTTTTGTATTTTGACAAATAATGCTTCGGTATTCTCAAGACGTAGTGATAATTTGTGCTGTCATTAAGTTTCGGAAATTTTAAATAAAATTTTAAAATAAAAGTTTGGATAAACATTAATGGATAACAAGGAAAAAATTCACACGCAAGTTAAAAAAGATTTATACGGAAAAAATCTGAAAATTGACAGCGAGGATTTCGAAAGACCATGGGGCGGCTTTTTTAGAATTTCAAATGAAAGTTTAGATGAATTTTTGTCAGTTTATTTTTCAGGAGTAGAGTGGCCGTTTAATATTTCAAAGTTAAATGTGAGTCCAAAGATTTTAGTTGTTGCTCCCGGTAAAAAATTATCGTGGCAGGTTCATGAAAGAAGATCCGAACTATGGCTGATAGTAAAAGGTCCGGTAGGAATTTATACTAGTGACAACGATGCTCAGCCGGATGAAATGAAAATCTATAATGACAATGAAATGATAGAATTAAAACTCGGAACACGGCATAGACTGGTGGGTCTTGACGACTGGGGTATTATTGCAGAAATTTGGGTTCATCAATTTCCGGATAATCCATCCGATGAAGAAGATATAAGAAGGATAGATGATGACTTTGGAAGGTAATTTTCCTATAGATTTATAATTGTTGAAAGCAATAAACTAAAAAAAAATTGGACCTCTTCGATGCAATTGTAACCCGTAAAACAACAAACACTGCTTTTACAGATAAAAAAGTTACGCAGGATCACGCTGAGCTGTTGGTAAAAATGGCTTCCCACTCGCCGAGTCATTTTAATTCTCAGCCATGGAGATTTATAGTCATCGAAGATGAAAGCATTATAAAAAAGATTGCAAAGATTGCCGGCGATTCAATGGTCCAGCTTATGGATGACGGTAGGTTCTGGAAACAATACAGAAAATATTTCAGATTTAGTGAAGAAGAGATCGAGAAAACAAAAGACGGAATTCATATTGATCACTTACCTGTTTTTTTAAAACCCTTCGCAAAAAGTATTTTTTCGGAAGCCGGCGGAAAAATTATTTCACGATTTAAAATTTCGAGAATTCTCGGCAATGATGAAGAGAAATTAGTTGCAACATCGCCGCTACTTTTTATAATTCTTCTTACAAAAGATGAATATAAAAAGGGAGAGCTTTCAGGATTTTATTCTGTTATCTCTATGGGTGCCGTGATTCAGACTCTGTGGCTATCGACTACGGCAATTGGAATGGGTATGCAATTCATATCTACTCCGGGAGAAATTCCCGAAAACTGGAAAGCTATTTCCGATATGCTCAAAGTGCCTGATGGTTATGAAATGATGGCGATATTCAGAATGGGATATGTCGACCCAAATATGAAACGACCGGCAATTGATTGGAAATCTTCACAACGCAAAGATATAAATGAACTTGCATTTAAAAATCAATTCGGAGATTTATTTCGAAATCGTGAATCGAAAATTGTAAAATCGTAAAATCGTAAATCGTAAAATCATAAATCGTAAAATCATAAATCGTAAAATCATAAATCGTAAAATCATAAATCGTAAATCGTAAATCGTAAATCATGAATGTAAATCGTTAAATCGAAAATTGTAAATCAATTATCAATTATCAATTATCAATTATCAATTGTCAATTATCAACTATCAATTGTCAATTATCAATTATCAATTATCAATTATCAATTGTCAATTATCAACTATCAATTGTCAACTATCAATTGTCAATTATCAACTATCAACTATCAATTATCAACTATCTTCTCTACACCGGTCTTTTTCTTTACATAACTAATTATCTCATCGGCTGGCTTCTACATTTTAAACTTATTTCAATGACGAAGCGAACCCATCAAATATTCTTCGCGGCAATAATACTGAATTTGGTTTTAATTCTGATCTTTGTTAATCTTACGTCACTAGAAATATTTCTATGTTCTTCGTCCTTACTTTCTATGTTAGTTTTACCCTTGGGAAGAAAGGGCGGTACCTATCATAAAATTATAAGCAGCTTAGGATTAGGTCTGTATTTATTAATATTCATGGTTGAAAATTAATTCAGAAATGTTATATTAATACAAATTTTTAGCAGCGTAAAAATTATGTGGAAAACCGTTGAAGGCAGCACGGGCAGGTTAATTCAGCTTTGCATCGGGTACTTTGTTTTTTATGTGATCACAGGGATCAGCGTAAAATATTTTCTTGGAATAGGAATGCCCGAGATGCAGTATCTTGTATTCAGCACTATCGGAGGAAATTTACTCGCTCTGATTATTGTGTTATCATTGAAATGGTATAAGCTTCAGACTAATAATCTTATAAATTTTTTTGGTTTTAAAATTCCCGAAGAATTCTTATACATAATTCCTTCGGGTGTCTGTACTGCCGTAGTAATTCCCACAACAACACTCATGTATTCTCTCCCGATTTCCGTAATGGTAGCAATGGTGATTATGCGGGGAAGTGTCATAATCATAAGCCGTATAGTGGATGCAATACAAATCAGGCAAAAAATTCTAAAGAAGCGCGTGTATATGGAAGAAAATATTGCTGTTATATTTGCACTGATTGCAGTTGCAATAAATATTTTCTACGGCAAGGGAGGCGGCTTTGATTTTATTTATAATGCTGCAGCTGTTACAATTCTTGTGAGTTATATCATAGCTTATTTTATCCGAATATATATTATGAATTATTACAAGAATACCAGAGGAAAGGGAGTAAAGCAGGATAACAAAGGTTTCTTTGCGGTAGAGCAAATTGCTGCAACTGTAACGATGCTGATAATAGGATTATTATTTTATTATTCTCCCGAATTGTTCGGCTGGCAAAATAAACAGATTACGGAATTTACAGGAGCGTTTCAATCACCTGATTCTTTGTGGGGCTGGGTAATTCTTGCGGGAACTGCTTTCGGAGCTCTGGCTTTCTTTTCAGTTTTTATATTTATGTTCAAGGGAAGGACTGCAACATTTGCCGGTTTAGTTAACCGACTGACATCATTGATTGCAGGGACAGCTGCTACTCTTTTGTATTTTTATTTCTTTGGAGGAAAATTTCCTGCCACGGAAGACTGGATTTCTCTTTTATTCATTCTGATTTCAGTTGGCTTCATTTCAAAAGCAGAAAAGAAAAGAATTGCCGAATTGAAAGCACAGAAAGAATTAATTGATAAGCCCGAAGAGACTGAGAAAGAACCGCTCAATGTTAAGGGTAAGTAATTGTGATTTCCCTGATTACAAATTCAAAAGATCAGCTTTCAATTATTGTTAAATTTAATCCATTCTAAAAAATTATTAAACTTTCTGTTTAACAAAAAAAATTATGCTTCATGATTTTTTAAGCCTTCCGACTTTTGTAATGTGCATTATCGCCATTTTAGCCGGAGCTGCCGTTTCAATTACCGCACTTTTAATCATCCGCAAAAAGCTACCGTGGGAATCCACTCAGGAAAATCATGAAGTAGGCGGATTTTTGTTTAATGCTCTCGGGCTGATTTATGCAGTGCTGATTGCATTCGTAGTAATTGCAACATGGGAAGATTATAATATGGCGAAAAATTATTGCGAAAACGAAGCCAACATTTTACAGAATTTATTTCTTGACAGCGAAGGTCTTCCCCAGGCAAGCCAGCTTCTTATAAAAGAAAATATCCTTGAGTATACACGAAGTGTAATAAATGAAGACTGGCCGCTGCTCAGCATTGATAAGTCAAATCCCAACTCAAAACAAAAGCTGATAGAGATCTGGAAAATATTCAGCAGTATGGACTCCATTAAAACAGAAAAAGAAAAAATTTATTTTGCAGAGTCATTAGATAAACTTAATGACATTACTGATTACAGAAGGTTAAGAATTTTAAGCAGCCAGAATCACATCCCCGCGATAATATGGACTGTAATAATTTTAGGAGCTCTTACTTCAATTGGTTTTTCTTTATTTTTCGGAACAAAAAGTTTTACAATTCAGGCAACAATGACGTCGCTTTTTGCAATGACAAATTCAATTGTGATTTTAATGATAGTGGCACTGGATCATCCCTTTACAGGAGACATAAAAATTACACCTGATGCATTTGAGCAGATTCTGAATAACCTGGAGAGTTATATGGCAAAATAATTTGAGAAAAACTGATGAAGAAATACTTTCCGGGCGAAATCCAATTCAAATTCTTAATTAGTTGTATAAACCCAAATCGTTAATTAAAAAATAAATCTTATTTAAGCGCAAAGCACCAATGTATTTACACAAGTTCGCTTTTTTTTTTTTACAATCTTTTTTGAGTTTAAAAGCCTTGTGTTCTTATTGTCTTTTGTGTTTTACAATCTTTAATGAAAATCCGGGATAAAGAAATGTTTTTTTTAATTTGCATGCAGTTTGATCAAATTCATAACAGCTGTAAATATAAGTTCAACGGCAATTGCGGCAACAAGGAGTCCGGAAATTTTGGTTATAATTTTTACCCGTGTTGATGTAAGAACTTTTTCCATTCTCGTTGTAGTGTTTAATGAAACCATAATGGTAACTGCAATTAATAACACAATTCCCGAAAGAATGATATCATCTATAATTCCTGTACTTCTGCTTCCATAAACTATTACACTACTTATTGCACCAGGACCAGCAAGGAGGGGAATTGCAAGAGGAACCACAGCAATATCAGTGTAATCCAAATCAGGTTTATCGGGCAAACTCTTTTCACCTGACTCGAACTTACCTATCACCATTTGAAGAGCAATAATAAAAATTATAATCCCTCCTGCCAAAGAAAAGGAAGAAATGCTTATTCCGAAAAGCTCAAGCAGATATCTTCCGAAAAAAAGAGAGACAATAAGAATAATAAAAACCGCAAAAGAAGCCTTCCTGGCAATTGCAGTTTTTTGCTGCCTTGAGAGACTGCTGGTACTCGAAATAAAAACCGGAATACCTTCGAATGGATTAACAAGGACTAATATAGCAATGAAGATTTTTATATAGTAAGAAAATTCAAACATCAGAAAAATAAATTGGGATGAAGCTAAAGATATTATTTCTTATAATCAATGAACTAGATTCATATTTCTGTTTGTATCTGTTTGTACCTTTTCGTAATTCTTTTACTGGTATTGAATCTTTAATATTTTAGTGAGTGCAGGTATAGTGTAGTATTAATCAATTTTATTTTGCAGCTCGTCGTCATTACAATCTTCATTGAGTGTTTCAAACTCCAGCGTACTGTGCGTAATCCCATTATGTATCAGCGCTTCTTTTATTTCCTGTTTAATGACTGTTAAATTATTTTCATTCTCTGTGATGATATGGACAGGTGCAGGCATATTCATTTGTACTCAGACTCCAGATATGAATATGATGCACATCTGAAACTCCGGATATTTTCATGAGTTTTAGTTTAAGTTCTTCAGTGTTGATAGCTGAGGGAACTCCGTACATTACACCAATTAAGCTGTCTTTAAATAAGCTCCATGTACTAAACAAAATTACAAATGCAATCAGAAAATATTAAAGAAGCTCAAAGAGACATCAAAAATGGAAATTATATTACCGGAGACTTTAAAGAAGTTATGAAAGCAATTGATGATGAAGTTAAATATGACAAAAAAATTTAATAGATATTCTGCGAAGTTAATTTCCGGAATTCCTCATTGAGAAATAAGCTCTCCGACGTTTTACAAATTCTATCCGAAAATCTTTTGTTCCATCTTTTAAAAACTCACAACTAAAAGGTGAATTTAAAGAATTATGGTCGATAAGTTTAACCTATGAATTTAAGAATAATCATACAATTTCAGAAAATTAAAAAATGAAACTGTAATAGATTTACTTACTATCGGAACTCATGATGAAGTTTATTGAAAAATTACGACAATAAGTGAAGGCAAAACCTTACAGAGTCGCTATCTGCACGTTATCAAATTTTTTATTATAATATTTCATATACCGTACTTTTTCTTCAATTGCATTGATTACGCATTGTGAAAAATTCACGCCTTCAAATTTCTGAGCGCTTCCGAGTCCGCCGGGACTGAAAACATTTATCTCCATCAGCTTATTTCCGACTATATCAAGTCCGGCTAAGAACATCCCGTCACGAACTAATTTAGGTCTTACTATCTCAGCAACTTCAAGCATTTCATCTGTTATCTTTGCCTGGACCATCTGGCCTCCCGCATGAATATTACTCCGCACGTCTCCTTCATTCCTCAGTCTGCGGAAAGCGGCATATTTTCCTTTATACATCATAGGCTTGCCGTTCATCATAAAAAGCCGTGTATCTCCTTCGGCAGCTTTAGGCAAGTACTCCTGGGCAATCACATAGCCGTCCCTTGAAATTGCTTCAATCATCTGATTGAGGTTTGCATTTTCCTTTTGATGAACAAGAAAAACACTTTGCCCTCCGGAACCCTGTAAAGGTTTCAACACAATTTTTCCACTATGTTCCTTTGCAAAATTTTTAATCTCCTCCTGATCGCGTGATATCAATGTCTGAGGCCTTACTTTTTCCGGATAAGATTGGAAATACATTTTGTTAACTGCCTTTGCAAGACCATCGGGATCATTCAAAACTATTACTCCGCAGCTTACTAATAATTTTCCGAAGGTCACACCCGTATGCTGCGCCCACGGCCGCTGAATATCAGCAGCCGGATCATTCCGCAATAGCACTGCATCAAATTCATCCAGCAGAACTTTATTAACAGAGTTACCCTGCAGGTCTTTAATATAAGAAGTTGCGGTCGCATTTTTCTTTACGGTTTTTGCAAGACCATAAATTTTTCCATCAGGATTGTAAGAAAGATCTCCGCACCCCATTACCGAGACAGAATGACCCATGTTTGTTGCGGTTAATGCAAGACGTGTTGTTGTATAACCGGTAAGTTCTGTCAGTATATCATTTACAATTAAAGCTAATTTCATTTTATTGGTTTTGTTTTATGTGTTTGAAATAATTTATTATTGAATAGCCTGTCTGCAGTGCCTTTAGACGGTTTACAGCTTCTTCATTCTTAAGATATCTTGGCAGTAGAGGAACAGGCTTTAGAATTCCCCTTAGTTCAAGTTCTTTCATTATTGAAACCTGCGAAAGAGAAATTTTCCCGGCAAATAACGGTTCAATATCTTCGCCTTTTTCTATATATTTAAGTATCTCCATAAAACCTCTCAAATAAATAATATCCTTTGTCAATCCACCGCCTCTGTAAATTCTCATTGAAATGGTAAAAGCTACAAATTCAGTAAAGCCATAATTTCTGACAAGATTATGAAACGATTCGACAAAATCAGCGCCATCAATCATATATTCTGCTGCCTTAACTCTTGCAGCAAGTAATCTTAATCTAAATATATTTAAACCTCCCGAAAGATATTCCGAAAGAACCGCTAATCCTTCCTGCAGTTCTTCATAACCCGAAAGCCCCGTGTGCAGCTGCTTGAACGGTTGTGCAAGTCCGTTGAAATAAGTTAAGAGATGCGTGCCGACCTCATGCTGAATCAATGCTTCCATTCGGGGTTCCGGTACGGTAAATTCTTTTCCTATTAATAATTTATTCTTACTTACTATTAATCCCGAAAACATATCTTTGTTTATCTCTGCGTGCGGTTTGAATAAAGGATAAATGGATCTGTAATAGTCAAATTCTTTAATAACATATTTATAAAACTCTGCTGCATTAATTATTTTACTTTTTCCGGTGTGATGCTTCCGGCCAAATATAGTTAAAATTTCATCTGCAATTTTACTCAGACTTTTATTGACATTACCATAAAGCTGAAGACTTCCGTAATGGAATCCCGGGTTGTCAATATTAATCATCATTGAAATTTGAAGATCAACTTCATCTCTTTTCCCGCTGAATAAATTTTTGATTGCGGGATCTTCGATCTCGTTAATTGGAATATTCCATAATGCTTTTTTAAACTCCGATGGATTAAATGAAAGCGGCCTGTAATAAAACACAGGAATTTTTTTATTTTTGCTCCGCTGAAAATCAGCTCTGGCCTCAGCTTCATTGATAGGACTTACCTGAATAATAAAATCATATAGGTCGCAAAGCGCTGCAAGTTTTTTGTCGGAGTTACCCACCTGTTTTACGAATGAACTTTTGCCAAGCGCATAAAAATGTTTTGCTTCGTGAGTAGTGAGTTTTTTTGAAAATTCAAAGAAGGCGCTGTTAAGAACATGAACCATTTGTCCCGAAAGTATCACAAGCACCTGAGGATAGAATTTATTTGTCAGAATATTTTTATAAACCGGTCTGACTTCAAGTCCAGCCATGTAACAATTCATTTTTTTTAATTCCCTTAAACCGATCAATGGGTCACGTCCGGGCGGATTAATATTTTTACTAAAAAGAAATTCAACATCTGAATGCTGCTTATGTATTGAAATGGATAATAAACTCTTTTTAAGAATTTGAATTGTACTAAAGATATCACTTCCTTCTCTTTCATTCGACAAAATTCTGAAGTTCGGTTTTAAAGAGTTGAGTACATTTGCACTTCTTAAATTATTTTCATCTTCCTCCCAGATTTCAAGAATCAGAAAAGAATGAAAAAAGTTCGAAAGTGTTCCTGCAATTGCTTTTAGGAGCTTAGAGAATTCTTCATCAGATATTGAACCGCCATTGATATAAGAAGAAGTGCCATATATCAGGCTTTGAGTGCCTTCGTCGGTATATGTTAAGGGTTTCCTGTAAATACTGATGAAAGGAAGTTTCCTGTCAATATGTATCCTTCCGTTTCCCGGAAGAAGTTTGTTAACGGCTTTACCATTTTTTAATAATGCGCATATATTTTCAATGAAGCTGTCTGTAATAATTATAATATTCTTTGATTCATTTTTCATAAAGTTTTAGCCGCACTATTTTAGGTTACTTAAAACGCCGGGCATTGTCGATGTTAATGCATTATTTATTAATTCAACTTTATCTTTATATACTTCACCTGTCCATTCATTCATAAAGGTTTTTTTGAATTCGACTGATAACACGCAGACATCATTTCCGAAATTTTCATTTATCCATTTGGAAAAGTAACCGCCTTTGAATTTAATGTTTTCCCTGATATCAGGTTTCGCACCTTTGAAATCAAACTCTTTGAGATCATTTATAAAATCATTTATTAAATCTTTCCAATATATACTATCAATGTTTCCGGTACCAATATTAACATCAGGATTTTTTGAAGGATCACCGGCAGCACCATCCGGACCGTTTCTCATGTGATTGTAAGAATGAACGTCATATATAAAAATTTTTTTATACCGGCTTACATAATCCTTGATCATAGTTCTTATTTCTTCATAAAACTTTTTATATGATAAAAGCGAATCATCAATATTGTTCCTTGAAGGTATTTCGTTCCAGATCTTAAGTCCCCAGGCATCTTCGGGTTTTAAGTAAACTGCTTTATCTTCCGGCCGGTTAAGATCAAATTCAAATCTTGAAGTGTTAACAATAATTTTTGCCGGAGCAAATTCAATAAACTTATCAGTGAAAGGATCCTCTTCCCTCAGTCTCTCATCATCCGAAATAGAAAATTTATCTTTGATCTCATTCCTCACCAGATGCCCGCAATGAATAGCGGCTCCTATAAGCGGGCTGTCACCTTTTATTATTTTAAAATATTCCATGACTATCAAATATTGTTATTATATATTTTTGCAGCAACAGATCATAACTCCAATAATTCTGCCGGCATTGTTGTTTGAATAAACGGAGGACAAATTAATAAATTATTTAAAACCATACTTTTTTTAAGCTCTTGTAACAATTTATATTTTTTGCTTTGCTGTTATGTCTAATGTTCGTACTTTAATTTCATCTTATTCTACATGGAGCATACTCACGATTTATATATGCATGTGCTGAACTGCTTATGAATAATAACGCTCCCATGATAATAGCAAATACGAAAAGCGGCGGAGATCTCTCAATATTAGCGACTCCAATCGCGATCAAAGCCCAAACCCCGACAAATCCAAATTCCCTCATGTTGCGCTTCCATGTCATGAAAATATTCACTACTCCTGCGATGCACACCATAATAATTGCCCATGTCAGATTTGAAAATCCGAATCCATCCCATTGGATTTTTGTAAGATATGCCGAGACATTGACTATCAATGCAATCGTGACCCATCCCGAATAAATTGAAAACGGCCACCACACAAAACCGATTGTTTTAAAATCAGGATCATCCAGTTCCATACGCGTATTAATTATTATTTTTAATAATGAAAATAATAAAATGATCATCAGAACAACTGAAATCCCGATGTAATCATTCAGCCACGCAAAAATCCAAAGGCAATTAACTGCACAAGAGATTACAAACCACCAGCCGATCTGCAATACAACTTTCGGAGAATTTTCTTTTTTAAAAAAACTTATTCCTTGATATATTACAAATGCAGTAAGACACAAATAAATTAATCCCCAGATTGAAAATGCATATGAGGCAGGCGTTAATAAATTATTATACTTTGCGGAAACAGATGAGATCGTATTTCCATTAAATATTCCTGTGTTTGAAATGTAATTTATTGCTATAGTTACCACTAAAGCGAAAGCGTTTGAAATTTGTAATCGTCTTTTCATTTGAATTTAAAATGGCTTAATGCTGTAGATTGTTGTCAACAATAAATAGTCATAACGCGGGTGAAACAGGTCTTAATTTTATTACTTCATTTAACTTCCCATTGATTCTAAATTTTATATTTTTTCCAGTAAACACATTCTATTTAATATAATTATAATGTTATGATATGCATAATATAACTATCCCATATTTAGAAAAAAATTTAAATTTGTTTTTAATCTTAAAGAAATGGTATTCATTGATGATTCACAGGAAAAGTACATTTGCGATTTGGTCGAACAGATAATATAACAGATGCAAATGCTAACGCTGTGGGAATATATAAAGCAAAAAAGGTACCGCAAATTTTCGCGGACATAAGGATTAAAGACGTATTATCTGTGACTCACATCTGCATATTTCTGCGAGAATAATTTTTTGACGTGTACAGAGAATTTATTTGTGTCCTTCCTTTCCACACTGAAAAAATTGATTAAAATTTTTATCTTTTATAAACTAAAATTGTGAATAAAGAAAATACAATGAAAGAGTTCGAAGAGTTTGTAAAGATTGTAAAGCGATTAAGAAAAGATTGTCCCTGGGATAGGATTCAAACTCATTTATCATTAAGAAGATGTTTGCTGGAAGAAACATATGAAGTTCTCGAAGCAATAGATGAAAATAATATCACCGAGCTGAAAAAAGAATTGGGTGATATTCTATTGCAGGTCGTTTTTCATTCTAATATTGCCGAAGAAAAAAATGAGTTCACTCTTGAAGATGTTATCAGGTTTGAAACGAATAAACTTATAGAGCGTCATCCGCATGTTTTCGAAGACGTAGTGGTAAAGGACAGTGAAGAAGTTAAAAAGAATTGGGAGAATCTTAAAAAGAAAGAAGGCAGAGTATCTGTTATTGACGGCATTCCGAAAGAGCTACCCGCCCTTCTTAAAGCATATAGAATTCAGGAGAAGGCATCTAAAGTTGGTTTCGACTGGAAACAAGAAGAGCCCGTATTTGAAAAAATTATTGAAGAGATAAACGAACTTAGGGCAAATGTCGAATCGGGAAAAGAGCAGAATGAAATTGAAGATGAGATGGGAGATGTTTTATTTTCAATTGTGAACTATTCAAGGTTTTTAAAAGTTAATCCTGAAGATGCACTTAGAAGAACAATAAAAAAATTCAAAGATAGATTTCAAAAAATAGAAAAATTTGCAGCGGATAATAATATTGCTCTCGATCAAATGACACTTGATGAAATGGATAATGTGTGGAATAAATCAAAAGAAAAAATCGGTTTATAAAAATTTTATAAAGACATTGCCCCCAATAAGAGATAAATCAATAGGTGTAATATTATATTTTAAATTTCCCCGTTCTTTGAAATTTCTTATTCTTAAGCATAAAAAAGGACACTGGTCTTTTGCTAAAGGTCACAGGGAAGAAGATGAAACAGCAATTGAGACAGCAAAAAGAGAACTTCATGAAGAGGCAGGAATCGATAACGTAGAATTCTTATCAAAGAGGATTTTAATTGAAGAGAATTATATCTTTCTTAACAAGAACAATGATAAGGTCAGTAAATCGGTTGACTACTTTATTGCCAAATCACTTACAAAAAAAGTTAAAATTGATAATAAAGAAATTATAAATTATAAATGGTGCACACTTTCTGCAGCAGAAAAAGTAATAACTTTTAAAGAATCGAGAAAAACTCTGAGGAAAGCAAATACAATAATTATAAAAGAAATTAATTAAAAATAATTTTAAAAAAATGGAAAAAAATAAATTACTAAAAAAAACATTAATTGTATTTTTTTGTATATTAACTTTATCCACTCAATTTTTAAGAAATGAAATTGCTGCTCAGGATAAAGTCGATGATCTTACTGCCAGCATTGATTCAATCGTGGGCTCAATAGGATGTTCAATTTCGGTTCAAATAGTCAGTGCAGATAAATATGATCTCTTATATGAATACAATCCCGGATTAAAAATGATACCTGCCTCAATCACTAAGCTTGTTACAGCAGCAACAGCAATTGATGTACTCGGAATTAACTTTGATTTTAAAACTGTAGCATATACTGATGACAGCGATATTAATGACGGCGTAATCAACGGAAACCTCTATCTGAAAGGTTATGGGGATCCTGATTTAAGCTCTTTCGACATTGTGTATCTTGCAAAGCTTGTTGGGGCCAAAAATATTACAGAGGTAACGGGGAATATTATTTATGATGAATCATATCTTGATGATCAGCATTTCGGATTGGCAAATTATTATCAGGGCGATACGCATTCAGGCAACTGGCCTTATGTCAGTGCAATAAATTTTAATAAGAATCCGGGTAACACTGATCCGGCCTCTTCTGCCGGCAGTCTGTTTATGCAAAGTCTTCTTTCTCAGAATATAAAAATCGATGGAATAGTTATCGCCGGAGTTACGCCGACAGCTTCAAAACAAATCGCTTTAACTTCACATTCTCTGTTCGATGTTCTTGCCCGAATGAATAAAGAAAGTGACAATCATTCTGCGTTAACTGTCTTCAAGGTCATAGGTGCTGAGTACAGCTCACCTCCCGGAACACTAACAAAAGGTGAAGATGCTGTGATAGATTTTTTGACGTCAATGGGAAATCCGAGGAATATTTTTGAGATTGTTGAAGGTTCGGGACTATCCAGATACAATGCGGTTAATTCGGATTTGTATGTCCGCTTATTGAAATATATGTATGATGATGTTAAATCATTTGATGTATTTTATAACTCTCTATCGATTGCGGGAAAAGACGGAACATTAAGAAACAGAATGATTGGAACGGAAGCTGAGAAGAATGTTCATGCGAAAACAGGAACATTAAATTCTGTAAGCGCACTTGCGGGCTATGCTGTTTCAAGAGATAAGGAATTAATAATTTTCTATATGGATATGAACGGATTTGGCGGTTCTCCAAACGGAGTAAAATATATGCAGGATCAAATCTGTGAATTGTTATGCCAATTTTCCAGAAAATAATTTTAATTTTATATGGAAGTAAAAATATTTGAAAAAGAAATTTATAAAAACACAGCTGAAGAATTAAGAAAATTAATTCTGTTCAACTCCAATCATACCTGGGACGATGTGATATTACAGTTACAAAAAGCGACCGGGTATGACCTCGTCCATTGTGAACAGGTGGCAACAATCGCTCATACTAAAGGAAAGGCAGTAGTAAAATCCGGTGACGCAGGTGAGCTTGGAAGCATAAACAGTATTCTTAGGGAAATAAATTTAGTAACGGCAATTGAATAAATGTTTTCACTTAACGAATCCAAATGCCTCTTCACAAATTTTATATTTTCAAACTGTCGCTTTTAACTATTCTCATCTCATTTTTTTTATCACCTTCAAACGTTATTCCTCAAAATAAATATGATTTTGATTTTAATTCTCAATGGGGCTGGGAAGATTTAATAAATAAAGTTGTAATTATAAATCCCTCACTTATAAAATCAGTCAACGATCTTAAAAATAAAATCTCCAATATTGAGGCAAGAATAATTTTCAAAATGCTTTCAGAGTTAGATTCCTTAAAGCACTTATCAGAACTATCTTCAAACGCGATTTCGGATTTCGGAAGAGCAGGTTTAATACGGGATTCAATTCTCTCAGGGTTATTGGATACTATGTATTTTGATGAGGACTTAAGCGGGCTGATATCAGCTGCCCTGAGACTTTCCGAGATCAAAGCGAAAAATAATAAGAATATTTTTGAATTTGAAAACAGAGTATATCTTCCGCAGCCAATCAGAGATTATAAAAACAATATTGAAATAAAATTTGATTATTCGGGAGTCGAAACAATTTTGAAATATTTTAATAACGATACAAATTCAATAAAAGAAATATTTGAATCTGCCCCGTACAAAATAATTTTTAATGACAAAAGTCTAAATGGAATTTCAAAGTCTAATTTAAAATACTATCTGGCGGAATCTTCGAAGAACAGTTCTCTTTTTTCAATATATAAATGGGTGAACCCCGGATCATTTTGGAATATGGGCGGAACTTCAGTCTATAAAAAAGAAATTGAAAATGTAACAAACATTCTAAAGCAAAATGACAGAAATATAAAACTGGATATTGAAAAGCTTTTATCGGAATACTTATCCGACAGCATTTTCCTTAATGCTGAAGTAATGTTCATGTTAGGGAAAAAAAGCCCGGGATGGCTCTGGGAAAATAATAAACTCATAATCAATCTTGAATACTTCGGTGATGACTTTGATTACCTGGTAAGATTTATCCGGCATTATCTTTTTATGATTACACAAAAAGAAATCCAGCTTTCCGTAGATGCGCTTGTAGTCAAAGACAAAGACCGAATCTTTGTAAAAGTTCTCTCAAATATTTTGGAAAATGGAGCTGCAAATTATATTGGACCAATAGGAACCGAAACGCGTCCTTCGTATCTGCTTGAAAAAGACTTTACATTATTTAACAAAACATTCAAAAACATTTATAAAAAAAATAATTACTCTAAATCCGACAGCATGATAAGCGAAGGGTATTCCGGAGATGCTCCGTTTTATACGATGGCAACACAGATGGCATATATTATTGAAACTACATTGGGAAAAAAATCTTTAATTGAATCTATCAGGTTCGGTCCGATATTTTTTTTTAGCAGATACATTCAAGCTTATAAAGAAAATACCGACAGGATAAGAAAAGTATTTACTTTTAGCGAAAAGCTCGAAAATAAAATTACAGAAATGAAAATTTTATTTCCGGACGATATAGTAAAAGATGCGCTAAAGATAAAGAAGTTCAGGAAAGATCCCGCAGTATTAAATCAAAGTATCAATAAGTTTCTTGATAAATATAAGTCAGGTAGTCAAACTCTTCCGGATTTGCTTTCCGCACAGTTATTTCTTGAAGCAGGTGAATATTCAAAAGCAAAAGATCTTTTCATAAAGGGAATTTCGAATCGAAATAATGAAGGCGAACTTGCAGGAGAAATAGCCGAATCTTTTTTAAAAAATAATTCTTTACCTGAAGCTCTTTATTTTTATAATCTATATATCCGGGATTCACCAGAAGATTGGAACGCTTATACTCTGCGGGGAGAATATTTTTTTAAAACCGGAGATAATGAAAGTGCAAGAAATGATTTTGATAAAGCTTTGGTTATAAACTCCAACCTTCATATTGCAAAAGAGTATCTAAAAAAAATAAACTCAAAATAATTTTAGCTTCAGAATAATTACTGAGAAATTTCTTTTAATAATATTACAAAATCAGAGGTATATAATAAATAAAGATGGACTTTAAATTAGAATCAAATTACAAACCAAGCGGTGACCAGCCAAAGGCTATTAAAGAATTGACGGAAGGAGTAATCCGCGGAGATAAACATCAGACATTTCTCGGTGTAACAGGCTCGGGAAAAACATTTTCAATATCGAATGTCATAGAGAATGTAGGCAAGCCGGTTTTGGTTATGTCGCATAATAAAACTTTGGCGGCACAGCTTTACGGTGAGTTCAAAAGATTTTTTCCGAACAATCGTGTCGAGTTTTTTATTTCTTATTACGATTACTACCAGCCGGAAGCATATATTCCTTCTTCGGATACTTACATACAAAAAGACTTATCTATAAACGAGGAGATAGACAGACTGCGGCTCAGAGCAACTGCATCTATTCTTGAAGGAAGAAATGATGTCATAATTGTTTCATCCGTGAGCAGTATTTACGGGATAGGTGCACCGGACGAATATGCACAACAGGTTTTAGTCGTAAAGGCTGGAGATAAAATTTCCCGGAAAAGACTGCTCTCAAAATTAATTGACATTCATTATGTCCGTAATGATGTTGATTTCAAGCGGGGAACGTTCAGGGTCCGTGGTGATGCAATCGAAGTAATCGCTGCTTATGAAGATGAAACCGGGATCCGGATAGAGTTATTCGATGATGTTGTCGAAAAGATTTCTTATATAAACAGAACTGATGGAAAGGTGATCGGCAATGATGTAAGTGTTGTTCTTTATCCTGCTAAATATTTCGTTACCAATAAAGAAAGAGTTGAAGTCGCAATTGAAAATATCCGGACTGAACTGGAAGAACGAATTGAATATTTTAAATCGCAGGGAAAATTTATTGAAGCACAAAGGATCGAACAGAGAACCAATTTTGATATTGAAATGATCCAGGAAGTCGGCTACTGCAGCGGGATAGAAAATTATTCCCGTCATATGGACGGAAGAGCACCGGGCTCAAGACCATCATGTCTGTTTGATTATTTTCCGAAAGACTTTCTGCTGGTTGTAGATGAATCACATGTTACAATTCCTCAAATCGGAGGGATGTATAACGGTGACAGAATGCGAAAGAAAACTCTTTGTGAATATGGCTTCCGTCTTCCTTCCGCACTTGACAACAGACCAATGATGTTCGAAGAATGGGAATCAATGGTCAAGCAGGTTGTATATGTCAGTGCAACACCCGGCAACTACGAATTTGAAAAAAGTGAGGGTGTGATTGTCGAACAAATTATTAGACCGACAGGATTGCTTGATCCTGAAATTCAAGTAAGACCTATAAAAAATCAAATTGATGATTTGATAAACGAAATTAAATTGAGAAGAGAAAGAAAAGAGAGAGTTCTTATTACTACACTTACGAAAAGAATGAGCGAAGACTTAACCGATTACCTGCTTGGAATAGGAGTAAGAGTAAAGTATATGCACAGTGAAGTGGATGCACTTGACAGAGTTGATATATTACGAGGGCTGCGGCTTGGGGATTTCGATGTGCTTGTCGGAGTAAATTTACTTCGTGAAGGTTTAGACTTACCGGAAGTTTCACTTGTTGCTATCCTTGATGCAGATAAAGAAGGATTTCTACGATCTGAAAAATCTTTGCTGCAGACAGCAGGCAGGACAGCAAGAAATGTGAACGGGCTTGTAATTTTCTATGCCGATAAAATGACCGAATCAATGGATAAAGTGATCAAGGAAACAGCAAGGCGGAGAGAAATTCAAACCGAATACAATATAGAACACAACATCGAGCCTAAGACAATTTATAAAACTTATGAAGAAATTATGTCTGCAACGGTTGTAGCCGATTCGAAAGCAAAGAATGAATATGGTAAAAAAGGTAAAGAAGAAAAAAAATCTGCTCTTAGTATTTTAACCGATCCTATAAAAAATAAAATAAATAATGAGCAGCGAAAAGAATTGATTGAACAACTTCGAAAGGAAATGATAAATGCTGCAAAAGATCTTGAGTTTGAAAGAGCTGCCGAACTGAGAGATGAGCTTGAAAGATTAGATAATTAAGGATTATAATTTCAGATTGACTCCATTATAGAATCGAAATAATTTTTATAAAACCAATTCGCATATTCTTCCGATTTTTCTTTCGTTAAATCAACATCCTTGCATTCCTTAACATCTTTATCCGTTATTGCAATAACTACTTTTTGCAAATTTCTTTTAAAATTTGGATTATCAAGTAATCCTAATTCTTTTGCCTTTAGTGGGAATGAAATAACCTTTCATGGTTTTATAATATTTTAAATTAAGTCATTTAGCTTTATAGCTACTTCTTTTGGTAGAATTCTCAGATACATATTGAGCAAATAATGTTTCGGGTTGAACCTGGGATTCCAAATTCATCAGAAAATTATAAAACATCTGAAGGTTTTTCTTATTAATCCCTTTTATTTTTTTATTAGTCAATTGAAATAAGCTATTTAATTCGTGATGCAAAATCAAATTTTTTATTTCAAGGAGAGTATCTGAATTTACTTTCAGAAAATTTTTAATTTCTTCAAGGTCATAATGGTTAAATAAATCATAAAATTTATCAATGAGATCATCTTTTGCAGATTCATCATATTCATAAATTTCAATTTCAATATCACACTTTGATAAATATTTTTCCATAATAGATATTGAAATGTCAGGATCTATTCCACCATTTTGAGCTCCTAATAATGGAAAAGAAATTGAAGTAATTCCTTTTTCTTTAAATGTGCTAACAAATTTTTGCAAACCTTTCTCTAAATATTCAATCTTACTTGGATATTTCCAATGTTTCTTGGTTGGAAAGTTTAAAATTTTTCTATCTGTATTTGGGATATTGTAAATCCAAAGTTTGCCAATTTCAATTTCATTTCTCTTGCATAACTCTGCATATTTATTGAACATATCAGGATAACGATACCTAATTTCAAGTGCGATGCCAGCTCCCATTACTCCTACACAATTAACGGTATTAACGATTGTTTGACAATTTGATGTAAAGATATTACCGGCTATGAATTTTATTGAACTCATTTCGAAATAAATTTAAAAATAATAAAACTTTTTCGCTTCAACAGTAATATTGATTTTTTTATTAATATAGTCAAGCACCTCATTTTGCGTATTTTCATTATTACAAATAATCTTTTTAATCATAGAAACAGGAATTTTGGAATTTATTAAAACTTCTGCGCAAGCCTTCCTCTTTCCATCAGGATAGTCATTCCAAAATTTTGCATTTATTGCTTTCCAATCAAGTCTTTTCAAATTTTGATTTTGTATTCCTTCATAAAAATTCGTTGAGGTTGAAGACGCATTTCCATCAGATATTATTACATCTTTTTCTAGCAAAATTTTTCTATCAATACATAAAATTAAAATTCTATTTTGTATTTCCTTCCTTCGATACAACATTGGATTTTTTGGATTAAAATAAAGTCGCACACAATCATATATATTTTTCTGAAAAACGAATTTATTCTCTCCACGAATGACTACTTTGGGGATCCGCAATATCTTCAAACTCAATAAACTCAATTGAAACTTCGTTTCTAGATAGCAAACCATATTCTAAAATATTTTTTAAATTTTTTATATGTGTTAAATGGTATAGGAAGAAATTTGCATTCATGTTAAATATATATTCAATACTTTATTAAGACGACAATAATTTCTCACCCGCACACTTTCTTAAATACCCTCAAAAAATTTCCTCCCAATATTTTTTTTATTTCTTCTTCGGAATATCCTATCTCAATTAATTTTTTTGTAATCAAAGGATAAGTACTCGCATCATACAGTTCAGCCGCAGGTGTAATCCCGCCGTCGAAGTCGGAGCCAATTCCTATATAATCAATACCGACGAGGGTTTTTATATAATCAATATGTTCAATAACTTTCTCTATGGTTGCGCCATTTTTTTCTCCGTCTTTATCCAGAAATTTATCATAAAAATTTATACCGATATAACCTTCATTTTGGGCAACAGCTTTTATTTGTTCATCGGTGAGATTTCTGTAATGAGGGTTTATCGAATAACAATTGGAGTGTGAGGCAATGATCGGTGAATTTGTATTTTCAATCACGTCCCAAAACCCTTCTTCACTCAAATGCGAAACATCGATCAGCATCCCGGTTTCATTCATTCTTTTTATTACTTCGATTCCGAAATCTGTTAACCCGCCCTGCTTCCCGCGCTCTGTTGCATCTCTTGCTGATGTTGAAATTAAGTTTGAGTTATTCCATGTAAGACCAACGTAACGAACCCCTAATTCAAAAAAAGTATTTATGTTATCGAGATTATTTCCGAATGCGGTGCCTCCTTCAATACCAATCAACCCGCAGATTTTTTTTTCATTTGTGATGCGAATTACATCATCGTACGTTTTTGCAAACTCCAGATCGGATGGATTTTCAGTCTCAAAATTTTTCAACCTGTCAATTTGTGAAACTACAAAATTAAATGATTTCTTTACTTGATTCATCGGAATCCAAACTGCAAAGACCTGCACATCCAATCCGCCTTCTTTAAATCTTGGGATATCGGATTGAGTATTTGGATTTCGTTTCCCAAGATCGGCACCTTTGTCAAAAACTTTCCATATGAAATCATTATGAGTGTCAACCAACAATGCGTCATCGTGAATCTGCAAATAATTTTTTTCTTTCGAACTATCCCCTGGAATTTTTTCCTTTTTCACCTGCTTATCAATGTTTTTTGTATTTTCAAGTCCTGCGTAAGTAATTGTTCCCGAATCAACAGAGTAATCTTTTGTCAAAAAAATTTTATAAATCAACAAAAGTACAATTACGATTAATATAAAAGAGAGAATAAATATTGATTTCTTATTTTTCATTTGATAAATCTGTGTAATCAGTTTAATCAAATTAATCTGCGGTCAGTATTCCAAATCATCTTCCATGAAAGAAGAGTTGTCAGTATTGATTGCAATCTTAGCAAGTTCAATATGACTTTCGGGAACGAAGAATTTTATCGGTCTCTTCAAAGCAATTCTTCCCATCGTTGTATTAAATGTTTCCATTGTAATCGCAATATTAAAATCACCCGTAACTCTGAACGGAATTTCTTCATCAGATAATTTAGCCTTTATTAAATTAGCTTCCATCGGATCGTATGTTGTGAATACTTCAACCATTTATTTTTTTTCCTGATTAAAATTAAGCATCGGGGTAAGCTTCTGATCGTAGGGAGCTATTACAAACGAGTTATTAGGTGAGTTGACAAGCTCTCTCAATGTCTCAATATATTTCCACTGAAGATATGAATTACTAATTGTACTGTTGATGATTCTCTGTGCTTCGGCAACTCCTTCTGCTTCAACCTGTTTTCTTTCTGCTTCTTGTCTTTCTTTTTGTAAAACATATACCATCTGTTGTGCTCTTTGCTCTGCAGAGATTTTTTCATCGATGGCTTCTCTTACTTTTTGCGGAAGCTCCACATTTCTCAAAAGCACTTTTTCCAATATCAGTCCTCTGCCTTCAAAAGATATTTCAAGTTTTTTTGCAACATCATTAACATAATCATCTCTCTTAGAAGAATAAATATCCGTTGCAACAAAATTCACGGCAACATCTCTGATTGCAGTTCTGATTGCAGGTAAAACTATCTTTGACTGATAATCAGATCCGATTGTCCGGATAATATTCGGAGCATCATCTGCACTCAGGCGGTACCAGACTGTGACATCCAGTATAAGGGTCAATCCGTCCGAAGAAAGAGTTTGAATCGGATCGCTTTTATTAACACGGATTTCATTTACGTCCTGATCATTGGTGCCGCTCATAGTATATGCCTGTGTCTTTATGTCGAGCTTTTCAACTTCGACAAGAGGATTTACAAAGTTCAAACCGCTTCTCAAAATTCCATCCTGAACTTTTCCAAATAATATCTGAACTCCGACTTCTCCCGGACCGATCTGAACTATTGATGCAAATAAAATTGAAAGAAGGATTCCAAATCCCGCTACAATCCTGAGAGTGTTGACTATTTTTTGAAGCTGAAGATTATCTTTCATTTGCTCCCGCAATATCGAAAGAACAATTATTGCAACTACTAAAAAAATTATGAATGCAACCATATTAATTTTTGATTTTAATTTTTGATTTTTATATTTAGATATCTATTTCTGCTCTGCAATTTTCCGCTGTCGCAATTGTTTCTTCCAAATTTTCTCCTATCACGGTAATGTGTCCCATTTTTCTGCCGACTCTCGTTTCTTTTTTTCCATAAGAGTGAAGATAAACTTTATCATGTGATAAAATTTTACCAACATTTTTTAACCTTGCCTCCCCGTTTCGCCCGCCTATAATATTCACCATTACTGAATTTTTCTGATTCATGTCCGTATTGCCAATTGGAAAATTCATAACTGCCCGGATGTGATTTTCAAATTGAGAAGTGTATGATGCTTCAATTGTATAATGTCCGGAATTGTGTACACGCGGTGCAAGCTCGTTCACGAGAATTTCATTACCCAGCAAAAACATTTCAATTCCCATGACTCCTACATAATTTAAATCCGATACAATCCTTTTAGCGATCTCCCGGACTTTTTCCGTGATATCAGGGAACAAGTTATGTGATGCTATGACAAGATTACAGATATGATTTTTTTGAATTGTCTCAACAACAGGATACACTTTTACTTCACCGGATTTATTTCTTACAACCTGCGTAGCAACTTCTTTATCAAATTTTATAAAACTTTCGCAAACAAGCTTTCCTCTTTGTGATAAAGTTTGAAATGCCGCTTCAATATCTTTTTCAGAATTAATTGTATAATTGCCTTTACCGTCATAACCCATCGTGCGTGATTTGAGAATCACAGGAAATGAATTTTTTGCAGCAAAGTTTAAAATGTCTTCCTTTGTTTCAACTGCAGAAAACTCCGCAACCGGGATCATAATCTTTTTAAGAGTTTCTTTTTGATAAAGTTTATCTTGTATTAACTTAATACTAGTTGAATCAGGAAAAACGATTTGACCTAAATCTTCCAAAAACTTTATTTTTTGATAATCAATAAATTCATTTTCTAATGTTATGACATTGCAAGATTCACTAAATTTTATTAAACATTCTTCATCGTTCCATTCACCTACAGTTTCATGTTTTGTAAGCTGACCTGCAGGCGAGTTTTTTTCTTTTGAAAGTATATGAAACTCGAAGCCGTATTTATAATTCTCTTCTATGATCATTCTCGCAAGCTGTCCGCCGCCCAGTATTCCTATATTCACTTTAAGAAATTAAAATTGTAATATAAGAGATTTTAAAATTTACTTAATAACAAGCTGCTGTATTCCGGTTTGTTTTCAATAACACTTAATGCTTTTTGTAGTTGGATATCAAAAGGGAACGTAGCTTCATACTGTTCTGAATCGGTTATTATTCTCAGATTAATTTCTGCGGCGATGCTTCCTAATATTTCATCCTTAGCAAAATCAATTTCTTTTTGTTCGCCTTCCTCAGCTTCTATTTCGACCTTATCGAGCATATCGCTTATATCCATTTTATATTTTTTTTCTGAGGCAAGCTGTTCTATCTCTTTAATTTTTTTTTCAATCTGGGATTCGTAAGAAAAATTTATTTCTTTCAAAAAATTTTGAAACTGAATAAATAATTCATCACTCGGTATAACAGCATTTAAAGTTGGATTTTTTTGCAGGTAATCATTTGCAAATTTGAAATAAATATCCTTCGACAATAAAGCAAGATGAATTTCACTTTCAGATTCTACTTTGACTTCTACATCCGGAGTTATGCCTCCGTATGATTTTACAATTCTTCCTCCGATTGTTTTAAAATCAACCTGGTCATATTTGTCATTATCCACAAAAACCCCGTATTTATTTTCTTTAAAATAATTTTTCTCCTGGATCCATCTTCCCGATGGGGTAAAATATCGGGAGCCCGTGATCTTTATCTGTGATTTTTTATCGAGTTCTTTTATTTGCTGAACAAGCCCTTTGCCGAATGATTTAGTACCGACAATCACACCCCTGTCCAAATCCTGCACAGCCCCGGCGACTATCTCCGATGCTGATGCTGTTTTATTATTTATCAAAATAGCCAGAGGAACATCAGCCGGCAGCATAGGTTCTTCCTTGGAAAAATATTTTTTCTCCGAATCAGCTCTTTTGCCCTTTGTGATTACAAGCAAGCTGTTTTTAGGAACAAGCTTATTGAGAATTCCAATCGCTGCATCAAGTAATCCGCCGCCATTATCACGGAGATCCAATACTAACCCTTTCAGTTCCCCGTTTGCATTCAGTATTTTCAAAGAATTTTCAAATTCACTTTCAGAAATATTTGTAAACCTGTCGAGCTTAATATATCCTATGCCGTTGGTTTTGGGTTCAAGATATCCGAAGTACGAAACGTTTTTCAAAATTATTTCCTGTCTCAAAAGATTAAAATCAATCAATGAACCGTCGCGATCTACTTGTACTTTTACTTCCGAACCCACAGGACCTCTGATAAGACCGCGCATGTTGTCAACTTTTTCACTTTTCAAATTCTTTCCGTCAATCTCGATAATTTTATCACCTACTCTCATTCCTTTTTTCTGCGCTTCATATCCATTCATGATCTCAGTTATAACATATAAGCTGTCTCTTATACCCACGGTGATCCCGACTCCTCCATACTTGCCGGTCGTAATCAAATCGATTTGATCTCTGCTTCTCTCATCTATGTAATTTGTGTAAGGGTCAAGTGTAGACAGCATGCCTTCAATCCCTGCGGTAATAAACTTATCTGCATCTATTTCATCGACATAGTTCAATGCTATTTCTTTATAGACCTGTCCGAAGAGATCCATATTGCGGTTTATCTTTTCGTAAATATCGTCGTCGCCGGATATATTAACTCCGAGAAACAACATTAGAGCAACAAGAACTGCAATTGGATAACTTTTGATTAATTTTGTTTTTGACATATTTATTATAGTTTTAAATTTTTTTCTGTTAACTAGGAAGTTTGAATCATTTAACATACAACATTCAGCTTTTAACTTTTAACTTACTTTATCGAATGTATTATTTTTTTTTGAATTTCCTCTATAGAATTGTTGCCGTCTATAACAACGAATCTTCTTTTATTGTTTGCAGCAATTTGTAAATAACCGTTTATAACTTTTTTATAGTATGAAATCTTTTTTTGTTCAATCCTGTCTTCATTTTTTTTCATCAATTTTTTTCGCCTTATACATTCTTCTATACTAATATTGATTAAGAAAGTTAAATCCGGAACTAAATTATCAGTTGCGATTTTGTTTATGCTGTTTATAATTTTCAAATCAAGCATTCCCCCGTATCCCTGATAAGCAGTAGATGAATCGAAATACCTGTCACTGAGAACAAAATATTTTTTTTTCAGGTGCGGAATAATTATTTCCTTTGTAAGCTGATGTCTTGAAGAGGAGAACAAAAGAAATTCAGTAAAATACTCCATCTTGAGATGATCTTTGTCTAAAATAATATCCCGTATCTTTTCTGAGATCGCCGTTCCCCCTGGCTCTCTTACCGATATTACTTTTTTCTTATTTCGTAATAAATATTCTTCGAGCAGTTTTATCTGTGTTGACTTCCCGCTCAGGTCAATTCCTTCGAACGATATAAACATATTTAATTTGGAATCAAATTATACATTTCACTTATTTAAAACTATGATTAAATGTGACTATGATTAAATGAGACTATGATTTAACGATGAAATGAAAACTATGATTTTCAAAAACTTATGATTCGATGGAGTTCGTGCTTCGGGAGAAACGTCTAACCGGATTTTTGGAGTTATTTTACTAAGAGGAGATTATATTTTAATAAAAAAAGGAGACTATATGAATACATTATATTATACAAAGTAACATTCGTTTTTTTGCTGTTTTTCATTTCTTATTCAAATTCATTTTCACAATTACACAGAGCTTATACAATCGGACAGGATGGAGATTATCCGACAATAGATTCAGCTGTTAAAGTATTAAGTTCAGTATTTGGAATTAATGCTCCTGTTACTTTTAATATTAAAACAGGAATATACAATGAATCTCGTGATATAGGAGTAGTTTTCGGTTCCAGCCCTGTTAATACAGTCACATTTCAATCTCAAACCGGGAATATGGTTGATGTAACAATAAACGGTTTTCATATAATAGATGCAAGCAACCTCATTCTTCAAAATGTTACCATTGCCCCAATCAATAATATACGTTTTTACTCAAATCGAAATATTGATATTACAAGAGTAAATTTTAATGGTATGAGTTTGAATAACCTTGGTATTCCCACTATAGGGAATAATTTAAGATTCACCGGGAATAAAAATTTTGGTGGTATGATTTATGATGAAATTCATATCGTTAGCAGAAATCTGCATTTCAGGAATAATGAATTTACAAACCGTCGATGGAAATATTATTGGGACAAAGAAAATGATTTTATTAAAAAAAAAGTAGGTATATAGTAGTTAATAGTTATAATACAATTATGTTAATAAAGCATACCAATTGATTATAGATATTAATTCTTACAATTTTCAATCATTGATAAGGCAGTAAAAATGATTTGAATATTCTAATGAGTTACTTTTTCCGCGACGAAAAATATTTCAATGAATTATAGAAAATTTTCCCAGTGCTATAGAAATCTCATTTCAATTAATTAAATTTAAATTATTATGAGACGAATGTTAATAATATTTATAATTCTAATCTCAGTGGACTCCAGTGCTCAATATCCCGGTGCTTTCTATGGATTTGAATTGAAAGATGCAGATGGAAAAAGAGTTGATTCATTAAGCAAAGATTACAAAATGACTCTTGATACAGCGGCCGGTCCAAAATCAATTGATCTTTGCGAGGATAACAAAACATGGAGATTATATAAAGGGGACGTAAATTTATATGTGCCTAGCATTCTGACAATAGAAAAATTATTGGAAGGGAAAACTTCAGAAAAAATGCATTTAAAATTTCCCCCTCCCTTGACAGGAGAATGTCTCAAAACAACTTGATATTATTTTCTGTTTTAAGTCTGGAAGTAATTTTTCAGGTCATTTTTTGATTTTTATAAAATGAAAATAAAACTTACACTTTTCATGTAAATTTTATCTCTCCTTTTACCCAAAGTTTGAACATCTTCTTTAAATTTATTGTCGTACATACCATTGACCATTGCGTTTTTGCTTTCTCCATTCCTTATAAATGTAAACCTTCTAAACCCGTCTATCTCTTTTATAAATGCAAATATTGGTTCAATCAATGTTTTTCTACGTTTCAACTTCTCCTTATTTTCTTCAAGCTCCTGATATTCTATTTGCTTTTCGATTATTTTATAAAATGGATTTAGTTTCACCACTCTACCTGTCTTATTTTTACTGCACTCCCACCGCTTAGGGCAACTTTCATAATCTTTGCATTTATATTTTCTTACTTTATATCTTTTATTTTTTGAATTGTCAGTTTCGAAAAATCTAATTTCTTTCGACTCTGGACAAATCATTACATCTTTATTTTCATCATATTTAAAATTACTCGCATGATATGGTTTATCTTTTCTGGGACCTGTTGGTATGTTTGATTTTTCTGTTATGTTTAACAATACTTTGTATTCCTTTATCGATGCTTCTGATAGTTGTTCTGATGTTGCGTAACCCGAATCTGCCAATGTTACCTCCGGAGTTTTAGCTGTCGTTTCCTTTACTTTATCTATCATCGGAACTAAACTTTCTGCATCATTCTCATTATTTATTAAATCTATTCCAACCAAAATTAGATGTTTATCATCCACTACTGCCTGAGCATTATACGACAATTCTTTCTTGCCCGAGTTTCGCATTACACGGGCTTCTTTCTCTTTTGGGTTCATATTTTCACGGTCTATTTCCTTGAGTTCTTTTAGAGCTTCCTTAATTTTTTCCTTCATCTTCTCCTTGTCCTGAAGCTCTGCAGGTAATGAATAATCTCCCTCTTCATTTGTTTCATTTACTTCTATTTCCTTTTCTATCTGTCCTATCTTTTCATCTAATGTTTTCAATAACTCTTCCAACTTTTTCTTATTTAATATTCCTTCGTTAGATGACCGTACCTTGATCTTCGTTCCGTCTAATGCATTTACTACCATTGATACTAAATCCAGTTTAATTGCTGTACGTACTGATTCTTTAAATAATTTTCTTATACTTAGTTTGTTTTCATTCCAGAATCTCCATAGTGTATTATGGTCCGGGTAATTCATTCCACTCAACCATATTAGTGAAATATTATTTTTCGTCTCTTTTTCCAACTTTCTTGTACTTCGTACCCTGTGGAAATACCCATACAACTATACCTTTAATAGTAGATCAGAACTATAAAATGGTCTGCCTTCTTCATTTGTCATAACTTTAAATCCTAATTCCTTTAGATCAAGACTTTCCACAAACTCACGGATATATCTTGATGGGTGATCTTTACTTATCCAATCTTCTAATGACGGAGGAAGTAAAAATTCCTGGGAGTAATTTGCTTTTATTTCTTTTGACATCACTGTTTATTTATTTCTACAAATATAATAAAAAAATATTTAATTTTTTCAATTTGTCCCTAATATGTCCGACTTTTTCAAAAATCCCCGCAAGAGTTTTGAGACACTCTCACAGGCGGAAAGGGTAAGTATTACGCTCATCTTTATATAGGAGTAATAAAATTTATTCCGGGAACATACAAAATAAGATTTCCCAAAACTACTGAAGATTGGAATGCTCTAAAAGAAAAAGAGTTCTGTCCGGATCCGCATAACCATAATGTGTATCTGGATATAAGCAAGTATCAAAAAATTAAATAGAATTAAGAACAAACTCTCTGACCAAGCTAGCTCCTCGACAAACTCACTATTCAATCACCTACCCAAAGTGTATCCAAACCCAAATAGAATTGAAATCAAGAATTTTAAAACTTATTTTTACCCGCGACCTTAGCTCAGCTGGTAGAGCAAATGACTCTTAATCATTAGGTCGGGGGTTCGAGCCCCCCAGGTCGCACTTGAAAAGCTGTAAAACATAATGTTTTTATAGCTTTTGTTGTTTATAAGAGCATTTGAATTGATACTAATTAGCATAAAATTAGAGACATGACTAATGACTTTACTAATGACCTTTACGCAAGAACTTTTTAAGTTTTTAAAAGAAAATCCCGATAAGTCAAAATTTCGAGTTCGCAACAAACTCTTAAAAAACTTACCGGGATTTCTAAATTTAAATTCTATTTTCAAGCTGCGATTTTGAAATTTTATTTGATGCCAAAGTAACAAATAATTCTTATCAATTCAATTATCATTGTACAGGTATAGATATCAAAATTCAATAAAAGAATTTCAAAGAAAATTGCCCAGTTTGAAAGATGTTAGCAAGAGGTTATTATGATAACATAGTAGTAAGGTATGGAAAGAGATTGAAAAGGAACTTGAGATGAGGAAAAGAAAAAATTAACTCATTCTTTACTTTACATAAAAATAGTTTTTTGATTATATCTTATTTTGCATTTGCCTGCATGTTTCTTTCCTCAGTTTCTCACCTTCCGGACTATTATGAGTTATCAAACCGTTTTCAATAATTTTTATTATGTCCTTGTGATCAAGCCATGGAGGTCTCTCAATCACTTTTAATTCTCTTACCATTTCATCATAACTATCATAAGGTTTTCCTTTATGTTTGTAATTCGGTTTCAATAACTCATCAAACACAATACCTTCAATATGCAAACACAATTTTCTTTCAATACTTTTTAACCGACTTTTAAAATTCATATCCTTAATTAATTCCGAATTCTTTTGGCAAAGTAATTTCTATATCATCTATCCTTTTTTCAATCGAAGTTAATTCAATTCCTCTGATTTGAAGATTAAGCAAATTATTTATACCAGCCCAATATTTTAGATCAACTTCATTTTTTAAAAATCTATTTATCATTATTGAATTTAGCTTCATCACATCTTCAACCGTTTTTAATTCCATCTCCGGTAATTCCTCAGAAACAAAATTAGGTTTATCATTCCATCCGCAATTATTTTTTAGAGCAAATATTGGCATAGCAGCATTATATTTTTTGACCAAACCTAACTTCAGCAATTTGCTTTCCTGCATTTCATTGCACAAGGAAATCAAAAGTAGGAAATACTTTTAACCCAGATTTTTCATTAGGAATTAGTTATGAATAAGAAAATGGCCACCTGAATTGATTAGATTGAGCCCACAATCCTTTAAACCATTCTCGTCTTTTCATTACTAATGATAGTTTAAGAATG
>JALYRX010000048.1 GCA_030855105.1 Bacteroidota bacterium | reverse complement strand
AAAAGAAAAAAGCGTTTTCAGATGTGGGTTTGATTACTTAACTGTCTTTAACAAAAAGCTCTTATACGGTAATATTTATAATGATCTTGAATTCAATGAAGTTAATAAAATTTTGTCCTGTACTTAGTAATTTATTACAAATGACAGATTTTAAAAGTTTTAAGTGAATTGTTGGAAATAGAAATTTACCCGAAAATTTTTATTCTAAAAACAAACATTTCAATATAATTTTTTTATTGTTATTTTAAACCACACGAAAAGGACCCATAAAAAAATTTTTAAATTAAAACATTGAAAACTATGTTAACAAAACCCCTATTTACTTATTTAAGTATTGTCGTTTTATATGCGATGCTGTTCTCTGATTCCATCTCGCAAACAAAAACCGAATACAATCTATTTACAACGAGCGACAACAGTTCCTTGCTTAATTCCCCGGAATTAAAAAAATCAGTAAGCAAAGCTTCCATTCTCAATATCAATAAAGATGAACTTAAAAGATTATTTGATAATAAGTCTCCGGAAATTGAAATTTCAATTCCTTACTCGGAAAATAGCGTTGCAAGATTAAATTTAAAACGTTTTGAGGTTCTATCACCTGATGCAAAATTTGTCGCACGAACTGCAAAAGGGAATGAAGAAGTTAAGCTGAATGACCTGGCTGTATCGTACACCGGTACTGTCGCAGGACTTGAAGAAGCATTCGTTACAATAACTTTCTCGAAGGATAATGTGACTGGCATGCTTTGCACAAAGAATGATAATTTTGTTCTTGGATCTTTAAAAGGTGTAGTTAGCAATCAAAGTGATAATTACATTGTATATAAAGAACGTGATCTGAAAGTAAAAAATACTTTCGTATGTGGTACGGAAGAAAATCTTTCAAAGGAATATATTGATAAGATGAGAAAAGTAATAGAAGAAAAAACGAAAGACTCTTCGCCTACAGATTTATACGTAGCTGAAATTGCAATAGAAATAGACTATGCTACTTATTTATTTTTCCAATCATCTATGCAAAATACAATGAACTATGTTGTGACTTTGATGTCAAAAGTTTCAGCTATCTATATGAAAGAAGTAAATGTAAAATTAATTATTCCTTACACAAGAGTGTGGACATCACCGGATCCTTATACCAGCACAACTTCTGGCGGCTTATTGAATCAATTTAGAAATGAATGGAATACAAATCAGCAGTCCGTTCAAAGAACTTTAGCTCATTTCATTTCTAAAAGATCGGATAATCTTGGAGGAGTAGCCTGGTTAAGCGGATTATGCGCAAGCCCGAGTTCCGGTTTCGGATATGCATTCAGCAATGTAGTAAGTCCGACAATCAATTTGCCAACATTTTCATATGAAGTAGAAGTAGTTGCACATGAGCTCGGACATAATTTTGGCTCACTTCATACATTTAACTGCAGCTGGGTAGGCGGACCAATTGACAGCTGTTTTACTGTTGAAGGCGGATGTTACACTGGTCCGGCGATCGCAGCAGTAGGAACAATAATGAGTTATTGTTTTAATAACGGTTCGATAAGTTTTGTATTAGGATTCGGCCCTCAGCCGAGAGCTGTTATAAGATCAAGCGCAGAAGCAGCGGGATGTATGTATATTTCACAAAGAAATTTAGAACTTGGGTATCCAAACGGAGGAGAAGTTTTCAGAACCGGCACAACTGTTCCGGTATATTGGGGAAGTTCTCTGACGGGAAATGTCAATATAGAATTGTCATCTAATAATGGTTCAAGCTGGCAGACAGTTCAAAATAATCTCCCCGCAGACCAAAGAACTTATAACTGGACGCTACCTTACATTGCCACAACATTTCAGGCAAAAATGAGAATAGTAGATTCTTCGAATCCAAATGAAGGAGATACATGTGATGGTTCTTTTAATATTATTTTGTCTTTGAATGCATTTAATCCTGTGTCTCCACCTACTTTGACAAGACTTGAAGTTTCTACATCATCAACTGAAACACAAAAGTTCACCTGGTTAAGGGCGGGAACAGATCCTACTATTACTTATAAGCTCAAATTCAGAAAGATAGGTTCACCGGTCGACAACATTTTTATAAGTGACAATAATGGCTATGATAGCAGTGCCACAATAAGAAAAAGCAGACTTGATTCTTTGGCACAAACTTTAGGTACAACCGGAGATTCGGTAAGATGTGCTTGGAGAGTGTGGTCTTTTAACGGATATGACTCAATACAAACGGATAATTCTTTTATTATTACCTTAATCAGAACCACTGTAGGAATAAATGTAATTTCAACTACAGTTCCCGAACAGTTTAATTTGAAAAATAATTATCCCAATCCGTTTAATCCTTCGACTAACATTGAGTTTGACATTCCGAAGTCATCCTTTGTCGAACTGAGAATATTTGATTCAAGAGGAAGTGAAGTGAATACTTTAGTTAATGAAAAACTTCAGCCCGGTAGTTACAAGTATAATTATAATGCAGCCGGACTCCCAAGCGGTGTTTATTTTTATTCAATAAAGACCAATGAGTATAATGCAACAAAGAAAATGCTTCTGATAAAGTAGGAGTAAACATAAATGATTTTTTTTTTATCGAAAGCGGCATCGCTTGATGCCGCTTTTATTTAATGTTAATTATCTCCTAAACCGCTGTCATAATCAGGCAATGATTATGGCTGTCCAAAATGAAATCAATTCTCAAATCTCAAAATATACATTATGAAAAAAGAAAAAAAACTAATCAATTCTTATTCACTTTTAAAAATTTTTTTAATCACTATTGCTATAGGAATATTTAGGAGTGATTCTTTTTCCGTTCAGGATACAGCAAAAATGTATCCGAGTTCCGACAATACATTGTATGATGATTCTTCCGGTTCTCTCAGCAATGGTATTGGAGATTATTTTTTTACCGGAACGACCGCCACTTCACTTAAAAGAAGAGGTCTCGTCAGATTTAATTTTTTAGATGCTATTCCGCCTTGTGCGAACATTATCAGAGTCACGCTCAGACTCCATATGTCAAAAACAATTGCAGGAAATAAAAACATTGAACTAAGAAAACTTCATGAAGACTGGGGAGAAGGTTTGTCTGATGCACCGGGAGAAGAAGGAACCGGAACCGCTGCGGAAACCGGCGATGCAACATGGCAGCATAAATTTTATGATAATCAGTTTTGGACTCGTGACGGAGGCACATTTTCAAATACAGTAAGTGCAAGTATCACTGTAGGAGGTAATGGATTTTATACATGGGGTTCCACTTCGCAAATGGTGGCAGATGCCCAAAGCTGGGTTTCAGATCCAACAGGTAACTCAGGATGGTTATTGCTTGGAGACGAATCATCCGGCGCAACTGCAAAAAGATTTGACTCAAGACAAAATGATTCTGTTAATTTCAGACCATTTTTGACTGTCATCTATGATACTCCTAATTCCATTGCTCTTAATTTAAGTGCAATCATCGAAGGTTTCTGGAATGGCTCAACAATGGTGCGTGATACCATAAAAGCTTATCTTCACAGTTCTGTCTCACCATATGCAAGAGTTGATTCTGCAAAGGCCAATTTTCGTACAAATGGAGATGGGACTTTATGTTTTAAGAATGCTCCAACAGGTTCATACTATATTGTTGTTGATCACAGAAATTCTATTGACACATGGAGCAAATTTCCGCAGCTTCTTACAGTCGGCTTTATTGAATTTTATGAATTTGTATCAAGTGCGAGCCAGGCATTTGGTGATAACGAGACATTAAAACTTGGAGCTTTTTGTATTTACAGCGGTGATGTGAATAAAGACGGGATAATAGATTTGAATGACACTGAAATTATTGACAATGATGCAGCAAATTTTCTTTCGGGTTACGTTCAGTCGGATGTTACAGGGGATGACTTTGTAGATGTTACCGATGCAAGTATTGCAGATAATAATTCATTAAATTTTGTGATGGTTAGGAAACCGCAATAATTAAAACTTAACTTTAGTGAGAGGCATAGATAAATTTTATTTATGCCTCTTTTTTTTATAATTAAATTTTAGTGTGTCTCAAAACTTCTTTTTACCACCAATTCTCAAACCTGCCCGGCTACAGTCTAAGTGAGATAATGTTTGCGACAGGCGTGGACTCAAAGAAAAAAATGTTGTGAGCTGTTTTTGTGTCTCGGTGGTAAATTTTTTTATTAAGTTCTAAGAAAGCACTCTCCGGTATATCACGGGGGTTATTGAATTTAAATTATTGTTTTGTAATATTGTTTAAATAAATCTATTTTAAAAAATGAATTTTGGGGGAATTATATGAAACAAGCCTTTCTACTGTCCAAATAAATTTTCAGTTAATACAAAATTATTTTCATAATTGATACGATGATAAATTTTCTCAAAGAGGATCTTAAAGACTTAAAAGTATTGAGTAAAGAAAATAATTTTTCTTATCCGGAATTTCTTAATAATGACTTAAAATAAATCTTTAAAAACAAAAGGAGATGAATGCTCTGTAACATAAAATGCAGCAGTCGCTGCACTCAGTGGTCTCGCTCTTACACCACGGGTATATATAAGATCTAATGACAACCGCCCGGCAATATTTGCCCAACAGAGACGCATAATTATTCGGCTCTGCATTATTCTTTTGACTTAAAAAATTAAATTTATTATTTTCTCTCAATTAAAATAAAGGAGAATAAAAAATGAAAACTATTTGTGTAATTCTGCTCTTGCTATCAATTAACTTTTTCTTTTCTGATAATTCTCTTTCTTTTCCGGTTGAATTAACTTCATTTACTGCAAGTGTAAAGACAAATAATGTTGCATTACAATGGCAGACTGTTTTTGAATCCAACAACAGCGGGTTTTTTGTCGAAAGGAAAAGTGCCGACTCGTCTAACTGGACTCAGCTTGGATTTGTCAATGGTAACGGTACAACTAATAATCCGCATACTTACAATTATAATGACAATGGTTTAGCTATAGGAAATTATAACTATAGACTTAAACAGGTTGATTTTAATAATGCCTTTCAGTATTTCGATTTAAGTAGCGTAGTCATTATTATGACAATTTCAATTTCAAATAATAACTCTGTCATTGCAGATAATTTTATTCTTTATCAGAATTTTCCCAATCCGTTCAATCCGGAAACAGTTATAAATTACGTGATACCGGCAGAGACGCATCACAAAGTGTCGGTACAATTAATAATTTATGATGTTCTTGGAAATGAAGTCGTGACATTAGTAAATCAAAAACAAAATGGCGGTGAGCATTCAGTTACATTTAATGCCCGCCTGTACGGGCAGGCAACCGGATTGTCAAGCGGGATTTATTTATATAAACTCAAAGTAAATGAATTTGAGCAGGTGAAGAGAATGATGCTGGTGAAATAATTAATAATTTACAAGTTTGATTTGATAAATAAATCAATAATTAATGGTCAATAATTGTTTGTAACTTGTAACTTTAAAACTTGTAACTTGTAACTTTAAAACTTGAAACTTGTACTTGCAACTTGCAACTTGCAACTTGTAACTTGTAACTTGTAACTTGTAACTTGTAGCTTGCAATTTGTAATTTGAAACTTAAAGCTTGTCTATCTTTTCAAGCAGCCATGTCCTGTGTTCTAAGGTCAGAATTTTATCCAGGTTAGTATCCTCACTTAAAACTTTTAGCTTATTCTGTTCCGGATTTTCTTTACAAAATAAAAGCTTGTTCAGAAAATTAAAAATTTCATATATACATCTTTTGTCTCACTTTCTATGGAAGTATTGTTTCCGATAAAATGTTTGGACGAATCTATATAATAAAAAGAGATTCCGTATTGTTTAGTTCGTAATAAGCTTTTGCGGAAAGTATTCTTACATGCAGCTTATCTCTGATATCAATGAACTCAACATTATTTAGATATTTTAATGAAATCTCATATTCGTTTTTTCCATAAAAAATATATCCCATTGCAAGAGCGCTCATAGTTTTTTGATGTTCCTTTTTTAGCTTCAGTGTATATTCTTTTACAAAATTTTCCGCCATTTTATTTCACCAATTGAAAGTGCGTTTCTGAGTATCTGATGATAAAGTGCTTTATTAATTCTTCCGTTAACACATGCTCCTATATTCTTTTCAAGACGGAATTTGTTTATTTCAAAATGTATTTTGAGAAATTTTTCATTTCCTAACATCGTTTTAAAAGAACAATAATTTGCCATAGTAATTATTGCATGGCTCTGCTCCTGAATGTCAGAGCACACATGATTTTATTATAATAAAACATCATCACGGGAGCATGTTTATTTTTATTTTTCTTTGCAATATCTACAAGCTTTTTAAGATCAAGACTTTTGACAAACCCGATGGCATCGTTTGTTTCCTTACCTCATTATACATTAAATTAATTTGTAAACCCGAAACCGAAAGGGACAGATCAACCATTAGATTTAGTAATAAGTATTCCGTAATTCTTACTCTTGCTTCCACACCCTTATCCTGCCTGCCCTGTATTGCACTCCAGTATTCGGATTTATTATTTTCAGCAATGAATTTATTTGAGAAATGTTCTCTTCCTAATTTTATAGAGTCAATATATTTATCAATCTTTTCAATTTCCTGATACATCTGTTTATCGAGATTTCTCCTTTAGAGTTCAGTAAACAGTATAGCAAATTTTTCTGTCTGATAGCTTTTCAAACCGGTCTGCCGAAGAAATTCAATAGCAAGCTTTTCAAGTTGTGAAACCTGATTCCACATGACTTGCTTGTTAAATTTTCTTCCGGGATAAATTTTTTTATATAGATATTCCGAAGTTAATCGTTCATCCTCAAAGTCCAGATAAAATTTTTGCAGTTCATTAAGCAAAGGAATATAATTTCTCCCCTTATTGAAATAAGGTGAGGCAACAAATTTTACAAAGTTTTTATTCTCATCTTTTGTGAAAGTCTTTAAAGTCTGAATTAGCTTTGTGTCTTTCATATATTAATAGTTGATAATTGAAAGTTAAAACTTGTCACTTGTAATTTTTAATTTTTAAAAGCATATCAATTTTTTCAAGCAGCCAATTCTTGTGTCTTGCCATAATATTTTTATCCGAGTCGATATCAATTCTTAATTCATTCAGTTTGAATTTATCCGGAGGTTCTTTGTATGTCAGCAGCTTCTTGAGATAATTAAAAAAAAACATAAAAGATTTTTTCGCAACGCTTTCTAATCCAATATTGTTTCTTATGAAGTGTTTTGATGAATCAATGTAGTAAAAAAGCGATTCGGTATTGTTTAATTCGTAAAAGGCTTTTGCAGAAAGTATTCTCACATGAAGTTTATCCCTTAGATCTATGAACTCAACTTTATTTAAATATTCCAGTGATTTTGTGTAATCTTTTTTTGTAAAATGAATATATCCCCATGCAAGCGCATTCATTGGTTTCTGATGTTCCTTTTTTAATTTTGAAGTGTAGTCCTCTACAAAATGTTCGGCCCATTTAATTTCACCTAAAGATGCAGCGTTTGTGAATATCTGATAATAAAGTGATTTTTCCATTTTTTGATTGCTATATGTATCAATACCTTTTTCCAACCTGAATCTATTTATTTCAAAAAGTATTCTAAAATATTCGCGTTTTCCCAACCTCATTTTATGTGCGCAATAATTTGCCAGTGATATTACTGTATTCTTTTGTTCAAGACTTTCAAATAAGTTATAATTTTCATCAAAGTACTTTTTCATTTCAAAAAAATAACTTTCATCATTTTCATTCAGAGCACACATAATTTTATTAAAATAAAAGCTCATCACAGCTGCATGTTTATGATTTGTCTTCTTTGCATGATCAACAAGCTTTTTAAGGTCAAGATTTTTAATTAATTCAATAGTGCTGTTTATTTCATTGCCTGCATTATACATTAATCTTGCAATTTGCAGGTTTGAAATCACAACAGATAAATCTGACAGAAGATTGAGTAATAAATATTCTGCGCTCTTATAATTTGATTCAAAACTCTTATCAGATCTGTCCATCAGCTCTGTCCAATAATCTCCCCTGATATCTTCTATATTCCATTTGGTGTAAAAATATTTCTTTCCTAATCCGATTGAATTGCTAAATTTATCAATCTGTTCGATTTCCTTTAAACTTTGCTTATGAAGATGTCTTTTGGAAAGTTCATCAAATAATAACACAAATTCTTCCAACCTGTTATTTTTTAAAGCTGTCTGCAGAAGAAATTCCCTCGTAAGCTTTTCAAGTCCTGAAACCTGGTTCCACATCACCTGCTTATTAAACTTTCTTCCGGGATAAATTTTTTTATATAGATATTCCGAAGTTAATCGTTCATCATCAAAGACCGGATAAAATTTTTGAAGTTCATAAAGTAAGGGAAGATAATTCCTGCCTTTATTAAAAAAAGGAGATGCCACTAACTTTTCAAAGTTTTTAATCTCATCTTTTGTAAATGTCTTTAACGTCTGAATTAGCTTTATGTCTTTCATACACTAATAATTGATAATTGATAGTTGACAGTTATTAAGTTAATAAGTAAAAACCATTTCTAACCACCTACCCTACTCATCACTCTAATAGAAGATGAGTATTTTTTTAAAAAAAGCTTGAGTTAAATGATTAAGGTTAACCATCAAAATTCATTTAAAAAAGAGTTTAAATCAATGTATTTTTAACAAAGCGACAAAATTTTTGATTAGTTCCACCTTAATTTTTCTTTGCAATCACCCTCTGCAATGATGTATTTTTGTAAAGTGCACGTTGAAGTGCACTTATTAATACAGCACTCTTATGATAAATCAAAGCAAGAACGTAATCAAAAAAATTTCCAAAGGATACCGGCTAAAAAGTTCAACTCATAAATTAATTGATAAAATACAGCTATTGACAAACAGGAGCAAAGATACCGTAATAAGTAAAGCTTTGAAATTATATTTTATTCAAATTAATGTTAGCACTAAAAAAACTAAATCAGATAATAAAGTGATACAAAAGCATAATTAATCATTGCAAATTTTTTTTAAAATTAAACCAAATAATAAAATGAAAACCATAATTCTTTTCTTAATTCTGTTTACATCACAAGTCTTCGCTCAAATAACTTTGACAGGAGCAAACAATCCTTCTGCCGGTGATATTTATCATTACACAATTTGTGATACAACAAACATTACACAAGGTAATGCCGGTGCAAATCAAACCTGGAGCTTTTTGAGTTTAACAGGTATTGACAGCAATACATTGTACTTTGTTGCTGCCAGCACAACACCGTATGCAGCACAATTTCCAACTTCGAACATTGCTGCAACAAATGACAATTCAGAATACAGTTACATTAGCGCCTCCTCTGCAAATTTGCTTTTAAACGGGTCGGGAGGTCAAAGTCTCATTGTTCAATATAATAACCCCCAAATGTACGCTCAATATCCGTTTACTTATAATACAAATTTTACAGATAATTTTTCTGCGAATTATACTTCCGGCGGTCTGGAGACATTCAGAACGGGAACAACAACTGTAACGGGTGATGCCTTTGGAACGATCAATCTTAGTATCGGATCCTTTGCAAATGCATTAAGAGTAAAGAATGTAACTATAACTAACGATTCTACCAACTTCGGAACAACATTGTCTTCGACTTCGATTTCATACAGCTGGTTTGTAACAGGAAGAAAATTACCTGTTTTTGAAATTACTTATATCAGCTTTACTGTGAACGGTTTTCCGCTTGGCAACGAAAAAATCGTAAATTATAATACTAACGCAACTATTGGTATAACTAACATTTCCAGCGAGATTCCGGATAATTATTTGCTTTCACAAAATTATCCAAACCCATTTAATCCGGTCACGAATTTGGAATTTGGAATTTCGAAATTGGGATTTGTAACATTAAAGATTTATGATATGCTTGGTAAAGAAGTAGCAACGTTAGTTAATTCCACTCTGAATCCGGGAACATACAAATATAATTTTGATGCGTCCGGTCTTACGAGCGGTGTTTATTTTTATAAAATTACAGCAGGAGATTTTGTTGAAACAAAGAGAATGAACTTAGTTAAATAAAGTTTGTAATGTTTGTAGTAGCTGTATGAATTGAGTTAATTAAAATAATAAAAAACGCTAAAAGGTTATAAAACAAATCACTTCAATTTAAAAATTAAAAATATTCAGGGGTATAAATGAAAAACCAATTAATAATTTTAACATTCTTAATAGTACTTCATCTTGGCTGTCTGCATGCACAGGTAAGCCAGAAATGGGATGCAAAATACAATGGGCCGGCTAATTATAATGACATAGCTAATTCAGTTGTAGTGGATAATTCAGGATACATTTATGTAACAGGTTATAGCGCTGGTTCAGGAACCGTGTTTGATTATGCAACAATAAAATATAATTCCTCAGGAATTCAGCAGTGGGTACGAAGATACAACGGGACCGGAAACAACGCTGATTATGCAAGATCAATGGCAGTAGATGGCTCCGGAAATATCTATGTCACAGGAGCCAGTGATGGAATCGGAACAGACGGAGATTATTTAACAATAAAATATAATTCAAATGGTGATAGCCTTTGGGTTAAAAGATATGACGGACCAAATAGTTCAGGTGATGAAGCCCTGTCTGTTGCAGTAGATGGTTTAGGTAATGTCTACGTAACAGGTAATAGTTATGGAATTGGTACTCAGACTGATTATGCAACAATTAAATATAATTCATCCGGAGTACAGCAATGGGTTAAAAGATATAATGGTCCGGGAAATTATAGTGATTATGCAGTGTCACTGAAAGTGGACGGCTCAGGAAATGTTTATGTGACCGGATATAGTACAGGTATGGGAACAGAATATGATTATACAACAATAAAATATAATTCAAATGGTGATTCTCTTTGGGTTAAAAGATATAATGGTCCGGGGAATAATCATGATTATGCAAACGCAATAGCTTTAGATGTTTCAGGAAATGTTTATATAACAGGCGGGAGCAGTCATACAACATTTGGAACCGAGGATTTTGCAACAGTAAAATATAATACAAACGGAGTTCAGCAATGGGTTAAGAGATACGGTAAACCCGGAAATGATCAGGATATAGTATCGTCGATCGCAATTGACGGTTCAGGAAATATCTATATAACGGGACAAAGTGTTGGTAATGGATCAGATTTTGATTATGCAACAATTAAATATAATTCGAATGGTGATTCACTTTGGGTTAAAAGATATAATGGGATTAACAATAGTTCTGATTCACCAACTTCTCTTGCTGTAGACGGTTCGGGAAACTCTTATGTAACCGGGGCTAGCTCCGGAATCTCGGGTTATGATTATGCTACAATAAAATTCAATTCATCCGGGGTTCAACAATGGATTAAAAATTACAATGCAGCGACCGGATTTAACTCGGATGTTGCCGTTGATAATTCGGGAAATGTATTTATAACAGGTGCTGTCTATAATGTTGAAAGCTTTCAGTATGATTATCTCACCATAAATTATTCACAAAATCCTTATGCATTAATCACAGGATTTATCGAAGGATTTTATAATTCCATATCTAATAAAATGTTAAGCGATACTGCAAGAGTTTACTTGAGAAACACAGTAAGTCCGTTCGCAATAGTTGATTCATCCAAATCCAAATTGGATTCGTCCGGAAACGGAAGATTCTATTTTTCAAACGTCACAAATGCAGTAAATTATTATATCGTTATGAAACATAGAAATTCAATTGAGACATGGAGCAATTTCGGATATTCTTTTTCATCTGGGGTTCTTACTTATAATTTTTCAAACAGTGCAAATAAAGCTTATGGAAATAATCAAACTCAGATTGATAATTCTCCCGTACGATATGGAATATACAGCGGAGATGTAAATCAGGATGGAGCAGTTGATTTAACAGACGGAAGTTTGATCGATAATGATTCTTATAATTTTGTAAACGGATATGTTGTAACAGATCTGAATGGTGATAATACAATTGATTTGTCTGATGCAGCAATTGCAGATGATAATGCTTTTAATTTTGTAAGTAAAATTACTCCGTAATTTAGTTTGTAAAGGTTGACAATGATTGAATAATAAATATTATTTCTATGACTTGACTATGATTGAATGATAAATATGATTTGACTATGATTAGTCTAGTATACTTTTACAAACTTTACAAACTTTACAAAACTTTACTTTAAATGAACTATCAACGTAAAATACTCCTCGCATAACAGAAAGACCACGGACATACAAAATTCAAAAATAAAGAGTTATTTAAAACATGATTTTAAGTTTAATGATATTACTATAATTAAAATAGTCATTACCGTCCAAAACATTTTCATAAAAATAAAAAATTATTAACTAAGATTAATAAAATGTTTAAATGCATTTTGTAATTAGCAATTTTTCAACCCCACCCTGCCCTCCCCCCGTTGGGGAGGGTTCGGGAGAGATCATAATTTTTTAAGCACTATTTATTTGAATTTTCGAAAGTTTAATTAGAATATTTAAAATAAGAAAAACGTTTTGGACGCTACTGTAAAATAGTATTATCATCTGCCTAAATGATACTATTAAGTTGATTCCAGTATTATTACTTTTACTTTACTTAAAATAATTCTTTAATTAAAAAAATAATGATGAAAAAATTTACAGCGTTATCAATTGCACTGAGCTTTTTTATTTCGGTAAATGTTTTTTCGCAGAGCATAACCAATACTCTCGGCATCGGCGGATTGTTTACAATCAAAGATGCGTCAAATAATTATTTGACTTTAAGTCAGTCAACCGGCCAGGTAAATATACTCAGAACACTTCGGTTTGAAAATACAACTAATTCAACCACAGGTATAATTTTTAAAGGCACAACCAGATTTTTACATAATTTCGGAACCAACAATACGTTCTTAGGTAACAACTCCGGTAATTTTACTTTGACCGGCAGTTCCAATACAGCTGTGGGTAATAACTCATTAACTTCAAACACTACGGGAATACAAAACACAGCTTTGGGTTATCTTTCTTTATTTACCAACACAACAGGCTATGATAATACCGCTTTGGGAATGAATACTTTACGACTTAACACATCAGGCTATCATAACACGGCTGTGGGAAAGAGTTCTTTATTCTCTAACACGACAGGTTATCAAAATACAGCTTTGGGTTTAAATTCCTTGCTTCTTAACACTTCCGGATTTCAAAACACAGCTGTAGGATATAATTCTCTATTTAATAACACAACAGGGGAAAGTAATACAGTAGTTGGATGGAGTTCTTTGTATTCCAACACCACCGGCTATGATAACACAGCCGTAGGAATGACTTCTTTATATTATAACACAGAAGGCTTTCAAAACACAGCTGTGGGAAAAGGTTCTTTATATTTCAATACAACCGGTGGTTTAAATACAGCTTTAGGATTGAGTTCTTTATATTCCAATAACAGCGGCTCCTGGAACACAGCTGTAGGAACGAGCTCTCTATATTTCAACACCACTGGAATTCGTAACACTGCATTAGGAGAAAGTTCTTTATCTCTCAATACAACCGGTAATTATAACACTGCCGTGGGTTCCGGGTCTTTATCTTCCAACACAACCGGTTATGAAAACACAGCTGTCGGATATCAGTCTTTATATTTAAGTACCGGCATCAGTAACACCGCTTTAGGATTCAATTCTTTATATACAAACAATACCGGTTATAATAATACAGCTATAGGCAGAGGTTCTTTAACTTCAAATACCATCGGCTCTACCAATACCGCTGTGGGAATGAGTTCTTTATATTCAAACACTAGCGGAGCTACTAATACATCTGTGGGATTTAGTTCTTTATATTTGAATACTACCGGTACTCAAAATACAGCATTGGGATTTTCCACAGGTAATTCAATCACCACGGGCCAGAATCTGACATGTTTAGGTTATAATGCACAGCCATCTGCAGCTACAACACTTCACCAGGTCACACTGGGCGATGATCGGATTACTTCCCTTCGCTGCAATGTGCAAACTATAACCAGTTTGTCTGACGTAAGAGATAAAAAAAATATTACCGATCTGTCTCTCGGACTTGATTTTATTATGAAAGTAAAACCCCGCTTGTTTAACTGGGATAAAAGAGAATGGTATGATAATAATATTTCGAACGGAAGTAAAATGAAGCAAACTCCGACAGCAGGATTTATAGCACAGGAGCTTGACGAAGTTCAGACCAATGAAAATGCGGAATGGCTGAATCTTGTTTTGAAAGATAATCCCGAAAAGCTTGAAGCGACTTATGGAAATCTTTTGCCTGTGATGGTAAAGGCAATACAGGAGCTAAAAGCAGAGTATGATAAAATGAAAAGTGCCTGCCTGACGGCAAGGCAGGAAAGCGTGGAATTGAAGATTGAAAATAAAGAGATGGGGAACAGATTGGCAAAATTGGAGCAGGCTCAGAACGTCTTGATGATTGAGTTAGAAAAAGTCAAATCAAAATTCAATAATACAAAGTATGTCGAATCAGGAGAGGTAAAATAAAACCATATTTTGCTTTACCATATTATTTTTAATATTTACTTCTGTTACATTCAGCCAGAGCGTGATAGATTATCAGGCAGGCACAGGTCTGGTGGTGCAAACGGGAGCTGATGTATGCGCTGATACTGTAAAGATTAACGGAAACTTTTCCGGAGGCGGCACAATATGCGGAAGGCAAGCTTACACACTTAACTTTACTGTGCTTATAGAAGGCTTTTATAATTCTTCCTCCAACATAATGGTTTCCGATACAGTAACGGTTTATTTGAGAAATGCTACTGTACCGTTTGGAAAAAAAGATTCTGCAAAAAGTGTATTGAATAGGTCGGGAACCGGATCATTCATATTTTTTAATATCACTAACGGAACAAATTATTACGTTGTTGTAAAGCACAGAAATTCAATAGAACTGGAGCAGTTCTGCCAATCCCTTTTCATCGGGAACATTAACATATGATTTTACACCAACGGCAAATAAAGCGTTCGGAAACAATCAGATTATGGTAGATAACTCACCAATTAAATTTGGAATTTACAGCGGTGATGTAAATCAGGACGGAACTATTGACATAACTGATAATGAATTAATTGATAATGATGCTTATAATTTTGCTTCCGGATATCTTCGCACCGATGTAAACGGAGATGGAGCTGTGGATATAGCTGATGGGGCGATTGCTGATAATAATGCATTTAATTTTGTGAGCAAGATAATTCCGTGAAATGTGAGACGTCAAATGTAAAACGAAAATCGTTAATGGAATCGAAACCGTAATTTGTAATTTGAAATTTATAATTGAAAAGAAAGCCGGTGGAGGAATCAATCGGCTTTTTGTTTTTAAGAAAATCATTTTTTGTCTTCTTTAGTTTTCCATTTTCATGCGCTTGCTTTAAGGCATTTTAGCTCTTCCAATATCTGTTTGTACCAAAAACCTAACATCAAGTTTCTCGTTAGTTCCATTACTTCTTTCAATACTGTATCCGACTCAAAGGAATCACCTAACTTTATCTTTACTAATTTTCTTATTCCATTAACAAACTAAAAATTTTCGGTTTTAATAATCTCCGAAACGTTTTTATTATTTCTTAAAAAATGTTCAAATGAATCAATCGTGGACAAGACGTTTTCAAAATACGAGAGCTCATACAAACAACATATCTTCAATGTCTGTTTACTTGTTTTCATGGTAGGAAAATTCAATAAATCATTTGTCGAAAGCTGCTCAAGGCATTTCTCAAATGATTTCTCTTTAAAGTAAATACAGGCATTAGAATACTGTTTTATGTCCTCAATATATTCTGGAGCCACTTTGTTTGCATATTTAGATATGAACTTTCGAAGTCCTTTGCTGTCTAAAGATGCCATTTTAAAATGCAAAGCAGATAAATAAGTGAACAACAAAATAGGCAGGTCTCGAATCCATTATATACTAAAAACTTTTCTGCCATATTCGCCATTTGTGATTCAATCACTCTCAGCGAGACCGCAGATTTTTTATTATAAGTTTTCCCCGGATAAAGCTTCTTAAAAATTTTTTCTTCTGTAAGATTGGGATTGTCGAATTCAGGATAATAGCTCTTTAAGATTTTATATAACGGCTTGAAGTTGCGTTCATTGTTGAAGTAAGGTGAAACAATGAACTTCTCGAAGCTTTTCATTTCTTCCTTTGTGAAAATGGAAAACAAAGTGATAAGCTTTGATTTTTTCATTTTATTGATATTAGTTTTCATTACTGCTGCCTGCAAATGATAACGATGCCATCCCTTTTAAAACAATTTAATAAATTGCAAACTTAAATAGGGATGGCATGGGTATATTTGATTTTGAAATTAGTCTTAAAATAATTCCATTTCTTTGTCTTTATAGTTTTGCATATCTCTATGAAATTCAATGATTTTTTCTTTACTTCCAAACAATTCAATTATATCATTCCTTTTTAATTTTGTCTTTTAGTACTCGTTCCCAATCTCCTGATTGGGAACTGCATCAACGGTATCAAACAATTCTCATTATATCTAATACTCCCTTTCTATCGGTCAAATAATCTAAGGCAGAGCTATACTTCCAATCTTCAGGATTCTTAACATAATCTTTTCTTACAGGATTGAAATGAATATAATCAATCTTCTGCTTCATTATTTCTATACTTGTAATTTCTTCAGGATGAAAGCTTTCCTGCCATACCTGGTGTGTACTGGTAGTTTTATAATCAGGTTTAACTTCTCTGAATTCTTTTAAAATATTTTCTCTTTTATCATTCTTAAGATTTCTGATAATTTCTTTTGCAGTAAATTTTTTTATTGATTGCATTATTTTTGAAACATTCTCATTAGATATAATTAAATGAAAATGATTATTCATTAAAACATATGAATAAATTATTAAATCATTATTTCGTTGATTAAATTTTAAGGTGTCTATTATAATTTCAAAATATTTATCATTAATAAAAACAGGAATCCAATATACAGTAGTGGATGTGACAAAAAATATTCCATTCTCATTTAATACTTTATATCTACTTCGCATAATCTTTTCCCACCGTTCCCAATCAGGAGATTGGGAACGAGGGTTTTAAATTATTCTCTTTAAAAAAAAGTTCTTTCACGATTATTTCCCCTATTATAAATGTGATGGTATGAATTCGGATATAGCGGCTGTGTGTTTTTACTCTCCGATGCCATCCCTAAGTTTTTACTTCAAGATTTAGAAATAGGGATGGCATCGGTACATTTAGGCTATGTGTTTTTGCTCTCCGATGCCATCCCTAAGTTTTTAGTTCAAGATTTAGAAATAGGGATGGCATTGGTGTTTCCAAGTCATTTATCAATTTATTTTTCGTGTTTTTACTGCAACAAAATAAATATCACTGTATCTATAAAAAACATTAAAACAACACAGTAAGTGATACTTTTTGTATCAATGAGTTTTTTGAATTCCTGAAATTATGTTAACAATCGCAAAAAACTTTCTTTGCATAATGAAGATTTAGAATAGTATTTTTGTAAAGAATTTATTCCGGGAAGGAGTCATGCAAAAAGAAAACTTAAAATGTTATTCAAACTTAAATACTTCGGCGATTCACTACATTGCGGAGCAATCACTCTTCTTTTACTCAATTCCTTCCCGGGATCGTCTTAGCAAGAGATTGCTTCGCATTATTATAAAGAATTTTTATAATTAAATTTAAAGGAGAAAACAAAAAAATGAAAAACAAACTTATCACCTTAGCTTTATTAGTTTCACTTCTAATTATAATTCACCGGTAAGATTTGCAATATATGGCGGAGATGTGAATCAGGATGGAACAGTAGATTTGATTGACCTATCGGCTGTTGATAATGCAGCATATAATTTTACAACAGGATATGTCGTTACGGATTTGAACGGAGATAATTTTGTTGATGCAAGTGACGCTTCGATTGTAGATAATAATGCTTCGAATTTTGTGAGTGTGATAAGACCGTGACAATGAATAATGAACAATGACCAATGAATAATTTTTAATTTAAATTTGTAATTTATAATTCAAAAGAGATTGGCATTTTGTCAGTCTCTTTTTTTTCTTCTATATTCTATGCCCTTGATTTGTCTGAACCTTTGATTAATCTGATTTAATTGATTTATCTGATTCTACCTATTTTTGAATTTGGTAGTTTAAAATATCGATTTAGAAAAATCATTTTAATCAGGTAAATCGGCTTAATCAATGGTTCAGACAAATTTCTCGTTATGCCTATATAATGATTTTGCTTCAAAGTTTTCTGATAAAATTTTAAAAACATTTCGTATTCTTCTGTAAATGTTATCTTCCGATGATGGTTTGGTTGATTAAGAATATATTTACAAACTTTGTCAACAATCAGATTTTGATACAGAAAATGCAGAAGCAGAATCCTGCCAGGCAAATTGTGTTCTACATAATCTATTTTCATTATGAATTTTTGTAAACTAATTGCAACAATTGTTGCTAAATCTTCTTCTGACATTTTTGGTGAACGCGAAACAAGAAAGTGGGTATGGTCAGGATTGCATAAATGGAATACAAATGGCATCTATTATTATTCACTATACCTGTGATATATTTTCTATTCGTTCCCGGTTTTCTTCTTCAATTAGCGGTTGCCGATGCAATGTAGAAAAAATAAAATGAGTATATAGATTATTAAATTCTATTTTCACGATTTGATAATAAAGTAATAAGGTAAAATATTTTTATGCTTTATTTTCTACTAGGGTTGAATCCAATTTTTGAACCATTTTAGCGTAAGATTTTCTTACTTACAAAAATAACTAATCTAAAATTTTTAAGTCACCCTAATTGCTATTAAAATCAGCTACTTTATTAGACTGAACTTCTAATTATGTTCATTAGAAAATTTCCCTAATGAAAAATCTGGATTTATAAAACATAATCCTCATAGTCAGTTCTAATTAATTAGTTATCCACCCATTGGTGATGTTGATCATAACCGAACAATTGATTTAACCACCTCAGTATGCTTGATAACGATGTTTATTCTTTTACTTCAATTATATTGTCACAGAATTGAACGGAGATAATTTTACTGATTTGTCTGATTGTGCATTGGCTGATAATAATGCTTTTAATTTTGTCAGTGTGATAAGACCTTAGCGTGAGCAGGTTTTTATATAATCATTCAACATTAAACTTGATCCTTCAACATTGATAATTGAATCAGGCAGGTGGTGAAATCTATCTGCTTTTTAGTTTTAAAAAGAAGGCAGGTATCAAAATTGAATTTAAAGAAAACTAATCTGAGAAAATTAACTTTGGAAAAAACCGGAAATTTAGTTAGTTACTTTAAAATCTATTGGAAGTTCTTATATCTTTAATTATTTTTGCATAAAAAAAGGAACCCAACTTATGAAAACCATTAAACAAATTTTATTTCCAATTCTTGCCTTAGTTTTATTCTTACAATCAGATCTTTTCAGTCAGGCCGACCAACAGGCAGAAATGCAGGCATGGATGGAGTATATGACACCCGGAGATATTCATAAAATGCTTGCAACATCAGACGGTGAATGGACCGGGCAAGTAACGATGTGGATGGACCCTAATGCTGCTCCAACTGTCAGCGCCGGTACTTCAAGTAGCAAAATGATTATGGGTGGCAGATATCAGCAATCTACCTTTTCCGGAAACATGATGGGAATGCCATTTGAAGGAATCAGTATTACAGGATATGACAATGCAAAGAAAAAGTTTGTCAGCTCCTGGATAGATAATATGGGAACCGGAATTATGACCATGGACGGAACATGGGATGAAGGAACAAAAACGATTAATTTCAGCGGTCAGCAAATTGATCCTTTGACAGGAAAGATGTGTGACATCAGGGAAACGTTTACGATTGTAGATGCGAATAATCAGGTCATGGAAATGTTTATGACTAAGGATGATGCAAAAGAAATAAAAACAATGGAAATAAAATTTACAAGAAAATAAGCGATAAAACTTTTTCATTTTATTAAAAACAGGTTTGAAAAAAACAAACCTGTTTTTTTTTTGTAAAACTCATATAACATGTGCAAGTATTAAACACGGAATCCCGTTCCACATTTCAAGATTCTCTTCAAATTCAAAAAAACCCTGACCTTTATAAAATAACCTTGTCTTTGTATAATTCTTATCCGGATGCCTTTCGCTTAATGTTTTCACAATTAATAATTTCTTTTTATTTTCCAAACAATATCCCTTTGCCCAATTAATGAGTTCTTTTCCGATACCCTTGCGGTGATATTCTTTTAAAACTGCCATTAAAAAGATATCTGTTGTTGTTGAATAATTATTTTTCAGCGAGATGAGTCCTATATGTCTTTTATCGTCATAGGCGGTATGGAAGGGTTTTTCAGTATCCTGAACTTCTTTCATGTACATCCGGATTGCCGCTTCAATTCCAAACCAATCGGGAAGTGAATGAAGAATTTCATCGGTCATCAATTCTTTTGTTTGAAGATCATTGACCAGACTATATGTAATTTGATCATACATACTTTTATTTAATTTTAAATTTATTTACCTGTTAAAAGATTAATTTCCATTTTAATAAATTCGTGTTCATCCAACATACTAATACCGTATGATGTAAATCCAAGCTTTGTATATAATCCTATCGACCTTTCATGAGTTGGATGAGTAAAAATCATCAGGTTTTTTATATTATATTTTTCTGCAATTTTTTCCATATTTCATTTAAGGTTGTTTTAGATTTATCCTGTTGAACTTAACTTTATTCAATAAATTTATTTTTCAATTCCGGTGTTGGAATCATGCAGCTTTCTTTTTTACCAAACCATTTGTATCTGTTGCTGGCAATGAATCGGTACACAAAGTCCCGCAAAAATTTAGGAACAATGATAAAGATATACAATAACTGCAAACCGCCACCCAGTTGTTTCAGAATTTTTAACGCTGCCGTTGATTCGGTGTATATTCTATTGTCTGTGTAAAGTACCACACTGTCCAATTTGGAACTGTCTTTACCAAAGCGGTTTAATAATTCTTTGCTGTATCCGGATTGTAATGAAGTGAATTTAAAAATATTTTTTGTATCGCGGTTTATTACAAATTGAACAAAGCTGTTGCAGAGATTGCAAACCCCGTCGAATAAAATCACTCCGTTCAAGTTATTCTCTCTTTGCATATTTGTTTAAACCTAGACTATGATTGAATGATAAATTGATCTTACTCGTTTCCCAAGAATGAAATGATATATTTGATTATTATGATCTTATCATATTTTACTAACTCTGACTATGATTGAATGATGAGTATGATTAATATGAATCTTGTCGTTTACTTTACTAACTTTGACTATGATTGAATGATGAATATGGTTAATATGATCTTATCGTTTGCTTACACTCTTTACAAACTTTATAAACTTTACAAACTTTACTAACCTTACTAACTTTACTAACCTTACAAATTTTATAAACTTTACAAACTTTACTAACCTTACTAACTTTACTAACCTTACAAATTTTATAAACTTTACAAACTTTACAAATCTATTTCGTTTTAACATAAAAATGCAAAATATTATTTTTGCCTGTTCCTCTGGCATCGACATCAATTTCTTTAATCTTTTTAATAAGATCAATTAATTTTTTGTAACCGTAATTTCGCGGATCGAAGTCAGGCTGTTTTTTTAATATTAAATTGCCAAGCACGCCGAGATAAACCCAGCCGTCTTCTTCGGCTATATCGTTTATACTGTCGGAAATTAATTTAATTAACTCTTTATCTATAGCAGAAACTGTTGGAAGGTTTTTTTTAATTTGAGTTTTTACATTTGTCTTTGCAACTGTAATGACCGGTTTGACGGAAGGTTTTAGAATTTCCAGGTAAATAAATTTATTGCATGAAGCAATAAAAGGAGCAGGGGTTTTCTTTTCACCGATTCCGAAAACCTGCATTCCTTCCTCACGCAGTCGTGTAGCTAACCTTGTAAAGTCACTGTCGCTCGACACAATGCAAAATCCGTCTACACGTCCGGTGTAAAGAATATCCATTGCATCTATTATCAATGCAGAGTCCGACGAATTTTTTCCAATTGTATAGCTGTATTGCTGCACCGGAGTGATAGCGTTTTCAAGCAGAACGGTTTTCCAGCCGGTCAGGGTTGGCTTTGTCCAGTCACCGTAAATTCTTTTGAATGTCGGGGTTCCGTATTTTGCGATCTCCTCCATCATTCCTTTTATGTTAGAGTACGGGATATTATCTGCATCAATCAATACAGCAAGACGTAAGTCTTTTAATGTTTCCATGAGATTTAAAATCTATTTTTTTTTTGAAAAGTTAATTAATTTTGTTAATTATTTTTTGTCATTTTTTACGTTGCAGACTTTTTACAATCCTAATTTATCCATCTTATCTTTTTCATACTCGCTGTCTTCTGCAGGATATCGAAGTATGCTATCATACTTTCCTGATTGTTTTGCTAAAGCCCAGATTAAACTTTCACCTTCCGGAACATTATCCGGCTGACTGTCGAAAATGCTGTCGGTATAAGCTTCCTTTGCATTTAAAATTATCCAGCCCCTGCTTTTGAACATTTTAATTAAGTTTCCGAGAAATAAAGCCGAGGTCAGGTTGTGATGTAAGAGGATTGTATGATTAATATTCCTGCCCGTCATTTCATAAGCAAGTTTTTCATAATACGAAGCACGGTCATACAAATGTTCAAGATAATATTTACAGAATTCATCTGTTAAGTATGATGAATCTGCTTTTAATTTTTTAATAAGTCTTGCATTAATGTACCAGTCCGATGCGTCTATCGTTACATAACCGTTTTTGTATGAGTGCTCTTTTAGAAATTCCCTGAATTGCTCTATCTTCAGTTTCGTTTCTCCTTCTTTTAAAAATGGAAAACGAAATAACTTAGTGAAGTTTGAATACTTATTAATCAATGAATCATTTATAAGAAAATCGTTTTTGAAATCTTCAAATAAAACCGCGTCATAATTTCGATGAGAATAAGTGTGATTGCTAATCATATGACCTGCATCATTCCATGCCTGAATAATTTGTCTGCCTTTTTCATTATCAAATCCATTTCCTCTTATAAAAAAAGCTGATGTTATATTGTTATCTTTTAGATTATCTAAAATCATTTGATTCCATTTTTCACTCGGGTATCCTGCTATTTCATTGGTATCACCGTCATCAAACGTAAAACTGATTTTTGGCTGAGATAAACAAATGCATGATGTAAGGATTAAAATTGATGTGAGTGTGATTATTTTCAACTTTTAAATTTTTAAATGGGGGAATATGTAAATAACATGTATGGATTTTAAAATCAACATAGTAAAAATAAATCAGAATTAAAATAATTTAGTACTTTCCAAAATGATTCCATAATTGAATAAATATTTTGCAACTACTTTTAAATTGAGATAAAAATATTCGATTGGAAAATGACCCGCCTCATTAGCGGGAGAGTTTTCTTTTGCCAAGCTTTTCTTTTGCACTATCAAAAAAAAGCGAGCTAAAAAATTTAATTATATTTATTTCAACGTTTTGGACGGATGTGAAAATAATTTATGATTCACACATGCTTTACCAGATTATTTTAAAATATTTTCTCAAATAGAATTTAAATTCATCTTCGCTGTTAATTATTATTTCCTTCCTCTTACCATTTTCAAAAATTACCATTGCTGAACTTCTTAAAGTGATCCTTCCGTTTCGAATTGCCCGAGAACAAATATACTCCTTAGTAAATTTTGATTCGGGAGATGTCCATTTATATTGGCACATTTGAGTGAATTCCGAGTTTTGCCGGGAATTAGTGAAAAACAATACTGAGGCAGGAAAGTTTGTTCACCGGATTTTTTTTCTGACATGGTATAAATACCAGTATCACTTTGTGAAATTTTGAATGTCTGAAAATTCCGGGTTTGAGATTTTGTATAATCAAGCTTGATTGGTTGACTAAACCATAAAGAATTTCCGGGGTCAGTCAACCATTTACTTTCAAGTGTTACAATTAATATTGAGTGATCGTATTCAGGACCTAAGATTTGTCCGGGTTGATGAAAAATTCTTGCGGAAAGTAAATCTGTATTATATCCGAGTTCAGAAAGAAGTCTTTTAAACAAAATAATTAATTCATAGCAATAACCCCCGCGATTATTTAAGATTATTTTTTCGAACAAACAGTCTTCATCCAAACTAAATGGAACTTTGTTTATTATATCAAAATTCTCATAAGGAATATTAATCAGATGTGCGAAATGCAATTGATTCAAAAATTCTAAATTGGGAGTAAGGACTTTTGAAATTTGCAAACGCTTTAGGTATTCATCTACTATAAACATAATAGAATATTGTACTGCATCAATCCGCAGATCAGATATTTGAAGGCTCTACCTTTTGTTGTTTTGCAAGACGTGCCAGTCTCATTGATTTTGTTCTGAATGCATTATTAAAAGGAGCGATAATGTATGCTTTAATTATGTAAGGCCAAAATCCTCTTTCTTTAAGATGCGGCTCGATAAGGTGATCAATTTTTTTGTGAGCTTCCGGAGTTTCACTCCAGTGAATGCTTGCACGGAAATGATGAATTGTATGAAATCCGTTATTGAAAAGTAAAAAGTTTGTCAGCGGACTTACAAAGTTACGCGAGTGATTGAAATCGGATTCCTCATCTGCATGAACATGCTGGATGTAATTGAATATCAAAACGGAAAACAAAGCAAATTGCTGCGGAATAATTACATATAGAAGTGCTTTCTTCCAATCCAGCAGTAACGCAACAATTATAAAGACACCGAGCGCAACATATTGAAAAATCGAAATGAAAAATTTCTTACGTTTGTTGTTCCAGAGGAATTTAAGATATACCACAATCGGGTTTTGCTGAAAGTAGCTGCTTATCGTCGGGTAGCTTAGCAAGGTGAAGATATTATTTTTTTCGCTCACCCTGTAAGTAATAGTGAAATCTCCTTCACGGTTATTAAACTTATGATGATTTTTATTGTGCGTCGGAGTCCAGGCAAACGCCGGGAAGCCATAGAATAATGTAATCCAGTAATCAGTAATATCATTTAGCGTTTTCGATTTCCACATCGGCACATGATTATGATTATGAGCTATAACTGCAACGGATACCGCGAGATAAAGGGATATTATGTAAGTAACCGGATGAAATCCAAAATTCCATTGAATGAATAACATTGCAGTTGTAAGGCAGAGATAGATGAGTGTTTTTATATCGGCTTTGTATTTTAACATTTTGTAGATTTAAAAATTTGATAAATTATTGTCTTTATGGATAACTGATTTTTCTGAATAAAGTTTGTGAAATTAATATTAAATTTAATTTAATAATAATACTTTTATGTAAGATGAGCAATTCTAATTGCTAGTGTTCGAGCAAATAAAAATCATAAAAAGCCCATTTTGGATTTTCACAAAAATATGATTATTGATGTTAAAATGTGTTATACAACTTTGTTTAAAAGTTACACAATTTACATAATATTCGTTGATAAAATAAATGATAAAAAAATTCATCTCTCAAATTTATATTCATTTCGTATAATAAATTCCTCTCCGTCTGAAAACCTAACTTCTTTTTTTAAGGTAAAGCTTGAATTATTTATAAGATAGGTATGGCGGAATTTTGCATTGCGGTCGTCGTCTTCTCCTAATTCTTCGGTAATAATTTTTAATGTATTACCGGAAGATTTAAAAACTATTTCTTCATTATTTAGGAATTTACCGTCAGAACTTATCTTCACCGTATCATACCCATTTGCATCCGGCTCTTTAGTATATTCATAATTAAAAATAAAAACGCTGGTATCTTCTGAAGATTGGCTAATACTTAATTCGACCGGGATTGATACATTTTTATTACTACCGTAATCAAGATACGTAAGCGAGCCAATCCATTTTACTCCGGTTATTAAATTCAGTTCGCTTGCGTTAATTATTGGGATGTCCTGGTTGAATGCAAATACCGGAATAAAAAAAATAATCGCCAGGATCAAATTTATTTTCATATGGTTTTTATTGTAATTAATTTTTTAAATACATCCTGAAGCTTTCTTTAAGAGCATTCGGAATAAAAGGTACTTCAAGAATTTGATTTAACTTAGTTTGATCTTCACCTTTTGTTACTTTGCATTCAACAACATCTTTTATCGTTACATTATATTTTGACTCTTCGATCAAATCAATTTCATCTCCCTGTTCAATGTATCCCTCTTCGATGACCCTAAAGTATGTTCCGTTTCTTTTGCTGTTATAAAATTTATCAATCATCTCCTTCATTCCGAATCTGGCACATAATGTCTGACAAGGAAATCTCGGCTGTACCGGCATTATCATGGCAGTCCCGATTTTGTAAATATTTCCAATCTTTGCATCATCATCTTTTAAATTCTGGGTGGTGAGATTTTCTCCGAACAATCCCGGGTCCCAGTCTTCCCTTCCAATAATTTTTTTCCAATAATCATAATATTCAATACTGTAAGAATAAACTGCCTTATCAAATCCACCGTGATGTTTTTTATCGGATTGCTTATCTCCCTCTATTGTTAAAAATTTTACTTTGTGTTTACCCAAAACAGGTTTTTTAAAAATGCTTGTGGTTATTTTTTTTCCAAGCCATTCGATCTCTTTCGGGGTACCGATGTTTAAAGATAATACTTTCATTTTAATCTTTTTAAAATTGCATCAACAAAATTCTTTCTGAATTTATTGTCTGTTGTAAACAACTGCGGTTCAAACAATTCTGCTTCAACCAAATAAAAATTTTTGTTAAAATAAAAACAATCTATACGCGCATATAATGTATTGCCATTCAGTTTAAATAATACATCTTCCGCCAGTTTGATTAATTCGGAGTCCGGATTGTAATTTTCAACATCGCCGCCCTGCACTCTGAAGTCTCCTTCACCGGGTATCTTTCGGACTGAATGGGAGTATTCATTATTAAAGAATACTAAGGAAATTTCTCCTTCGGTTTTTACATCATTCATAAATGTCTGAACAATAAAATCCTGATCATTAATTTTATTTAGAATTTTATTTATAGATTTATTATCACCTCTGTCTGCTTTGAATAAATTATATGCGCCTCCAGAAATTGCCGGCTTTAAAATGATAATGTCTGTTTTCAATTTATTAAATATGGATTCCATATCCGGCTTACTGAATTTTTCAAAAAAAAGCGAAGGAATTATTTGCACTCCTTCATCTCCCAGCTTCTTTAAATAGAACTTATGTATGTTGTTCCGGATAGTCGGAATGTCATTAAGCAAATTTATTTCTTCTGCTTCGGCATAACTTAACCAATCAGAAAATTCATTATACCTTTGAAAGTAATCCCAAACGGTACGGACAATTATCAGATCAAAAGCTTTTAAATCAGCATTAGCATTATCCCAATTCAATGTGGCAGCATCTATGTTATTGGTTTCCAGGTCTTTCAAAAGAAGCTGATCTTCTTCAAGATAGGAAGCATATTTTTTACTTGTTAATAATCCGACCTTTTTTCTCATGGTATGTTAAATTATTAAATGCTGTTCGTTTTTTATGTAGGGTGTTTTATTTCAATTTAATATATTTTTAATATAGCCAAGCGCTTCATTCGATTTGTTTAATAAAATTTCTTCAGTGCTTACGGTTTGATCATCAATCCTATTGTGACCTTTGGTTTTATATTCTATTAGTTTGTCATTATTAAAATAATAAGACCCGGAAAAAGTAGAATTCATTTTTGTATAATCAAAAGTTTTTAATCTGTCGTCATAAACATATGAATTAAATTTTTTCCGGATAAAAATTAGGCGGTTCTTTCGGTAGTAAAATTCAGTTATTTCAACTCCGTCCGGTAGTCCAACACTTCTATAAATCTTATAAATATTCTTGCCTTTGAAAAATCCGGTTAGTTCCCCTGCGGCACCGGACGTATCGTGAAGAAATTCCTGATTCTGCAATATAACACTCCTTAAAGCAGTATCAAGATGTATAGCTTCGACCTTTTCTTTAATTTCACTAATGGTATCTTCCTTATCCTGGGCAAATGCAGGGGATAAAAATATAAGTAATAAAAAAAAACTATTTATAAATTTGGCTGAAGTCAATGTTACTTATTTATAGTAAGTATAAAATTTAAAAAACAATCAAGACTATTTATTGTGAAAATATTTTGATCAGAAAACTTTTCAGCTTGTTTTCTTTGAATCTTTTCTTTGAAACGGAATATCTACTTCATTTGATAAAAGAGTCTGATAAGCATTTACTTTTCTGTATGCATTCCCCCAGACTTCACCCGAGCGGTATTTTCTAATTTCAACAATATCAAAATCTGCTATAAAAATTCCTTCCTCATCATTTGCCATTACAAGCAAATTATCTATTTCATTTTCATTCTTATCATACACAACAGGCGAATATGCCTGTGATCTGCCGTTGCATTTAGGCGAAGGATAATTAGCCAAAGCTATTCCAACCATATTTTCAAATGCACGGGTCTTAAGCTGGGCATTCCTGTGTGAGTCCATATTACAGCAGTTTGGAACTAAAATTATTTCAGCACCGAGAAGCATCAGCTCTCTCGCACTTTCGGGAAACTCCCTGTCAAAGCAAATCATTGCACCCACTTTGACATTTCCACTTCTTGTATCCAAATCACAAATATAAAACTTATCTCCGGGTTCGCAAAAATATTCCATTGAAAAATCGCAGGTATGAACTTTGGAATAATTTAAAACGATAGTTCCGTGCCTGTCAATCAGAATCATTGAATTTTGAGGTTTTGTTTTTCCTTTCTCCAAAAAAGTAATTGCGATTGCTAAATCTAATTTTTTTGCAAGCAGTTCAAAATGATTTACAAACTCTGATTCAATTCCAACTGCATGTAAATACCAGTCCTGTATTTTCTGAGACAGTGAAGCAGAAATATTCAGCGGGTCAAAGTCTTGCTTCCAAACCGAATCATCAAAACTTTCATAACCTATATTCCACATTTCAGGAAATAAAATAATGTCTGCATCAAGTTTTTTTGATTTCCGGCAATATGAGTCTGCTTTTTGTATATTGAGTTTCTGATCAAACTTATGCGAGCTTATTTGCAGCAGTGCAACTTTAATTTTCAATTTAGTTTTTGATTATCTCCTTTTAAAGATAATACCTTTGTTAATAAAGAATGTTTGTAACTTAATAAAAATTATTCGAAAATAAAATTATTATAAATAAAGAAATGAACTTTAAATTTTTTATACTCATCTAACGATTTCATCTTCCTACTTGCATTTTCAAAACAATAAAATTAATTTTGCTAAACGACTCAGGATGAATTCAGATGAACTGATCAATTCCCCAAATGCTCCCGAACCTGTCGGACAATATCCCCATGCACGCAAAGCCGGCAGCTTGCTTTTTCTTTCCGGCGTCGGTCCACGGGAAAGAGGAACAAAAATCATTCCCGGTGTTGAGCTTAATAAGTCAGGTAAAATAATTTCCTATGACATAGAAATTCAATGCCATTCTGTTTTTAAAAATGTAAAACATATACTGGAAGATGCGGGTTCGAGCTGGGAGAAGCTCATCGATGTTACCGTATTTCTTACGAATATGAAAAATGACTTTGCTATATATAATAAGGTATATGGTGAATATTTCAAAAACAATCAGCCTTGCAGAACAACTATTGAGATAAGCTCTCTTCCAACCCCCATTGCGATAGAGCTGAAATGCATTGCCACCATCTGACTTTTGTTAAAAGGTTAGGTGGTTAATAGTTAATAGTTAATAGTTAATAGTTAACAGTTAATAAAAAAGCTAAAATAATATTAGTGTTATCTTCGGAATACTTGTTCTGGCTAATGTTCCTGCAGGTGCATCTGTGTTAATAATGGTATTTGGTGTTTATGCTTTGTTAGCCGGAATATCAATGATAGTTTTAGCCCTCTAGGTGAAAGGTTTGAAAAGAGCGGTATAGATTTTCATTCCATTTTTTTGAAAGTGATTTTATCTTATAGTAAAGATGAAATCACTTTTTTATGTTACATTATATTACACGAAAAAATTTGTCTAAAAGAAATTTTATTGCATTAATAATTTAAAAATATTTTAAAAAATTTTTATTAACATCTATATCTTATTGACAATAATAATTATAATGTTATATTTGTAAAAATTATTTTTAAACAAATTTATTTTTTTGAGAATAGCATTAACTTATAACATAAAAAAAGAAAACGAAAACATTTTATCTGCAATAGAAGAGCCATCTCCGAAAACAGATTATCGCAAATACCTAAATGATAATCTTATTCAAAATTATCCCGAAAGATTAGACGATACTTTTGCCGAATGGGATTCCGAAGAAACCATTGAAGCCGTGAAGTCCGCTCTGGAAGCCGGCGGACATGATGTCAGTCTTATCGAGGCAGACAAAGATGCATATGAAAAACTGAAAGCAATCAATCCTGATTTTGTATTTAACGTCGCCGAAGGTTTCAGCGGTTCATCAAGAGAATCACAAATTCCCTGTATGCTTGAGATGTTAAACATACCGTTTACAGGAAGTGATTCGGTCACTATCGGATTATGTCATGATAAATCAAGATGCAAAGAAATTTTATCTTATTACAAAATTCCCAATGCAAAATTTTTTATCACCGATTCAATCCACCGTATCGAAGAAAAAATTTCATTTCCGAAATTTATAAAACCTCTGCATGAAGGTTCATCAAAAGGAATCTATAATTCAAGCGTTGTAAAGAATTCTGCAGAGTTAAGAAATGAAATAAACAGAATAAAAGAATGTTATAATCAGCCATCTATTGTTGAAGATTTCTTGGATGGAAAAGAATTTACTGTTGCGATGCTCGGGAACGGTGATGATGTAAGAGTTTTACCGATTGTAGAAATTAATCTTGATTTTGTTCCTGAAGGCTTTAATAAAATATATTCATATGAGGTTAAATGGTTTTTTGATACAAGAGAAAACAGCCTGGATATTTTCAAATGTCCTGCTGAAATAGATTCCGGATTATATAGTCAGATAGAAAAAGTTTGTTTGTATGCTTACAAAGTATTACGCATCAGGGATTGGGCAAGAATTGATGTGAGGTTAGATAAAAATAATATTCCGAATATTGTCGAAGTAAATCCTTTGCCCGGGATATTGCCTGACCCTGCCGATAATTCCTGTTATCCGAAGGCAGCCAGGAAAATTGGTTTAAATTATTATGAAATGATTAATGCAGTTCTGCAGACTGCTATTTGCAGAACTATGATGAAATGATAACTATGATGAAATGAGACTATGATGAAATGAGAATATGATGAAATGAGAATATGATGAAATGAGAATATGATGAAATGAGAATATGATGAAATGAGAATATGATGAAATGAGAATATGATGATTATGATTACTTATGATTTCATAAAGTTGTTGAATGATTTTTTAGAAAAATGTTATTTTAAAATTTTGGTCAAGTTTAGAAAATTTATTTAATTAAACAAAACAAATAGAAATTATAGTATTCATTAATCTCATAATAATCATTTAATCATAGTCAAAGACAAATCATAGTTGAAAATAAGTATAATATATAACGACCCGACACAATACGCTACCGGAAAAATATATGACGATGGTGTAACTGACATCGAGCAGGTCGCAGAGCCCATAGATATGAGTGAATACGGAGTGCTCGATGAATTGGAATCCGTGCAGCGCGCATTAAAACCAACGGGGCATGATACTAAAATTATTGCTGTTGCTCTTGATGTTTATAAACTCATCGATGAATTAAAATCCAACCGGCCTGATTTGATATTTAATTTATGTGAATCGCTCGACGGCGATGCGACACAAGAGATGAACATTGCTTCGCTGTTTGAATTGCTGAAAATTCCTTACACCGGCTCGCGTGCATTAACGCTCGGTCTTGCATTGAATAAATGGAGAGTGAAAGAAATTCTAAATTATTATGAAATACCGACAGCACCACATTATGTTTGTAAAAATTCAAATGATTTTAATGCTAATGGCTATTCGAAATTAAAAGATAAATTTCCATTGATTGTAAAACCATCGAGAGAAGATGCAAGTATCGGAATCGAAAATAAATCTGTAGTCTATAATGACAGTGAATTGAAAACAAGAATTGAATTTATTCTCGATGAATATAAACAGCCGGCTTTGGTTGAACAGTTCATCGACGGAAGAGAGATCAATGTCAGTGTAGTGGGAAACGTTGTGAAAGATGAAAATGATCTGATCGTATTTCCTATATCCGAAATTGATTTTAGTGATATGCCTTCGGATTATCAGAAGATCGTCAGCTATAACAGCAAGTGGATGTATAAAACAGTTGAGTTTGCCGGCACTAAAGCGGTTTGTCCTGCAAAAAACATTTCATCCGAGTTAGAAAAAACAATAAAAGACACTGCGAAAAAAGTATATAAATTAATCGGTGCTTCGGATTATGCCAGAGTTGATTTTAGAGTAAAAGATAACATTCCTTATGTTCTTGAGATGAATCCGAATCCTGACATTTCTTCAGATGTCGATGAAGATACCGGCTTTACGCGAAGCGGAAAAGCATACGGCTGGAGCTATAATGAGCTGATTCAAAATATAATAAAATTTGCGAGCAAACGTTGGGGAATAGTGAGTTAAGAGTGTTAAATAAAATAAAGTTGTCAGATACGAATTTTTTAAACTCACCTATTGCCTGCCCGATGTGGCGGGAGAGGGGCTTGGGGGTGTGTTGATCAGGAAGTTAATTGAAAGTGACAGGGAAAAGATTAAAGATATATTAGCTGATACAAATAATTTTAATGAAGAAGAAATAAAAATTGCATTAGAGTTAATTGATATTTATATCGGAGATGAAGAGCAAAAGGATTATGAAATATTTGTCGACGCTGATGACCAAGGAAATGAATTAAGAGGATATGTCTGCATAGGACCGAGACCGCTGACAGAAGGAACTTATGATTTGTACTGGATTGCGGTAAATCCAAAAGTTCAATCGAAAGGTCTAGGAAGCGGACTGATAAGTTTTATTGAAGACCATCTGAAAGAGAAAAAAGGGAGATTAATATTAATCGAGACAAGCGGTAAAGATTCATACGAAAAAGAACGAAGGTTTTATGAAAAGAATTTATACAGAGAACTCGTGAATATTAAAGATTTTTATAAAATTGGAGATTCGTTGGTTGTTTATGGGAAATACCTTGGACAGAACGCAAATAACGCGGATGTAAATGATAATCGCGGATAAATATCCGAAAACTTGGCTATTGAATTATTACATAAAGATATTACAGATAAAATTATAAAATCTTTTTATGATGTTTATAATTATTTAGGATATGGCTTTCTTGAAAGAGTATGGAAGTGAAGTCGGAATTTAGATTGCAGATTTATCGTAGAAAATTCTGTGATAGTTGAAGTAAAAGTCTGTGAATTTCTTTTAGAAGAGCATGGATTTCAATTGATAAATTATCTTAAAGCAACAAACATTGAAGTAGGATTACTTCTAAACTTTGGCAAGGTGCCTGAATTCAAAAGAAAAATTTTTACAAATAAAAAATATAAATCCGTGAATATCCGATTGATCAGTGTTATCTGCGTTCCCAAAAAACTAAAAAAGGAGAATTAATGGAACTCTGGCAGGAAATGATTAGAAACAGTATAACGTCTGTAGATCATCTTGTAGAGAAATTCAGTATTGACAGAGAAGCAGCAGAAAAGCTTGACGTATTTTTTCAGGCACGCATAAATCCGTATTATCTTTCTTTGATAAAGTATCCCGGTGATCCGATATGGCTTCAGTGCGTTCCGGATGTTGTCGAGCTTGAGGATATAGATGCACCGGAAGATCCTCTGAATGAAGATGAAATGAGTCCTGTCCCGAATATTACTCATCGCTATCCCGACAGAGCATTATTTCTCGTGACCTCCCAGTGTGGATTGTACTGCCGTTTCTGCACACGTAAAAGAAAAGTCGGTGACCAGAGTAAAATTTCAATGAGAACTCTTGAGTCTGCATTTCAATATCTAGAGCAGCACACAGAAATCAGTGATGTGATTTTATCCGGCGGTGACCCGTTGATGCTGACCGATACCATGCTAGAAAAAATTTTAGTGCGCTTAAGACAGATCAAACATATACAGATCATACGTCTCGGCTCAAAAATGCCATGCGTTCTTCCGCAGAGAATTACTCCACAGCTTTGCGAAATGTTAAAAAAATATCATCCTATATACTGCAACACACATTTTAATCACCCGTGGGAAATTACGGAAGAAAGCAAGAAAGCATGCGGAATGCTTGCTGACGCAGGAATTCCGGTGGGCAATCAATGTGTCTTAATGAAAGGTGTGAATGATAATGCAGAGACTATGAAAGAATTAATGAAAGGCTTACTGGCTATGAGAGTGAGACCGTATTATATTTACCAGGCAGACTTAACTAAAGGAGCGAATCACTTCAGAACACCGCTGAAAGTAGGAATGGAAATTATGGATAAGCTTCGCGGGCATATTTCCGGGCTAGCTGTTCCGCAATTCGTAATAGATGCTCCTGGCGGAGGCGGAAAAATTCCAATGCTGCCGAATTATGTCATATCTCAGGACGAAGATAAAATTGTGTTAAGAAACTTCCAATACAATATTTATGAATATCCTGATGTTAGAGATGCTGCTCAGACAACTGATCAGAGTATGTTTATGAGAAAGCCGAGAAGAAGAGCAATGCAAACAAAGAAGGACAGGATAAAGAAAATTAAAGTCCCGGTATTGCAGAATGGTTGATTGGTTAAATGGTTGAATAGTTAATTGGTTAATTGTTATTTAAAAATTGTCTTCATGATGAAAGCCCGCTGGATATATTTTTCAGCGGGCTTTTTTATATTATTCGAAAGATTATTAATCACGTACTATCTCTTAACAAATGTAAGATCTAAAATCTAAAAATCCGAAATCCCAAATTTCAAATGCTCGTATTGTTTGCCATCGCAATCTTAAATCTCTCATCAGCCGATAGCGGCTTCCATTGTTTTAGCTGTCGCTGAATCTTGTCCTGCCCCACCACTGTTACTGTCTGTGTTTTCCATTTTTTTGGTTTTGTAATTTGTTGTTTGTAATTAATAATTAGTAATTAGTAATTTTGTAATTAGTAATTAGTAATTATTCCTTTACAGGTGTATACCATATCGCCGATGACCATGCCCGCTCCTGTATTGATGTAGGCGTTCCGGCAGGAACATCAACTCCCAGAGCTTTTGCATCATAAGTCGACCATCTTGGAACTGGAATTTCAAGAACACGAATATAATAACATGAAGGAACTGCGGGATCAAAATCAGGATCCGTCCAATATCCCGTGAGTTCTGTATTTCCAATTGTATTTGTATAGGTTGCATTCTTAACATCAACGGTATTTCCAACGGGAGGTAATTTTCCTGAAGCATCCGGCTTTCTGTCACCCGACCAGACTACATTATAAATTTTTTCAAAGTGTTTTCCATTTTTCACTGAGACCTTTATAACCTGTATCCTGTCGAGATTACCGCTGTTAGGATCTTTAACGGCCTGCATAATAAATGTCGGCGCTTTTCCTTCGGAACTCATAGCCGGCAGGTCGCTTCCCATTGGAACACCTGTAGCGTAAGCAGTCTTTACCCAGCTTGCATCCTGCATTGTTTTATCGTTGAAATTCCATCCGCCGAATAATCTTACTTTCATTAACTGTCCTGAAGTTGAAAAAACTTCTTTACGTTTCATTGCATCAAAAATTGCATCGCGTGTATTTTCTTCAGCCCAGACTCCGCACATTGCTGCTGCGGATAATTTTATTACCGGCTCTCCGACACCAAGCTGATCATATAATCTTTTCTTAGGAGTATTATCTACCTCTGCATGACCTCCTGGAAAATTATATTCTTCTGTTGCATTCATACCGCTGTGCATATCTGTTCCGCCTGCAACTCCCATTTTATAAGGATTAGCTCCCATTGATTCAAGAAATTCAAGACCTCGTCCATAAGCTTGTCTTATATAGCCTCCGTCAATTTTAGAAACTATTACCGGTCCTGGATGAAGTAAGTTTTCGAAAAGTTCAAAATCGGCAAATTCATCTTCGGGCGAAAGCTTTGGATGAGTTTCAGATGTACCTTTAACCTGCATCATTTCAGTAAGAGGTTCATTAAGATTTCTTCTTTCCGCGTATGCCATGTTAAACGGATTGCCATAACTGTCTTTCAGGGGATACATTAATCCGTTACTAATATTTCCATTATGTGAAATTGCAAAGACATCTATCCCGGTTTTCCTTTGCGCTTCCATCCATGTCCAAAGGTCTTCAGGAATGTTAGAGTTTAATGCAGAATAAATTTCTTCAGGTAGCTTGTTACCGCGAAAGAAAACATTACGATGCATATTTGCAAAACCCGGGGCAGATGTCCATTCATAAGAATGAATCGTAGTGTATTTCCCGGGCTGATTGTGTTTGTTGGCTACTTCAATTTCGTATTTCCAGTTTGAAGCAATAATCTCCGGCTTTACGAGGTATTCAATTGGTTTTTCGAATACCATAGATTCAGCCATAATCGTATACGCTTTAAACGAGGAATCTTTATTACCACTGTTAACTAATAATCCGACAGGTGATTTTGATAATGGATTATTCTTATCAATTAACAACTGGTTAATTCCTAGGTACTCGGAATGGTCAGTCAGACATGTAAAATCTAGACCTTGCTTACGTTTCATTTTAGTACCAAGATATTCTATCTCTCCACCTTTATCAAATTCATAAGTTTGATCCGGAGTTGTACGGCTTCCGAAGTTGTACGCATCAAATGACATTGTGGAATGTGTATGTGTAGAGCCAAAGTAACAATTCTTCAGAGGATTTTTTGGAACCTGTGAAATAGTTTTCGTTGTGTCTTTGCCTATATTATCTGATGCAGTTTTTTCTTCTAATAAGGTTTGACCCTATTTACAATCATTTCTACTAAGGTTTATTGCAAATTAACGTTAGTGGTATTGTGAGCCCTTAAAGAGTTTAACATCATTCCATCTTTAGCGCATTAATTTTCTTAACATTTTGCGACGAATTTAACTTGTAAATGATTAATACTCTGTGTCGTCCTGAAAATAGTTGACAAAAAAGTAGTCGTAGTAGCAGTAATTTTTCTTTTCTTTTTTGCTTCTTTTTTCTTTTCTTTTTGTTGACATGTTCATAACTTTTTTAGGCTGCACAC
>JALYRX010000047.1 GCA_030855105.1 Bacteroidota bacterium | reverse complement strand
TGCATTCCGGAACCATACTTAGTGATGAATTTTTAATTCACTGACTCGAAAGGTCTCGACTGCAAGAAGAAATACAAGTTATTTTTCGCAAAACATAGGATAAAGTCCTATTGGGATACTTAGTGGTGACATGTAACTTTGCAATTAGAAGCAGGTCTGTTTTAGAAAAAATTTTTTCAATGAAAATATTTTTTATTTCTCTTTCAACATTTATTATCTCATACAATTTATCACTTGCACAGGATTTACTGACACCTCCACCGGTCCCCTATAATCAGCAGTTTGATCTTAAGGATATGCTTAAAGACATTTTCGGTAAAAATAAAACTACTGATTCAAGTGCTTTAAATCCATCAAAAGAATTGCGTATAACCATCTTGCCCGGAGTTGCATACAATCCTGCAACAGATATTGTAATAGGAGTTTCAGGCAATGCATCATGGTATTATGGAAATCCCGTAAACATTATTAATTCTTCAGTAAATACCGGAGTTTCTTATACAACAAAAAACCAGCTGAAGATTTCAATTCAGTCAAACATATTTACAAATAAAAATGAATGGCTTATCGCGGGAGATTGGAGATTTTGGAAATATGTTCAGGACACTTATGGATTGGGAACCGGCACTCCTGATGCCAATTCTCAAAATATGGACTTTAATTTTATAAGATTCAATCAGAATGTGCTTAGGGAGAATTGGTAAATACGCTTATATAGGTTTAGGATAAGACATGGAATATTATGCGAGTATATCTACTGTCAACAGTGACAACGATAGTATAATTTATCCGAGTTTTAACAGCACTTACAGCCAGAGGCACGGTTTTGATAGCGCATCTTATCTTGCATCAGGATTTATGGCAACCGCCAATTACGATTCAAGAGATAATACTAATAATGCATTTAAAGGCTTGGTTCTTACGATTCAGTATCGTAATTTCAATGAACTTCTGGGGAGTACAAGTAATTATCAATCCTTAAATTATCAAATAAATAATTATCAGTCATTTAATAAGAAAGATACTTATATATTAGCCTCAAGGTTTTTGGGCTCCACAATATTAAATGGACGAATCCCATATATGGTATTAAACGCTATTGGCTGGGATAAGTACAATACAACGGGGCGGGGATATGTACAGGGAAGGTTCAGGGGGAGAGATTTTATGTATTTAGAAATAGAAAACCGGATCACAATTACCAAAAATAGATTTTTTGGCATAGCTGTTTTCGCAAATGTCGAAACTTTTAGCGACTCCGATTCCGGAGTAAATCTTTTTGAATATATAAAACCTGCCGCCGGAATAGGTTTAAGGTTTTTATATGATAAATACTCGAGAATAAATATTTGTATTGATTATGCACGCGGAGCTGACGCCTCAAGCGGTATATGGTTTAATCTCGGTGAGTTCTTTTAGAATGAGTAGAGTGCATGGAGTGTGTGGGAGTGTTAGAGAGTGTGTGGAGTGTGTGGAGAAGTTTAACAATATTTTTTTTAAGAAATAATTATCCAAAAAATTAAAATAACTATTATGAAAATTTTCATTCAGAGATACATCCTATTAATCTTATTTATTCCCATTTTAATTTTTGCCTCATTTCATTTGACCGGCTGTGGAAGCGGCAGTAATATTAAATACCCTTCTATAACGGAAACTGCAACAAATGAATACCGCTACGGGCAGGTAGTATGGAGAGATCTCGTAACTCCGGATCCTGAGAAAGCCGCAAAGTTTTATAAGAAAGTATTTGGATGGCAGGTTCAGGAAGTAAACAGCGGGGATCGCCAATACTGGACATTTAAAAACAATGGTAAGCCAATCGGAGGAATGTTTCTTATGTCTGAAGCCGCTTCGAAGGCAGGAGGAGAGTGGGTGAGTTCGATCTCAGTTGCTTCAGTAGATAATACTGCAAACTTATCAAAGGCCAATGGTGGCAGCATAGTCATAAAGCATTATGATATGATCGGCAGGGGAAGAACCGCTTTAATTTACGATCCTCAAAAAGCCCCTTTTATTTTACTTCATTCGAGTAAGGGCGATCCGAAACAGTCAGAGCCTGAAGAAAACGGATGGTTATGGACCGAGGACTGGTCAACAAATCCTGATGAAGCCGGAAAATTTTATAAGACTGTATTTAACTCAGAACTTGAAAACAAGATGGACGATAATAGGGAGTATACATTCATAGTAAATAATGGAGTACGAAGTGCGGGAATAATAAAAAATCCAATGGAAAATATCCGTTCAAGCTGGTACCGTATATACTTGTGTCGGATGTGAAATTAATGACACAAAAAGCAAAAGACGCCGGAGCTAAAATTTTGTTGGAGCCTTCCGGTTCAGTACGAAACGGCACTGTAGCAATAATTCTTGATCCGACAAATGCGCCTTTAGCATTACAGAAATGGCCGATTAAATAAATTTATAAACCATTTAAAACTTAAAATGAAAACACTAATAAAATATTTAATTATTTCTTTAATAATAATTTCTTTTTCTTCTTGTGTCGGATATCAGCCGAGCACAGGAATAGGAAGGGGGATGTATGGAGGACCTTGCGGGACTGGAATTACTCCTATCTTTTAATGGCGGGGTTTATAGCGGCGGCTATTGGCGGTAATTTGTAATAGTTGGGCAGCGTTAGAATTTATTTACGGAAAAAATTCATCAAAAATTTCCGGTTTGTTTACTTAGCTGCCTTCTCTTTATCATCTGCCGATGTAGTTATATCTTTCTCTATATCAGAAGATGCTTTCTTAAATTCCTTTATTCCTTTTCCCAGACCCTGCATCAGATCGGGAATTTTCTTTGCTCCGAATAAAACCAGAATTACTATAGCAATTAATATTATTTCAGGGGTTCCTAAGCCAAACATTTTTTATTACTCCTTTCCCGCTCTATACGGGATTATTTTCTTGATAAATTTACATTACACTTTCTACAACACTTTTAAAAAACCTCTCACCGTCTGAGTTTCCCAACATTTCCTCGGAAGCTCTCTCCGGATGAGGCATCATTCCAAAGATATTCCTTTGAACATTTTGTATCCCTGCAATATTTTCAAGAGAGCCGTTAGGATTATCTACGTATCTTAATAGGATCTGGTTGTTGCTTATCAGTCCAGATAAAGTATTATCGTCACAATAATAATTTCCTTCACCATGAGCAACAGGAAAATTTATTTCTTCTTTGATTTTGAATTCGCCCGTAAAAATACTCTTATTATTTTCTACTTTCAATGTAACTGTTTTGCAGATAAACTTAAGATTTTTATTTCTAAGCAATGTCCCGGGGAGAAGACCGGTCTCGCACAGTATTTGAAAGCCGTTGCATATCCCGATAACCACCCCGCCATTATCAGCAAACTTTAAAACTTCTTTCATTATCGGCGAAAATTTTGCAATCGCACCGCACCGTAAATAATCTCCATATGAAAATCCGCCGGGAAGTATGATCAGATTTCTATCACCAATACTTACTTCCTTATGCCACAAAAATTTTGTATCGACATTCATCACATTTTTAAAAACGTTGTATACATCGTGATCACAATTGGATCCCGGAAAAACAACAACACCTGCTTTAGCAAAGGACATTTCTTAATTCCTCCTGTTCGTCTCGTGATGCGGAGGCCGAACGTTTTCAAATACTTCAAATGAATAATCTTCCATTACGGAATTGGCGAGAAGTTTTTTGCACGCATCTTCTGAAATTTTTTCTGCTTCCTCTTTTGACTTTGTATTGATCTGAAGTTCAACAAATTTCCCAACCCGTGTATCTTCGATAGAAACAAAACCCAATGACTTTAACGAATGCTCAACTGCTTTTCCCTGAGGATCGAGAATTGTTTTCCTTATTAAAATATTAATCCTTGATGTAAACAAATTTTAAATTAAATATTTAGAAAAAAAAAGTTAATTTTTGTAATTGATAAAACTCTAATGTGAAAACATGAATACCGTAAATCTCTAATTTAAAAGTAAGAAAATAAAATCTTAGTTTTTTTTATGGTAATTTGTTTTTTATTTCCGGCAAATTAATTATTCGAAATTTTATCCCGCAGACTTTCAAGATTTACTTTGTCAATTGCATTGAGTTTCTCTATAAGCTTCCTACTCTGCGTTTCATCTTCAGTAGCAATGTAGCTACTAGTTTCTTCCGTCGTTCCTTTGGCAAAAGTGGATTCCTTAGTTGATTTCTCCGTTTCTGTTAATCTACTCTCTTCAATATTTTGGTGGTCAGAATTTTGTTTTGACAAATTACTTTTTTCATTATTATTCTGAGCAAAAGTTTTAGTTTTATTTGATTTATCTTTTGGATCATCACCATCGGTCTTTTGATTTCGGGTTTCAAACTGAGAAAGTGATTTGTTACCCTGCTCCTTTTTTAAGTTATCCGCAATATCTTCTTTGGGCAGAGTTTTTTTCCCGGAATTTGAATTACTTTGCTCAGGTGTTGAAGTTAATTCTTTATTTTCATTAGCTTCAACTTGTTCCTTTGATTTGTTCTGTGTTTGATCAGACTTTTGTGTTGAAGATATTTCTTTATTATTTTCGGAAGCATTTTTACTGACAAAAGTCATATATAAAACAAAAAATATGACCATAGTGAATCCGACTGCCGGTATGAGCCAGGGATACTGCCTGTTTGCTAATAAGTTTTTTAGAAATCCGCCTTTTCCTTCATCAAATTTTTTAAAATGCATTTTTCTTTTTCCGGCTTCAAGCTCGACTATTTTATGATGAAGATTATGAACAAAATTGTCGCCGGCTTTTACCTGCTCCAGGTTTCTGAGCTTTTCCCTTATATCTGAATATTTTTCTTCACTGTCCAATTTAAATCGGTAAAATTTTTCTTTAATTTTTTTTTGTTTTATGAAATTCCTGCAGCGTTATTTTCAAAGATTCCCTTGCCCTGTTTATTCTTGATTTCACTGTGCCCAGCGGCAGATCCAGTATCTTTGATATCTCATCATACTCAACATCTTGCACGTCTCTTAAAATTATAACTTCTTTATGAATGTCTTCCAATGAGTTAATTGCTTTTTGTATGTAATAGTTTTCTCCTACTGCATTTGCGTCTTCATCAGGCAAAGTGGTTTTTGATGTCAATTCATAATCTTTATCACTGTCTTCATAAAAATTATTGATCGGCATCGTTCTAAATTTGCTTTTTTTTCTTAAGTTTGTCCTGCCTATATTTATCGCTATTGTATAAAACCAGGTTGAAAATTTTGCGATCTCCTTATACAAATGTTTGGATTTGTAAAGTCTTATAAAAGCCTCCTGAGCAATATCTTCGGAATCTTCACGATTGCTTGTATACCTGTAAAGAAAATTTACTATTCTGTCTTTATATCTAAACACAATTTCATTGAAGGCTTCTATGTCCTCTTTCTGAAATCTTAATATCAGCTCTTCGTCAGTAAATTTCTTGTAATCAGGATTCTTATCGCCTGACATCTACACTGTCCTTCTTAACTGTTTAAAATTAATTTTGTTCCAATAAATCATAAATTACAAATATTATTTATCAATAATGTCATCGTTGTTCTTTTATCTGCGCCGGATGTTTTTAAAATTTTATCAGTTGTATAAATATATTCAAACGCTGTTTTGATTTTCTCCTGCTTAATTGAATTTCTAAAGTTTCTGTAGTGCGGCAGAAGTTTATCCTGCTCCGGAAACCAAAGCTTTAGCTCGCGCTTCAATGCAAACCCTTCAAGTTTTGCCGCAGAAGGGTCAAAAAGTTTATTAATAATAATAAATGCCGAGCTCAGTAAAAATATTAAAAAAACCTCTACATCTTTTCTTAGCGATATCTGCGAATATATTTTTAATGCTTTATCACCTTGATGTTCAAGAATTGCCTTAATAAAATCGGTTTCATCAAAACCCTTTGCAATTCCATTGCAGAGATTAATGATGTCGGTTGTAACTTCTTTTGAAAAATAGCAATATGTCTTTAGCTTTTCAATTTCCGATAAAATTTCATCAAGTGAATAATTGGTGAATTGCAAAAATTGTTTAATCGTATCATTGCTGATTTTATAACCTGCGAATTTTTCTCCTATCCAGTTTACTAACTCAATGTCTGAAAGCTTGCTTACTTCATATATCTTTACATTACTTTCAATAATTTTTTTATTTTTATTTGCAGTGCCCGGTTCATCTTTTTCTTTGTTGTCGGATAAAAAAATCTTATCAACTTCAAATTTCTCATCCGTTGAGATCATAATCAGACAGATTCCCGGATTCGGATTTTTGATATAATCAAGAAGTGCTGTTTTTGCATCTTTCAATAGCTTCCTGACATTTCTCAGTACAACAACTTTTCTTTCAGTGAAAAGACCTGTATTGCTGCATTCATTCAGAAGATTTTCAATCGGCTTATCTTCCGCATTAAAACCAATTATGTGATCCTTTGCTTCAAAATAATTACCGACAAATCTCTCACTTATTATTCTAATCAGATCATCTGATAAGTCCTTTTCTGTGATTGATATTAAAATATTATTTGCTACAGATTCTTTTTTTAAAACATCAATAAGATTTTTATACGAAATTAAATATTTGGATTCGGCTTTAGTCATCTTTACGATCTGAAATTTGTAAAGGTAAGTTAAACAAACTATATTAATTATTTAATAACAAAAAGCCGTCTTCTAACAGGACATTTTCAGCTATCTCGTTCTCATTTAAGAAGGGGAACGTTACATGCCCACATTTGGGCTTCAAAGTATTATGTGGTAATTTAAATCCAAAATATTTATTCCTTGACAACTTTTAGCTTTATCTTTATGTTGATAATGAAACAAAAATGAATTTAATCAGTTATACTTAGGAAAATAACAAATGAATATTTCAAACTCTGCCGTTTCAATTTATAATTCATTCGAAGAAAAGCTTTCGAAAGTAAATAAAAAAGAACTTCGCTACAGGCTCACAAAAAATTTATTATACACGTTTATAATTTTCCTGATGCTTGCATTTGCTCTGATCGTTCTCGAATCCGTTTTCTATTTTGATTCTACGGTTAGAACGATTTTTTATTGGACATTCATCTCAACTGCGGTTACAACTTCGGTTTATTTTTTATGCAATTATTTTTTGCGGCTGTTTGGCTTTATAAAGCCATTCGATCTTATTTGTTATTCGAGAAAGATCGGAAATAACTTTGATGATATAAAAGATAAGCTTTCCAATTCGCTTTCGTTATATAAAAGTTACGGGACTTCAAGCGGCAAAACCGTCTTCTCTGAAGAACTTATAGACGCTGACATCACAGACATAAATAAAAGAACCGGCAGCATAAATTTTAATTCAGTTGTTGACTTCAGAAATTTAAGAAAACTTATTTTTATTTTAGCAGCATCAATACTTTTATATGTAATCTCGTTTGCAATATTTCCTTCTGAAATGTTCGGCTCGGTAAAAAGAATTCTGAATTATAATTTTAATTATATAAATAATGAACTCGGCATAACTTTTAACTTAGCTCCGGGAGATGTTGAAATTGCCAAAGGAGAGAAAGTAAATGTTACAATAAACATTAATTCAACAAAGGAAAATTTTAATTCCGGAATAACCGAAATAGAATTCTATACAAAACAGATTTCTGCAGATGGTTACGAATTATTATCCGACCCGGTTGAATTAAAAATTAATTCCGAAGGTATTTTTAAAACTACAATAGAAAACATAAACACAAATCTTCTATACTTCGCTGAATACAAAGGGATTAAATCTTCGGAATATAGAGTAACTGTTTCCGATTATCCAATTGTTAAGAGCTTTAATGTCTCTGTCTATCCGCCGGAATTTACCGGCATTCCGTCAAAAACTCTCACTGAAAATGAAGGAGATATATATTGCCCCGAAGGAAGTAATGTTTATTTTGATTTGAAGGCGAATAAAAATTTGTCGTCGGCTGGAATTTTGTTAAATGAAAATTTTATTAACTTCGAAACAAACGGGGAAGGAGCAAAGGGATCGGTTATAATTAAAGAAAGCGGAACGTATAAATTTATGTTGAAAGATGACAAAGGAAACGAGAGTAAAAATACAAATCTGTATACTATTAAGGTGATGAATGATGAAGCTCCGAAAATTACCATTATAGAACCGGCAGAATCCCACTATACGCTTAAAGGAGAAAAAGACTTATTGCTTCGCGCAAGGATCTCCGACGATTATGGGTTTTCAAAACTTGTGCTTGGATACAGGAGAATCAAATCTTTGAGCGGAACCGGCAGCGCTCCGAATTTTATTTTAGAAAATATTACTATTGTAAATTTGAATGCAACTTCGCTTGAGGTTCCGTATGTGTGGAATGTCGAAAAGCTTGGTCTACATTCCGGTGAAAATGTGGAATATTTTATGGAAGTAACCGACAATACCGGCAAAACAACACGCTCGGATATCAGAACGATTCAATATAAATCTTTAATCGATCTTCTGAAGAAAAATGAAACAATGACAAAGGAGCTGCAGACAGATTTGAAATCTGTTTTCGAGCAGGCGCAGGAAATTCAAAAGGAACTCGAAGAACTTAAAAAACAAGCACAGAAGAATGAAGAGCTCGGATTAAATGAAGAGCGAAAGAAGGAAATGGAAAATAAGCTTAATGACTTTCAAAAGAACATGAACTCCACGCAAAATAAGCTTGAACAGAATATGAATGCGATGCAGCAAAAAAATATGCTTGACCAAAAAACACTCGAGCAATATATGGAATTGCAAAAAATGTTCAATAAAATAAATTCACCCGAGCTTCAAAAAATGCTGGAAAAACTTCGTGAAGCATTGAAGAAAAATAATCCTGATGAATTAAAAGAAGCACTGAAAAATTTTAAGTTCGATGAAGAAGCGTTCAAGAAATATATGGAGAAAGCTATGGAGCTTTTGAAGAAGATTGAGAATATGCAAAAATTCGGCGAGCTGACAAAGAAACTCGAAGACATTACTAAAAAACAGGAGGACATTAAAAAACAGACCGAAGCATCGGATAAGAACGATCCAAATAAAATGAATGAACTTTCGAATAAACAAAAAGAAGTTAAAGAACAGACACAAGAATTTAAAGATGAATTGAAAAAACTGATAGATGAAATAAATAAAATGCAGGAACAAATGAGTGCGGAAGACCTGGAGAAATTACAAAAGCAAATGCAGCAAAAGAATACTGAGAACAAGATGCAGCAGTCAAGCGAGCAGCTTCAGAAATCACAGAAAAGTAATTCCGAACAGACACAGGAAGATATTATGAAAGACCTTAACGAAATGAATGAAAGTATGAAGGATGCACTTTCTAAGATGATGGATTCCCAGGATATGCAAAAAAAATTAATGGATAAATTAAAAGATATAAAAAAGCAGCTTGAAGAGTTAAGCAAGAAACAGCAGGAACTCCGAGATAAAACAGATGAATTGAATAAATCACAAAAAGACGAATTTCGTAAAAATCAAAATCAGCAGCAGGGCTTGCAGAGTGAACTGTCACAAGCTATTGACGACCTGATGAACACAACAAAGATGGGCATGCAAATGAGTCCGGAGATGGGAAAAGAACTCGGAAATGCTTTTAATAAAATGGATCAGGCAAAAAAAGATCTCGGTGATGAAAAAAAAGAACCTGCTTCCTCGAACCAGGGCAAAGCAAAACAATCGCTCGATAATGCTTGTAAGATGCTTGGTGACATGATGGGACAAATGGGTATGGAGGGAAAAGGTGGAAAAGGCGGTAAAGGTAAACAACCGGGTGGAAGTATGGGAGAGCTTATGCAGCGGCTCGGGGAAATTATCGGTCAGCAAATGGGATTGAACGGAAAAACCGGCAAAGGCGGAAAGATGGGACAAATGGGGCAACAGGGAGAAAACGGGCAGCAGGGAAATAATGGTAAAGGAAATAGTCCGAATAATTTATCCGACGCCGAAAAACAGGAAATGGCAAGATTGAGCCTTGAGCAACATCAGATTCAGAAATCTCTCGAGCAATTGAATGAAGAATTAAAAAAAGAACAGGACAGAAGCGGAGAAAAAGTTTTGGGCGACATGGAGCAGGTTCAAAAAGAAATGCAAGAGGTTGTAAAAGAGCTTCAGGAAAATAATATTGATGATAAGTTAATTGAAAAACAAAACAGAATTCTTTCAAGAATGCTTGATGCACAATTGTCCCAGCGTGAAAAAGATTTCGAGCCGAAGCGAGAATCCAAACCAGGAGATAACGTAGTCAGAACTTCCCCGCCGGAAATCATTCTCAGCGGACCAAATTCATTTAATGCTTTGAAAGAGGATTTTCTTAAGCTTCAGAAAGAAGGGTACACGGAAGACTACGAAGCTTTGATTACAAGATATTTGATGGAACTGAAGAAGAATGGTGTTAAAGAAAATTAGGAGTTAAAAAATAATATTTAAACTTATTATTTGTATTATGATCATTATTAAAGCAATTTTAGATGATCAGAAATTAATTCTTTTAGCTCACTGAATAAATATTCCTTCAACTATCGCTTAACTGTCTTTTCGTATACTTTTATCCATTCCTTCGGTGTGATCTTTGACGCCAATTCACCGATCAGCTTATATGGGATCTGGTCAACTTTCTTAAAACGTATACAGCTTTTGCCCATGTCTAATTTTGTTTTACTTTGCTTTGCATATTCGGTTGTAAACCATTTCAATAATTCAGGATCGGAAGAAACTCCCAGATGATATAATGAAATAAAATTTTTTTGGGAAGCTACGCACATAAATGGCAGCGGCAATTTCGGATCGCAGTGATAGCCGTCCGGGTATATTGAATGAGAAACTACATAACCGAGCATTCCGTAACTCATCTCTTCTGAAAATCCTTTCGGAAGATTTTTGAGAATGATCCTTCTTAACTCACCAACCGCCTGCTTTCTGTCTTCGGGTAGTGAGTCGATGTATTCTTCGGGTGTTTTTGCTTTTGACTCCATAATTTATTATTAATTTTTTTCTACATATTTTTTAAAATCCTTTAGATATTTCATTGATTGTTTCTTAAACACAGCAGGCATAAGAAGTCCGATGATTTTCATATATCCGGTAAACCTAAATTCCTGCTCAGTTGTATATTTTGTTCGGGCACCGGGAAGAGATGTAAATTTATTTTTTACAATGTTAAATACACCTTTCGCTTGGTAGGAACCGGTGAATTCATAAGGCAGGTTTCTGATTAAAATTGTTTCAGTCATATCAATTTCACGTTTACCCATTTTAAATTTTAATTCCGATTTTGCACCCGGCTGTCCGGGTGTACCGCTCAGATGTTTAAAGCTCTGAAGACCATCCATCCATTTATCCATATTTTCAGGATTGTCAAAGATCTCAATTACTTTATCAATGGGTTTGTCGATTTCAATTTCCAAAGTGTAATTCATATTTATTTAGTTTTATTAAGTAATCCAAATTATTCATTAGAAATTAAAATCTTTTAAACATAAAGCACGCAAAGACTTTACATAAAGGACAAAAAAAAAAATTTTCCTGCATTTATTATTTTAAAAAACTTTGGATAATTCGTTATCTTAGTAAAACAATTCTTATAAACAACATGACATAAACAATGACTGTAAAATCATCTGCAATATACAAACTAATATTAAAATTGAAATGAAAAACAAAGAGATTTGACTTTCGTCCAAATTTTTATAAACTATCTCGCCGTTTTAAATTTTTTTTTGTATAATAAGCTATGGTGACATTCAGCTGCAAAGCAAAAACAGTCAGAAACATTTTATAATAATTTTATTATTTTAAAATTATTATTATTTCTGTCACAATCCTTTTTCCAGGATGTCTAATTAAATATTAGTAATGAAACGAAAAACCCCAAGGCATGTTGCAGTTTTCTTTACATTTTTTTTCAAACTAAAATTTAATTTTATGAAGACATTAATTATTTCAATTTTAAGTTCAACCATTATAATTTCATGTACACAAAAAGACGTGAATAAAACCGACACGCTGAAGCAGGAATTAATCAAAGCCGATTTATCAATGAGTGACTTAGCTGTTAAAGAAGGTTTTAACCGGTCGCTTCTGCAAAATGCTGATGAAAATTTTGTAAAACTTAATGAAGGAATGCACCCTTCTATTGGAAAAAAAGAATTTGAAGAATTGATTATAGACAGACCCGGTACTAAGTCTCTTACATGGGAGCCTGTGAAAGCAGATGTAGCTCAATCGGGTGAGCTCGGGTATACGTGGGGAAACTGGAAGCTTGCAATGAAAGACACAACAGTTTATGGAAATTATTTTACTATATGGAAAAGGCAAAACGACGGAAGTTGGAAGATGGCTCTCGACGGAGGCAATGGTACTCCGCCGCCGAAATAATTTTTGCGTTAAGCCTGTTGCGTGTTACATATTTATAAAAAACATTAATTTGAAGAACGTTCTCTATTTAATGTTATAGAAATCATTTTATCATTTCATCATAGTAGAATTCCGGGCATAGAAATCATTACCATCATTTCATTATAGTCAATTATTGAATTTATATTTTAAATTCTTTTATGGATTTTGATATAAATTTATTCTATGTCAAAAAAAGAGAAAGCAGTAATTAAAGATAAAACAACAAAGCACAAAGGCAAAACTATTGACTCCAAATCCTTTCCTTCAAAATTAAGTGACCTGGATTTACATCTGCTCGGTGAAGGTAAGCATTATAAAAGCTACGTCAAGCTCGGCGCAAAATTAGAAAAGATAAATAAAATTAAGGGAGTTCAGTTTACCGTATGGGCACCGAATGCAAAAGCGGTGAGTGTTGTTGGTGAATTTAATCAATGGACAGCCGGCATTCATCAAATGAAAAATGTTAATCATTCCGGTTATTGGAGTTTGTTTATTCCTGAACTTAAAGAAGAGACGAAATATAAGTTTGCTGTAAAATCCAAATGGAATGGTACAATTTTTAAAGCTGATCCGTATGCATTTGAAAGTGAACTCAGGCCGAACAACGCATCAATTGTAAACTCACTAAAGAAATATCAGTGGTTGGATAATGAGTGGATGAGAAAGAGGAAAAAATTTACCGCAGCAAATCCTCCTCACAAAAAAAATCCCATCTCAATTTATGAAGTTCATCCCGGCTCCTGGAAAAAAGATTTTACCAATGAAGAATATTCAAACGAGTGGGGATACAAAAGTTACAAACAGCTCGCACATGAATTAACAGATTACGTTAAAGAAAATAATTACACTCATATAGAACTCATGCCGGTGATGGAGCATCCGTTGGATATTTCATGGGGATACCAGGTGGTAAATTATTTTGCCCCGACGAGCCGTTACGGAACACCTGAAGATTTTATGTACTTTGTAGATTACTGTCATCAAAACGGAATCGGTGTAATCCTCGACTGGGTGCCGTCGCATTTTCCTACTGATGAACACGGACTCGCTAACTTTGATGGCAACCAAATCTATGCATATGAAAATCCGCAAAAGGGATTTCATAATGAATGGGGAACTTATGTTTTTGATTACGGAAGAAATGAAGTAAGAAATTTTCTTATATCCAATGCGTTGTTTTGGTTTGAGAAATACCACATTGACGGATTGAGAGTTGATGCAGTGGCTTCGATGCTTTATCTTGATTACTCGAGAAACGCTGGCGAATGGGAGCCGAATATTCACGGCGGTAATGAAAATCTCGAAGCGGTCAGCTTTTTAAAAAAGCTGAATGAAATTGTTCATAAAAAAAACAAAGGTGTAATGATGATCGCAGAAGAATCATCATCGTGGCCGGGAGTGACTATGCCTGTGCATCTTGGTGGACTTGGCTTTGATTTGAAATGGAATATGGGCTGGATGCACGATATACTTGCATACTTTTCGATGGATCCAATATACAGAAAATTTCATCACGGGAAATTAACTTTTGCAATATGGTATGCATTCAGTGAGAAATTTCTTTTAACGATTTCACATGATGAAGTAGTTCATTTGAAAAAATCCGTAATCGAGAAAATGCCAGGTGATCAATGGCAGAAATTTGCTAACTTGAGACTGCTTTATGGTTTTATGTTCAGCCATCCGGGAAAGAAGCTCAACTTTATGGGAAATGATATCGCACAATACCGTGAGTGGAATTCGGAAGATTCGTTGGATTGGGAAGTTCTCGAACATGAATACAATAAAAAATTTAATTTGTATTTTAAAGAACTAAGCAAACTGTACTGTGAGTACACTGCATTATATGAAGTTGACTTTGACAGCAAGGGATTTCAATGGCTGGATTTTTCGGATTCGGATAACAGTGTGATCGGATTTGTCAGGTATAATGCCGATAAGAGTGAAATGCTTTTCTTTACATTTAACATGACACCTGTGCTCCGGGAAAATTATTTATTTGGAGTTCCGAAAGACGGATACTATAGGGAGATACTGAATAGTAATGCTCTTGAATACGGCGGCAGTGGAGTGGGAAATTTTGGCGGAGTTCATTCCGAAGAAGCTTCGAGATTTGAATTTAATCATTCGATCAAGGTCACTCTGCCGCCGCTGGCTGTGAATGTCTATAAATTTGAAAAACAATTTTCAGAAATACCCTTTGAAGTAAAAGCCACAGAACTTAAAGAATCAAAAGAGATATCAAAAACAGAACCGGAGAAATCAGATATCCCTGAAATTATTTTAGATGAAAATATGAAAAAGAAAATTGGCGAGGAAGTTATTGATGACATAGGAGTAGTAGAAAAGAAAATTGAGAAAGTTGATACGGCTAAATCGGAATCTGCGGCAGAGAAACTGAAACCTAAAGAAAATAAGCTTAACGAAGATGAAGATGATATGGAAAAAAAGATAAAAGAAATTGTAAACAGGATAAAGAAGTTTTAGTATTTTTAAAATTCCTTTTACAATACGTATAAAATTATTATTTTCAGACGTATTAATCAAAAACTCCAATGAATACAAAATTAACATTAAATATTAACAAGAGAACAATAGAGCGTGCAAAGAAACTCGCTTCTGAAAGGAAAACAAGTCTTTCTAAAATGGTAGAAAATTATCTGAAGTTAATATCAAATGATAAAACAGAAGATATTAAGATAACTCCTTTAGTAAAAAGCATTGCAGGTGTCATTAAACTGCCAAAAGATTATGATTATAAAAAAGATTATGCAGACTATCTTACGAAAAAGTATGAATGAAAAATAATATTTTTGTTGATACAAATGTTGCGTTGGATTTATTGGCAGAAAGAATACCTTTTTTTGATGTTTCTTTAAAACTTTTCAGTTTTGCAGAATCAGGGGTAATTAATATTATATTTTCAAGTCTTGGGTTTTCTACAATAGATTATTTACTTTCTAAACAGATAGGGAAATTAAGATCTAAAACAGTATTAAGAAAATTTAAACAAATTGTAAGTATATTATCTGTTGATGAAAGAATTATTGAAAATGCTTTAAATTCAGATTTTACTGATTTTGAAGATGCCATTCAATATGAAGTTGCAAAAGAAAATCAGCAGGAAGTTATTATCAGCCGGAACACACGAGATTTTAAAAGATCGGAAATTCCGGTTTTTACTCCTGAAGAATATTTGAAATTGCTTAACGATTCTTTTAATAATCATTAACTGAAGTTACGCAAAGTATAGATTCTAAATTATTAAATTATTAATTATTAAGATAAATACATCAAAAAATTTTTAATAAGCACTCAAAAATCTCGAATTTAACCACCTCCCCCTGCCCCCTCCTTAATAAGGAGGGGGTTTTGGGGTGGTCAATTGTTGTCAAAATAGTATTTTGCATAACTTCAGTCATTAATAAATGTTTATAAAAAAGAAAGTTTAAAAAAATCCAAGTGACAACATTAACCAAAAAAGAAAAAGCTTTATTAAAACCAATTTTCTGGGATATTGATATTGATAATCTTGATTATGAAAACCACAAGAGATATACAATTGAAAGAATTCTGCAATACGGACTAACGGAACACATTAATTGGATGCTTGAGCATTTTGACAAAGAGGATATAGCAGAGGCAGTTAAAAAATCAAGAAGTATAGATAGAAAAACAGCAAATTATTGGTCAATTCATTTGGAAATCAGCAAGGATGAAATACTATGTTTTACGAATCAATCAGCAATGAGCAACTCGATGTTTTAAAGAAATTATCTGAAATTAATGAAATTTCGGATATATTTTATTTAGCTGGGGGAACTGCTTTAGCATTGAGATTAGGACATCGTAAGAGTGTTGACTTTGATTTTTTCAGTTATAAAAAATTTGATTCTGATTTTTTTTCTAATTTGATAAAAATCAATTTTGAAGGAAGCGTATCTTCACTCAGCGAAGATACAGTGAATGGAAATATAAAAGGTATCGGTATATCCTTTTTTAAATACCCATATCAATTAATTCGGTCAACTGAGGATTTTCATAACATTAATTTAGCCAGTCTAGAAGATCTTGCATGTATGAAATTATCCGCAATTATGAAGCGAGGCACCAAAAGAGATCTCTTTGACATCTATGAAATATTTAAAATATTTCAACTGGTTGAATTAAAGAATTTATTTTTGGAAAAGTATAAAAAAAACGGAAACAGTTTATATCACTTAACACGCAGCCTGTTCTATTTTGCAGATGCAGAAAATGATATTGACCCGATTTCTTTAAATGGAACAACATGGGATAACGTTAAAAATTATTTATTAACAAATGAGAAAAAAGTTTCAAAAGCATTTTTATAAAAACACTTATGAGTAATATTAAATCATTCCTAAATAACTTCAATCTATCTGTCGACGAGATAGGAACAAAGGAAAGAGCAGCAATGCTTGCATCGAGAAGCATTAAGACTGACAGCAAGGTTTGGGCATTGAAGACTGCAATTTCAATGATAGACCTTACAACGCTTGAAGGAAAAGATTCTGAAGGAAAAGTTAACGCAATGTGTCAGAAGGCGATTCATCCGAAGCCTGGTGATTACTCAATTCCTCATGTTGCAGCAGTATGTGTTTATCCTAATATGATAAAGTTTGCAAAGCAAGCCGTTAGAGATTCGGGTGTTAAGGTTGCCTCCGTCGCCTCTGCATTTCCCTCGGGACAATATCCTTTAAAGTTAAAACTGGAAGATGTCAAGAGATGTATAAATGACGGTGCGGACGAAATTGATATGGTAATTTCAAGAGGAGAATTTTTGTCGGGTGATTATGAATTTGTTTATGATGAGATAAAGCAGATAAAAGAAACATGTATAAATACAACATTGGAATATAGTAAAAGAAAAAATATCGAACATGAAGTTCATCTTAAAGTAATTCTTGAAACAGGTGAGCTCGAAACTTTTGACAATGTCCGCAAAGCCAGTATAATTGCAATGATGGCAGGCGGAGATTTTATAAAAACGTCTACCGGCAAAGTTCAGCCGGCTGCGACATTACCTGTAACGCTCGTGATGCTCGAAGCGATCAGAGATTATTACAATGAGACCGGAATTAAGATCGGGATGAAACCTGCCGGAGGAATTAAAACTGCAAAAGATGCAATTGCTTATCTTGTTTTGGTAAAAGAAACTCTCGGTGAAGAATGGCTTACACCGGATTTATACCGGCTGGGAGCGAGTTCTGTCCTGAATGATATTTTAATGCAGATTGACAAACAGAAAACAGGTTATTATCAGGGAGCCGATTATTATACCTTGGATTAATTAATAATGATCAATGCTCAAGGATACATTAAAATTTAATTATATACAGAAAGTTAATTATGCGACTCGCAACTCAGCATTTTCATTCGGAGGAGTTACAATCGTTAAAGCTGTTTGATAACATTCAATATGCTAATTAATAAATTGATGAGTTTAAGAACAAAAAGAAATCTTTGTCGGAATTCGAAGCTCTATGTATTCATAATCATTTCGCTCCACATATTTTTTTCGAATACAAATTCTTTTTCCCAGGTTAGCAATGATTCTTTTTCGAAAGTAATCACTGCAGAAGATTATACAATCACTTTGAAAAATAATGATGAAAATTTTTTTAGCGGAAGCATTAATGTTAAAGACAAAAACGATGTAACAGTTTGTTCAGCCGACAGCATTTTTACAAGGTACAATTGGGACACCTTAATTGATCTGAATAATGACGGAAGCAAGGAGCTTATAATTGATCTGGCTACCGGAGCGACAATGTATGATTACAATATGTTTTTGATTTTTGATTTCTCAAAGAACAGCATAGTTCCGTTCGAAATTCACAACGCCGGATTAATTTCGTATTTAGATCCCGTTCCAAAAATAGTAACCAATGTCAGGCTAAGCCCGTCAGCCCTGGGTGCGGGATATTCGTTTTCGCTGGTATATAATAACTCTAAATTAGTTTTAGAAAGTGACGTCAATGCAAGCAATGTCTTGCGGAGTTTGGAACAAAAAGATTCTGAGTACCTGGAATTAATTGAAGAATATAAAAAATTATTTGATGAATGCGGAGAAGACAGCGAGATTTATATTTATTATGAGTCATACGTTATGCAGCAAAAAATTTTAGGCCAGGAAGATAAGGGCTGGGAATTTTTTGATAAGTATTATAAATGTAAGGATAAAGAAAAAGTAAAAACCGAATTGAAAAGGAATGTTCAGGATAGTTATGATTTTTGGAATACCTCAGAGTTTAAATTTGGTAGTTAGGAAATTCCAATAAATAATAAAATTAAAATTTAATTATGAAAAAAATTTTATTAACATTTATTTTTTGTTTGAATCTGTCTTATCTCTATTCACAAGTAATCACAAAAGAAATCTCGACAGATAAATATAAAATTACACTTACATGGAATGACTCTGTTTTCTATTCGGGGGGTATGGTAATTCAAAATAACCCGGACGGTAATACTGTCTTTAGTTCGGATAATTTCTTTTCAGGCTACAATTCAGACAGGTCAGTTGATTTAAATAACGACGGCAGCAATGAATACGTATTGGAACTTGGCACCGGAAATACAAGAAGTGATTACAATATGTTTCTTATTTTTGACTTTGTAAAGAGTGCAGAACCTCAATTTGAAGTTCATAATGCCGAACTAATTTCAAATGTTGACAAAGTACCTGAGATAGTATCAAATGTAAGAATTGGAGATCCGAAGATGGAGGCAAAATATTCATACACTCTGAAATATGATAACGGGAAATTAATCTTGAACAAAGATATAAAACAAAGCAAACTTTTGAAAGAGCTTGTACCTTTTGAGGAAGATTACATGGATTTAATAAATGAATATTCGAAGTCAATGAATATTTGTGATGAGAGCAGCCAGGTGAAAAATTATTATGAAGCATACAGCACTCAGCAAAAAATTGTAGGAAACGAAACCGAAGGCTGGAAATTTTTTGATAATAATTATAAATGTGAAAACAAAAATAGTATTGAAGAAGAATTAAAGAAATCTGTAGAAGAAAATTATTCGAAGATAAATAATCCGGATAATTTTAATTTTAAAATAAAAAATTAATTTAAACTATATAATTATGCCTGAAATACAAGAATTCAAAGGCAACAAAGTTCTGAATCTAAATCCGGAAAGTAAATTTACATTTTCATTCGGACTGGCAAAAGCAAAATTGATATTGGAAAATTTAGATGTTATAAGGAAGTTTGTCGAGACTGAAGGAAAAGATCTCGGAGAGTTTGAGACGAAAAAAGATACCGGAAATTCTGAAGATCATTTTTAGAATTTCATTGATTGATATACTAATTTCCACCAAAACTTTGTGAAGACTTTGAGGAATACCAGTTGATTAATTTCTTATCACAGAAAATCAGAATTCCTATTTTTTAAATCCGTTTGTTTGATGAACAAGTTCATCCGCAAATTGAAATGCCTTTGAAGGCTGCCGTTTACTTATTTCAGCTCCGTTGTAAAGTGATGCAAAAGGTTCTTCAAATATTCTTTCTAACTTTCTTGGATTTTTCAAATTCATTGACAAACCTATATTGGCTTGTGTAATGTATGGGTTTCGGTTGACCCGGTCTAAGTTTTTGTGTGCCGTTATTGCCCAGCATGCTGAACTTCCCTGCTTTGCAATATCAACACTCCATCGAAGAAATAACTGCCACAGCCGGAACCAATAATTACCATATTTATTATTTATGTAGTCTTCATTCCTCATCCAGTTATAATACCAGCAGTGAAGAGTATGTGAATAATGTATACCGATATTTTCTATATGACCTACTTCAAAATTTGCACTTTGCAATGAACCTACTAAAAACTTTAATGGTAAGGAGGCATCTGCACCGCTGAAAATATATTCATTCATAAATAATCCCCATATCAGGTCCTGCCAGTGTTCACCCTTTTGAAAAATTCCCGGATTAGCCCGCAAGCCTGCCTGCTGAATATAAAATTTTCCATCATCTTCCAGCTTGTCATAAATCATCTGGATAAATCCTTTAAACTTTCGAACTCCTACGTGCTCACCCATCTCAAGACAGGATATGCGATTCCACTTTTGTCCTTCAGGTGTGTCACGATAATCTTTTCGGAGGATTCGTGCCTGATAATTATTTAATCCGTGATCTTTTATCTGCTGCATTCCCCAGTTAGTACCTTCCTGAGCAAGAGTTACACCTGTTGAATTTGCTCCAAAATATTTGGAAGCGTAAGTAACCAAGGTTCCCCAGCCACATCCAATATCTAAATATTTATCACCTGGCTGGATCATTAATTTTTTGCATACCATTTCCATTTTGCGATCCTGTGCTTTCTCGAGAGTTTCAGTTTTTGGATCTATCCAAAACCCGCTTGTATATACCATGCGGGGACCCAAAAAGGCAGCGAAAAAATCATTTCCCCTGTCATAGTGTTCACGTACAATACGTTCATCCTGATTTTTGGAATGAATCAATACTTCAGGTATGAAACGGGAAAATAAAAACTTAAAATGATTCGCAGTAAGACCGTAATCAAAATAATTAGCACGGCTTTGCATAAATTCTTCAAAGTCTCCTTCGATATCAATCTTCCCATTGATGAAATCTTCTACAAAAAAACCAAAGGATATTTTTTTGCCCGTCTTGTATCTGGATCGTGCAGCATCTGTTTTTGTTACGATAAAGTCTAAAGGACTAGTTTCCATTGTGAATAATATATTTAATTTTTAAAACGTTATACTTTTTTTCCATCTTATAGAAAATTATTTCCAAAAATCAACGGAAAATTTTAATTTTCCTCCGAGTCCGTCCTGAACAATTTTCATTAAAGTTGAGAGCCGGATATCGCTTCCGTTATTTTCTATTCGGGATATATAGAATTTGGTTGTCCCTGACTTTACTGCGAGAGCTTCCTGTGTGAGATGTCTGAATTTTCTTGCTTCTTTTAAAACTGTCCCAAGTTTTAAGAATTCTAATTCCTTTTCATAATTATTTCTACCATCTGTCCCTTTTCTTCCATATTCGATGTCTAGATGATCATCGAAAGACGGTAACTTACTTGTCTTTCTTTTTTTCAAAATATTCCTTTCTTAGTTTTTTTGCTTTACCTATTTCATCAACTCTTTTCTTTTTAAGTCTGCTTCGGAAACCCATTTGTAGTAAATGAAATCTTCCTTATCAAAGAAACAGAATATTTGAATGATCTTAGTACGAGTCACAACGTTAATTTCGTAAAGTCAATCTGTGTTCTCTTACTTACTAAAAATTTTTTCGGGAACAACTGCTAATTCCTGAACAAGTCCAAGTGTTTCATTGATATTTTTCTGAACTTCCTTCGACTGCTTACTATAAAAATCCTCAAATAATTTTTATAGATTAATGTTTTTCTTTGAACTTTTACAGTCACGCGAAGAAGTTACCTGATTAGACAACCAATAGCAAGTGTTTTAAAAACATTGTTGGCATAATCGTTCATACATTATTAGAAATTGTAAAAAATCAAAATTCTAATTTGCAATTATAATTAAGTTCATTATGAACATATCTTATACCAAATTAACAAATCCATTATTTTTCCGCTCAATCCTCGATATCAGTGTTCAATTTTTATCGTGTACAGAGTATGATACTAAAACTTCCCATTTGGAATTTATAAAAGATAATATTATTAGTAACTTAGAAAAAATAAATTAAATATACCTAAGAATCATTTTTTTGTATTAAGATCAGGATGTTATAATATCTAAATTAATTTTATTAACAATGAAAACACAAACAGAACAAAAGCAAAAGATTTCAGCAAACGGAAATCTTTTAAAGACAAACGGCAAAAGCAATGGCTATAAATCCAACGGGGCTTTAAAAAAAACACAATGGAATTATTCAAAGTCCATTGAAGATCCGAAGCATATAAAATTAAAATCCGAATATGATTTATTTATTGGAGGAAAATGGGTTAAGTCGAAAAAATATTTTGACACAATAAACCCTTCCAATGAGGAATTGATTGCAAAAGTTGCTTATGCTTCTGCAGATGATGTAAATAAGGCAGTCAATTCTGCCGAAAGAGCTTATGAAAAAATCTGGAGCAAAATGCTTCCGAAAGATAGAGGAAAATATATTTTCAGAATCGCCAGAATATTACAAGAGAAGGCAAGAGAGTTTTCAATTATTGAATCTATGGACGGAGGAAAGCCAATCCGTGAATCAAAAGCACTAGATATTCCATTAGCGATTGCACACTTTTTTTATTACGCCGGATGGGCTGATAAACTTGATTTTGCTTTTGCAAACGGAAAATTTTCTTCAATAGGTGTCGCCGGACAAATCATTCCATGGAATTTTCCTTTATTGATGGCTGCCTGGAAGATCGCTCCTGCATTAGCTTGTGGTAATACAGTGGTAATAAAATCTGCGGAGACCACGCCATTGAGTCTCTATATGCTTGCTGAAGTCATCAAAGAAGCAGGACTTCCGGACGGAGTTGTAAATATCATCTCAGGTGATGGTGCGACAGGAGCAGCAATTGTTAATCATCCGTTGACCAAAAAGATTGCATTCACCGGCTCGACTGAAGTTGGGAAATTTATTATGAGGCAGGTTGCAGGAACTGATAAAAAACTTACATTAGAACTCGGCGGAAAAGCAGCAAACATAATATTTGAAGATGCTCCGCTTGATGCTGCAGTCGAAGGAATTATAAACGGCATATATTTTAATCAGGGACATGTCTGTTGTGCTGGCTCGAGATTGCTTGTTCAGGAAAGTGTAAAAGATTTGGTTATAAAAAAATTGAAACATCGAATGAACTCTCTTCGCGTAGGAGATCCGTTAGATAAGAATACCGATGTCGGTGCAATAAATTCTAAGATGCAGTTAAACAGAATTAAAGAACTTGTTGATTCGGGTGTTGAAGAAGGCGCAACAATGTTTCAAACCGAATGTGATCTACCGCAGAGAGGTTACTGGTTCAGACCGACATTCTTTTCTGATGTTGCACAGTCACATAGAATCGCCAATGAAGAAATCTTCGGACCGGTATTATCAATATTAACTTTTAGAACTCCTGCTGAAGCAATAGAAAAAGCAAACAATACTTTTTACGGATTGTCAGCAGGAGTGTGGACGGATAAAGGTTCAAAGATTTTCAAGACTTTGAGCAAACTCAGAGCAGGCGTTGTATGGTCAAATACTTTCAACAGGTTCAATCCTGCATCACCTTTCGGAGGCTACAAAGAAAGCGGCTTCGGCAGGGAGGGCGGCAAGCACGGACTTGCAGCGTATGTTAAATAAAATTGTAAATTACAAATTACAAATTAATTTTATTCCATTTATTCCATTATGAAATAAAGAATATGGATGCTGTATTAATAAAAGCGGATTCTGAAAATAATAAGATATTGTATAAACTTGCAAAACAATTAGGCGGTAAAGCTTTCAGGGTAAATGAAGAACAGTTTGAAGATTTTAAATTGGGATTTATGATGGATAAATTAAAAACTAATGAGTTAGTTGAAAAAAGTGAAATAATGAAAAAGTTAAATAATTAGTATGTTTACAATTCTAATTATTGTAGGAGTTATTTTTATTTGCGTTGTTATTTATTTCTCTTTAATGAGAAAAGAACAGCCATTATATTTTAAAATTCGAAAAAACTTAGAGGATGAACTACATCAAGCTAATTTTAACAGTGACTGGAAGAAAATACAAGATATTAACTTAAAATTATTATGGTTAAGAACTCTAATTGAAGTTAACCCTGTGAATTTCTTAAAAGAATCAGAAAATGATATTGCTAAGAATCTCACTGAAGATGAAATAAAATTCCCAACAAAATTTGAATTAAGTAGTTTACGTCACTTTCCATTTACACAACAAATAATTTCTGAATATGGAAAGATTCTTGAAAAAAATGAGTATTCAAACTGCCTTTATAAGCCGGATAAAATATTAACTCATCCTAAAGAATCAATAAAAAAGGCAATTGAGTTTACATTTCATTATATGAACTATGATAAACCTTTATATGAATTACCCGATAAAAAAGGATACGCAGCAGTTTTAGATAATGTAAGTACCTTGTTAGATATGACTTTTGTAGATACTCAAGGATTTGCCAAAAGATCCTTTAGAAAATAGTATGGTTGGATCTAAATATTTAGATACAGAAGTTCAATCAATGTTAGATGATGCAACAGAAAAGATCAAAACAAATATTATGAAATAAAGAATAAGAAAATACATGAATAGTTTATTATTAGAAAGAATTTCAATAAATCCAAATATCTGTTTTGGAAAACCTTGTATCAAAGGAACAAGGATATGGGTTTCATTAATATTAGATTTATTATCTGAAGGTGTAACCGAAGCAGAGATAATTGAAGATTACCCTTCACTTACTAAAAAAGACATCCGGGCAGCAATAGCTTATGGATCAGAAATGTCAAGAGAAAGGTTTGTAGAAATACCTTTGGAAAACAAATAATGAATTTTAAACTGGATGAAAATTTAGGAAACAGGTTTAAGAAATTGTTTACTGATAACGAGTTTGAAGCAGATACAGTGCATGATGAGCAATTACAGGGAAGCGTTGATTATAAAATTTATGAAACTATAATTAAAGAAGAAAAGTGTCTTGTAACTCTGGACTTAGATTTTTCAGATGTAACCCGTTTCCCGCCGCAAACTACTAAGGGTATTGTAATAATCAGACTTCATAAAAAATTTACATATGAACTTGCCTCAATTTTAATTAGCCAATTTATTGATGTTATTAAAAATAATAAAACCAATGAAAAACTTTCCGGCAAACTTTGGATTGTTGAATTTGGAAGAATAAGAATTCATCAAAGTTAACACTCAAGTTATTGCACAATAGTATTATCATACAAGTAAAGGATCTCGTAAAAAAATACGATGAGCTCGAAGCAGTGAAAGGTATAAGCTTTGATGTTTATACTGGAGAAATCTTCGGGCTGCTCGGACCGAACGGTGCGGGCAAAACAACTACGCTTGAAATTATGGAAACACTTCGTGAAAAATCTTCGGGTGAAGTTATTATAGATGGATTGTCAATTGACAAAGATCAGAATGAAATTAAAAAAATTATTGGTGTTCAATTACAGTCTGCAGGCTACTATCCGAATTTATATTTACCTGAACTGATAGAATTATTTGCGGGCTTATATAATGTTGAAACAGATCCAATGGAAATGCTTAAAGTCGTTGACCTGCAGGAAAAGGCAAAGTCAAAATTCAAGGAATTATCCGGAGGTCAGAAGCAGAGATTTTCCATTTGCACAACTCTGATAAACGACCCAAAGATAATTTTTCTCGACGAACCCACTACAGGTCTTGATCCGCAGGCAAGAAGAAATCTCTGGGAGCTGATAAAAAAAATTAAAGCAAAAGGGACAACAATAATGCTTACTACTCATTATATGGACGAAGCTGAAATTTTATGCGATAGAGTAGGAATAATTGACAACGGAGAAATTATTACTATTGATACTCCTGATAATTTGATTGATGATTTGATTAAGACCGGTTTCGAAAGACCCCGGCTGCTTAAGCTTGCAACTCTTGAAGATGTTTTTTTGAATTTAACAGGAAAGGAATTACGCGACAGTTAACAGTTAACAGTTAGCAGTTATCAGTTACTTAATAAATACTTAAAACTTAGTACTCAATACTCAGTACTCAATACTCAATACTTTGAATAAATATAGTCAGCTCAAAGCGATGCTTGCAATTACAAAAGCAAGTCTGCATTCGATGGTAAGAAATCCTTCCGCAGTGGTTTTCAATTTAGTCTTTCCTTTAATTTTCATTATTGTTTTTGGATTTATAAGCGGAGGTAGATTTAAAATAGACATTGCAATGCAAAAAGGTTCTGATACAAATAATCCGATTTTTCAAAATCTGGAAAAAATAAATACTATAAATCTTTTTAAAGATAAGTCCCTGGATGAAATGAATTCCGAGCTCGAGAAAGGTAAGATAGATGCAATTGTAGATATTCAAAAAAATGATAAAGAAAATCTGATAATTAATTTAAAAACGTCCAAAGCTTCTCCCGAAAGAGGAAGTGTTTTTAAAATGATGCTTAATGAAATTATAAATAAACAGAATCTTGCGATGATCAAATCTGCAATTCCAATGACCGAACTAAAAGAGCAAGTTGTAGAAGGGAGAAAGTTTAAAACAATTGATTTTATATTACCCGGGCAGCTCGGATTTTCTTTGTTGAGCGCGGGAGTTTTCGGTACTGCGTTTATTTTTATAAGTTTAAGACAGACACTTGTTATTAAAAGATTTTTTGCAACACCTATAAAAAAAACCTATATCATTCTCGGTGAATCATTAAGCAGATTGATTTTTTCCATATTCAGCTCGGTGATAATAATTTTAATCGGAACTTTTTTTTTCGGATTCACGCTTGTAAATGGTTTTGTGACATTTATAAATATGATGATACTCTCCATTATTGCTTTGATTGTGTTTCTCGGATTCGGATTTGTCGTATCGGGTATCGCAAAGAATGAGAGTGCTGTTCCGCCGATAGCAAATTTAATTACACTTCCACAATTTTTACTAGCCGGCACATTCTTTCCCATTTCGAATTTCCCGGACTGGCTGCAGCCTGTCAGCAGAGCATTGCCGCTGACTTACCTAAATGAAGCCTTAAGAAAAATTTCATTTGAAGGTGCGAGTATATTTGATGTTTGGTATGATATTTTGATTTTGGTGATCTGGGGAATAGTAATTTATGCAATTGCGATAAAGGTTTTTAAATGGGAATGACTTTGATTTGGGATTTGGGATGATGGATTTGGGATTTTATTTTTTCCTGCTTTCATTTTTATTTTCCAGATTATCTTTCTCTTGTTTTCAGCACCCCAAACTTTTTTAAGTTTGTCTTTAAATAAATCCAGTGGGTTTGTATTGTGAACTTCCATATACTTGTGAACCGAAGACCATGTGTTCATATAATTTAACAAATCATCACTAGTCCATTGCCGTTTTATTTCGAAGTCCAGTGTATCAATTCTTTTAAAGGGAAAATGAATTCCATCAAAATTCCAGACTTTTTTTATTCCGGAATCTTAATGTTCATTCAGTGTTTTGGCTGAAAACTCATTTATCAAATTATCAAGCAAAGGATCAATGTCACACGTTGTACTATAGGTACATTCCGCAATCACTCCGTCTTCTTTTAAAATTCTTTTCACCTCTTTGTAAAATAATTCAGTATCAATCCAGTGTATTGCAGTTGCAATGGTTACTAAATCTGCTGACCTGTTCGGAAGACCTGGATTCTCTGCCTTTGCTACTTTGTATTCTATGGCATAATTTTTAAAGGAATTTTTGATTTGAGCTTCTCTTGCATCTAATGCAATTACTTTTTTAAAATACTTTGCCAGACCTCTTGCCGCCTGTCCGCTGCCGGTTGCACAGTCAAGAGCAATGTCATGATTCGAAACAATTGAATTTAAAAATTGAAATAATTTTAAGGGTAAGTCGGTCCGTATTTGGAAATCCCTCGGCTTGTTTTGAAAAGTAATCTTTAAAGTTCATATTAAAAAAAAAATTTAAGGTCTTCTCTCACACGGCTCGACTGTTCCGACAATGTAAGTGTCTTTCTCAAAAATTAGTGAATCTATCACTCCATTACTTATCTCAGTATCTGTCAACCAACGAGAATGCTCATCCTCAATTACGAATCCCAGAATTATTTTTCTATAAATAATATTCACAAATCTTTCAAATATAAAATGCAGATTTTTATTTTTTTCGGTTGGAATTGAAAATTCACATCCGAGGACATGAAAATATTTTACTTTTATATTTTGATTATTCAATATTTCTGCAATTACATAAGGAGCTTCGGGTGCAGTCGAATGGATCCAGCAGACTGCTGTTTCAATCTTGCCGTAATTATCAATTGCAGATTTTAATTTTTCTTCGAGAAGATTGTAATCGGAGTAATCAACTCGGATTGGATTAATGAAGCCGTGTTCGGATTTTGATTCGATTAATTTATTAAATCCTGCAGGGTTGCGGGCTATTACTGAAACAGTAAATCCATGACTTGCAAAATAAGGAGATACATCTTTCAGCATTCCTGTTCCACCGACAATTAATATATGAGGCATAAAAAATAAAAAAAAATTACCACTAAGTAAACCTGACAGGTTTTCAAGAGTAGATTTAAAAGTGCTCTGAGAAAATAAAACCTGTCAGGTTTTACAACATTGTGGTAAAAAAAGTAATTACAAAATATTAATCAATTCTTCTTCATCCATTACCAACACCTCTCTCGCATTCGAACCGTTCTTCGGACCTACGATACCCGCAACCTCAAGCTGGTCAACAATCCGGGCTGCTCTGGCATAACCCAGCTTTAATCTTCTCTGCAATGTTGAAGTTGAGCATTGCTGAAGTTTGAAAATTAATTTTGCAGCTTCTGCAAATAATTCATCACGGTCATCCGAATCTCCGTAAACGGAAGCCCTCTTTTCTATTATTGATGGTAAGAGATATGGCTTCGTAAATCCCTGCTGAGCTTCGATGAACTCTGCAAGTTTCTCACACTCTTCAGTTGTGATTAGAGCATTCTGAATTCTTATCGGCTTTGATGACGCAGCTGATAAGTAAAGCATATCTCCGTTTCTAAGAAGCTGATCTGCACCGCCCATATCCAGGATTGTTCTTGAATCTATTTTCGATGCCACCTGATATGCTATCCTCACAGGAAAGTTTGCCTTGATAACACCCGTAATAACATCTACTGAAGGACGCTGTGTCGCAACTATCAAATGAATTCCGACAGCCCGGGCCATTTGTGCAATTCGTGCAATCGGCTCTTCGATTTCTCTCTTCGCCGTTATCATAAGGTCGGCAAGCTCATCGATTATCACAACTATGAACGGCATCTTCTTATGACGGATAACATCATTATCTTTTAGCTTGCCTTCGGAATATTTTTGATTATATGCTTCTATATTTCTTACACCGGCATTCGCAAGTTTATCATATCTTGTTTCCATCTCGCTCTCAACACTTTTCAAAACTGAAACAGCATTCGATGGGCTGGTAACAATACTTTCATTTATGTCAGTTGATGTTGCAAGAAAATGTTTTTTTAATTTTGAATAAAGGCTTAGCTCAATTTTCTTAGGGTCGATCATAACAAATTTCAAATCGGAAGGATGCAGTTTATAAAGCAGACTTGCTATGATAGTATTAATCCCGACGCTTTTTCCTGAGCCGGTCGCACCCGCAATCAACAAATGCGGCATCTTCGAAAGATCATCAATGAAGACTTCACCGTCAATTGTTTTTCCGAATGCGATCGGAAGACTCTTATTGCTGTCATTAAATTTCTGCGAAGAAAATAAACTTCTTATGCGTACAAGCTGCGCTTTCTTATTGGGAATTTCCACACCCACAGTGCCTTTGCCGGGAATCGGGATTATCATCCTGATTCCTTTTGCTTTCATTGCAAGTGCAATGTCATCCTGCAGTGATTCTATCTTTGATAATTTTACATCAGCAGCGGGTACAAGTTCATAAAGTGTTACTACAGGTCCGGGAGTTGCAAACACTTTTTCAACTTCGATTCCAAACTTCAAAAGTTTTGCCTGAAGCAATCTCCCGTTTTCAGAAAGCTCTTCATTTGGAATTACATCGAACTCTTCTTTTGTCGGCTCAATCAATAATTCTATATCCGGATATTTATATTTCTCCAATTTCTCTTCTACAAAATCATCCTCCCGGTTGCTTTGAAGTGTGTCAACTTCATTTGAATTTTCGGGATTGATATCTATTTCATCTGCATCTTCTTTGGAAAGGGTTTTATTAATTAACTCCGGCTGTAATTTTATTTCCTTTGCTTTCTTATTTTTGATTAACTCTTTCGTAATATCTTCCTGTTTCGGTCTGTTTATCTCTGTCACTTTTATCAGATCTTTTTCTTCTAGTTCTTCGGCAAGCTGCTGCTTTAAATATTTATTTTTTAAAATTCTTTCACGTTCTTTCTTTAATGCTTCTTCGACCTCCATATCTTCAGGACTTTGTAATACATTTTTAAGGTTTTTCTTATTTATCTTTTCAGAATCCTTTAAATCCTTATTACTGATAAGATCATCTTTTTCTTTATGAAAGCTTTCTTTAATTTTTTCAAAAAACAGTTTAAACTTAGCCATTGTTTTGATTATGTTTCCATCGATTAAGAGAAGTGAAAAAATTATCAATGCAGCAGCAAAAAATACAGAAGCACCTGCGCTGCCGAGTGTATGATAAAAAATTGATGCGAAGTAATCACCCGTTGTCCCGCTTAGTTTTGAAGATAAATTTTGCTTCCCTGAAAATATTTTCAGTAATCCGAATGAAGAAGCTAAACATATCATAATAAATATCGAATAGATACCGAACTGGATCGTTGTGCCTAAAGATTTTTTTCTTATAAGGGAAATTCCAAAGGTAAGAAATATGACTGAAATAATAATTGAGAAATATCCAAAGAAGCTATTTATAAAAAAATCCGAGGCGTATGCACCTGCAATACCAAGCCAGTTGTAGGTTATGTAGGCAGCTGAATATGCTTCCCTTCTGAAAATATCAATCATGCTTAACCGCTCAAGTGTTGACTGGTCTTTATTCGAATAAGAAATTATCGCAAGTCCGAGAAGAACTCCGAATGTAAAAATTAAAAATCCAAGGAATTGTTTTTTTATATCGGTAGAAATGCTGAAATCTTCCTGAGAAGATTTTCTCTTTCGCGGCGATGAGTTCGGTTTTATATCCTTATTATTTAAACGTGAAACTTTGCTTTTTTTCATTCTGATAAATTAGATTAGCAAATTATGCTTCGCTTATCTTTTCTTTTTTATCTTCTTCTCTCTTTATTCCGATATTAAATCTTTTCATTTTTGACTTCTTATCCGAATCTCCTTCAAACTGTTCCTTAAACTTTATTATTCCATTTTTTAATATTGGAATGAACGGGTAAGAATCAATTTTCGAACAGATTTCCAGATCCTTTTCAAATCCAATCGTTGAAAGATATTTCCCATGCTCGGACGAATGAAACAAACGTAATATCTTTTCCTGAGAAGGAACATTTAAAAGCATTGCCAGATCGTTGCACAGATTCATTGCTGCTATCTCGGAATCTTTCATCTCGAGAGTTCTTCCCACACTCAGTTTTGAAAGAATCATCCCTGCACATACGGCATCTTCAAGACAAAAATCGTTTAGCTTTCCGGCACAGATTATGGTAAAGTCTTCGTCAATCGAATTAACATAATCTACTATTGCAGAAATATTTATAAAGCTGCATAACAGACAGGTCTTTGCGAATTTAGATTTTATGATCGCAAGTGTTCCGTTGGTCGTACTGAATATAAGTGATTTATCTTTCACAACTTCAGGAGTGTATTCCATTGGTGAATTACCAAGATTAAATCCGTCAACAACTTTTCCGTTTCTCTCACCGCAAAGAAGATTATTTTTTGAGCCTTTAGCAACCCTGACTGCCATTGCAATGTTTTCAGTCGGTATGATTTCCTTTGCCCCGTTAGCAAGGGCTATGGTCATTGTTGTTGTAGCTCTTAAAACATCGAGAACAATCACGTTCTTATCCTTTAAAATAAGATCATCCTGTATTAACGATTGTGTCAATAAAATATCAATTCTTTTCATTTATATTTCGACTTTCCTTTCTTGTAAATTTACCACAAAGACTCGAAGACTCAATTCTTATGAAATTTAAAATAATTTTTTAAAAAAATTTTATAACTTTATACTTCTATCAATTTGTAACTTTTAACTTGTAATTAGTAATTAGTAATTAGTAATTAGTAATTAGTAATTAGTAACTAGTAACTTGTAACTAAAGAAACGGTGTCTTAGTAACAGTTGCCTTAATTTTTTTATCTCTTATAGAAATCTCAATTGGAGTTCCTATTTTATTAAATCCATTGTCTACATATGCCAATCCAATATTTTTATTTAACATCGGCGATAAGCTTCCGCTCGTAACGGTTCCGATTTTCTGGTCTCCCGAATAAACTTCCTGCCCATGCCTTGCAACCATTCTGTCATTGACAATAAACCCAACCAATTTCCTTTTGGAATTTTCTTTAGCCTTCAGTATAACATCTCTGCCGTTGAATTCTCCTTTGTCGGGTTTAGTAATCCAGCTAAGACCTGATTCTATTGTATTTGTCGTCTCATCCATATCATTACCATAAAGCCGGAAAGCATATTCAAGCCGTAAAGTGTCTCTTGCACCAAGTCCGACCGGTTTGATATTAAAATTTTTACCCGCTTCGAAAATTGCATTCCATAAGTCTTCTGATTTTTTTACATCAGATGAAGAATAAATTTCAAAACAAATTTTTTCACCGGTATATCCTGTGTGTGAAATTATGGCGTTTTGTCCTGCAACCTTTCCGAAAACAAATTTGTAATATTCAATCTTTGATAAATCAACATCAGTCAACTTTTGTAAAGTCGCAAGAGAATTCTTTCCCTGAATTGCAAGTAGTGAGATATTGTCTGAAATATTTTTTAATGAAACATCTCCAAATAAATTTTCCTGCATCCAATTAAAATCTTTTTCTATATTCGATGCGTTTATCACAAGCATAAAATAATCTCCGCAATTATAAATAAGCAGATCATCCACAATCCCGCCGTCTTTATAGCACATCGCGGAATATTGGACATCCCCGGCGTTTAATTTTGAAACATCATTTGTTGTGATCTTCTGAACAAATTCAAGTGCATCTTTGCCTCTGACTTCTACTTCGCCCATATGAGAAACATCAAATACACCAACCGACTCACGAACAGCTTTATGCTCGGCGATTATCCCTTCGTACTGAACAGGCATTTCATACCCGGCAAACTCAACTAATTTAGCTCCGAGCTTTTTGTGAATGTTATTGAATGCAGTTTTTTTCAAAAAATATTCTATTAAACTTCTAAAATTTCTGATAATGATAATGATTTTGCGGCATATAAAAGACATGCTCTAAAGTCTTCTTTTTCCAAGAGTAGGATAATCCGCTAAAATATTTTCTTCTGATTCTCCATTTGCAAGTTTTTCCAAAATAATTTCTACAGTAAGGCGAGTTCCTCTTATTGTTGGCTTTCCAACCATTATTTTGGGATTTATCGTTATTCTTTCTAATAAATTATTTACCATGTTTTTAAAGCATCAGCTAAAAACTTCATTTAAACATAAAACCATTTTTCTAATTAATTAAACATGTAACTAAATAATTAACTGCTAACTGCTAACTGCTAACTGCTAACTGTTAACTGCTAACTGTTAACTGCTAACTGTTACCCATTCAACTTTTTCCAGTCACTCAAAAATTTATCCAATCCGATATCAGTAAGCGGATGCTTAAGCAATTGCTCTATAACTTTTAAAGGCATTGTTGCTATATCAGCTCCAATCAATGCTCCGTCAACAAAATGAAGAGGATGTCTTACAGAAGCAACAAGTACCTGCGTCTGATAATTATAATTTCCGTATATCTGAACTATCTGTGAAATTAATTCCATTCCGTTTTGTGAAATGTCGTCAAGCCTTCCAACAAACGGGCTAATAATATAAGCTCCTGCTTTAGCAGCAAGTATTGCCTGAGATGCTGAAAAGCAAAGTGTAACATTTGTTCTGATTCCTTCTTCACTGAAGATCTTAACTGCTTTCAATCCTTCCTTTATCAGAGGAACTTTCACAACAATATTTTTATGTATTTTTGCAAGCTCTCTTCCTTCTTTTAACATGTCATCGGATTTTGTAGAAACTACTTCTGCGCTAACGTCTCCGTTTACAATAGCACAAATCTTTTCGAGCATTGTTTTAAAATCCTTATGTCCTTCCTTTGCGACTAAAGATGGATTGGTTGTAACTCCATCGAGAATTCCCATATCATTGGCTTCACGAATCTCATCGAGATTGGCTGTATCTATAAATATTTTCATAATAAAGGTAGTTAGAAAATTACTTTACAATAATTTATTAAGTGGTAATAAAATAGTTATAATAAATTTTTATAGAAAGAGATAAGTGAATAAATTTGGGATTTGGAATTTGGGAATTGGGAATTATTTGATTTCTTCGACTTATTTTTTACTTTCAACTTCCAACTAAAGTAACGTCTTATTCTCAATTGCAAACTTAATCAAGCTATGCGTTCCTTTCAGATTTAGCTTGTCGGTAATATTCATCCTGTGATTCTGAACAGTCTTAAAGCTGATGAATATTTCATCGCCTATTTCTTTACTCGTTTTACCTTCGGCAAGTAATCTCAAAATATTCAGTTCGGTTTTTGTAAGTGAGTTTAATGCCGGCTTATTGCTTTCAAGGCGTTTCATTTTATCCCTGCGGTTTACAAGGAAATCCGATACCGACGGACTGATATAATATTTTCCCGACGCTACAGTCTTTAAGCAATCCGTTATGTCAATTATAGCACTGTCTTTTAATATGTATCCGCTGACTCCGTTGTCCATTGCTTCATCGAATACATCTTCGTCAGCATAGACAGTTAAAAAAATTGTTTTGATATCTATTTTTTTCTTCTTCATTTCTTTCAGCACATCCATTCCTGACAGCTTAGGCATATCTATATCGAGCAAAGCTATATCGGGTTTCAATTCCTGTATAAGTTCAATGGCTTTCTCTCCATTGTCTGCTTCGCCTATGATTTCGATTTCATTATCTTCTTCGATAATTTTTCTCAACCCGCTTCTGAAAACCGGATGGTCATCGGCGATAGTTATTTTGATTTTTTGCATAATATTATTTAATATATTTGCCTCTCCCCTGCCCCTCTCCCACGTGGAGAGGGGTTTGGGTAAGGGGGTTTTCAGATAACTCTAAAACTAAATTTTCCATTTTTAAATTTTTAAAGGATTTCTTTCATTCCCAAACCTCAGTTTGGGAATGTATTATTAATTTTTAAAAAGGGATGGTTATTTTAATTTGTGTCCCCGCTCGTTCAGACTCAATATCAATCGAGCCATTCAGCAATCTTGTTCTCTCACCGATTCCTTCCAGACCTAATCCCTGCTTTTCTTTCGATGACTGATACCTGCTCATAGAAAAACCTTTCCCGTTATCTGAAATTAAAATAGATATTTCTTTATCCATTCTCGAAACTCTAATCAATGCTTCGCTAGCCGAAGAATGTTTTAAAATATTGTTAATTGCTTCCTGAATTATTCTGTATATGTAAACTTCATTTTCTTCAGAAAAAAGTTTATCTATTATCTCTGACTCGAACGTAAATTTTATATCAGACGATTTAGAAACTTTATCAATAATTGACTTAATCGCTTTGGTCAGTCCCAATTTTTTTATCTGGTGAGGATGAAGTGCATTTGTGATGCTTCTGACTTCGTTTAATGTTAATGATGACAACTCCGAAATTTCATCTAATATTTTATTTTTATCTTCTTCGCTGCCGGTTCTTTTACCAAGCATCGCATTATTTTTCATGATCAAAACATCGTGAGCAATCGAATCATGCAGCTCCGAGGCAATTCTTTTTCTTTCCTCTTCTTGTGACTTCAAAAGTTTCCTTGAAAATTCTTCCTGTTGCTCCTTTTCTTTTTTCAATTTATTAACTCTTTTTTTATAACCAACTCCGGCTGTTAAAAAGATTAATGACGCCGCACATGACTTAAACCACCATGTCTGCCACCATGGAGGGGTGATTGTAATTTTAACCGAAGTTCCTACTTCGTTCCAGATTCCGTCATTGTTTGTGCCTTTAACTTTGAAAGTATATTCTCCCGGTTCAATGTCAGTATAGTTTGCAGTTCGCAGATTTCCGACATCAATCCAGTCCTTATCAATCCCTTCTAACATATAAGCATGCTGATTCTTCACAGGGTTTGCATAATCCAAAGAAGCAAAATCAAATGAAAAGAAATTTTCTTTATACGAGATTGTTATCAATTTTTTTTCAGTAATTGATGTATCAAGTTTAACTTCTTTATTGAAAATTCTGAAGTCGGTAAGGACAATAGTAGGAATATTATTATTTTGAGGAATACTGTCGGGATAGAAACTATTAAGACCTTTAGATCTGCCAAAAAACATTTCTCCGTCTTGTGCTTTATATTGATTTGATACAATGCCAAATGAAAATCCCTGTAATCCATCACCCAAACCAAAATTTGTAAATGTTCTGTCGCTAAGATTAAACATGGTTATGCTTCTATCAGTCGTTGTAGACCAAAAATTACCTTTATTATCTTTCATCAGGTCAAAAATATAATCTCTTCCTCCGCCTTTAATGTTATTGTATCTTTTAAAATTTTTCTTAATAATATCAAAGCTATTCAGTCCATTGGCGGTACCGATCCAAAGATTTCCTTTCTCATCTTCATTAATGCCCAGCACATAATTTGCACTTAAAGAATTTGAATCATTAGGATTATTTCTATAAAAAATTATGCCGTCCGCTTTTATATCAATTGTCGCCAGACCAATCCTGGTTCCAAGCCAAATATTTTCTTGACTGTCTTCAAAGATTTTAAATACAGGAGTTTGTGTGGAATCGATAGGTGAACCTTGTTTTATAAAAAAATATTTTTTTATTAATGTTCTATTTGTATCAAAAACTCTTAAGCCGTCCATTAACAATCCCACCCATAAGTTTTCCTTTTTATCTTCAAAAATATCAACAGTTGTAAAAACCTTTCCATCAAAATCATAATAATGAGTAAATATTTTTTTATCTGCATCGTATCTGTCCAATGGTCCGTTCCATGTACCTACCCACATAAAGTTTTTTTTATCCCTGTAAATATCCTGTACATTATTCTTGCCGAGACTTGTTGTATCTTTCGGATCGTGTTCAAAGTAACGGATTTTTTCTTTTTTACGGTTAAGAATAACTATTCCCTTATCAGTGCCAATCCAGAAATTGCCAAATCTATCTTCACAAATTGAGTTTACTGAATTGTTGGTTAAGTTGTTATTATCTCCGGGAATATTATTATAATTATCAAAACTCCATTTGAATTTATTATAAACGCTAAACCCTTTTTCATCAGCACTGCAAATCCAGATCATGCCTTCGTTATCACAATAGATATTTGTGATGTCCGAAAGTGTTTTGGAATTATCTTCTACTTCTAAGTTTGTGAATTTATTAGCACCGGGTTCAAAAATGCTTATGCCTTTGGGAGTTGCTATCCATAATTTTTGATCAATCTCAATGGTCATAGAAACAATGACATTATCAATAATACTATTTTTGTTTAAAGAATCATGTTGAAATCTCATAAATTTTTCTGTCTCATTATTAAACTTATTAAGACCTCCTCCAT
>JALYRX010000046.1 GCA_030855105.1 Bacteroidota bacterium | reverse complement strand
GTTGTAAACTCCCCACCCACGTAAACATCACTTCCGCTGACTACTATTGAATAGACAAAACCAGTTGCATTTGGATTCCAGGTAGCATCAGCATTGCCGTTTGTGTTGTTAAGTTTTGCAATATTGCTTCTTGTAAGCCCGCCAATTGTTGAAAACCGTCCCCCTGCATATATATCATTTCCGCTGACTGCTATTGAACTGACAACATTATAGAAACCAATTCCTGGATTCGGATTCCAGGGATGAACTGTTCCGTCAGAATTGATCCTTGCAATATAGTTTCTTGGTTGTCCTCCAACTGAATTGAAAGATCCGCCAATATACCACCCGCCGTTTCCATCCGGAGCTGAAGTTTCAACATCTCCGACTACAATAGGAAAATTAACATCTATGTTAGAATTTGCAGAATTAAATTTGGCAAAGGATGTAAAATTGGCTTTAATACCAACACTTGTAAAATCACCTCCGATGTAAGTATAATCTCCGTCAACTACTATTGCTCGGACAGTACCATCAGTGACATACTTATTGTTTGGAATACTGCTTTGTGATAATAAAAAGGATGTAAACATAAATAAGTAAAGAGGTAAATAAATTAATTTTTTCATTTTTTTGTTTTTAAGGTTTTTAAAATAATTTTTTATTAAATTATAAATTGTAAATTGTTTTGTTTGAAATTTGATATTTAACAATGGTCAATAGTGTCAAATTAATGGTGCTATATGATTTATAGTGTAAATTAGTTTTTGCACACTCCATTTTGTCATTCCCGAATGCTCTTGGCGGGAATCCAATCACACGCCCTGTCATTCCCGCATGCTCTTGGCGGGAATCCAATCATAAAACTCTTTTATCGTAATGGAAAAGTAGGATCGAGCATTTCTTCTGTTCCACCAATTTCAAAAAATAAATCTTTCCATTCAGGATTAGTTTTCTCAATCAATCTTATTTTCCATTTCCTGTTCCATTTCTTGATTTGTTTCTCTCTTTCAATTGCAATTCTTACATCATTAGTTTGTTCATACCATACAAGTTTAATGACATTATATTTTTCTGTAAATCCTTTTACTTCTTTTCTCTTATGTTCAGCTATTCTTCTTATGAGATTATTTGTCATACCATTATAAATTGTCCCGTTCTTATTGCTTGCAAGTATGTAATCATAATAAGTTTTCATTCATTAAATATACTCTGATCAAACTTAATGGATTCCCGCCAAGAGCATGCGGGAATGACAATTTGTTTCTCTCTTAATATCCACAGTATTTCATATAGAACCAATTTAATAAGACTTCGGAAGTTTTTTCAAATTGCTATCAGACTTCTGTTCTTGGTATAAAACTTCCGAAGTCTAAATTCAAGCAAACGTTATTTTCAAATTCGTGATCGAACCGTAATATAATTCTGATGCCAATAAAAGAATTAAGATTTTTAAAATGACTTTTCATGTGATGCTCTTTTAAATAATAAATATGATAGGTACACTTAAAATGAAACATCCCTGAATCCCCTCCTTTCCCTAAGAGGGGATTTTACAAGATAAGACCCAACCCTCATTAAATCTTACTTGCTTATCAAGGACGTTTTATTTAATTAATAACATTTTCTTTGTCTGTAAAAAACCTTCTGCTTTTATTCTATAAAAATATACTCCAGTGGTAAAGTTGCTGCCGTCGAATTCAACTTCATAACTGCCCGGAGAAAGCTTCTCATTGACTAATGTTGCAACTTCTATTCCCAGCGTATTATATATAATTAGTTTTACGTCTTGCATCTTGAGTCTTGAAGTCACATCAAATTTAATTTTCGTAACCGGGTTGAATGGATTAGGATAATTCTGATAAAGATTGAATCCTTCCGGGATCTCAGTTGAAATATTTTTTACAGACAGTAAACTTTGAAAATTTTGATTATAAATGGTTTGAACATGATCTGATAAGTCTCTCAGCTTTGCAACACTTTGTAAGTAGTCTTCACCTCTTGCAATTACCTGTGCAATGATTATTGATTGAGTGTCACCGGGACTCATTATAATAGGTCCGAAGCTTTGTAAGAACCTTCTGTCATTCTCTCCTGTCATCACCCACCCTGAACCTGATACCGGGTCTCCTGAATAAGGTTTTCTGGTTGTATCTGACGTAAAAGGATCTACCCACGGCTGTCCGGTCCTCCATAAACCTGAAATAACTCTATATGTTTCAACATAGTTTTGTGGATCGGAGGGTTGCGGATTGACATTATTATAAGTATTAAAAACAGTCATCCCGATAGATCTATATCCTATTTTTGTTATCAAGTTTTGCGAGCCGGGAGGACTGTAATATTTAACAGTGTCATTAGGATCACCTGTCTGTACAATTGGACTTCTCAAAACTTTTGTTCCCACAGCAGGTGGTGCCGCTCCATATATAGGATCATTATCAGTTGCATTGTAAGTGAATCCCAAATCTCTTTCGGTATCACAGCCGATTCGGTCATCGATCGCATCTCCCAGATCATCATCTGTCCAGACTGATAAATAAGCTCTCGACCAAAGACTGTTACTTCTATTAATTACTCTGAACTCAGTAAATAAAACATCTTGTAATCCGACATTTGTGTAACACCAATTTGTTTGAAGTATCGGAGCCTTCAAAGAAGCTGAGCTGCCTTGAGGTGTTGTGTGAGGATAGGCATCAGTGTAAACATAAAACATAGTTTGAGTTCCAAGAAAAAAAGGTCTTCCTTGTGAATTGACATAAGCACCCTGACTAACCGGCCAGTTTTGATAATCGGAAGTTGTAGTATCTCCTCTCTCAATTCTGTAAATTCTATAAAGAGGATCAAATTGTCCCTGAGGATTACCGTTATCGTCTACATAGCCCGGCTTAAAATCAAAAGCATATTCCGTTACTGCAGTCAGAGTATCGTCTCCTACAACACACCCCATCCATACACCGGAAGAATATCTTGCGGAATATCCTGTACCACGAGGCCATTCAAATCCTGCATTTGACGTGGTTGGATCGAAATTGAAGCTTCCGTTATTTGTAAACCAGGCACTGATATTATTTGTATCTAACTTTCGGGAATTAATAATCAGGCTTCTTTCATTAGCCGGACTTATTTTGTAAAATTTGTTTTTGCTAATAACCGGGTCATCATTCCTGAGTGCTATGAATGAAAAACAAATAGTGATAAAAATCACTATTGAAACGACTGAATTTAAAGTTGTCTTTTTCATTTTATTTTTTAATTTAAGTTTTTAAAAATAATTTGTGATTTAAATTGGCTTATCATTTATTAATTTTTATGCTATAAAGAATTTATAAAAATAGTATTAACATATCATTCTCAAATTTTCATACATCATTTATCAAGATTACTTACACTAAAATAAATTACTTTTGCTTATTTTCCAAAGAAACTTTTTTTAAAAAGTGAAACGAAAAAAATCTAAAACTATATAAATTATTTAATACTGAATCGAATTAAAGGTTTTTAGGAGAGTAACGGTGAAATGTTTCGATGTAAAAATTTCTTATTCTAAGAGTGGATTTTTAGTAAATGCAAAAGTATACAAGGAGATTTTGAAATAGGCTAATAGATTTTTATTGATGAAGGAAGATTCTTTTACACCAAATTATTCAACAGAAATTTTAAAAGGTATTTAAACGCAAAGTGCGCAAGTACTTACGCAAAGATCGCTAAGAATTTTTTTTACAATTTAATTTTCTCTAAAATCCTTCGTGTTCTTCGTGCTTTTTGGAAAAAAAGTTCCCAATCAACAATCCGGCAATCAGAATCTTGATTAGGAGGTCTTGAGAAGTTTTTTGCTTTGTCGTTTTTTGTTTAACTTTCCATGTAATCCTTTTACGGATATAGATTTTTCCAGTTCCTCTATTTTCTGCAAATACCAATCCGGATTTAAACGATTGTTAATTATTTCAGATTTCAAACTTAATAAATCACTTTTTACAATATTAGTATTATTTTTAAGTTTAAATAATTTGCACATTGTTGATAACATTACTTTAAAATGTTTTTTCCCATCACTATCTAATTCATCTGTTTTTGCTAAATAATGTTTACTTGAATCTATTAAAGAAAAAGCTTCATCAAATAATGATAGCTCAAAGTAGCATTTAAGGATAAAAATACGAACTTCCATCTTGTAATAATAAGTTGTTCTTGGCAATTTTGAAGCATAACTTAACGCTTCCTCATAGTTTCGTTTCGCGAATGCCAATACAGCTTTAGCAAAATTATATGAAGACTCTCTGTCTTTTTCCGGTAAATATTTTGTATAGTCTTTTATGAATTCCTCAACCCACTTTAACTCGCCTATTCCGGTACTCACCCCAACTAAATTTAAATAAAATACACTATCTATTTTAATATTATTCTTATCAGAATTTTCTAAAAGTAATTTTACGCTTTGTTGACTAATTTCATGCAGTTCATGCCTAAATTTTCTTATTCCTTTGTAATACATTTTTGAACAATAATTTTCCAAAAATACAGAATTTTCCCTGAACGCTTTGGAATTTTCAATAAAAACATTGTTGTTTTTGCTAAACAAAAAGTGCTTAGCTTGTTTGAAATAAGTTTCATTTTCAGGATAAATAAACATTAAAATTGAATTAAATTTGAAGAGTATAAAATTAGTTCTTGTTTTAGTCAATGATAAATATTTCAAAATTTTCCTAACATCCAGGCTTTTTAAAAACGATTCTGATATAAGGTCTTCTTTGAATTTATTCACTCCAACTCCTCTAAAAACACTAATGTCGCTTAATTCAATTGAGACATTTTCTAAAAAGAAACCTAATATGTATTCACTTCTCTTAATCAGACTATCCATGGAAGTTTTTTCCCGCATATTGTTCAAGTCATAAAATACAACTGTCAAATTTTCAACGTAAAGTTTATCATAAAAATAAACATCGGTACAATATTTTGTTTTTTCAGACTTCTCATTAATTTTCTTAAGCTTATGCAGGAATAATTCATTCAGCTTCCTGTTCATATATTCTTCAAGTATATATTTATCTACAGTAAATGTTTCTTTCTTAATAATTAATTGTAATAAAAATTTTTCGGAAATTAAGAACATTTCCGACATCAGCTTCTTCATATTATTGTGATTGTATTCCTTGCCCTGATAAATTTTCGAATAAAGTTTTTCCTTTTCAAACTCATATTCAGGGTGATATTTTCTCAAAATGTCGAATAGCTTAATAAGATTTTTATTTTTATTATGGAAAGGGGAGCGGACGAAGTCGCTGAATTGTTTTAATTCTTCTTTTGAAAAAGTTTTCAGAATCCGGATGGATTTGTTGTGTATCATACTTCCGATTAAATTAGCGCTACACATTTTTTGTGTATCGTCTTTATTCTATAAAAAATTTTTGCACAATTATTATACTATTTGACTTTAATAGTTTTCCTTTCAAAAGTAAAGACTATTTCAATTACTTTCATAGATAATCACTGTTTAGTGAATATAAAATTAATGCTCACTGGTTTTCATTTTATCATTAACATCTTCTTCGTCGAAATAAATTTATCAATCTGAATTTGATAAAAATAAATACCGCCTGATAAATTGCTTCCGTCGAATTATCCCTCGTTACCATTATTTCGTCAATTTGTGAAAGCTGAAATTTATTATTTTAAAGTCGTTATGAAGTTTTTTTATAAAGTCTTTTTGTTTATTCACATTGAATTTACAGAACTGTTTTGTATTGGCTGCATTAATTTGGGAAGAGAAAAATAATAAACTACAAAAGTCCAATAGATTTTTGTAGTTTTGCTTTAATTTTTAATTCCGTAATTCTTTCCCCGGAGCAGAAGAAAATAAAGTCCGTGCTTAAGATATTCTAAGAATTAAAATATTATAAAATATTATAAAATATGAGGACTGGTCAATTAACTTTACACAAACGAATCCCTGAAAAAAATTATTCCCGGTAATAATATTCGTGATGGTTTCTCTATCCTGATAATGGCTTTACCTTTTTCGTATTGATGTAAAATTCTGATTTATATTTAATTTTATTTAAAAGCATAATTTATAAACTAAATTAAACAAAAATGAAAAATCTTAAGAAAAAGGATTTAAGAATATCCGGTACTGTTTATGGCTCCGGAAGTCCAGTATCAGGAGCTACATTAACACTGTATGCGGCCGGGACAGGAGCGCCGACACAGCTTGCTCAGAGTACAACCGATAATGACGGCAAATTCAAAATTAAAGCGGATAATATTTCAGATGCAGTATTATACCTGATTGCTAAAGACGGTAAAATAAGTGGCGCAGCTAACCAGAATCCTTCGAATTCATTAACGTTAATGTCATTGCTGGGTAACGAGCCTCCATCAAATGTTGTGGTGAATGAACTTACAACAGTAGCTTCGGCTTTTACTGCAGCAAGATTCATTGACGGAGAAAATATTTCGGGAAATGAACTTGGACTAAAGATTGCTGCTGGTAACACTCCTAATCTTGTTGATCCGGAAACCGGCAAGTGGGGTAAAGTAGTAGTTGATCCGCTGAACAGCACACAGAATTTGACACTCGCAAATCTGAACACTCTTGCCTGCCTTATCTCTGCCTATGGAACAGTGGCTGATGATAACTGGCGCGAAAGTTTTTTAAAAGCTTCCACTCCCGTTGGAGGAGCAGCTCCAACTAACACTCTGGAAGCAATGGCAGGTATAGCTCGTTCACCATGGGCAAATCCCGCTGCATTATTTACTTTATTCGATCAGGCTTATCCTCAGCCTGCTGGCGGTGTCAGACGAAATGCTCCATTAGTACCATATCTTGCTTACACTCCGGATGACTTTGCACTTATGCTTTGTTTTTCAGGAGGTGGAATGTGCGCGAACGGGCGGTTAATGTTTGACGCTGAAGGTAATCTCTGGTGCGGACAAAACTGGATGCCCGGCTCTCAGTCAGGTGTAAATAAAAGTATTGGCGGTGGTGTACTTAAAATGACACCTAATGGTATACCTCTTTCCCCACCTATCACAGGGTTTACCGGTATGGGAATTGATGGAATTGGATGGGGTACGGCAGTAACGATGGATAAAGTTTGGGCCAGCAGTTTTAACGGGAAAATACTGGTTATGGATTTCGAGGGAAAGCCGATTGGTAATGAAAATGATTTTCCATTCAAAGAAAAATTATTAGGACTGATGGGGATAGGTGTTGCAGCAAACTGCGATGTATGGATAGGTGATGGTTCAGATAATCAGTTATTATTCTTTCCGGAAGGACGGTACAATGATGGTAAAATTGTAAAAGTAGACGGTCTAAAATCTCCATTTGATATCGTTGTGGATTCCAAGAACAGAGTATATGTCAGTAACTCACAGGCAAATGTAGTATTCCGGTTTCCTGCAAATGATCCGACACAGGTGGAGACTTTTCAATGCGGGATCAGTGTCCGTGGCCTGGCACTCGATTCTAAGGAAAATGTATGGGTTGCCAGTAATGCATCCCTGGATTTTCCGCCAGTAGGTGTTCCGGATGGTGCATCGATCATGGAACAGTTTCAAATCATGGGAGACGCATTGCTAAAGTATCCCAAGAGTACAGGAATTATCAGCATGATCAAGCCTGATGGTACGCAGCCATTTCCTGCAGGCTTTACAGGTGGTGGCGCGATTGATGTTCCATGGGGTCTGAATATTGACGGTAATGATGATGTTTGGGTAGGAAATTTTTCGCCCCGGGGTAAGTGTGTTACATACTTAGCTGGAGAAGATACACAGGGGCATCCTGCCGGTACAAAGACCGGAGATGTCATTCACGTATTTAAAAGTGGAACCATTCAGATGCTGACAGATGTCTCTATAGATGCTGCGGGGAATGTATGGGTAGCGAATAACTGGAATGATCCAATGGCTGCAACTGATGCAGATCCTTACAGACCTACTTCCACCTGGGGAGGAGGTTCCGGGCTATCGATCATTTACGGTGTAGCAGCACCTGTTAAACCTCCGCGCATGGGACCGGTTAAGAAAATTTGATTAATGGAATTTTAAAAAAACATCTGATAAAAAGATTAAGAAATCTAAAATTTATGTAAAGTCGTCATGAAGTTTTTTGTGACGGCTTTTTTGTTCAATCAATGAAAACTCCTCCAACATTCCGTTGTAACATGTAACTTCAACAGACATATATTGACATACTGAAATATGATAACTTGTAAAAGTAGAATAATAAGTTTTGGGTTAAATTATGTCAGCGACTTGGCAAATTAAATATTTGATTAAAAGAAAGTGCAAAAAATTTATAATTTATCTTGATACTTTATCAATGCACTCTCCATATCTTTTTCAATTGTCTCTATGCTCTTGAATGTGATAGTAAAAGCATAAACATCACTTTTAAATTACCCTGATTTTAAAATATTTTTTCCATTACGGTTATTTCTACTGTTCTTTCCTGAAGGGAATATTTTTCATATCCCGGATGTTCACTAAGCTCTGCATCGAGCAATGTAATTACTCATCAAAAATTAACAGTTGTTTAATTCCTGTTAACTACTTGATACAGAACATGATTATTTATGGGCGGATAATTTTTCTATATAGATAATTTATTCTCCACCTGCATATAAATTTTAATATTTGTCTCAATAAATATTTTTGTTAAATTAATTTTAATTAATCAGATAAATCCACATGGCAAAAAAAACCGGTATTGCAAAAAAATTAAAAACTGATAAAACAAGTGCGTTAAAAAAAATTGATGCATTAAAGAAAATTAAAACACAAACAAAAAGTAATGTAATAAAAAAAATTAGTGCATTAAAAAAAGGAAATGTATTAGAAAAAATTGATGCATTAAAAAAAATCAGCGGGTCAGAAAAAGTTGTTGCAATAAAAGAACAACTGAGCGCTAAATCCAAACTGAAAGAATATAAAGAAGGGACAACTTTCACAGGTAAGATTGGCAAGACAGTTTCGGAATCTTCTCCTGCATGGCCTGAAGCTCTTCATGCTAACGAAGGGGCCCCAAATGTTTTGCTCTGGATTCTTGATGATGTGGGGTACGGACAAATGAGTGCATTCGGAGGATTGATTGATACACCGAACCTTGATAAGCTTGCGGATAACGGCTTGCGTTATACAAACATGCACACGACCGCTCTTTGCTCACCAACACGTTCATGCGTTCTCACCGGAAGAAATCATCACTCCAACGGTATCGCAGCAATTACCGAAATGTCAACCGGTTATCCGGGATACAACGGTCAAATGCCTTTTGAAAACGGAATGCTTTCAGAAATATTGCTTGAGAACGGGTATAATACTTTTTGTATTGGCAAGTGGCACCTAAGTCCTTCCAAAGACGGTACTCCTGCCGGACCTTTTAATCGCTGGCCCCTGGGACGCGGATTTGAAAAATTTTATGGATTTCTTGGCGGAGAGACAAGTCAATGGTATCCTGATCTTGTGTACGATAACCATTCTGTTACACAGCCAAAAACTCCCGAAGAAGGTTATCATCTTACAGAGGATCTGTCAGACAAAGCAATCCGGTTCGTTTATGACTCTCATATAAATGCACCCGGAAAACCTTTCTTTCTCTATTACGCGACGGGAGCAGGACACGCTCCTCATCAGGTCGGAAAAAAATGGATCGATAAATATAAAGGCAAGTTTGATATGGGCTGGGATAAATACAGGGAGATCGTTTTCAACAAACAAAAAACAATTGGAATTTTTCCTAAAGATGCTGTTCTTTCTGAGCGCGACCCCGACGTTCCTGAATGGGAGACGCTTTCTGCAGAGCAAAAAAAATTGTATGCAAGATTTATGGAAGTTTATGCCGGCTTTATAAGTCATACTGATGAACAGTTTGGAAGATTATTAGAATCATTGGAAAAAATAGATCAATTGAAAAATACAATAATTGTTGTTTTGTCGGATAACGGCGCTTCTTCTGAAGGAGGCGTTGAGGGTACGTTTAATGAAATGAGCCCTTTCAATAACCGCAAGGAAACCTTCGAAGAAATTTTTCCGAAAATAAATAAGCTTGGCGGAACAACTTCATATAATCATTATCCGTGGGGATGGTCATGGGCAGGGAATACTCCATTCAGGAGATGGAAGAAAGAAGTATATCAAGGAGGATGCACTGATAATTGTGTAATTCACTGGTCTAATGGAATTGCTTCTAAAGGAGAACTGCGTGACCCGTATGCTCATGCAATAGATCTGGTTCCTACAATTTTGGATGCATTAAAAATAAAAGCACCGAAAATGATTAAAGGTGTAAAACAATCTCCGATAGAAGGTGTCTCGTTTGAGCATACTTTTGACAATAAGACGACATCTACAAAACATTATGTGCAGTATTTTGAAATGTTTGGATGCCGAGCAATAGATTATAACGGATGGCGTGCCGTATGCGGATGGCCCGGAGCAAATTATGCCGAAGGTTTGAAAAACGGACATAAGTTCGGAGATGAGATTAAGCTGGAAATTCTTAAAGAACTTGATGAGACTGGTTGGGAATTATTTAACATTAAAAAAGATCCTACCGAAAGTAAGAACATCTCAAAAGAAAATCCGGAGATTTTAAAAAAGATGATTGACCGCTGGTGGAGAGAAGCTCGCAAATATAAAGTATTGCCGTTGGATGGCAGTACGCTTTTGAGATTTAAAGAAAATCGTCCGCGATTAATTCAAGACCGAAGTCAGTATACTTTTTATCCAGGTTTATCTGCGGTACCTGTAGGAAACGCTCCGCCGGTATATAACAGGCCTCATACGATTACTGCAGAAGTTGAAATTCCCGCCGGAGGTGCTCAAGGAGTTATTCTTGCTCATGGCGGTGTTGCAGGCGGTTATACTTTTTTTATTAAAAATAATAAGCTTCACTACAATTATAATTATCTCGGTCTGGATTACTTTAAAGTAGTATCAGAGGAAAAAATTCCTGACGGAAAAGTTACATTGAAATTCGGATTCTTACCAACGGGTTTACCCGAAATGAAATCAGGCAAAGGTACACCAGGAACAGCACAAGTGTATATCAACAGCAAGCTTGTCGGCACTGCAGATTTTCCCTGGACAGTTCCGTTTACATTTGGTCTCGAGGGTTTAAGCTGCGGTTACGACTCAGGTGAAGCGGTCTCAAGCGAATACAAAATACCGTTTACATTTACAGGAAAAATAATAAAAGTTACTGTTGAAGTTTTTGGTACACAGATCAAGGATCTGCTTACGGAGCTGCAAGCATTAACAGGTCGGCAATAAAGTTGGGTGTAACATTGACATTTCAGTCCATTGGGTAATCAGGTGAACGATATTATGATAGCGAATTCTCAAACAATGTGTGCTGTAACATTCTATAGCAGAGTTTTCCGATCGATTGTCAACAGAAGCATGCGCTTTCTTAATCTAATTTAAATTAAATTACTCATAAAAATTATTATTAACTAAATTGCTAATATAATTATTATTAAATAAATTGCATGAAATTTCGCACCCCAATTTTTAAAAGTTTTAAAGATTAATTATTTCCCCAAAATATAATAAAATTTTTTTTCACAATTCAAACTTATGACTTAAATGAAAATCAAAAACTTTTTAAAGTTTGTAACACCGTTTTTTTTTATTTCCTGTTTTGTAAATTATTCACATGCCCAACAACAATCCGCTGAAGCGATCGCTAAGAAATTAGCAAATCCTGTATCAAGTTTAATTAGTGTTCCTTTTCAGAATAATATAGTTTACGGAATAGGAGACAATTACGGATCACAGAATATCCTGAACATACAGCCGGTGATCCCTGTATCCTTATCAAAGAAAATAAATCTCATCTTCAGATATATTCAGCCAATAGTTACACAGTATAATGTAACAGGTCCGAATACAAATCAGAGTGCTTTGGGAGATGCGGTTGCAAGTATATTTGTTTCACCTTCACAAAGCAAAATAGTGTGGGCAATAGGTCCGGTTTTTGGAGTACCAACAGCTACCAATAAACTAACAGGAACCGGAAAATTCAGTATGGGACCGACGGGAATTTTTTTAGTTCAGTCAAGCGGATGGACTTACGGATTTTTAGCATATCAATATTGGTCTGTTGCCGGTGAAGGATCTAGAGGAAATGTAACACAGGGATATCTTCAGCCATTTCTTAATTACAATTGGAAAAGCGGAGCGGGAATCGCCGTAAATGCTGAGCTTACACAAAACTGGAAAGTCAAAAGAACGCTAACTTTTATCAATCCTGTTATTACAGGTGTTACCAAGTTAGGAAGTCAGACTATATCATTAGGAGTAGGTCCAAGAATTCCCATTTCTGCACCGGATGGTCTTAAAGGTAAATTCGGATTTCGAGCAGCAATTACCTTGGTTTTCCCCAAATAATTTTAGCTGTCAATAAAAGTTTCGAGATTAATATTAGAATAATTTTAAATAGTTGCTTCGCATTAAAAAAAATGTAATTGGTTACCGTCACCGGCAATGAGTTTAATATTAATTTAAGATGCTACCTTCCGGATGAGGAAATTTATGAGCAGTGTTGGTTTCCGCCGGCTGTCAAAAAAGTTAAATTAAAGAAATTTTAGATTTTTGATTTTGGGTGTTTTGCGTTTACAGAATAATAACACCAAGCTTTACAAAACCTTACAACCTAGATTATCTGAACATCTTCATAAGCATCTTCTCCGTTTTCTATTCTCGGCTCAAAATAAACACCGGCATAATCCAAAACCTGTTGTCCGTTACTTCTAAAGTGGTACAACTTCAAGAATGTTTTGTTACAATTGCTCCGCCCGGTGCAGTAACAACGTTGTACGAATTCCCCGGATTGAGTATAAAATGTTCCACGGTAATAATAATCAGTTGATAATATTTTTTTTTAACAAATACTGCTTAGACAGTGTTCTGATAAAAATTACAACCATACCTTCAGGTCATAATACAGTTACAGATACATAGAAAATTAGAATATGGAAATATTCATGCATTTTTTTAAGAGCTGCTGTTTTAGATTTTCGTATTTTAAATTCAATGTTAATTTTTAATCCCATAAGTTTATGAAAAAATTATTCTTTATTGTAATGATATCAGCTGCGTTGCTCACAACAAATTTTTCAACATCACAAACTGCAGAAGAAATTGTTTATCCCTACCCGGTAAGATATCTTAACTTTATTATTGAATCGAAAGAAGCAAAGATGGCTTACATGGATGTAATGCCGGCTGATCCTAACGGACAGACTCTCCTGCTTCTGCATGGAAAAAATTTTAACGGTTACTACTGGAAAAATGTTATCGCTTCATTGTCAGATAGCGGCTACAGGGTTATTGTTCCGGACCAGATCGGGTGGGGAAAATCTTCTTTCCCGGATATTCACTACAGCTTCCATTTATTATCGAAAAATACAAAGAAGCTTCTCGATACACTGGAAATAATGAAGGTTGATATAATTGCACACTCGATGGGAGGAATGCTCGGAACGAGATTTACTCTTATGTATCCTGAAACTGTTAATAAATTGATTTTAGAAAATCCGATAGGATTGGAAGATTATAAAGCTTTCGTTCCTTACAGGACTATAGACGAACAGTTTCAGAAAGAGGTTTCGGCAACATATGAATCATATAAAAATATCAGCAAACATATTACCCTGTATGGAAACCGGAGTATGAAGATCTTGTTAAAGTTCAGGCAGCTGTTCTTCACTCTACTGAATTCAGAAATATTGCATTTGTAAATGCAGTTACATTCGAAATGATCTATGAGCAGCCGGTTGTATATGAATTCCAAAATATAGTTGCTCCGTTATTTTTCATTATAGGTTTGGAAGACAGGACCATTATTGGAAAAGATATGCTTTCCAAGGAAATTCAGGATTCGCATGGTCAGGTTGCATTGCTTGCGCGGGACTTAGCAAAGATAATTCCGGGCGCTTCTGTTATCGAATTTCCCGGTGTCGGTCATATTCCTCACATACAAGAGCCGGATTTGTTTATGAATGCAGTGAACTCTATTTTGAAAAAATAAAGTTTTAAACGACTTCAAACATAACAGTATAGATTAGGTTTGTTTTTATTGAAACAATTAATTTTTTGTTAGAATATGAAAATGGATGGAAAAAAATGTCTAGTTTGAAGAAAGCATGATAAGTTGATTTGAAATTTTTGTTAAAAGAAAGATACGAATGATTTTTTCAAGAATCTTGGATTAGCGACAGACTATTCCTAAATCTCAGGTGAAGCTAAACAAAATATTCACATTTTTATACTGCTTTCTGCAGAGATTCCCTTTGGAAATTCTTATCTTTACTACAAATCTGATAAAAGTAATCTTCGAGTTTTTCAGAAACTGCGTTCCATCCGAAATTTCTTGTGACTAAGTTTTTACCTCCTTCACCTATGTACTGCCGGAAGCTTTGGTCAGCTAGCAGATTAATTATTGAATTAACAAACTCTTTCTTATCTTTTGCTAAAATAATTTCCTCTCCATGCATTGCACCGATCCCTTCAAATCCAATTGGAGAAGACACTACCGGAAGTCCCATTGCCATGGGCTCCAGAACTTTATTCAATGTTCCGGCCCCTACCCGCACAGGTGAGACAGCGATACTACTGGCTCTGTATTCATCTGCCATAGATTTTACAAAACCTGTAATTATGATATTGTCTGACTGAAGCTCCATCACTTTTTTAGGTGGGTTTTGACCAACTATGTAAAATTTCACTTCCGGATATTTTTTCAGAATTTCCGGTAATATTTCTTTTGAGAAATAAATTGCGGCGTCGGAATTCGGAAAGTACTCCATATTACCTGTAAATATTAACCTATTATTTATTTGATAATCATGACCACCAGAGTTAAAAACAGACAGGTCAATTCCGTTAGGAAGGATTTTAATATCATTGTATTGATGGTCGTTCATAAGCAATAACTTGTCTTCTTCCGAGCACACAAGTGTAAGATCAAAATTTTTTATAATGTTTTCATAATTTAAAACTCTTTTATGCTCTAATAAACCGAATTTCTTTTTCAGATAACTTCCGCTAAGCATAGATCTTCTTTTCCAGTATAATGAATAAGCATCCGGCAGGTCCAATATGGTCGGTATGTTGTTTATTTTGTAAGTGTACTGAGACATTCTCAAATGCTGAGTATGTATAACGTCAATGTTATGTTTTGAAATAAAATCATATAAAAGTTTTTCTAATGCACTCGATCTGAAATAGTTTATCTGAAAAGGCCTTGAAGAAAATATATTAATTAAGCAATTAATTACTGATTGAAACTTTGAAAGATATACAACTTCGATTTCTTTAAAATATTTTCCGAGATTTTTAATGTACCGATAATCTTTTTTATCCTGAATAAATGTAACCAGATAAAGATCATGCTTATTACTAAGCTGCTTAGCAAGATTGTATATTTTCAGCTTATCCCCTCTAAACGGAGGATACGGTAACCGGTTTGCTACAAAGAGTATGTTCAATCTATTTTCCAATTTATGTTATTTCTACAAAACGAATAATTTAAATTTATTTTATTTTTGTTTATGAATATCATTAAATTCCTTTGCCTCATTGCATTTTTTCTTTAAGTTATAACTTCTAAAATAATTTTTAAAAACAGACATAATGAAATTTACATTTAATGTAACAATGTTTTTAAAACAAAATAATAGTAAAATACAATTCTTACTTTCTATTTTGTTGTATTATTTATAAGGAAAGTTACATAATTAGCAGAAATGACTTGAGTTATCCACTCATTTGCGGTCTTTCACTTTCCCGTGCAAGGTTAAATCTTTTATGACTTTCAAGGAGTGCAGTAACTTGTAACTTAAATTTTTTCGGAAATGCTTGTCCAAATAATAATTCATTGAGTCGGAAAAATGCTCACTCCTTTTTGCAACTACATGTCCAAAATGCATTACGCTTATCGTAGGGTTATATAGAATTTTTTCCCCCTCATTACGAATCCGCTTGCACAAATCTTCTTCTTCTTTGTATAAAAAAAATTTCTGATCAAATCCCTTTACATCCCTGAACAATTTAGTCTCTATCATAAAAACAGCTCCGGATACCCATGCTGCTTCGACAGGTTTTTGACGAGGCCTCCAATAAGATGAACCGTAATTATTTTTGATGATTGAGTTAATACCATAAAGTTCACCATGGTCAAATTTTTGTTGTGCTAAATCCTCTTCAACCAGCTTTGGACCGGTTACTTTGTAACGCGTATTTATAATCCCATCAAACAATCTTTTAACTGAATTCCTTTCTATAAACTTTATATCGGAATTTAATATAAGAATGTATTTGCTGTTAGTGAGTGTTGATATATAATTATGACCACCTCCAAAACCTAGGTTTTCCTTTGAGTATTCAAAAGATATATTTTTGTCAGGACACATTTGTTTAATGTCAGACAAATTGTCATTAGAGTTATTATCCAGGACAATAATTTTGTAATTTATATCCGAATCAATAAGATCATTGAAAAGGCTTTTTAAGCAAATTTCTAGATATCTCTTAGTATTATAGTTTATTATCTGGATCAATAAATCATATTTCATCCCGCGCTATTAAATTTTTTTACAAATGAATACAAAAATTTATTTAATTTCTCTCCTATAATGTCCCAATTATATCTATGTACTGCAAGAACCTTGCCATTATTTGAAAGTTTGTTTGATAAATTTTTATCCTTCATAATTCTAATTACCTTTTGCGCAAAGTCTTCATCATTCTTAGCTATTAGAATGTTTTTTTCATCTTCTACCTCAAGACCTTCTGCTCCAAGCACAGTTGATACTACCGGTATTTTCATTGACATTGCTTCAAGAATCTTTAGTCTTGTTCCGCCCCCTATTTGCAGCGGAATAACAGCTGCGTCTGCATTTGCAAGGTAATCGCGAACGTCATGTACATAACCGGTAACTATCACTCCATCGGTCTTCGCAAGACTTTTTACCTTCTCCGGAGGCTCTTTTCCGACTATATAAAATTTCAGATCGGGAATTTCCATTTTGATTTTAGGAAAAATGTTATTTACAAAATCTATGGCTGCAATAGCATTCGGATAATATTTAAACCAAGCAGTAAAAACAATATTCGGGCTGAGATCTTTTCTTACACGTTCAGAAAAAAATTCCGCATCCACACCATTTTCCACAACTCCTATCTCCGCTTCATCATAGTACTTCGAAATTGATTCTTTTTCTTTTTCCGAAGTCGTGATATAAACGTTGTATTTTTTTAAAATAGAAATTTCATAGTTTAATAATTTTTGCCATTGGGAGCCGGCATATAGGCTTCTCGTAAATCCTGAATTTTCAGTCATTCTCTTATAATATGTAAATCCGCAATCTTCATTATTCGGTATCACAGGAATTTTTCCCGTTATGCTATCCGGAATGTATTGTGACAAATAAATATGATCACATAAAATAAGGTCGAATTCATTTTGGTTAATAGTTTCCTCAACAATTTTTTTCATTTCATCGGATTCAAATCTTCTTATAATATATGGAATGTCTGTAACTAAACTTTTTAAAAATCTAAAATAGTTATGGCTGTATTCCCATTCTGCTATTTTAATTTCTTTGAAATATTTTTTCATTTCATCCATATATTCTTTCTTGATTTTACCACGAATCGTTCTGTTAATCCAGTGAAGCTCGTGATGTTTCGATAGCTGTTTGATTAAGTTATAATCTCTGCTGATAGAGCCTCCGGTCGGTGGATAAGGAAAATCATATGAAATAAAAAGTATTTTCAATTATTATTTCCCCGGACTTTTTTATTGTATAGTTCGCGGTAAACAAATTCCATGTCACTGGCTGTTTTCCATTCCGGAAAATAATTTTTTTCTCTTTCTTTTGCCGCTCTGCCGAATCTCAATCTTTTGTTTATATCATTTAAAAGAACGAGTATATATTTGCCAAGCTCTTTAACATAATCCGACTCGATAAGATACCCTGTTTCTCCGTTAATAATTATCTCTTTCACTCCGGAAACATTAGGTGAAGTCAATGCTATCACAGGTTTGCTTAATGCCATCGCTTCCTGAACTGCATAGGATAGTCCTTCCCACAAGGAAGTAAGAATCATAAAATCAAAATTGTAAATATAATCCTGTATATTTTCTTTATATTCTAAAAATATAATTTTATCTTTTAGACCAAAATCGTTCCTTTTACGGATGAGCTCCTCTTTCTGACTGCCGTTCCCAATTATTACAAACTTAATTCCGTTAACCTTGTCTTTTATTAAATTCACTGCCTCCAAAAAAAAGTTTAGCCCTTTTTGTTTTTCTAATCTTCCGACCAATCCCACAATCAGATCATCGGTCCCGAATAATTCTTTTTTAGTTTTAAGTTTATCTACGCTTGAATTTATTTCCTCAACGTCCACACCGTTTATGGTAGTTGTAATTTTTTTTTCATCATAATTAAATTTTTCAATCAGCGTCTTTTTTTCATATTCCCCGATTGCCACTGTCATGTCAAAAAAATTCGATTTCAATTTTTGAAAATATCTGTCAGCAGTATTGATATTATTCAGCTCTTCTTCTGTCCAGAAAACTCCGTGTCTTGTATGGATTATAACAGGAGCTCCGGCCAATTTAGCTACTACGCCTCCGAATGAATTAAGATGTGTATGCACAATATCGAATTTTTCTACTTTGATTAATTTATAAAGTTTTCGTGTATCTTTTCCGAATATTCCTTCAAACTTGCTTTTATAACCATGCTTTCTGCCTGCTGTAAAAGATTTTATATTTATTTTATTCAATTCTATATTCAAAATTCCTTCATCCGGTGTTGCAACATAACTTTCAAATTCGTCTCTGTCGGAATATTTTAAGATAGAAAGTATATGCCTTTCCGTTCCGTGAATTACACTGTCAGGTGATATATGAAGCACTTTAATTTTTCTCAAACAGCATTTGTTTTTGGCGTGAATACTTCCTTAACAAAAATTCTATCTTCTTAAAAATTTCCTCTGTATGTATTAACTTCATACAGTCTATAGTCGGACAGCTTTTTCCCGCATCTCTTGTGCAATATTGATGATTATCCGGAGCTGAACAAAATAGTTGGTGATAAATAATCAGGTGTTTGTCTCCCGCAGGATTTGAAAAAGTCGGATTGGTCGGTCCGAAAAGCCCGACAGAAGGCGTTCCTAACGCACCCGCCAGATGAAGCCCGATTGAATCACTCCCGATGAAAACATCCGAAAGCCTGATCACCGCAGCATTAACCTTTAACGGTAAATTCAAATAATATTTTCTTAAATCCGAACCTGCTGCATCGAGAATTCTGTAATTAATTTCCTTATCTTCATCAGAACCTATCAAAATAAAAGAGTACTCCGATGAAATTAATTTTTTTATCAATGCAGTAAAATTATTTTCACTCAACTCTTTTGCTTTCCAGCCTGCTGTAACTTGAATACATACCAACGGCCTTTCCTTGTGAATGTATAATTTATCCAGCTGTTTAGCTGCTACCTTTATCTCTGGTTCATTAATATAAATTTCACAGTTATCCGTGAAATTTTTTTTAAGCTCCGCCCATTCGTTTACGTCAATTCCCAATCCTTCTTTTACAACATGAAGATACTTTTCAGTAAGATGACCTGCAGTATTCTGTGTATCAATATTTACAAACTTTGAATAACAAAATCCAAAACCGTTGTAATTCAATCCTGTCGAATATTTAAATCCTCCAAGAAGCGTGAATAACGCTGTGGAATATTTACCTGTAAAGTCAATGCACAAATCATAATTTTCATTTCTGATTTTTTTTATGAGCAGGAATTTTTCTTTCAGTTTTATTTTGCTGCTGTCATTATAATCTGCAGTTTTTATATCGTCAAAGACGATGAGCTTATTTATATATGGGCTTCCTTCCAAAACTTCTTTTGATCTCGATTTCACTAAAACATCTATCAACGCATCGCGAAAAATTTTATTCAGCATTTTGATTGCGACAGTATTAAAAAGAACATCACCTCTGAAATACAAGGATATTATCAGAATTTTTTTTATATTTTCTTTTTTAATATCTTTCTTATTAAAAAAGAAAAGAACGTTTCCAACATATGATATAAAGTTTTTAATGAAATTATTCATTATGCCGTTTCTTTCAAAACCTTTTCAAAACTATTCACCGCTTTTTCCCACGTGAATTTTTGTATGAATAAATTTCCGTTCATTGCCAATTTCACTCTGAGATTTTTATCATTGATCAGAGTTGAAACCTTCTCAATTATTTGTTTAACATTTCCCGGTTCAAATGTCAGTGCAGTTTCACCTTCGATTGCGAACTCTTTATGACCGCCCGTGAAACTTGCTGCCAGCGCTGCTCCGCACATCATCGCTTCTGCAGATGTAAGTCCGAAACCCTCGGTTAAGCTTGGGCTTATAAATATTGCCGCGTCATTATAAAGCTTTCGCAGTAATTCTCTATCGGGAGATTTATAATACTCCATCCAGCCGGGTAATTTCTCCGGTCTATCAGGAACACCGAATAAAATGGCCTGAATATCTTTATTCTTTTTTTTTAATTCGATTATCGCTTCTATCCCCGACTCGCAGCCTTTAAATTTTAATTCATTATAAAGCATCATTACTTTATTAGCATTTCTCCCATTCGGATTTATATCCAATCCAAATTCCCTAAAATCCAAACCGTTCGGGATGTATTCGGCACTTTCACCCATTGACTCTGCAATTTCCTTTAGCCATTTTGAAATGACAATTTTCCTGTAAGCTAATTTCCATGTTTCATTTACTTCATCTTCCGGTCCGTTCCATGTTTCATAATGCTGTATAAAATAAAATTTTTTTCCCTTGTCCTGGTCAAGTACAGATGAACATTTTGCGGTTCTCCATGCCGAGGTAATTAATATATCTGCATCCGGGATATATTTATCTTCAATTGAACGAACCCACATAACATTTACATTTTTATTTAATTCAAACCAATCCGGCAAATAACTTTTGTTTAATTTACGAAAATAATATGAAGCAAAATACTTTGAGTTATTGAAGACACTTTCTTTGAATGTGTAGGACGGGTGTATCAAATTTATCTTATGTCCTCTTTCTGAAAGTCTGTTAGCATATTCGTATATTATTTTAAATCCACCAATTGGTTTATTCCCCGCAAAAGGAAGGATGAAGTTGATTGTCATTTATACAAAATTATTCATTAATATTATTTTAACCAAATAAAAAAATATCCAGGCGTAGGATTCAAATCATTTTTTTAAACTTTTTATAAGATCTTTTGTAAAATTAACCCGGAGCAACGATGTAGAAACAAGATATACTGCAGTAAGTATTAAAAGATTTGCAAAAATTATCAAAAGAAGACCTGGAAAATCATTATTAATGAATTTACTAAAAAAAATTGTCTTAAAAACTGCCAATATTACAGAAGAAACAATGCCACAAATTATAATCAAAGTTAATGTTGAAAAATATTTACCCAGCTTACCTACAATTTTTTGTGAGAAAACGATTAGTAAAATTCCATAAATTCCTGTTGTAATAAATGTAGCCATTGAAATCCCATAAAACCCAAAATAATTACTTAGCAAAAAGTTAAGTCCGATTCCAAAAAGATAAACCATGCTGCCTGTCATCGCTAACGATTTATATTCTTTTTTTGCCAGGTAAAGAGCGGTCGGGATAATATACATGATGAACGAAATAAGCGACAGCGCATCCCAGAAGAATGGTTTTGATGTCATCTCAATGCCCGCCTCGGAAAAATTTCCTCTTAGAAACACAAGTGTTAATATTTCTTTTCCGTAAACAACAAAGAATGCAACCGAGGGAACTATAACAAACATGAGCGTTGAGATAGTTTGAAGATAAAGTGATCTTGCTTTTTCAATTTGATCTTCCGAAAAAAATGAAGAGAGATTTGAAATAAGGACAGTAAAGAAAGTCGCAAATATCATTGATATTATAACGCTTGTAATCGTTCCGGAATAATGCAAAGCCGAAACGGCTCCTTCCCCGAAGTATGACGCAAAGAAATTTCTCGAAAACAAATAAAGCTGATTACAGATCACAAGAATGAGTATTGACGAAGAACCTTTAATGACCTTTCTTGAAATGGGATCGAGTATGGGTTTTTTGAGTTTGATCATTGCACCAATCCTTTTCAAGCCGATTAACATTAAAATAAAAAGGATAATATTTCCCAGAAGGTTCGCGAAGGATATGTTAAAAATAACTTCACCATGATAATAAGGAATCAAGACGGATATCAGAAGCAGGATGCTGATTATCAACGGTGAAACCACAGGAAAGTAGAAGCTCTTAACGGAGTTATAGACCGAATGAAAGTAGCCGGTAAAAACTTTGAAAAATAATATTGGGAAAATTATATAGGAAATTTCAATGGCTTTTAATTTTTTATCTCCGGTAAATCCAGGCAGAAGCAGCCCAATGATCTGAAAGTTGAAAATAATAACCAAGGTAACAATTACTATGCTTATCCAAAACAAAAAATTAAAAAGGTTATTAAATGAATCCCACATATTTCTTAACTCACCCTTTGTATAAAAATGAGCATATTCACTATTGACAACTCCGCGGATTGTATCAAGTCCAAGCAAAACAATCAGGCTGTCGGGAATGCTGATTAGTGAAGTATAAATATCCGCATTATCAGAAACTCCCAGTATTGATGCAATGACAAGATTTTTAAAAACATCGAAGGCCTTTATGCACAAAACTATTATGAACAGCCGTGAAAAAATTTTAGATATTTCCTTCATTTTCATCCCTTCCGTCAGAATAATTCAGCGAATAATATAAGTATCCTAAAAAAATAAGAAATACCGGCATCACATAATATTCCGGATAGACAATTACATCTTCAAGCATATTATTAATTAAAAATCCTGCTGTAACTGAAATGCAAAGATACATATTCAGCAATTTTTTTTCGGAAAATTTTTTCTTGTCGATTCTGTAAAATTTAAGGTAAGTAAATAGGACAAACAATAATGCAAGTAATGGCAATACTGCGCCAAATTGTATTCCGGACAGCAAAAGAAAGTTATGAGGATCATCAACAAATTCATAACTACCGAAAAACAATTTCTCCTCACGGAAAAGTTCAACTCCGCTATAAACGCCATATCCCCAAAGGAAAGTACTGCTGTTCAGGAAAATCATATTGTATGCAGTTAGAATAAGGAGAATTCGGCTGTATGAGCTATTTTGTTTTGCCGTTAAGAAATCAATTGCAAATGTTGATATTATCAAGATAATAACTATTGAAGTAATCACGAAGATTTTCTTTGATCTTGATCTTAAGAATGTAAAAATTAACGCTCCCGAAAAAGCTCCAAGGTATCCTGCCCGGCTGTAAGTGAAAAGTAAAACAATTACCAGCAGCGAAAGAAGTACTGTGAATGAAAAAAAATTAATTTTTCCGATGTAATAAAAATATATAGTAACCGGAATTACCAGTATATACAAGAAAGAAGTAGTATTCGGGTGGACAAATATTCCATGTGTGGTAAAAAAATAGGTTGCGCTAGGAGAAATTCCGAGCGCAAATATTATTATTGATAGGATTGAACTCACGACACCCGCTACTATAAAAACTTTCATGTATTTTTCAAACAAGGCATAACTTCGCAAAAGTTTTTTACCGGTATAAGAAAAAAACACATATGCAATCAAAGGATATGTAATCAGCTTGGCTATTGATTTTAAATCTGCATTATTGTTTAAGTTGATCACAAATGAACTTAAAATAAAAAATGCAGCAATACAGATTAATAAGACATTCCTCGAATTTAAATTGAAGGGATTAAAACTGATTTTTTGAAACTGAATAGTGCAGATCAGCAAAAGCATTATTATTCCGATTTGTATATAATGTATATTTGCCTTTAAAGTAAATAATCCGGGAAGACTGGTGCTGATATAAAGATTTACAGAAAGGATAAGAAAAACCAAATAATCGGAAAGCTGAAAATTGTCCTTCAAAACTTTGTGATTGATTTTTGCGATTTTAAATTTACTTTTGCAGGTGATTTCGCCTGAAGAGCTTCCATTTATTTCTCAACACAAAAAATCCCACTGCAAAAAAAGAACTAATCATCATAACTACAGCCACTGATGTCAGACGTTTCGGCTTGGATTTTTTTTCGGGAACAAGCGGATTATCAAGTACAAGTATTGAAGGAATTTCCCTTTTTTCTTCAATCTTGGAAGATTCATACATTGGAAGCAGAATTGAAAGAATCCGGTTTTGAGTTTCTACTTCTCTCTGCAGCCGGTAATAATTTAAAACCAGTTCCGGCTTGCCTTTAAGATTTAGTTTATAAGAATTGTCATTTGAATTCTGAATATTATTCAGCTCTTGTTTCAAAGCATTTAATTTTTCCAGAGACATTTTCACTTCAGACTGGTCTGGAGAAACAATTTTCTTCAAGAGTTCAAGCCGGATCTCCTCTGATTTTATCTGAACTTCAAGATCAAGTTCTAATTGCGACGATGTCCTGAGCTGAAGGTCGGGAGCAAAACCGTAAACATCCTGATAAATTCTTAAACTATCTTCTGCTTTTTTCAGGTCATCCTTTGCAAGTAAATACCTTTCTTCAATAAATTCCCGCTGGTTCTTTGCATTTTGCTTATTAAGTTCGGTGTTTATTTTATTAAGCTGATATACAAGAAAGTCTACGATTTCTTTTGCCTGCTCTGGGACTTTGTCATAAACGCTTATATTCATAGTGCCTGCGATTTTGTCCTTGGTTATAGCCATTTTATTTTCTCTGAAAATCTTAACTGCATCCTGCATATAAGTGAAATCTTCATTAAGATTAAATTTTATGACAGTCTCAACTAAACAACGGTTGCTTGTCAAAATATTTTCATACAGTGCAAGCTCTTTACTGTATGCACCGGTACCGGAAATATCACCAAGTCCGCTGAAATCCGGGATTTCAATCGCACTTAATCCCACAATTTTACCTGAAGTTTTTACAGTTGCTGTTGACAAAAATAAAGGTGGTAATATCAAAAAAACATAAATTGCAGTAATTAATCCGAATATAAGAGCAGTGTAAAGAATTTTTTTCCAGTTGTTGCTTATTGTAATAATAATCTCGGCAAAAGTTATCTCACTGTTTTCATCTTTTAAATTGGAGTTCTTGGAATCCATTCATTAAATTGATTATAAAATGAATGCTAAGTTATAAAAATTAATCTTTAAATAGGATTCAATAAATTATTAGTCATTAAAAGCTGCCTGCAGCATGCATCATAAACGTCCTTCGGCACAAGGTAATCCATACACTGATATTCCTTATTCACACATTTAGGCATAAAATAACAAATACATTTTTTTTGCGGCTGAATTATTTCACCATTTCCGTACAGTTCGAATTCATTCGGGTTGAAAATGTTATTCATTAGAACAACTTTTTTTCCCAGCGCAATTGCTATATGCAAGCTCATTGTGACCTGGGTAATGATAACATCGCACTTATCAACAAGATTGATAAAAGTTTTCAGGTCAAAAACTCCGAAATACTTTGCTTTTGTTACTTCATTTAAAAAAGAGTTTCTTTCATGTTCGGAAGACCCTCCGAGAAGTATAACTTCAAAGTCCGATTCTAATAATTTATTTATAAGCCGGATCCAGTAATCATTATTCCATAATCTTGAAGTCCATCTTTCACCGCATCCGGTATTTAATCCAACAATTTTTTTCCCGTAATTTATACCCCACTCTCTGTCAAATTCTTTTTCCACATCGATTAAATATTTATCCTTACCCATGTCAAATTCATATCCGCAGATTTCAAATGTTTCCTGAATATAACTTTTTTGATTTTCTTTTGATAAATTGTCAAATATTCCTGTGAGAAATTTATGCTCGGCATATTTTCCGATTGGATAACAAACACCATCTCTAATTGTGAAACCGTACTTTTTCTTGGCTGAAATATTAGCCATAATGCTTATTGCTTCATAATCTTTATCGAGATTAATCACCAAATCGAATTTTGTTTCATAAATAAATGATATGTTCTGCAGATTATATTTCAAAACTTCGTCCACTTTAGGATCGGTATTTACAGGTACAAGCTCGGTAGAATATGTGAGCCAATAGATTTTTGAATCGGGGAATTCTTTTTTAACAGGGCGCAGTAGAGGCGTTGTTCGGACAACATCTCCGGCAGCACCCAATTTTATTATCAAAATCTTTTTATCCGTCTTGTCATAGTATTGACAGTCATCACACATTACTGAGTGTAACTTATTCGGCAGGCATGGAATATGGCCCTTAAAGTATCTGCAATCGCTCTTAACGTCACTGAGTTTTATCTTTTGCATAAAAAATATGATTGTAAATATAAAATTATTGTGATTTAATTGTAATACATTTTAATATGTGGGAGTGAGGAATTATGTTGCTTTGAAATGCGGTTTATACATACTTCAAAATATTTGTGTAATTTTGATAAAAGATCATCACCATAATTTTTTTATCAATAAGCTAAACCTTTTTCATTTCATCCAATTATGAAACGCATTACAAAAGTAATAGCCGATGGATAAGGGCGGTTTTATAATTTCAAATTGATTCATCAGAGGTTGCTTATCAAGTTTTTAATGAACTATTATTAAGTAAAGGAGTTATACAGAATAAGTTTGTAATATAATTGTCTTGATTAAACTTTTTAATAGAAATATTTTTAATAAAAGAAAAAAACCTTATTGAATTTAACAAAATCAATATTTATAGTTTCATTACTCACAATTTTTGCACTTCACTACAGTGGTTGTAGTTATTTAACTTACCAGACTTTGTCTACAGACCCGGGCACAGATTCTACCGCAGCCGTTTATGAGCCCGACTATAATGTAACTCTGGATTTCGATTATCAGGATTTTACTTCTTATTTATTTATGGGAAACCGGGTCGAAAATTTCACGGCATATTTCAATACTTATTTTAGAGCGAACGAAGATTTTGAAGATGCATTCGAGGAATACAGGTTATCATTGATATCATATTATAACCGAAGGCTCGACTCTCTGGGTGTAAGTCCTGCTGTTTCAGGAACTGTAAAAGAAAAATTAGATAAGGCAATCGAAAGAGCATCGAAGATTATACAGTTTAATACTAACAGTAAATTCATTGATGATGCGGTACTTCTTATTGGAAAATCATACTATATAGAAACCGATTACTACAAATCCGAAAGAACATTTAATGAATTTCTTTCAAAGTTCTCCAGCAGCATACATGCCAATGAGGCAATTTTATATCTTGGCAGGACAAAAGTAAAGCTTGATAAAATACAAGAGGGTGAAATCATTTTTAAAAACCTGTTAAAAAACTCTTCGGACAACGAGATCAGATCGCTTGCCGCACGAGATCTCGGTATAATTGCTTACAACGGGGGAAAGTTAGAGGAAGCAGTTAATTATTTTAATGAATCTATTGACTACTCAAATGATAAAGAAAGAAAAGCCGAAGGTCAGTTTATTCTTGCAAAAATTTTATCTGTATACAAACCGGAGCTTGCGGCAAAGGAATACAACGAAGTTCTGAATTATACATCTGACTATGACCTTGCTTTCTATGCAAGACTGAATTATGCAAAAGGTTTGATCAATAATAAAGACTTTGCAAATGCAACCGAAGAGCTTACAAGTCTTAGAAAAAAATACCGTGATGAAGCTGCATACACTCAGCTTGTTGATCTTGAAACAGCTAATAATCTTTATGATCAAAAGAGTTACCAGGAAGCAAAGGATAAATATTATGAAGTGATTGTGAAATACCCAAGCACAACGGTTTCTTCAGACGCTTATTATCATCTTGCAAAATATGAAGAAGAAAATCAAAATGATTATCTCAATGCTCTGGTTAATTATAAAAAAGCCGTAGAGGAAAGCTTAACTTCCGATTATTACAAAGAAAGTTTCGCGAAGTCTGCAACATTAGAAAGATATTTCACATTGATCGGTGAACTTGGTGATTCTTCAAAAATAGATATCCCTACTGCTAATGTGGATGTCGAGAAATACCGAAGGATTTATAATGAAGACAAAGGAATAAACCAACCGACGGAGGGCAACAAAGATGGTACTTTGCCGCCTCCTCCTGACAACGGCACTCCAAATACCGGAGACGACGGGCGTCAAACCGGGGATGGTAAAGGAAAACCCGGCGGATTTAAAAACCCTTATTTTGAAAAACGATTGGATTCTTTAAAGGAAGAATCTGGTGAACCTCCTTCCGGTTTACCAAGTGATCCTTCCGGTTTACCAAGTGATCCTTCCGGTTTACCAAGTGATCCTTCCGGTTTACCAAGTGATCCTTCCGGTTTACCAAGTGATGATCCTTCCGGTTTACCGAATAACCCTTTAGATGGTCCAATAGATTCATTAAAGGGTACTTCAAATACAAGACAGGAAAATTATGAAAAAAGAAAAAAAGACAAGGAGCAAAAAGATAGTTTAAACTTAATCGGAAATGATTCTTTGAATTCAGTTAACAATGATTCTTTAAAAGCAGTTGAAGAAGCTCAACAATTAAAAGTCAAGGAGGATAAAATATTCAATGCATATTATGAAATTGCAGAACTTTTTATTTACAATCTTGACAGGAGAGATTCGTCGGAGCATTATTTGAAATTATTGCTTGCAAAATATCCGGATCCCGATAAACAGGCAAAAGTCTTATATACTCTCGGAAATTTTTACAAAAACACAGACAGAAAAGCGCGGGCAGATGAAACATTTAACAGTATAATTTCAACTTACCCGAATACAATTTATGCCTATGAATCTAAAAAAATCATGGGAATTAAAACAAAGGAATTTGGCGCCATAATGAATTCGGTTGACAGTATATTCAGCCAGTCCATGAATTTTTTTATGGAAAAAAAATATCCGCTTGCAATTCTTAAGCTTCAGGAAGTTGAAATAAAATATCCTAACGATACTTTGGTTGCAAAATCACTTTACAGCATTGGATGGATGTATGAAAACAGTCTCGATAATAATGACAGTTCAATCGTTTACTATAAAAAATTGAAAGAAAAATTTCCCAATTCCGAATATGCTTTGAAAGTCATACCAATGCTTGATTATATTGCTTCACTTGAAGTGCCTGATTCAACCGGCTCCGGGAAGGAAACTGCTGTTACTGATGATTCAACCAGCAGCGGAGAGAAGGAAGTTTCAAAAGAAAATTCTGAAGAAGATGCAGAAAAAAAGAAAGAAGAAAATCCCGAAGTAGTATCACCTAATCCGGAACAGGAAACTAACACTGAAAATAAATTGTCCCAGGAAGAAATAGACCGGCTGCTCAGGGAAGGTGATGAAGGCGATGGCGGAAAGTAGTTATGAAATTGTACCTATTAAATTATGTCAGAAGAAATAATAATAAGAGATTATAAAACCGAAGAAGAACTTGAATGGCTCGATTTACTTGCAAGCGTAATGGTTGATTCTTATGCGTGGTGGGAAGTGAAACATAAAAAAAAAATTCACAAAAATGTTGTAATTGATTTGGTCGCATGTGATAAAGACAGATTGGTTGGATTTACTGTAGCGGAAATAGATGAGGGAGAAAAAGATACAGCATTCGTATGGGATTTCGGTGTTCATAGAAATTACAGGGGAAAAAATATCGGATGGAAGATGATCCAACGACTTCATAAAATAATGAATGAGAAATACGGATTACAAAAAAGTATATGGTATAGCCAGGATCCGGATTCGATAAAATATTATGAGCATTTGGGAATGAAAGAGATAGGGAGACACTGGCAGTTATCGGTAAAGCCGACAACAGAACAATTTAAATATTTTAAGAAAGATAAATTCTGCTGCTGGTATATGAGAGGAGATTGTGCTCTCAATGATTTAGAAGATGTAAAGAAAAATTTTATTACTTTTGAGAATGATGATACTGCAAAACCAATGATATGCGTCGGATTTGAATTCATAAAATAAGAAAATTTTAGTCAACTAAATTTTTTAGGCTAAGAACTGCAAAACTCAGCGCTCAAACACCCTACGTACTCAATACACTATCAATTACTTTCGCAACTTTCTCAGCATTCGGAAGCATCTCCTTCTCGAGTCCTGTATTAAGCGGAATTGCGGGCATATTTACCGAGCCGATTACTTCAACCGGCGCATCGAGATATCTGAAACAATTTTTTGAAATTTTTCCGGCTAAACTTTCTGCAAAGGAATTCATAACTTTCTCTTCGGTTATCACAATACATTTGCCGTGACGCTTTACAGATTCATAAATCATTTCTTCATCGAGAGGATTAAGAGTACGCAGATCGACTATCTCTATACTTCCCGGAAAATTCTTCGATGCATTCAATGCCCAGTGAACTCCCATTCCATAAGTAATTACAGTGAGTGTTTCTCCGATTTCAATTTTTTCCTCTGAAGCATTTTGAACAATCCTACCTTTACCAAAAGGAATAATATAATCTTCATCCGGCTCCGGACTTTTCGCTGCGTCTGTTCCCGGAACTTTGCTCCAGTATAATCCTTTATGCTCAAACATTATCACAGGATTCGGATCATAAAAAGCCGACTTCATCAAACCCTTCATATCGGCGGCATTACTCGGGAATGCAATTTTAATTCCTCTGATTGGAAGAATGCTCGATTCAATACAATCTGAATGATAAGGTCCGCCCGAACCGTAACTACCGCAAGGAATTCTTATCACAGCTGAAACAGGATATTTTCCCATTGTGAGATAGCATGATTTCGAAAGTTCGACAACCAATTGATTTATACCTGCCCATGCATAATCTGCAAATTGAATTTCGACAATAGGTTTCACTCCGACTGCACTCATTCCCACAGTTGAGCCTACTATGTATGCCTCCTGTATAGGAGTATTGAACACTCGGTGGTCTCCGTATTTTTGAGCAAGCGTAGCAGTTTCACGAAATACACCACCCAATCTTCTTCCAACATCCTGACCGTATAAAATTGCTTCGGGATGTTTTTTTAAAATTTCATTAACTGCAAAAAGTCCGGCATCAACCATTATTATCGGCTCCCTTCCTTTCGGCTCACGCTCACCTTTCTCTTCTGTAATTGGTGTTGGAGCAAATTCATGAAGATATAAAGTTTCGGGTTTTGGTTCATCTGCATCAACTGCTTTCTTGAAACTTTCATCTGCTATTACTACAGCTTCGCTTTCAATTTTTAGAAGTTCATCTTCATTTATTCCTGAATCTATTAAAAGTTTTTTTAATTTTGGAACAGGGTCATCTTTGAAATGTTCGGACAGATCTTTTTCGGAGCGATACCATTCTTTTCTAACGCCTGAAGTATGATGACCGAGCAACGGAACTTTAGCATGGAGCAAAACCGGTTTTCTTTTAGTACGTACAAACTCAAGTGCTTCGCTAAACTTCTCATAGCTCTCGGCAAAATCAGAGCCGTTAATTCTCATTCGTTTCATTCCTTTAAACCCTGAAGCAAATTCATATGCATCCATCGCTCTCATCTCATCTGCATAAGCGGAGATTCCCCATTGATTATCCTGTATTAAATATATTATTGGTAATTTTTTGAGCACTGCCATTTGAAATGCTTCCGAGACTTCACCTTCAGTGATTGAACCGTCACCGAGTGAGCAAACAATAACAGGTTTTTCTTTTGTATTTAATAAATTCATTGATTCGAGATATGAAATTCCATGAGCCATGCCTGTTGCGGGAATTGCCTGCATGCCTGTAGCGCTTGACTGGTGGGGAATTTTAGGAAAGCCCTCGCGTTTCAAAGAAGGATGCCCGTAATATGTTCTGCCACCCGAAAACGGGTCATCTGCTTTTGTGAGGAGCTGAAGCATGAGTTCGTAAGGTTCAAGTCCCATGCCGAGAAGCATAGATTCGTCGCGGTAATACGGACTCACATAATCATACTCTTTTAATTGCATTCCGACTGCGAGCTGAATTGCTTCGTGTCCGCGTGAAGTCGAATGTACGTACTTACATATCTGACGATTCTCATCGTATATTTCAGCCATTCTTTTTGAAGTGCACATCGAAGAATAAGCTTTGAGTAAAATACTTTTATCTATTTTTGTTTCCGGCATTTAATATTGTTGAAAATATTATGCAAGATAGAAACTATACTTTTTTATACAATGCAAAATAGAAATGAAAATGGAATTTATTAAGTAAGACAGGATTTAAATTTGTAAGTCTTTAGGATTTCTTCTGGTATCCCATACTAATTGAATTTCAACAACTTTTTCTTTTATTTCATAAAAAATTGCATAATTATCTTTAAATATAACTCTGACATTATATTCCTCGGTTAACTTTCCTATAAAATTATTATTTGCTATGAGGGATATGGATTTCTTGATTTGCTTAAGAAGACTTTTGCTGTATCTCTGATTTCCGTTTCTTTCTATATAAAATTCAAGAATTTCTTCAAGAATTTCTTTGAATTCTATTGACCAATCAATTTTTTTTCTAACCATTTTTCAATATCATCAAATCCTTTTTCATTAGAAATCGTTTTGCCTTCTTTAAATTGTAACTGACTCTTTTTTATTCTTTTCCTTTGAATGTCATTCAGTTTGTATAAATCAACTTTAGTGTTATTTAATTCAAATATCTGATTTATTGAGATTAAGATATTAATATCTTCAACTTCAGAAATTTTCTTTGCAATAATATTTTTTAACTTGGTCGCTGTCATTTTCTTGATAAATATATTATTAAGGTAAACATAAATCAATTACAAAGTTGCGTTGAAAAAAATTTATTTCATAACTACAGTACCGACATCACATTTTACAAAAGGAGTATCTTTTAATCTTTTGTTAATACTATTCTTTCAAATTCTTTTATCATATTAATTTTATGGTATAAGAAGTTACTAACTTAATAAAATTTTCATTTAAAAACACTATCCAAACACTTCTAAGCATAAAAATTTTTCCTTCAGGGGATTCAACTTCACTTTCTAAAATATATTTTTTACCGGCAACAGAATTGATTATTGTTTTAAACTCAACTTCTTTTGTTTGTTTATTTAAAATGTTCGTAAGAGATTCGGGATTTTCAATTTAAATAGTTTAGAAAATAACTTTAAAATCTTTTGCAAAATAACAACTATAGATTTTGATTCAATGCAATGGTTTTAAGCTATAGAAACGTCACTAACAAAAACGCAAAGTCTGAAAAACCGGACAGGCTTTAGTACATTTAAATTCATTCTTTAAACCTGTCAGGTTTACTTTTAAGTTCATAAATCCTCTCAAAAAGAAACGGAATAGAAAAAAGTATTATCGGATATAAAGGAAGTTTATATCTCAATAAGCCGTTAACTCCGGACATGAAGCACAAGTATCCTATTATAATTATAAAATAAATTCTAATTTCGCCTGAGATTCTTTTTTCAAAAATGAAATTAATTATCGAAATGATCATTATTATATTTATTATCATTACACAAAATAAATAAAAAATGAATACTATCGGAAGCTTAAGTATGTAATCAATAATCCCGCTGTATCCGTCTTTTAAAAACACAAAATAAAGACCTGATTTTTCCGGACTTTCAATTCTGAAGAATTGTGCAAGTTCAAATCTACCCGGATCGAGAAAAAAATTTACCATTCCTTTTAGATGAAACTTAACAAAATCTCCGAAATTTTCTTTAATGTATTCGGTAGCAATCCGTTCCTTTTCCTTTGAACGTTCGGCATAATCATGTATTGAATCAAGTTTTAAATTATCCGTATCAAATTTCAAAATAATCTTTTCAATACCCTCTTTATTAAGCATTATATAATTGCTGTTATCTATAAGATTGTTATGCCTTAAGCTTGAATAATGAAAATATCCTGTAACATTATAATTATATAAGGAGATTATAAGGATAATGGCCAGTGGAATGAGAGCTGTAAATACAGGTATATAACTTTTTTTATTGTGGAAATAAAGATACAAAATGAATAAAAAATTTATTATCCAGAAAAAGTACAAAACAGGTTTCGTTAAAAGGGCTAATGCTATTAATAAATTGTAATATAATATAAATTTATTTTCTCTCGTTTTAATAAATTGAATTAAGTTATAGAAACTCCAAAATAAAAATGTCTGGAACAAAATTTCTGTCATTATCAAATTCGCCATAATAAACTGACTCGGGTAAAATACAATAAATATTATCAGAAGTTTGAAAACATTAACCTTGAATTTATATTCATTCAATAATTTTATTAATCCTAAAAAATTCAGGCAGCTTAAAAACGACTGGACAAATAAAACTGCAGAGTTAGAATTGTATATTGATTTTATTGAAAGAATAAAAAATGCATACATGGGGGGTCTTCTCGAATAAAGATCCGGTTGAAACGGAACTTCATAAATACCGGTATACCAGTTTAAATGCTCTTTTAAATTTGCAACCTGTTGGAGATATTCTTTGTAATCACCAAAATAAATGTTTCCCCAGTTCAACGCATAAATAAAAAAAGCAATGTGGATAACTCCCAATATTAAAATGAAATAAATCCCGCTGCCCGATAATTCTTTCTTTATTGACATATAATTAAAAAAAGATTACATATTGGGTAAATCTTAATTTCATTAAGCATGTGAATATGAATACGCGACTAAAATAGCAATTTTTTAAACTTTATTAAAACTAAATTGTTTAGAAAGGAAATTAATTTTAATGTAATTGATTTTATAATCTAAATAGTTAATATTAAATTAAACTTTTTGCAATAAGCCGTTTTACTAATCATTATTGGATTTTAACTTTATGTTTCTCAAAGTAATTATTACAAAACCTACTAATTAATATTTAGAATATAATCCTCTCTAGAAAATTCGTTAACTTTTTTATTTAATCAAAATCTGAATATTATGTCAAAAAGAAATTTTGTTACTATATCAATATTTTTCTTTTTAATAAATGTGTCTTTTGCCCAAACTTCCAAATGGAAAAATTATACTGATTTTAAATCGATTACTTCCATAGCCGTAGATCATAATTCTTCTTATGTTTATTGTGCATCCAAAGGAGGCTTGTTTGTTGTGGATAATTTCACAGGAAAAGCAATTAAAACATATACAAACCTGAACGGTTTGGTAAATAATGACCTTACTTCTTTGGCAATTGATAACAACCGGCGGCTTTGGGTAGGTGCGAGTGACGGCTCCATATCGATTTTAGATATTCGCGATCTTACTTGGAAATATATATTTGACATAAAAAACTCAGCCGAAACCAATAAGATAATATATTTTTTATATCCCGTTGATAATTTTATGTTTATAGCAACAGGTTATGGAATTCAAAAAATCTCTGCAAATAATTTTAATTTTGTTGATGCACCATATTACAGACTTGGTAATTTTCCAAACAACACAATTGTGTATTCCTTAACTACAAATAATGATACTTTATACGCAGCAACAAAATCAGGAGTAGCTTACTCAAACTACATTACTTCTAACCTTAATGATCCTTCTTCATGGTCAAACTTTAACTCAGTCCCTCTCGATGCTGAGGTTAAGACTATTGAAACTTTTGACAATAAAATATTTGCGGGTTCGGATAGCGGTTTTTTTTATTTTGACGGAAACGCATGGATGCCTTATCCTAATTCATCAGTTTCTTCTGAAACGACAAAATTCATCAAAGCAATCGGAGATAAGCTTTATTTTATTTCAGGAAATATAATTTACTCGGCAAGCAGGAATGACCTTTCAAATATAGTGATGTTCCAAAATCCAAATAATTATTCTACTATCTCTAATGATAATTCTTTAAATCCAATTGCAGGATTATCTGATAATGGAATTTTAATTATCACTGCCGGTAATTACAGTCAGGTATTTCCTAATTGTCCTTATTCAAATGTCTTCAGCCAAATAATTATAGATGACAATAATAATCTCTGGGTTGCCGGAGGATTGGTTAACAATGGGTTCTATAAATTTGACGGAACAAACTGGGAGAATTATAACACAACATCCCATCCCGAGATTGGATACTCAAACTGGTTTCAGAAAATTGTTTATGGAAACGGAAGTGTCTGGGCACTGGGATATGGAGGAGGTCCTACTGTCATTACTGGAAATACAATCGTAAATTATAACCCCTCCAATTCAATTCTTCCGGGTATAACGACCAATGCAAATTTTTGTCCGGCTTACGGAGGAGCCTATGACAATAACAAGGTCTTCTGGCTTACATTGTTTGGTTCAAATTCTTCAAGAACTTTATATGCTTACCTTGGAAATAATGAATGGATTGGTTTTTTTGATCCGTCAATTCTTGGATCGCCAACTTTATCCGAGGTGGCTGTAGACTCATATAATACTAAGTGGATTATATCAGAAGGTTCACAGAAAGGACTCTATTTTTTTAATGAAAATGGAACAATAAGGGATCCTTCGGATGATATTTTCGGAATATACGGACTTTCAGATTTTGGAGGAGCTGAAATTTCAGAGATGTCGGATGTGATTGTTGATAAGAACAATGAAGTCTGGGTAAGCTCGAATAACGGTGTCTTCATTATAAATAATCCGCTCGGTGCAATTCAAAACCCAATTCAGAAACCGCGTCCGCAAAAATTAGGAATAATTTCGGGCAATCTTAAAGTTCCCTTTACTGAAAACTGTGAGACTATTACAAATGATATTCTTAATGACAAATGGATTGGGACAGTAACTAACGGAGTATTTCATTTATCTCCGGATGGCTCAACATTAATAGAACAATTCAATACTTCACAAAGTCCGATTCTTGCAAATAAGATTAATTCAATTGCAGTAAGCAACAAGTCAGGCAGAGCAAATTTCGCAACACTCAACGGGCTTTCGACTTATGCAACCGATGCCATTGAGCCTGTTTCCGATTTCGATAAAATTACCGCCTCACCCAATCCTTATCTTATTCCCTCGAGTGTTGGATTAAAAATTGACGGATTAGTGGAAAATTCCGTTGTAAAAATCATTACACTTAACGGTGAAATAATAAATGAATTTGATTCACCCGGAGGACGTATTGCGACATGGAACGGAATGAATGCGAACAATGAGCTTGCTCCAACAGGAATTTATATAATCGTTGCTTACAATAAAGACGGAAGCAAGGTCGGGACAGGTAAAGTAGCTATTGTTAAAAAATAGGTTCAAACCAAAACAGCTTTTAGTTATAAATTTTTTATGTTAGTAATTCCTGTAATAGATATTCAGAATGGTAAATGTGCAAGAGTCATTCAGGGGCTTTCCCAGAATACAGAATTTTATTCGGAAAATCCAATAAAAATGGCGATGCTCTTCCGAAAGGAAAATTTCAAGACCATTCACATCACTGATCTCGACGGAGCTTTATATGGTGATATGAAAAATTTTGATTTGATAAAAGAAATTACATGTTCGGTTGATATTCCTGTCCAGCTCGGAGGCGGTATCAGAGATTTTGATATGGCAAAAAAAGTAATCGAAGAATTAGGTGTTTACAGAATTGTTATCGGAACAGCGGCTTTGACTGACCCCGATTTTATAAAAAAATTCCTTGATAATTTTTCGCCAAGCAAGCTTGTAATCTGTATTGATGAAAAATTAAATAATGTTGTCAAAGACGGATGGGTAAATTATGCGGATATTACTCCGTTAGATTTTGCAAAAAAGATGGAATCATTCGGAGTAAAAAGAATAATTTATCAGGACGTAACCAGAGTTGGAAATCTTTGCGGTCCGCATATTAAGAGATTAGTTGAATTAGCTGAAAATACAAAGCTGAAAATTACTTCCGCAGGTGGTATATCAAACTACCATGATTTAAAAAAAGTAATGGAAATAGCAAATCTTAGAATTGATTCGGTTATGATATCGAGGGCTTTATATGAAAACCAATTTCCCTGTCAAAGAATATGGAGAGAACAAGAGTCCAAAGATACATCTTTAAAGTTGCCTGAAGTTAATTAGTTGATCCTTAAAAAGTGATTGAGTGCAATAAAATCAATGGTTTATAGAATTTATAGTATATGAAAAGTTGCAAGGAATTTGTATTTTTGTAATAAATCCTTGCAAAATATTACAATAAAAATTCAATGAAAAGCAGCTCCCCGGATCAAAATCAAACAACATTTTTTACATCACCATTGAAGGATTTACTAAATTCAAAAGTTGAATTGTATCAATTAGCAGATGCGGTACCCTGGAAAGAATTTGAGAAAAAATTTTCAAAATTATATGCGAAGGATTTTGGACGTCCCGCCAAGCCAATCCGATTAATGGTATCGTTACTGATATTAAAACAAATGAGTGGCTTAGGAGATGA
>JALYRX010000045.1 GCA_030855105.1 Bacteroidota bacterium | reverse complement strand
TCCAGCTGAAAGTGGTTCTTTAAGGAGTTGGGTGTGTCTTATTGTGAACAGAGTGAGAAAACTAATAAAGGGTAAAATAAAAACAGTGTAAAAATCACTAACAAAAAAATAAAGGCAGAATAAAAAATTAAAAAAAAGTTATAGTGTGACTGTATAAAATTAAAAAGAGGTTTTTAGAGGAGCCCTTAATATTTATATAAATGGCAGACTTGAATACATTCTTAAATTAGAATGTCTTACCAAATCTATCCGTTTGTCCTCCGGATTGGAATAAATAAATTTTCTTAAAGTGGATTTACAATACTGTGGAATATTTTTTGATGAGATAGTAGAATTAGGCAAACAGGGAAATCGAAGGTTAGGGGATGCTGACATTTTATTTGCCTTCCAAATTTATTTTAGAAACTTTTTCAAATATCCCGGGATTTTTGATTTGTATTTACATTTTAATTAAATATAAAGACTTTAAAATACAAGGAATAATTTCATGCCCTGAATCTACTCTATGTACACGACAATATTTTTGTAACGTCATTAAATTCGTGATCGTTGTAAATATTTCCAGATAAGAGCTTTCTAATAAAAGTAGTTAGATAATCAAACCCACATCTAAAAATACTTTTTTGCTTTCTTCCATGATTCATGATTCTGATCTTAATAGTTTCACTTATCCATAATCCAAGCAATACGCACCAGGTATAAGCAATACTAATCATTACAAGTAGCTTTTTTATTTTTTCCGGCATTGTCATGTGTGTATCTTCAAAATTAAATCCTCTTTTCTTAAATGCCCCAAACATATTCTCTATTGTCCATCTCATTTGATATTTCGCTAAAGAGTTTAGGTTACTTTTACTGCTGACCACTATGCAATAGCCTTTGCTCGATTTCATTCCCGATACATATAACTTAAATCCTAATATCTTTACAGCTTTTGGGTAATCCATTTTCACATTCTCTTTACAGTATCGGAACAAATACTCCACTGTTTTACGATTGCTTTGTAATGGACTTCCGGCTTTTACTTGCTTCGGTACTCTATATGAAACTCAATTTGATTAGCAATCAAATATTTAAACCAGTGAACTCCGATAAATTCCCGATCTCCTAATAAACCTAATATTCGATCCTTGCCAAGAAGTTTAATTGCCTTAGCTAACAATGCTTTTCTTTCATGAGTACTTGACGAGCCACCTTTGTCTAACAATTCCCAGTATAGCGGAAAACGATTATTTTTGTATATTATACCTAGCATCAATATATTAATATTAGATTTCCCAAATTTCCAATTCGTTCGATCCATTACCAAATAGTATTTCGAATTACTTGATATTAGGCCTAATACGAAACGAGAATAATCCTCGTAATCCATTTGGAATAATTTAAAAAATCTTTGTATACATCTGTAATTAGATTCACTCTTTGCTTCAGTATTCATTAATAACGAAATTCGATTTAACTTTATTGACCCAGTCAATATCATTAGACTCACAAAATTCGTTACAAACTTGATTCGACTTTTATTCCATTTAAAATTTGATTGAAATATTGATCTTAATTTGTTAAAATGATACTGTTTCATAAATCTGGCTCCTTTCTAAATATTATTAATTTAAAGAGGTTAATTAATATTTAATTTAATGAGTCAGATTTTATTGTTTAACTCAAATTTTTGTCGTGTACAAAGTTGAATCAAATTCAAAAACTTTCGAAGTCTTATTTGCTTTTGTAAATTCTATTTACACACGCCAACCGATTCGGTTTAAAGAAAGGTAGTTAAATGGAAAATTTATTTTTCACTTGTAATATATACTTTTAGTATATACTTTTTTGTAAAAAGATAATGAAAAACCTTTCGTTAAAGATTGCCGAAAATACTTTTCAGGATACCGAAAAAATAATTTCCAAAATAAAAAAAAACAGAAATCGTTATATTAATGAAGCAGTTGAATTTTATAATATGCTTCATAAAAGAAAAATTCTTTCAAAGCAATTAGAAAAAGAATCAAGACTTGTAAGGGATGAATCAATGAAAGTTCTCAAAGAATTTGAGGCGCTTAAGGATGAAAATTAATCAATATGAAATCTGGGTTGCAGACCTTAATCCAAGGCTTGGAACAGAATCAGGAAAAGTTCGCCCCGTTGTTGTAATTCAAACCGATCTGCTTAATAATATTCACCCTTCGACTATTATTTGTCCAATCACAACAAATTTGAATTCTGAATCGGAAATTCTCAGAGTTCATCTTGCCAAAGGGACTGGAAACTTAAAAGAAGATTGCGATATACTAATTGACCAAATACGAGCGGTAGATAATAAACGCTTCTCAAAAAGATTGGGTAAGTTACCTGATAATATAATATCCCTAATTAAAAATAATGTGTCTGCAGTCTTAGATCTTTAAATAAAGTGAGTTGCTCTTTCCACGATTAGTAAATTAGTATACTACCAACTCAAGCAACTTTGTAAATCCTTACAGACCTTACAAACCTTACAGACTTTACAAACTTTAACAACCAAATCCCAGCGTGTTTATCAGTCAATTGTTAAAGATGTTTATTATGATTATTTTTGAAAAATTTAAAATTTAAAAACTAAGCCATGAAAAAAATTCTTTTCGTTGTTTTATCGGTATTTATTTTTTCATCATGTGAAAAAGGAAAACAGGAAAGTTCAGCGCCAAATACAACTACTAAAACAGAATCAAAACAAAATACTCCACCTCCTGTTGAGAAAACTGCGATTACTCCTAATTCTGTTTTGGGAAGCTGGGTGAGCAACGATGAATATAAAATGGGATTCGAGCTTATGAACGGAGGTAAAGCTGCATCAATTAATATGGCAACTTTAGATTATAATTCATGGACGCTGGCGGGAGACAAGTTAACTTTAAATTCAACCAGCAAAGGAGTTTCTAATCCTGTCACAGTTGATGAAGTTTATATTGTAAGGGAAATATCTCCGGTAAATATGATTGTATCACGATCAGATAATCCTGATACCAAATTAACTTATAATAAAAAATAAAGCTGTATATAGAATATTGGTAATTTAAAATTAATTTTATAAAACAATATTTGAATACTGAACAATTAAATAAACTAAATGAAAATACTTAAGACTATTTATGTAATTATTTTTATGGCATTCCTTTTTATTATTTACGAAAATTTAATGGCTTTCAAAAACGGAATAGTCGGTCTGACAAAAAAAAACGGCAACGAGGTCGGTTGTGTATGTCACACCTTAAAGCCGGTTGATTCAATCTTTGTGGAAATTTCCGGTCCGAAATCAGTCGAAGCAAATGATACAGCAATTTACATTTTAAAAATTGCCAACGGACCAGCTGTTGTGGGCGGATGTGATATATCTTCAAGTCTTGGAAATGTTTATACTTCAGTTCTTGATACAAGCTTAAAAAGAGAGATGCCAAACATCAATAAGAATTTTGAACTTACTCATAGTTTTCCCAAACTATTTGTCAATGATACTCTGAGTTTTACATTCACATATATTGCACCCGATACTTCAAATGTAATTGATACTTTATTTGCAAACGGTAACTCTTCCAATAATGATACAACTTCCGACAATGACATGTGGAATTATGCAGATAACTTTTTAATTAATGTTACTCCGAAAACGGGAATCACAAACAATAACACCATTGCAAATTCATTTGAGCTTCATCAAAATTATCCAAATCCTTTTAATCCCGAGACGAAAATAAATTTTAATATAATTAAATCTTCAGATGTGTCATTTATGATTTATGATATAAATGGAAAATTAATTGCAAATTTGATTGAAAATAAATTTTACACGCAGGGAAAGTATACACTTACTTTTAATGCGCAGCAATACAATCTTACAAGCGGCGTTTATTTTTACAGGTTATCTGCAATTGATCGTTTGAATAAGCTAAGCTTTTCCGATATAAGAAATATGATGCTGATCAAGTAGTTGATAATTGATAATTGATAATTGATAATTGATAATTGATAATTGATAAATGATAATTGATAGTTGAGTTCCTTGGGTTAATTATAAAAAATATTTTTATTAATCTTAAATCAAAATATTATGAAAAAATTAATACTTATTCTTTTATTAGTTTCAGCTTCTGTTTACTCGCAGGACAATCTTGTAGGAAAAAAAGAAGTTACGGGTTATGAGAATGGTTCTCTCCAAAAGAAAACCATCCTTAATCCTTTGCCAAACTCCGGGCATCAGGTAATTAATCAAATTAATAATTCATCTCAACCTTTAAATCCATTCAACAACACTAATATAAGATGGTCATATACAGAACCTGCTGCGATCGGCGATTATTGCTTTACAAGCGGCAACGGAAAATATAATGTTGTCGGCTGGGATTTAAACAATCATCGTGTCACATTATCAGGAAATCTAAATTCCACACCGATCTGGGAATTCACCACAAGCCCGGATGTCTTTATTAATTTTGTAACTATTTCGGATACAGGGGGAGTGGTAGGGGTCGGTTCTCTATACAATATTTACATGTTTAACAAATCGTCTAATGTTCCTTTCTTTAATTTTGATCTTACACTTTTACCAGATACCGGTTTTGCGACTTCATTAGATGTGACTAAAGATGGTAAATTTTTAGTGGGCAGTGTTTCGCGTCAAGACTCAAGTACTATATATGGATTCAATTCTAACTCAAACGTTCCTTTCTGGAAATTAAAAATTGTCCCGGCAGTTGCAACAGGTGGTGCTTCTATACAAGGAGTTAAAATTTCAGGCAATGATTCTTTAGTTATTGTAAATACTTATGCGGAATTTTTTGTGATAAAAACTTATACAGGTGATGTTGTTTACCGTGGCTTAATAAATCCTTTTTCACCCTCAAGCGGGACACAGGCAACTCAGGGAATCAGCGGAGACGGCAGCATCATTGCAACAATTAATTACTCCGGATTTTTGAGGGTGTATCAGTGGAACGGAACTACGTATAATTTTCTCTGGCAAAACCAGGAGCCGCCGGGAATGTTTTTTAACTGGTATGCTTCAGTTGATATTTCCTATGATGGAGAAAATATTGCTGCAGGAACATTGAATTTTATTACGAGCAGCACTTACGATGGTAAAGTAAAAGTTTTCAAGCGATCCGCAGGAGGAACACCTTTCTGGGTTTACGGTGGATGCGGTCATGAAGTATCTGCGTTATCTTTTTCAAAAAACGGAAAAATTTTGAGTGCATCTTCGTGGGGGGAATTTAACAACCTGACAAATGATCTTTATATTTTTAAAACATTTCTGGGAAATATTCCAATCTTTACAATTAATACTCCGGGTTCGCTTTTTTATTGCAACACTTCCAATAATGGGAGAACCGTAGTAACAAGCGGTAAAGCAGTTCATGCCAATCAATTCGGTAACGGCGGCCTGATGTATAATATAGAAGTTGATACCGATGACGTTCCGCTTGTCGGTATTCATTCGAATAATTTATCAGTTAACGAATATAGACTTTATCAAAATTATCCAAATCCATTTAACCCAAATACAGTTATCAGTTATCAGTTAACAGTTAGCAATTATACGAACCTAAAAGTTTTTGATATACTGGGAAATGAAGTTGCACTTTTAGTTAATGAAAAACAAAATGCCGGAAATTATAGTATCGATTTTAATGCAGGTAATCTTTCGAGCGGAATTTATTTTTACAAACTCATTGCGGGAAATTATTCTGAGACTAAAAGTATGATCTTGTTAAAATAGTTGATAGTTGATAGTTGATAGTTGATAGTTGATAATTGATAGTTTGATAGTTTGATAGTTTGATAGTTTGATAGATGATAGTTGACAGTTGATAGTTGATAGGTCGTTTCCGTAATTGATAACTTATTGCAATGTTCAAAAAACGGATCGTTGTTAACATTATTTATTAAATGAAAAAGGTTTTAGCGATTGTCGGTCCTACTGCTTCCGGAAAAACAAACTTAGCTATTGAAGCTGCCGCAATACTGAACGGTGAAATTATTTCTGCCGACTCGCGGCAGATTTATAAACACATTCCTATCGCTACATCCCATCCTGCAAAAGAAGACACAAAAAAAATTAAACATTATTTTATAAATCAATTAATGCCCGAAGAAGAATTCACTGCAGGACAATTCGGGAAAAAGGCGAGATTGATCATTGATGATATTTTTTTAAGAGGAAAGTATCCCGTTATTGCCGGCGGAAGCGGTCTTTACATCCGATCGTTGATTGACGGATTTTTTGAAGAAGAAATAAAGTCTCAGGAAATAAAACATGAACTTAACGAGAAGTTAAAATTAAAAGGAAAAGAATTTTTGTATGACGAATTAAAAAAAATTGATAAAGATGCAGCCAAAACTATGAATGCTGAAAGTACACAAAGAGTAATCCGTGCTCTCGAGGTCTTTTATGTTTCAGGAAAAAAAATATCGGAGCTGCAAAAAGAAAAGATTAAAATAAATTTTGAAACTATTCAAATAGGATTAATGCTTGAGCGTGAATATTTGTATGACAGGATAAATAAAAGAGTCGGGATGATGATCGAAAAAGGTTTGACGGATGAAGTCCGGAAGCTCAAGGATAATGGCTTTCATTACATGACTTACAATTCTCTGAATACTGTAGGGGTAAAAGAGGTCTTCAAATATTTTGAAGGAGAATATGACTATGATGAAATGATAAGAATGATTAAACAAAATACACGCCGCTATGCAAAAAGGCAGATGACCTGGTTCAGAAAAGATAAGAGAATAAATTGGATTAGTGTGAACGAGGAGACAACGTCTGATGAATTGGTTGATAAAATATTAAAAATATTAAACCAAGAACTATGATTAAATGATGAGATGATTCCTGAGATGATGCTGAGGTGTTGCTGAGATGATGCTAAGATGGTTAGATATTTTCAATAAACAAAAAGATGCTGTTGAGATGTATCCTAAAAAAAATGTTTGCTATATACATGGAAATGTGATTGTGAAATCGAAAGGTCATAAGATATTTTGCACAATAAATCAAAAGAATATTTGCCTATGATTGATATACCATTTTTAATTTACTTTATCTATTTTAACAAAATCCAATTTATAAATTAAAAAAGAAAACAAATTATGAAAAAATTCGTTATTGTTTTATGTTTTGTAATTTCATTTTTACAAAATGGAGCATCAGCATCCCCCCGAATCAGTTTCGATGAACTGATGATTCAATCCGAACTTAATCCTCAGATTGTATTTCTTGCACGGGCAGAGGCAGTCAGACAAGGTAAGCCTGTGAATATTATGACGACGCACAATATTATGTATGATGTAAAGGCAATTGAAGACGGAAAATTAGTTTACTCTGTATTTACAAATTTCGCTGATATTTATAATGGAGGATATGTAATATATTATGAAGACATATTATTAAATGAAAGCGGCGGTAAATTAAAATTTGATTTTGGTAATGGAAGAATAGTCGATAATACAGATGGATACTTTAATCCAATCAAATCGCAAAATCGTGGGTTAATTTCAAGATATGTTATGGCTGTAGAAAGCTCTAATGATAAAGCCTATCTGTTTGATAGGCAGACAGGAGATTTGGTTGATAATGCGTTTATACCTACAACTCAGCCTCAGCTTATTTTACCAAAACATGCCATGCAGAATTACATTGGTAACAATATATTAATTTCAGATCAAACTGCTGATGTCGTTCAAAGTTTCGATACAAGCGGAACATACTTAGGTGTATTTGCTCCTGCAGGAGGAGTCAATACTGCGATCCTGGATAATATAAGAGGGATTGGTTACAGACCGAATGATAATTTATTAGTTACTGTAGGAGGCGGAGGAAGTAATAACACAATTCAGCAGTTTGATTTAAGCGGAAATTCTTTAGGTACATTTATTGGAACAAACTTAAACAGTCCGTTCGCTATTTTAAAAAGAAGCGATGATTATTTAATTTCAAATTCATCAGGTACAAACAGGATTACAGAATTTAGTAACAATGGAAATTTTGCTTCTAATTTTTATACCGGATCAAATTTTGCATTTCCGCAGCAAATGATTCAACTTGACAATGGGAATATTGTAGTAGCTGCATTTAGTTCTCCTTCGGGATTGGCAATATTAGATGAAGATGGAGTTTATCAAACTATACTTAACGGTGTCACCGGAAACAGGGGAGTTTATTTGTTAGGTAACGGAAATTACTTAACAACAAATGGAGCAGGAATTCATGAAATAAATCCTATCACCGGCGCACTCATCCGGTCAATTGTAACGGGCCCCAGCTTTCAATATCTTTCGGAATATAATACTGAAGTATTAAATTTATCATTAACAATAAATCTTGAAGCTTGCACTATCGGGGATACTATTGACGTTGAACTTAGAAGTGCGGTTTCTCCTTTCGAAGTAATTGAAACTTCTCAAAGAAAAGTCACACCAAATGTTGCTAGTTCATTTTATTATACAATACCCGACAATGGAACTCCATACTACATTGTAGTAAGACATAGAAATTCAATTGAAACATGGAGTAAGCTTACACAAACTTTTACAGCCAATGCCCTCAGCTATGATTTTACCACTGACGATACTCAGGCATTCGGTGATAATATGGCAAATATTGGAGCAGGGGAGTGGGCATTCTATTCAGGAGATGTGAATCAGGATGGAGTAGTAGATTTATCAGACTTAGCATTAATTGATAACGATGCTTCTAATTTCGTAACGGGATATGTTGTCACAGATTTAAATTGTGACGAAACAGTTGATATTACGGATGCTGCGTTTGCCGATAATAATGGACTTAATTTTGTTGCAGTAGCAAAACCGTAATTAGCTTTAAAGTTTAAAAGTTTGTAAGGTTTGTAAAAGTTAGTAAAGTTCGCATATTAAACATTCTCAAGCATCTCTTTCTAAGAATGATGCGAATCAATTAAGGGGACTGAAAAAATCTTCGGTCCTTTTTTATTTATAAATATATTATAATTTTCCATGTTCTAAAGTTTAGTTGCTTCGATCTTTTATATAGTCCGTGTTAATTTTCTGAAAAGACTATTATAATATATTTGAAATATTGAAAAATTAAGACTAACTTTTAAACTAAAAAATAATCCCAATGAAAACAGTTTTTTCTTTTTTTGCATTCCTTTTTTTTCTAGGAATAAATTTTAATGCTCATGCACAATTAACAGGAACAAAAACAATTCCGGGTGATTATCCTTCCATAGCAGCTGCGGTAACAGCGCTCACCGGTAATGGTGTCGGAAGCGGCGGGGTAACATTCAATGTTGCTGCAGGGCATACTGAAACTTCATCAAATTTGGTAATTGTAGCTAATGGTCTCATTCCAGATTCTAGTAAGCGTGTTGTGTTTCAAAAAAATGGAGTAGGAGCAAATCCACTTATTACAGCGGCTCCCGGAGTTTCTTCTACCTTAGACGGAATAATCAGGCTTTCGGGTGCAGATTATATTACATTTGACAGGATAGACTTGCTTGATCCCGTATCGAACACGGGGATTGCAAGAATGGAATGGGGATTTGCACTTCTTAGAGCATCAACTACAGATGGTAGTCAAAACAATGTAATTAAAAATTGTACAATTACACTTCAAAAGGCAAATACTGCGTCAGTTGGCATTTATTTAGCTAACCACGATACTGCGCAAAGTTTTATATATAATACGGGTCCTCCCGGTCAAAATAGTTATAACAAGTTCTATGGAAATTCGATATCTAATGTTTATAAAGGTATAGTTGCAGTATCTGATTTGTTTTCAAGAGATATCAATAATGAGATTGGAGTGAACGGTTTAGGTGTTAATTTGATCACTGACTTAGGAGGCAGCAATCAACAAGCTGAAGGAATACGTTGCGCTGGGCAGGAGAATACCAAAATTAATAACAATGTCATTAATGGAGGAGCGGGAACCACAAACAGAGTAGCTGGAATTATAGCGGAAGAATATGAATATCTTGACTACGAGATAAGTTATAATCAAGTAACAGTTACAAGCGACACTTATGTTGCGGAAGGGATCCAAGCCTATGGAGCATACGTTCCTTTTCCAAATTTTGATACGATACTTATTCACCATAACATTGTAGAAAATTGTGTTGCAAATTCCGGTGTCGTGGGCGTATCCGTCTACGCAGGTTATGTTGATGCTGCTTATATATATAATAATATTATCCGCAATAATACTGATTTAGGAAGTGGGGCTTCAACTCTTCTTGTAGGGAGTAATTCTACTATAGTTATGCATTCCAATGAGGTTTATGGAAATCAGAAAACCGGGATAAGTGGTACAATGGAATGTATTCGAACTGGTGGTTTTGGCTCCATTGAGTGTTACTCAAATATGGTATATAATAATTCTATTACAAATTCTTCAGGCACTTCACCAAGCACAATGTATGGTTACATCGGTTATGCTGCTAATGAGAAGGTTTATAACAATGTCTTTTACAATTTATCAGTGGGAGGAACAAATACATCAACTTCTTCCATTGTTGTAGGAGTATACTCGGGATCTTCAAATAATGAAATCTATGGAAATCAAATCTATGGTCTTAGCGGTACAAGCACAACAGGAGGAGTTTATGGTATTTATAGCACTTCTTCAGGGACAAACACAATAATTCATAAAAATAAGATTCATAACCTTACAAACCATGGAACTACGGGCACGACTGCCGGATGCTGGGTTTCATCAGGAACATCAATTCAGATTTATAATAACTTTATATCCGAACTTAAGGCTCCTAATTCTGCAAATGCAAATGCAGTCATTGGTATAAATTGTACAAGTACAACAACCAATAGTACTGTAGGAATTTATTTCAATTCTATTTATCTTTCTGGTACTGGAGGTTCATCCTTCGGCTCATCAGGAATTTCAGTAACTGCTAATGCAACAACTACTACTGCAGCATTAGACATGCAAAATAACATCATCATAAATCTTTCTACACCGGGAAGTACAAGCGGACGTTCAGTAGCTTATCGCAGAAGCTCTGTAAATCTCCAAAACTATGCTGCCACTTCAGACTATAACATTTTTTATGCTGGAACTCCTTCTGCAAGACAGCTTATATTTTACGATGGAACCAATAGTGACCAGACATTAGGAGCATATCAAATAAGAGTTGCACCCCGTGATGCAAATTCAAAATCTGTTCCGGTTAACTTTGTGGATCCTGTTAACGGAGATCTTCATCTGGCAGGTGCTTCAATTAGTGATCCTAATTTGATTGGCACTCCAATTTCCGGAATTACAACTGATATAGATGGTCATATCAGGAGTACAACAACACCTTACAAAGGTGCAGACGAGCCTTCAGTAGCTTTGGTTCTTTATTTAAAAATTAATCTTCAAGCATGTTCTCCCATGCCGGATACCATAACAGTCTTCTTAAGAGATACGGTAAATCCATATGTGATCATAGATTCTGTCAGAGGTGTAACAAATGCAAACGGTGAGGTAACTTTAAATTTTGCAAATGCTGTAAATGGAGCAAGATATTACATCGTAGTCAAGCATAGAAACTCAATCGAAACATGGAGCAATGCAGGCGGAGAAATATTTACGGGAGGAGTATTGATTTATGATTTTACAACAGCAGCTTCTCAGGCATTCGGTAATAATATGGTTTTAGTAGGAAGTGAATATAGCTTTTACACCGGCGATGTTAATCAGGATGAAGTGGTAGACGTTACAGACGCAGGATTAATAGATAATGATGCTTTTAACTTCGTAACGGGTTATGTCCCTACTGATTTAAATTGTGACATGGTTGTAGATGTTACTGATGCTGCGTTTGCTGATAATAATGGATTTAATTTCGTCGCAGTAGTAAAACCGTAATTAGTTGTAAAGTTTGTAAAGTTTGTAAAGGTTTGTAAGGTTTATAAAGTTTATAAAGTTTGTAAAGTTTGTATGGTTTATAAAGTTAGTGAAGCTTATGAAGTTTGATTGGTTCAGATTCTCAAGCGACTCTTTTTAAGAATTCTGTGAATCAATTTCACTAACAATCAAATAATTATTTTTAAATATTTAAAGGATTGGAAAAAGCTTCAGTCCTTTTTTTTATTTAACACGAATTTTAATATACGGTTTTCTAAAAGTTAACTTGAATCTGCCTTCACTAACTTTTATTAATTTTCTAAAAAGACTTCAAAATACATTTGAAATATTAAAAAATTAAAACTAATTTTAAAAAAATTTCATAACTAAAAAAAATATCCTAATGAAAAAAATTTACTTCTTTTTTTTATTCCTGATTTTTATTGGAATAAATTCTAATGTTCATGCACAATTAACCGGAGCGAAAACAATTCCGGGAAATTATCCTACAATTGCTACAGCAATAGCAGACCTTAATACGCAGGGTGTAGGAATCGGCGGAGTAACATTCAATGTAGCGTCTGGACACACAGAAACTTCATCTAACCTTGTCATTGCATTTACTCTGAATCCACCGACTATATCAAATCAAGTTGTGTTTCAAAAAAATGGAGCAGGAGCAAATCCACTTATAACAGCGGCTCCCGGAGTTTCTTCTGCCTTAGACGGAATAATTAAACTTTCCGGTGCAGATTATATTACTTTTGATAGGATTGATCTTCTAGATCCTGCTTCCAATACAGGAGATGCAGCAATGGAATGGGGCTATGTCTTTTTAAGGAAAGATTCTTTAGATGGAAGCCAAAATAATATAATTAAAAATTGTGCAATCACTCTTCAAAAAATTAATTCAATCGCATACGGAATTTTTGTAGTTAACCGCAATCTCGAAGGTGTGGTGATTAGTGCAGATGATCCTGCCGGACAGAATAGTTTTAACAAATTTTGGGGAAATGCAATATCTGATGTTGATAAAGGAATATTTTTACAAGGCACATCTTTGTTAAGAGATGTAGACAATGAAGTTGGCGTGAATGGTCAAGCTCCGAATAATATCGCAAACTTTGGCGGAAGTCTTTTATCAGCTGTGACAGCAGACGGAGTGCGATGTGAAGGACAAATCAATGTTAAAATTAATAACAACATTATAAATGGAGGAGCAGGTACTGGCGGTTCTTCTGCAGTCTTTGGAATTATTGCGACACTGTTCGGAGCAACAGGTAGTGCACCGAACTATGAGATTAGTCATAACCAGATAACAGTTACGACAGGCGCCACATCACAGGCGACATTTGCAATAAGAGCACTTGCTACGGCTGACACTGTATGGATTCATCATAACATTGTAGAAGATTGTAACGCTGCACAAAACACTACCGGATTCAATGCTTTAGTTCATGATCCGACCGGTACAACTAACACAGCATATATATATAATAATATTGTTCGTAATAATACTCATTCAGGAACAGGGACTTCAACTCTGCTGGGAGGTGTAGGAGGAATTAATTTTAGTCACGTCCATGACAATGAAGTTTACGGAAACCGCAAGACAGGTGTAAGCGGTACAATGTATTGTATTCGAGCAGCGAATGGAAGGACTGATTGTGAGTCTAATATCATTTACGACAACTCAATTCCAAATTCTTCGGGAACATCTGCAAGTACTATTTACGGTTATCAGAACAGTGATCTTGATCCCGCTACGGAAAATGTTTTCAATAACATGATATATAATCTTTCTATTGGAGGATCCGGTACATCTGCTTCACACATTGTTGCCGGGATCCGGTCTGCCAGTGATGCACTGACAACAAAAGATTTTTACGGAAATATTATTTATGGTCTTTCGGGAGTAAGCGGAAACACTACCACAGGTGGAGTGATTGGTATTTGGAGCACCTCGGGAACCACCATAAATATTCACAGGAATAAAATTTATGATCTTACAAATAACGGACCCAATGGATCAACTGTCGGGTGCTGGGTTTCATCCGGAACAACAATTCAGATTGATAGTAATTTAATATCCGACCTGAAGGCGCCGAATTCAGGAAATGCAAATGGAGTAATCGGTATTAATTCTACAAGTACAGCTGCAAATAGTACAATCGGAATTCATTATAACTCTGTATATCTGACTGCTGCCGGAAGTGCAACTTTCGGTTCATCAGGAGTTTCAGTTGCAGCAAACGCTACAGCTACCACGGCAACAGTAGAAATGCAGAATAATATTATTATAAACCTTTCAACACCCGGATCTACAAGCGGATTTACAGTAGCTTATCGCAGAAGTTCTGCAAATCTTGCAAACTATGCAGCTACTTCGGACTTTAATAACTTCTATGCAGGAACACCTTCCGTAAATAGACTTATTTACTTCGATGGAACAACAGGCGACATTACATTGGCTGCATATAAAGCAAGAGTTGCGCCACGTGACGCAAATTCAGTATCAGGGCTGATTAAAACTTTGAACTTAACAATAAATTTCGAAGCATGCACAGAGACTGACACAATAACTGTTGAATTAAGAAGTGCAATTCCACCATACAATGTGATAGATGTTGCTGTAGGATTAGGTGGACAGTCCGCCAAACACGTTTTTAATTTTGATAATGCGACTGACACAGGTAATTACTATATAGTTGTTAAGCACAGAAACTCTATTGAAACATGGAGCAAATTTGGCGGAGAGGATTTTAGCCTTGGAATTCTTAATTATGATTTCACTTCATCTGCTTCGCAGGCATTTGGAAATAATATGGTAAATGTCGGAGGTGAATGGTCAATATACACAGGTGATGTCAATCAGGATGGAGTAGTAGATTTGACAGATATGGGCTTGATCGATAACGATGCTTTTAATTTTGTAACAGGTTATGTAAGCACGGATTTGAATTGTGACGAGTTTGTAGATTTAACTGATTTAGGTTTTGCAGATAATAATGCTTCCAACTTTGTCGCGGTAGTCAGACCATAATAATTGATAATTGATAGTTGATAATTGATAGTTGATAGTTGATAGTTGATAGTTGATAGTTGATAATTGATTATTAATAGTTGAAAGTGAATTCACTATTGACTATTTAATATTAACATATTTAATAAATTAATTTAATCAAATTTTTAAACTTAAAAAAATTATGAAAACATTATTTACTTTTTTGTTAGTTGGAACTTTTTGTTTATTAATAAATAATTTCTCTTACTCCCAGTTAAACTCTGTAGAGCTTCAGGATGGAGGAGGAGTTTTTATAAGTTTCCATAGTAGTATAGAAGAGGCATACAATGCTATTCCGGGATCTATTTCTCAAGCATACATTATAGAAATTTTAACAACTTACGACGGATCGAATGAAATATTTCCTATCGATTTGGCGCTTAAGACAGGTCATAGTGATATAAATACAATCACGATAAGACCCGATGCAGGAAACACAGGTGAAATTATCGCATCAAATAATGCAGCCGGTATAATTAATATTGACAATGCAGATTATATAATTATTGACGGAAGACCCGGAGGTATCGGCAGCACTTCGGACCTGATAGTTAGAAATACAGCAACAACCGGAACTAATGCAAATACTTTTAAACTATTGAATGGTGCTACAAACTGTATAATCAAATATTGTAATTCTTTTAACGGGACAGCTGGAGCAACAGGACCTATGAATATGGAATTCAGCGCTTCACCGTCCGTGGCAACAGGAGTTTCGAATAACCTGATTGAAAATTGTTTTGTCAGCGGCGGCAGAACAGGCATTGGATCTGATGGAGGTCCAATTGCTACAGCGAATCCGAATTTCAATAACAGAATTTCAAAATGCACAATTGTAGATTTTGGCTTTACCGGAATTTGGCTTTTAAATGCTACCGCACATATTATTGTAGAAGATTGTTTTATTTCCACAAACAATAACGGAGTAAGCATTTCCAACCCATACGGAATAAACATTCAAAGTACTTTTGACGGATATAAATATGACATCCGAAGAAATAAGATCATTGATATCAAATCAACAAGTACCTCAGCTACAGGTCTTAATGTAAGAGGAATTGCAACCGTAACTGCACCCGGAACAAACTCGGTTTTAAATATTCAAAATAATTTTATTGCACTAAATGCAAATAATAATAATGCGGCAAGTACATTCGGAATTCTTACTACAGGAACTGCCGAATCATACACCACTAATATATTTTATAATACAGTCCTTATAGGTGGAATACAAACCGGAGGTATTGCAGGAAGGTTAGTATCTTCAGGAATTGTAAAAGCTTCTACTGTTGCGGGTGTTGTCTATAATCAAAAGAATAATATTTGTATAAATAACCGAACCGGTGGAACTCCCGGAGTTGTTCATGCCGGCTGCGCAATAGATGCAACCAACGGAACATTGTCAATCGATTATAATTGTTATTTTGCAACCGGCAGCAGTGAAGGATTAAATTCTTACCATGCAAGATGGGATTCGACAGGATATGATAATCTTGCAGCTTATATTGCTGTTTCAAATGAACAAAACTCAAGATTTAAAAATGTTACATTTGTTTCGAATACTGATCTTCATCTTGCCGGAGCTTCAATCGGAGATCCCGACCTTAGCGCAAGACCTATTTCAGGAATTACAACAGACATTGACGGTGACGCAAGAAACGCAAACTTTCCATATAAAGGAGCAGATGAAAGCACAGCGTTTACTTTATCTACCTTAAATCTCACTGCAAATCTCGAAGCGTGTTCAATGGGGGATACTATAACGGTATCATTGAGAAGTACGATTGCTCCGTATAATTTGATTGAAACTTCAAAATCATATTTAAATGATTCGGGAATAGTATCTGTAAATTTTGCAAAAGCAGTTAATGGTGTAAGCTATTACATAGTAGTTAATCACAGAAACTCTATTGAAACATGGAGCAAATCCGGGGGTGAAGTTTTCAGCGGCGGAGTTTTAAATTATGATTTCACTACAGCCGCATCGCAGGCATTTGGAAGTAATATGGTTTTAGTAGGAAGCGAATATAGTTTTTACACAGGTGATGTAAATCAGGATGGTGCAGTAGATTTGACAGATTTGAGTTTAATTGATAATGATGCTTTTAATTTTGTAACAGGTTATGTAAGAACGGATTTGAATTGTGACATGGTTGTTGACGTTAGTGATGCAACATTTGCAGATAACAATGCTTCCAATTTCGTCGCGGTAGTCAGACCATAGTTGTCCATAGTTGTCCATAGTTGATAGTTGACCATTGACAATTGACTACATAATGAATAATTTGTCCAAACATAAAATTTAATTAACAAATTTTTCTAACTTAAATTTTTAAAAGGAGAAAAAATGAAAACAAAATATTTACATTTAGTTTCTGTCCTAGTATTAGTTTTATTTGTAATTTCTTTCCGTCCAGCTTATTCACAATCATGGACGGCAGCTGGTTCTGTTACAGGTGTAGGAACATCTCCGAGTATTTCGGTTGTAGATCAGGATATTGTATGGATTGCAGGTGGTCCTTCAGGATCTCCGCAAGTTAGGAGAACCATAAACGGGGGAGGAACCTGGACAATGATACCAACAACAGGAATTTTGTTGGATTTGTTTTGCGTGTGGGGCATTGATGCAACTACTGCTTATGTAGGTGATGGTGGAGCTGCCGGTGGTGCAGGCGGAAATGCGACTTTTTATAAAACAACAAATGCCGGGGTTTCCTGGACTCCAGTTGCTTCTACCGGTGGGACCCTAGGTTTTATGAATGGTATAGTTTTTTCTAAAATTAATCCGTTAATTGGAGTTGCTCAAAGCGATCCTCCTACCGGTGGTACAGGTCCTTATTATATTTCGAAAACAATTAATGGGGGAATTACGTGGACTCCTGAGGCCCCGCCGGGAATAGCATCAGGTCTTGCCTCTGCTCAAAATTCAATAGTAGTCATAGATGATCAATTTTATGGATTTGGATTAAACGCCACTCCAACAAGAATATATTTGACAATCAATGGGGGATTAACCTGGAACGTTCGAGCCTTAAATATTGCCGGAGGATTTATTTCCGGGTTTGCATTCAAAGAAAACAAATCAATAGGTTTGGCAGCTTCCAGTACATCACTTCCCAGTATTTCAAGGTCTGTTGACGGTGGTGTAAGCTGGGCACCTTTAAATACAGGAGTTGGAGTAACGGGATATTGTAATCTTAAATGGATAGAAAAGTCAAGCACTGCATATCTCTCAGGTGCAGTTGGTGCCGGAGGAGTTGTAAAGAAAAGTACTGATGACGGTCTTACATGGACTATAATGCCCACTGGGGGTGTGGTCAATATCACACACATGGAATTTAGAAGAATTGCAAATACTGTTTACGGTTATGCTGTAAATGCAGCCGGAACAGTAATAAAGTTAGTTGACGTTATAACTCCAACTAATACTTCAACCTTAAATTTAACTGTCAATCTTCAAGCTTGTTCACCTACACCAGACGTAATAGATGTACTAATGCGAAGTGCAGTATCGCCTTATTTAATAGTAGATTCAACAAGAGCTCTCCTGAGTGCGTCGGGTACTGCAGCTTTAACTTTTACACATGTTTTCAATGGGATAAATTACTATATCGTTGCTAAGCATAGAAATTCAATTGAAACATGGAGCAAGAGCGGAGGAGAAGTTTTCAGCGGTGGAGTTTTAAATTATGATTTCACTACAGCCGCATCGCAGGCATTTGGAAGTAATATGGTTTTAGTCGGAAGCGAATACAGTTTTTACACAGGTGATGTAAATCAGGATGGTACAGTGGATTTGACAGATTTGAGTTTAATTGATAATGATGCTTTTAATTTCGTAACAGGTTATGTAAGCACGGATTTGAATTGTGACATGATTGTAGACGTTACTGATGCAACATTTGCAGATAACAATGCTTCCAATTTCGTCGCGCTAGTTAGACCATAGCTAATAGTTGATAGTTGATGGTTAATAATAAATTTTTAGTGCCGAATGAAGTTATTAATATCATCTACCACTGATAATTAATTTGACTTTGACTATTAAAAATTGATTATTAATTTAATAATAAAATTCTAAGGACTGAAATATGATTTCAGTCCTTTTTTATTTCAGAATCTCTTTATTAGTGACCAGATAATTTTGTCAAAAGAAATTTTGATAAAATTATAATGAGATATTTAAATATAATTTCTATATTTTAAACCAAACTTCATTATTAAGACTGCATTAAACATTTCCTTTTTAATTCTTCTTGCAGAAGTTAAACACAAACAATTTAATTAATTTTATCAGGTAAACAATCATGAAATATCTTTTCTTGTTCTTTATTTTTTTAATGCTTGGAAACAATTCACAAGTATACGCACAGCTTGGCAATAAAAATATGTATCTGCTTTCGAACTTAAATAATCATTCGGCAGCAGGTGATTATTCGGCTATATGGGGTTACAAAGCACCTGACGGCAGAGAGTATGGAATACTCGGCTGCTATAGCGGTACATCATTTGTTGATATTACTGATGTAAACAATATTCATGAGGTGGGATTTTTACCGTCAACAAATCCTGCAAGCTTTAACAATCCCTGGCGTGAGATGAAGACTTATTCACATTATGCTTATATTGTATCGGAGGTGTCTAACAGCGGAATTCAGATTGTTGACTTACAGTATCTTCCCGATTCAATTCATTATGTAAAAAAGTTTGTACCTGCAGGTCATATACAAACGCATTCAATTTCTCAAAGCGGACCATATTTATATCTGAACGGCTGCTCAGCAAACAGTTTCGGCAGGGGAGTTACGGTTTTCGATTTGACTATTGACCCGGAAACCCCGGTTAAACGCGGTGCATATAATGTTGATTACATTCATGATTGCAGAATAGTAAATGATACTATTTATGCAGCAAATATCAATAGCAGTAAGGTTACTATAATTAACGCAACCAACAAAAATTTGCTAACTCGAATAACTTCATTTGTTAATCTTCCTAATGCCGGTCCTCATAATGTTGCGCTCACAGATGACAGGAAATATATTTTTGTAACTGATGAAATAGGAAGCTTTCCAAGACTGATGAAAGTCTGGAACATTGAAGATTTATCAGACATAACTTATATGACCAGCTGGCAGCCCACTGATATTACAACTTCAATAGTTCACAATGTGGAGATATACGGAAATTATGCTGTTGCAGGACATTACACAGCCGGTCTGAGATTTATAGATATTTCAAATCCCGTAGCACCGACAGAGGTTGCATGGTATGATACCTACCCTTCAGACAATAACGGGACTTATGAAGGATGCTGGGGACTTTATATGTTTCCTTCCGGAAAAATTGTGGCGTCTGACAGATCAACAGGACTTTATGTTCTTAAATTAAATTTTAACATAAATGTTGCTATTGAAGGATTTTATAATCCTGCTTCAAACAGTTTAAATATGCGGGATACTGTCAGGGCTTACTTGCGGGAAGTTAATTCACCTTTCAATATAATAGATTCATCGGAAGCTGTACTTGATTCTTTGACACTGACAGGTAATTTTAAATTTAATGCTGCCCCGGCCGGAATTTATTACATCTCTTTAAAGCACAGGAACAGCATAGAGACATGGAGCAAAATCGGTGGTGAAAGTTATAATCCCATGACATTTCAGACATATGATTTTACTAATTCAGATGTACAGGCGTATGGAGAAAATGTTGTAAATGTAGATAATTCTCCTGTTAGATTTGCAATGTACAGCGGTGATGTAAATCAGGACGGAGCAGTCGATATTACGGATTTAGGATATATAGAAAATGATGCAAGTAGTTTCAATACAGGTTACATAAATTCAGATCTGAACGGTGATAATTTAGCGGACATTACTGATGAATCAATTGCAGATAATAATGCTTTTATGTTTGTAGTTAAAATAACTCCGTAAAGTTAAGCTTAAATATTATTTATCCCGTAATTCAAAAAATGAATTACGGGATTCTTTTTTGAATTATATCACAAACGCATTTATTATTCATTTGAAAACCTAATATAGAAAAAGTATTTTTGTCTTTGAAAATTATTTACTACAAAAAATGAAATTTAATTTAGAAGATCCCGAGCTGAAAGAAACAAGACAGGGGTTTGCCGATGCATTGGTTGATGCAGGCAAAGAAAATGAGGATATAGTTGTTTTGGGAGGAGATGTAACGGGATCGGTAAAGACAAATTTGTTCAGGGATGCTTACCCTGATAGATTTATTTCAGTTGGTGTAGCAGAGCAGGATATGATGGGAACAGCTGCAGGTCTTGCATTAGCCGGGAAAATTCCTGTCGCATCGACTTACGGTGAGTTTGCTACGGGAAGACCATTCGACCAGATTAGACAATCAATTGCTTACAGTGAAATGAATGTAAAAATTTGTGCATCGCATTGCGGAATTACCGTAGGACCGGACGGAGCAACGCATCAATCCTTTGAGGATGTTGCAATCATGAGAGTATTACCGAATATGAATGTGATTACTCCGTGTGATTATAACCAGACATACAGAGCGGTGCGGCTGGCACTCGACACATTAGGACCTTTCTATATTAGGTTTTACCGAGAGAAATCACCAAACTTTACTGATATGAATTCTCCGTTTGAATTTGGTAAAGCAGATACTTTGGTTGAAGGAAACGATGTAACTCTTATTGCAAGCGGACTTCTTGTTTGGGAAGCTATAGTTGCATCGGAAAAATTAAAAAGAGATGGAATCAGTGCAAGAGTGCTGAATATTCATACGATAAAGCCAATCGATAAAGATGCGATTGTGAAGTGTGCCAAAGAAACAGGATTGATCATAACGTGTGAAGATCATCAATGGCAGTGCGGGTTATTTGGTGCGGTTGCCGAAGTCTTAGCTTTGCATCACCCTACGAAAATGGATTTCATTGCAATAAATAATACATTCGGCGAAAGCGGAATTATAGCATCACAGCTAATGCATAAATTTGAAATTGACAGAGATGCTATTTATAAAAAAGTAAAGAAACATTTAAAAAAATAGTTTCGTATTATATAATAAAAATTGATTTTATAAAATGAAAACAGAAAATATTTTAAACTCAACAATCGAACAAATTAATTTCACAAAAACAAATTCAACGATGGGTAAAAAAATTTTAATAAGCGTTTTATTTCTACTTATTCTTTCTTCAGGAATTGTTATTGGTAAATTTTTTTTAAAAACGAAAAATTCTCCTGATCAAATCCGAAACTTAACGCCCGTTCAAAATACTATTCAGGAAAACAATAATAACATCTCTCAAACCAGAGAGACTGCGATAACAAAAGCAGTAAAAAAAGTATCACCTGTTGTAGTCGGTATAAATGTTGAAGAAGTCAGGGAAGTTCAGGATCCGTTTTCAATGTTTAATAATGATCCGTTTTTTAAACAGTTTTTTGGTAACAGGGCTCCGCAAAAGCAATTAATAAAAGAACTTGGTTCGGGATATATAATTTCTTCCGACGGATATATTCTTACAAATGATCATGTTGCCGGTAATGCAACGAAAATTTCTGTGACTATGACAACAGGTGAAACGATTGACGCTAAATTAATCGGATCTGACAGAAATAGTGATGTGGCTTTATTAAAAATTGACAAAGATAATCTTCAATATGCCAGGCTTGGAAATTCCGACGATGTAATAATCGGAGAATGGGTTGTCGCTCTGGGAAATCCATTCGGACTTTTCGAAATCAATGATCAGCCTACCGTTACTGTGGGAGTTGTCAGTGCAGTAAATATGAAAGTTAATGCTGATGGCAACCGGGTTTACAAAGACATGGTTCAGACAGATGCATCTATCAATGCAGGAAATTCCGGAGGACCATTAGTTAACGCGGACGGTGAAGTAATTGGAATGAACACAATTATTTTTACGGGAGGCGGATACAGCAACGGAAGTATCGGAGTCGGATTTGCAATTGCTATCAACAGGGTCAAAAAAATTATGGAAGAAATTAAGTCAAATGGAAAGATAGAAAGAAATTTCAATGTAGGCTTTAGAATACAGGGAATTGATGAAAGAATTGCAAAATATTTAAAGCTTGACGATAAGGTAGAGGGCGTTGTAGTTGTTGATGTTCAAAAAGGAAGTCTTTCCGATAATGCGGGTCTCCGACCTGAAGATGTTATTACTATTGCAAACGGAGAGAAGATAAAAAATGAACAGGATTTGCTTGCTGTCATTAATGATTTGAGAACCAATGATACTTTAAAATTAAAAATTTTAAGAAGCGGCTCTGAAAAAGAAATAGAAATGAAATTAACTTCGGGATAATAATTTTAATTTTTTCGTCATAGTCATGCTAAATCATGAATGAGAGGTACGGAGGAATGTTCAGCATTAAACTCAAAAGCAAGATATGGAAACCAAAAGTTATTATTAAACATTTTAAATAACTGTCAGTTTATCCGAAGTAGAAAACTTTGTAGCAATTCCTCTAATGTGGAAGCCTTATTATACAAGCAGAAACCTGATGCAATAGAGTTTTTAATGTCAGTGAAATTGAAACTTTAAAAAATATTTACGATCGGGAAAACGGTATAGGGGATATTTGAACTTCAAAAATTATTAATGAAACTTTAAAACAGGTTTTTCTTTTTGCTTATCCCCGGATTGAATTTCAATCTCAGCCTCCTTCATATCAATAATATTACTTTTTTGAACAATCTCTCCCATCTTACAATTTCCATTAAACTTCGACCCGGTTTCCGTTGCTAATTCCTCTACAATAATATCGCCATTCAAAGAGCAGGTTCTTTTCAAATCCAGTTTATGAGCTTTGATTTTTCCTTTCACTGTTCCGTAAATAATAACATCAACAGCATTAATATTGCCTTCGACAATTCCTTTCTCTCCAATGATTATTCCGCTTTCGCCTCTAACATTCCCGACAACATGACCGTCTATCTTTGTAGGAGATGGTGACGAAAGATTTCCTTCAAACTTACATCCGTCACTTAACAAAGTTAAAATTTTATCTTGCTGGTTGTTAGTTGATTTGACCTGTGTTCTTACTTCTTCGTTGTAAGAATTTTCATTATATGAAGAATCCTTAGATTTATTTCCAAACATGTTGTTAAGATTAAATTTCATAATATTGGTTAATTAAATTTGTTACAAATTACTAAAATTAAATTTTAAACTCAATTAATGAATTAATTTTTAAAATTATTTCATTTCAGTCCAAATAAGAATTATTTTTTCATTAAAATTCTTTTTACATATTTGCCCATCATATCAAATTCTAAATTCACAATATCATTTTCTTTCAATAGTTTAAAAATTGTAACATGAAAAGTATGCGGTATAACAGAAATTTTGATCAATACACTTTTTGAGGACTCATTCACGATTTCTGCGACTGTCAGACTAACACCATTTACAGCTATTGATCCGACATAAATAATATTCTCCGCGAAGCTTGACGAAAACTCAATAAAAAATTCATGGCTGTTTTTAGTTTTATTAATTTTTTTTATAATTCCTGTCGTATCAATATGTCCCTGCACTATATGTCCGTCGAGTTTTGAATTTAAAGTCATTGCTTTTTCAAGATTAACTAAATCTTTAATGTTCAAACTTTCCAGATTTGTTTTACGAAGAGATTCTTTGATAGTTGTAAATTCAAATTCATTCCCGCTTTTTTTCTCAACCGTCATACATGAACCGTTGATCGAAATACTGTCTCCGGTTTTTATATCCTTTAAAAATTTTTTTGAAACGGGCTGAACAATAAATCCTATGCTGTCTTCTTTTGGAGTTTTACTTTTTACTTTTCCTAAATCCTGAATTATCCCGGTAAACATTTTATATAATTTTGTAATAAGTTAATAAATCCTTGTCGAATGCCTTCGAATAAACAAAATTTAAATTTACAGTTTCGCTTAATTTTGAAATTTCAAAATCATTAAATGAGGAAATGCCTTTACCGATAATCTTGGGTGCAATGAACACAAAAAGATCGTCAAATAAATCTGTATTTGCAAACTGAGAGTATAGATTTGCACCGCCTTCGACAAGAACACTCGAAATATTAAGTGAATAAAATTTTTTTAAAATATCTTTAAGAACAAGCTTCTGGTCTTTCTCTTTTACTCTAATGATATTTTTGGAATAAATTTCAGTAAGTGATTTTTTTGAAACTCCCGTGAGCACGAAAGTTTTCTCTTTATCTTCATCGGTAAACAATTTTAAATTGACAGGAAGAGAAGAATCTTTATCAATAACAATTCTGTATGGAGTCCTGCCGTGTACGTCCCTGACAGTTAAAGAAGGATTGTCATACTTAGCAGTATTTTTTCCGATCAGTACAACATCATACTCACTTCTCAATGAGTGAACATATTTTCTCGCTGCTTCGCCCGTAATCCATTTCGATTTATAATTACTCAAGGCAATCTTTCCGTCAATACTTTGAGCTATCTTAAGACTAACGTAAGGTAATTGTTTTGTTACAAATTTTATAAAAAATTTATTCAGCTCTTTGCATTCATTTTCAAAAACACCAACCTTAACTTCAATACCGGCTTTCTTCAGCTTTTTAATTCCCTTACCGTTAACTTTTTCATAAGGATCTTTCATTCCGATTATTACTTTATCTACTTTTTCATTCACCAGCAAATCCGCACAGGAAGAAGTTTTGCCGGTATGAGGGCACGGCTCAAGATTCACATACACAGTGCTTCCTTTCAAATCAAATCCTTTCTTCTTTGCATCATTGACAGCATTAACTTCAGCATGAGCTTCACCATATTTTTTATGATAACCTTTTCCGATGATGTTTCCGTTTTTGACAATAATGCATCCGACTAACGGATTCGGGGAAACAAATCCTTTGCCTTCCCGCGCAAGCTCTATACATTTTTGCATCAGCAGTTCGTCATTGGTCATCGGTTTCTTTCTTTAGTTTATTGATAACACTATCGGGATTATTTCTGTAGTAAATATAAGTTGATGAGTTGAACTTCTGAACTAGATATTTCTTATTTGCTCTTTCATAAAATTCAGAGTCATGAGAATACACATCTTTAAATCCATTCATCTCCTCGAAGACTTTTCTCTTTCCAAAAAATGTTCCTCCGATAATACATTCATCGAGATGAATCATCTTAGAATTGTCTTTAGCATCCGGAACAAAAAAATCTTTTTCATCACCAACTATAGTGGCCGGAGAATATATCAAATCAATTTCCGGATTATTCAAAAAAAAATTTATCCGGTCTTCAAGGTGGTTTGATTTGTATTCATCGTCGGAATCTATTAACGCAATAAATTTCCCTGTGGAATTTATAATCCCGGTATTTAATGACAATGGATGTTTTCTGTTGGAATGTCTTATATATTTAAAATTTTTATTTTTTTTCAGAATTGGAAAAATCACGGATTCGGTATCATCGTTGCTTCCGTCATCCACAATTATTAATTCGTAATTGATAAAAGTCTGATGTAAAACTGAATCTAATGCACGATTGAAAGTTTTTTTACTGTTGTATAATGTCAGGATCACAGATACTTCATATGTCCGGGTATCAATTATCATCCCAGTTTATTTGCTTAGCACTCTTTGGAATTTTTAACTTATAAGTAAGCTTGTTTGAATTGAATTTATGTGAAAAATATGTAAGCCAGATATACTGCTTTTCTTTTGGGCGTGTAATAGAAATTTTTTGAGGGAAGTAAATGTCATCAGTTTGAAAAAATTTTTCGTAAATGATTTCAATTTTGATATTTCCGATATTGTCATAGGTCCCGATCTTTAATACATAATAGTTTTCCGGGTCTATCCAGTATTTTTTTACTTCATTATCGGCTTTAATCGTAACAAGATAATTTCCATCTTCCATTAAAACATTAACGTTCTCATAGCTTTCGTTATTGAAAGTAAACTTACCTGAGAAAGCATTTACCAAATCATCAAACTCAATTTTTATTTTTAAGATAATACTCAGGTAGTTTCCGGTTGAAGGACCGCGTATGACTTTGTTATCCATTGGTTTATAGTAAATAAAATTATTTCTTGTGACCAAAAGATTAGCTACATCTATTCCGAATGGTCCTTCCAATTTTGTAAATACGCTGTCGGGCTTGTTAATACTCACTGTTATCGAACCGGTGTTGCTCAATTCGGGAGAATCTATAGAAATTTCCCCGTCAGCGTCGAGAGACTGTAACTTTTTTGAATTTTCGTTTACTCTGCCCTTGAGCTCTTCAAACGTTAAATTGGAAGCTGTGATATCTGAAGTAGTGTCCGAAGCGGTGCAGGAATAAAAAGTCATACAAACCAAAAAAATCACTAACAAATATAATTTCATTTCAGGCTGTCTTTTCACATTGGGAAATAAATTTATCTAAAATATTCTTTGAAGCAGGTGAATTAAAATCTTTAAATCTCTCAGGATGCCATTGTACACCGATCATAAACGGTTTATTCGTTTTATCCCAATATTCGATTCCTTCTATAATACCGTCAGCGGATTTTGCGTTAACGATCAATCCTTCGCCTAAACGGTCGATTGCCTGGTGATGAGAGCTGTTTACTTCAGCTTCATTTAAACTCATTATTTCATTTAAAAGCGTATCATCAAAAACGCTTACATTATGCAGGGTGTCTTCTGTATCTGAAATTTTTTTATGGTTTACATTTCTTATTTCCTGCAGATCAAAAATCAAACTTCCTCTGTAAAATACATTAACAAGCTGAAGCCCCCGGCAGATGGCAAGTACCGGAATTTTTCTTTCGATTGCTTTTTCAAAAAGCTTAAGCTCAAACCCGTCTCTTTCAGGTTTGTATGTTCCTTTAGTTTCAACAGTATCCCAGTCACAATAAATCTCAGGATAAATATCAACTCCTCCGCTTAACAATAAACCGCTGCAACCATCTAATTTCTTCAGACCACTTTCATAATTTTCGAAATCAAGAATTTCATAACTTATTTTGAAATGTCCGAGCCAGTTTAAATATCTGTCAAACTTAGATTCGCTTTTAGAGATACCAATTTTCATTTTACAAGTATGTCAAGTTTATCATAGACAATATTTTTATTTTTGGTAATCTCAATTTTCATTTTCAAATAATATACAGGATAATCCGAAACAAATTCTTTAAACTTTTTTATCTTTATAAAATCTTTTTCCGTTGTAATAAAAATATTATTTGAATATTTCTTTTCCAGTAAATTAATATCATCTGCCGTATAATTATGGTGATCGGGAAATGTATTAACACCGGTAATATTTATCCCCCAATCTTTAACAAGTCTGATGAATGAATTATCGTTTGCAATCCCGGAAAATAATATTGCAGAGCAATTGGATTTCTGTAAAATACTATTTTTATAATCCATAAAATATTCCGTTTTATATCTTATGACAATATTATTTTTATTGTAATTCTCTAATTTTGAAATCGAATTAATCTCAGAGGACTTGTTATTTTGAATAATTAAATCTGCACGATATAAATTTGACAATCCTTCACGGAGATTTCCCGCAGGTAAAGTAAAAGTGTTAATAAATTTATTTTTAATAAAATCTTCAGCATCGACTAATACTATATCAAGGTCTCTTTTGATTTTTCTGTGCTGAAAAGCATCATCCAGTATGATTACGTCAGGGTTAAATTTATTTATTAATAGGTTTGAAGTCTCAACTCTCTCTGAGCCGGCAGCAACAAAAAAATTACCTTTGAAATATTTTATTAGTTCTTCGGATATTAAAATTAATTCATCACCCGACTGTTGTACATTACTGTTGATGTTCTCACCGTCGCAAACAATTATAGTATCTTGTGAATTTCTGCTATAACCTCTTGAAATAATCCCGATTTTTTTCCCTTTGTTCAGAAAATATTTGGCAATGAAGATTGTAAAAGGAGTCTTACCTGTACCGCCGGTGGTAATATTGCCTATTGATATGACAGGTTTGGAAATTTTATAAGAAGGCAGAATCCCGGTATCATAAAATTTATTCCGGATATAAATTATGAGTGAATAAATCAGCGAGACGGGAAATAATAATATTTTTAAAGGCAGCAAATTGTATTTATTTAAAATTACATTTCGTCAGAAATTTTTTCCTTAAACTTCTCTAATTCTTCACTATCTAAATATGTTTTATACAAATACCTGCTCCCAAAAACAACTTCACAGCTGGAAAAGGGGAGTGGGATTTCAAATTTGTCCCAGCTTTTTTTCAATACTATTTTTTTCTTATATTTTATTTTTATTGGGATTACAGGGACATTGCATTTATTCGAAATTATCAATGCACCGTTTTTGATTTCATTAGCCGGACCCCGGGGACCATCGGGAGTTATCACGGCAGATTTTTTTTGTTTTACTAATTTGATGATTTCGTCAAGAGCCTCCTTGCCGCCTTTCGAACCAGAACCGCGAATAACATTATACTTCCAGTCAATCAAGAGCTTACTTAGAATTTCCCCGTCCTTGCTTTTAGATACAAGTGCCGCTGCATGCATTTCTCTAAATATCCACCACCCGATCAACATGTTCTTATGCCAAAAAATAAAAATACTATTCGAATTATTTCCGGGGAAATTACTAATTTTAATTTTTAAAGTTTTTATGTACAAATTTATTACAAAAGGCAAAACATTTAACCCTAAAGAATTTAAAAATTTTTTCAAAGTATAAATGTAATATTTATTTTAAAAAATCAACTATCAGTTGTGCAGCATTCTTTGAGGCATCTTTATCTGTTAAAATCTCACGCAAGTATTTAAAATTATTTTTTATCGCTCCGGTATATTCCTTATCCAGCAAGATCTTACTTCCTTCAGTAAAAATATTTTCCGGAGTCATGGCATCCTGAAGAAATTCTTTTACGGCTTTTTTATTCAAAAGGATATTTACCATTGCTATATGTTCAACTTTTACAAGTTTTTTACCGATGAGATAATTGACTTTACCGGCTTTATAAACTACACAAAAAGGAGTCCCAATCAATGCGCACTCCATAGTAGAGGTACCAGACTTTGTAATTACAAGATCTGAATTTAAAATTGCCGTGTAGTTGAGATTGGAATTATTTCTATCGTAAATTAGATTAAAATTTTTACCTTCAGTAAAATTTTTATAATAAGATTCTTCGAAGTTAGTGGAGCAGATAACATTTATATCACATGAAAATTTTTTTTGGAATACATCTGCTGCTTTTATTAATACAGGCAGCATTCTTTCTATCTCATCCTTCCTGCTTCCCGGAAGAATACTTATTTGAATTTTATCGGATTTGATTTTTTTTGTTTCGGATAAAAAATTATCAATTGTCCTGACGAGCGGATGCCCGGTATATAATGCTTTTACTCCTTCTTTTTTATAAAATTCAACTTCAAAAGGAAATACGACAAGCATCAGGTCAATATATTTTCTTATTATTTTTACCCTGCTCTTGTGCCATGCCCAAAGCTGCGGAGAAATATAATATATAATTTTCCCTTTGTAAAATTTTCTTATTTCTTTTGCCAGCCTTAAATTAAAACCGGGATAATCAACCAGGATAACCGCTTCCGGATTTATTTTTTGTATTTCAGATATGCAGCAATTGAGGATCGAGTTGATTTTTTTAATATTCCGGACAACCGAAGAGAATCCCATGAAATTTACTTCTTTGATATCATAAAAGAGCCTGGTATTTTCTTTTCTCATTCCCGGTCCCCCGATTCCTGAAAATGAAATACCCGGATTTATAAATTTTATTTCTCTTATAAGAGAAGCAGCATGCATATCACCTGATGATTCACCTGCAATAATAAAAATGTTTTTTAAGGTTTCAGACAATTGGCGTGTTTAAATTAGCGTGATGTATTTATATTTAGTCAATATTCAATAGTCAATAGTCAATAGTCAATAGTCAATAGTGAATAGTCAATAGTCAATAGTGAATATTAAATAGTAAATCATGAGTCTTAATTCATACACTGGCATAGCCAGAACTAAAAAGTTTTATTATTTTTGTGTAACATTTTTATTGTACATATAAATATTCTAAACCTTAGTAGAAAAAATATTACGAATTAATGACCTTATTACCTTATTGTGTGTGATAAGCTAATAAGGTTTGACCCTATTTACAATCATTTCTACTAAGGTTTATTACAAATTAACCGTTAGTGATATTGTGAGCCCTTAAAGAGTTTAACATCATTCCATTTTTAGCGCATTAATTTTCTTACCATTTTGCGATGAATTTAACTTGTAAATGATTAAATCTTAAATTTTAAATCGTAAATCGTAAATCGTAAATCTTAAATTTTAAATCGTAAATCGTAAATCGTAAATCTTAAATTTTAAATCGTAAATCGTAAATCGTAAATCTTAAATTTTAAATCGTAAATCGTAAATCGTAAATCGTAAATCGTAAATCGTAAATCTTAAATCTTAAATCGTAAATCGTAAATCTTAAATCTTAAATCGATCTAGCTCATGATTTCTTTAGCGGCTTCTTCGCCTGTATTTACTGCGCCTTCCATAAATCCCTGCCAGTCGGCTATGTGTTCTCCCGCAAAATAAATATTTTTAATTTTTTCTTTGAGAACCGGCATGACATTAAACCATTGTCCTTTTCCGTAAAAGGCATATGCGCCTTTTGTAAATTCATCTGTTCCCCAGTAATAATTTACATTGGTTTCAATTAAATTTTTTATATCGCCAAACGCTGATTCTAATGATTCAGCTACAGTAATTTCTCTTCCGGTTTTATTAAGACGTGATAATATATCTGCTTTGTCACCGATTGCATAAGAAATTAAAACACCTTTTGAATCATTCTGATGTTTTGTAGCATGGTAAAAATAGTGAGAGAATGTATCGGTTATAATACTAAAGGATTCATCCTTCCAGAACCTTTCTTTAAATAAAGTTGCGGATTTATTTATACGGCAATACTGAAGTTCGTTAATTGCATTTATTTTTTCCTGAGGAAGTTTAGGAATCCAATTAATTTTACTGATTGAAAATGTTGGAAGTGCACAAATTACTTTATCACATGTGTAATTATTTCCATTCGAACAATGCATTTTAATACCGGAATTATATTCAATCGTATCAACTTTATTCCCGAGTTTAATATTTTCCATTCCGATTTTAACAGCAAGAGCTTTTACGATTTTATCATTTCCGCCTTTAGCTTTAAAATCCATTTCATTCGTATCGCTTGATTCGGCATATTCCGCAAGTGCAGCATAAGCAGAAACAAACCGGATTGATTCACCAAAATCCGTACTGTTAGAAAATTCCATAATATCCAGATCTCTTTGTGAAATATCATTGTTCATCAGAAATCGCCACCAGTCTATTTTATCTAATTTTATTTTACCGGCATCAGTGAGTTTAAAATAGTCTTTAATAATCTTATCATATTTTATTTTCCATTCGGCGGAGTAATCCCATTCATCAGGTGTAAAAAATTTATTATCATAAATAAGTCGGTCATTGAAGCGGTTATTGATAAGTTCTATATCCATTTCTTTACAGAGTGAAAGAATTCTTTCGTGAGACTGACCGATCCATTCCGCACCGAGCTCGATAACAAGATCTTCATCAATATTTTTATTTAATGCATGAGAAAAAACTCTTCCTCCGATCCTGTTCCTGGCTTCGAGAATAGTTACATTAAATCCGTTTTCAATGAGCATTTTACCTGAGGCCAGTCCGGCTAATCCGGCGCCAAGAATAATCACGCGGGGTTTGCTCAATAAATTAATTGCAAAACTTTTATGTGAAAGTAAAGTTCCGGCAGCAATCAGCCCGGATTGTTTAATAAACTCGCGTCGTGTTGACATAATTGAAGATTAATTAATTTTCCTTAAAATACGGATTTGATATAAATATTAAAATTCAAACTATAAATAAATAAATTCAATTTGAACTTTATGAATTGTAGATTGAGTTACACATTAAAACATTTTATTTGCCTGAAATTATAGCCATATCAAAAATAGATTTCCCGTACAAGACTTCCCAATCAAAGCTGAAAGATTTTGCTAAGAAGGTTTTTTCCGATAACTACAAAGATATTGACCGTCTTCTCGAATCATTTGATAATGCAAAGATAAATTGCAGAAATCTTTGTGTGCCGGTTGATTTTTTTTATTCTCCCAAATCTTTTTCTGAAAAAAATGATTTGTATATTCAGTATTCTCTGAAATACTCTGTCGAAGCGATAGAGATGTGTTTAAAAAATTCAGGGATTCATAAAAAAGATATAACAGATATAATATTCATTTCTACGACAGGGATTTCAACACCAAGTATCGACGCTTTGATTGCCAATCAATTAAGATTAAATCCTAATATTAACAGGACTCCTGTTTGGGGACTTGGCTGCGCGGGAGGTGTTGCAGGAATTGCAAAAGCAAATACAATTGCTACAGCAAATCCCGAAGCATTGGTTTTACTGGTGGCAGTCGAACTTTGCTCACTGACTTTCATAAGTAACGATATGTCAAAAAGTAATTTTATAGCTACAAGTTTATTCTCCGATGGAGTTTCTGCGGTTCTTATTAAGGGAGATAATTTCAGATCAAAAGATAATACAGATTTTAAAATTAACATTGTAGATTCTCAAAGCAAATTATACTACGATTCACTTGACGTTATGGGATGGGATATCCATGATGATGGTTTCAAAGTTGTTTTCTCAAAGGATATACCGACGATTGTAAATGAAAATGTCAAAGAAGACATACCGTCTTTTTTAAAAAAACATAATTTAGAAATTGAAAATATAAAAAACTTTATCACGCATCCCGGCGGAGTCAAGGTTATCAATGCTTACATAGATGCACTGGAAATATCCCCGGATTTATTATTTAATGCTAAAGAAGTTTTAAAAGATTATGGAAATATGTCAAGCACAACTGTTCTGTATGTCCTTGAGAAATTTATGAAAAATGGATTTGAGAATGGATATGGATTGATGATGTCATTAGGTCCGGGCTTTTCAAGTGAATTGGTTCTTTTGGAAATTGTTAAAAGTTGAAAGTCAAAAGTTAAAAGTTAAAGGATTGTGTCTCAAATTATATTTTAATGAACCACATAGAGACATAGAAAACATAGAAAGTGGATTTTGTAATAAAATTAAGCTATGAGTTCTCTGTGTCTATGTGGTCAAAAGATGTTTTGAGACAGATTCTCAGGAGTGGGCATTGGGAGGTTAAACGTAAATAGTCAATGTTGTTTTATTTTATAATTTCGGTAGTCATTCTTCAGCGTGTTATTGAATTAATAATTGCTAAGAGAAATGAGAAGTGGCTTCTGGCTAACGGAGCGATTGAATACGGCAAAGAGCATTATAAATTTATCGTTTTACTGCACAGTTGTTTCTTCGTGTCGATGGTAGCAGAATACAATATCAGAGGCAGCTACGTAAAATTCGATATTATTAATTATTTATTTTTGGTATTTTTCGTCATTCTTCAAATATCAAGAATATGGGTTTTACTTTCACTTGGTAAATACTGGAATACGAAGATCCTGAGAATTCCGGGTTCTGAGCTTGTAAGAAAAGGTCCTTATAAATTATTTAAGCATCCGAATTATATTATAGTAGTCTTTGAAATATTTACGATACCGATGATGTTTGATTTGTACTTTACTGCAATAATCTTTTCAATTTTGAATGCACTTGTATTATCAAGAAGAATAAAAGTCGAGAATGAAGTTTTAACAAATTAATGAAACAAAATTATAAATGAAAATTCAGTTAAGAGAAATCTGTCACGGCAGAAGCGGGGATAAAGGCGATGCGGCTAACATTGGCTTGATTGCATATAAAAAAGAAGATTATGAACTGATCAAAAAAGAAGTTACTGCCGAAAAGGTAAAAATTTTTTTTACAGGAATTTGTGAAGGTGATGTAATAAGGTATGAAATGCCGAATATCAATGCCCTGAATTTTATTTTGAATAATACACTTGGCGGCGGCGGTACAGTATCGCTGAAGCTGGATGCGCAGGGCAAGACACTTGCATCAGCACTGCTGAAGATGGAGATTGAGAAGTGAGCTTGTAAAGTTTGTAAAGTTTGTAAAGTTTGTAAGGTTTGTAAGGTTTGTAAAGTTTGTAAGAGTTAAAAATTTTTAGTAACTTTTAAGTATTAACCAATTAACCAATTAACCTATTAACCAATTAACTATAAAAAATCATGTTTGATCAGCAGAAATACAGGTTAAAAGATTCAAAAGATAAAATAGATTCATTACGGAGGTTTCTTTGAAATCGATAAGAAGATTTCAAGGATAAAAGAGTTAGATGAGTTGTCCCAGGTAGAAAATTTCTGGGATGATAATAAATCCGCACAAAAAATTCTTCAAGAGACATCCAACTTAAAAAAGTGGGTAGAAGAATTCCAATCAGTCGAAAATCATTTCAATGACATTAACGGATTAATTGAAATTGCCGAATCGGAAAAGGATGAGTCACTGGAACCGGAAATTGAAAGTGACATTAATAAATTTTTGAAGCATTTAGATGAAGTAGAATTTAAGAATATGCTTTCGGATCAGGATGATGTGCGTGATGCAATAATTACAATAAACTCAGGAGCGGGCGGTACTGAATCACAGGACTGGGCAGAGATGCTGCTGAGAATGTATTTAAGATATTGCGAAAAAAATAATTTCAAAGCATCTTTAGTGGACCGGCTTGACGGAGACGGTGCAGGAATAAAGAGTGCTACTGTCGAAGTCACAGGTGAATATGCTTACGGATATTTAAAGGCTGAGAATGGCGTTCACAGACTCGTAAGAATTTCTCCCTTCGATTCTAATAAAAAACGTCACACATCTTTTGCGGCAGTGTATGTCAGCCCTGTCATTGACGATGCAATTGAAATCGAAATTAATCAAAGCGAGATCAAAGTAGATACTTTCAGGGCAGGCGGAGCCGGAGGTCAGAATGTGAATAAAGTAGAAACCGCAATCCGCATTACACATATTCCAACAGGAATAGTAGTTCAATGTCAGAATGAAAGATCGCAAATTCAAAATAAAATGAATGCAATGAAGATGCTTAAGTCTAAACTATATATGATTGAAAAAGAGAAAGAACTTGCAAGGCTTCAGACAATTGAAAGTTCAAAGAAAAAAATAGAATGGGGAAGCCAGATAAGAAGTTATGTATTTCATCCTTATAACATGGTGAAAGACCACAGGACTGATTTTGAAACGAGTGATACGCAGGGTGTGATGGACGGAGAGCTTACCGGTTTTATTAAGGCATATCTTCTGGATAAGTAAACATAAAAATTAATTTACGCCAAACGTTATTGAATTATAAATTTTTTATAGCTAAAAGATTTTTGATCTCCAAGGGGGATTCAAAATTTATTTCTTTCATAACTTACATTTCAATACTCGGAGTAACATTAGGAGTGGCAACACTTATAATTGCAGTTTCTATTATTAACGGTTTTGAAAAAGAGATCCGTGATAAAGTTGCCGGGCTTGTATCTCACATACAGATTTCATCATTTATGTCTGACGGGCTTTCTGATTATAAGAATGCTATTAAAATAATAAGTGACAGTGTGAAGGGAGTTACAGGGATTTCACCGATCGTGCAGAAGGAAGCTGTGATTAGATTTAAATCAAATGTTGAAGGAATAATACTAAAAGGAATTGAATCCAAAACGGATTTATCAACTGCAAGAAACAGAATTTTAAAAGGTGATTTTAATTTAACACCTGTTGATTCTATTTTTTCAAGATTATTGATCGGAGATAAGCTGGCTAAGAAACTGAATATGGATGTCGGAAACAAAGTAATAGTTTTCGGATTAAACGGCATTCCGACTCCTTTAAATCAGCCGAAGATAAAACAATTTATCATTACAGGTATTTATGAAACGGGTTTACGTGAATTCGATGATGTTTTGATTTACACCGATATAAGGACCGCGCAAAATCTTTTTAACTTCGGAGAAAATGTAACCGGAATCGAAATGAATCTTGACAATATAGATAATGTAGAGAATGCAGTTGCAAGAATTAGGAAAGACGTTGGCTATCCTTATTTTCCGAAATCATTGTTTAAATTATACCGTCCGCTTTTTACATGGGTGGAGCTTCAGAAGGCACCAACACCGATAATACTTGGGCTTGTAATTATTGTTGCTACTTTTAATATCGTAGGAACTTTGTTAATGCTTGTACTCGAGAAGACACAATCTATCGGCACCTTGAAATCTCTTGGAGCAAGCAATATCGATATAATGAAAATATTTTTATTCGACGGTTTAATGATTGGTGTGATAGGAATTATTTTTGGAAATATATTAGGGCTTGGGATATGTTTTGCCGAATTGAAGTATAAGTTTTTTTCTTTACCCGAGCTTTATTATATGAAAAGTGTACCGATATTACTTCAACCGGAATTTGTAATCTTGATTTCATTAATCACTATCATATTAACTTTTATTGCCACGCTGATTCCTTCTTATTTAGCATCGAAATTGGATCCGATAAAATCACTGAAATTCAGCTGATGGACCTCACTGTAAATATTGATAAATCAAAGAAGAAGATTGAATTGATGTTTGATGAGATTGCGCCTTCTTATGACCGCCTGAATCATCTGTTCACAATGAATTTAGACTTAAGATGGAGAAAAGAAATTATCAATTACATTAAACGTGAAAATTTTCCTGCTGATAATATATTAGATGTTGCTTCCGGAACGGGAGATTTAACATTAGAGCTGCTTAGCTTAGATGCAAAGAAAATATATGCTTCTGACATTTCGGTCAATATGCTTAAAATACAAAAGAGCAAGATAACTGATAATAGATTAAAATTAATAAAAGCAGATGCTTCTAATTTACCTTTTGAAAATGATTATTTTGATATTGTTACGATTGGATTCGGTGTGCGAAATTTTGACCGGTTGGAAAAATCTTTAAATGAAATTAAAAGAGTCATAAAGCCCGGAGGCAAAGTTGTTATTCTGGAAATGTTCAAAACATCGGGCTTTGGGACTAAACTTTTCAATATATACTTCGGCAAAGTAATGCCTTATTTCGGAAATAAAATTTCAAAAAGCAAATATGCTTACAGTTATTTATTCAGGTCAGTGGATAGTTTTTTAAAAGTAAATGATTTTATAAAATTGTGCAGTAATAGCGGTTTCAAACTTGAACATCATAAGAATAATTTTCTGGGGATTGTAAACACACTTTATTTAACCGAATCAAGTTAGCATATGTAAAGTATTATTTAGCGTACATTAAAGACCTAAAATAGTTTTAAGAATTAAAAAATAAATCTGTAATAAAAATGAGAAGTTAACTTGATACCCTCTGACTTAAGGGCATCTCTAGAAACTCAGCACAAGAAATAGAAAATAAAATAGAAAATAAAAAAATGGGTGTATAAATAATTAGGTAATGATTATTTTTGTATCATATAAAAATAAAAGAAAATGCAAAA
>JALYRX010000006.1 GCA_030855105.1 Bacteroidota bacterium | reverse complement strand
CCTGTTAAATAAAATGTTCTCTAGATTGAGACCGGAAGTGAGCCCCATCATCAAGTAGCAAAAAAAAGATCTTTTTTTGTGGGGTAAGGTATGTACTTGACTTATTTGTTAATAGACGTGTACAGAGGAAATTAATTTATTTCAACTAACTTTCTGTCTTTAAGCTATACCTAAATTCGAACACACCTTCTTTGTTTTCATAAAGTTCTTTTTTAAAACTTTATTGAACGGATGTGCCGTATGAATAATTTTAAGTTTGTTTGAATAATTCGATTGTATTACATCTTCGAAATAAGAAAGGAAAACTCCCGATTGATGATAAATTAACGGTACATCGAACCGGGGGAATTATTCGACGCACAACAAATGCCGGCTCTTATTCAGGCGGAGTATATTTTTACAAAATGGAAACGAAAGGATATTCGGAAACACGGAAACTCGTTCTTTTAAAATAAATGCGGGTAAAGTGAAAAATACTTTTGACTTTATCTTGTTTAGTGAAGTCCGAAGAGACAGTACTTTTTTGAGATGTAATAAAATGGATTATCTGTTCTGTAACGAATCAAATTATTTTATTAGAAGCATTTTCTTAGTATCTGTAAAGTTTTCGGTTTCCAATTTATAAAAATAAACGCCGGCCGGATAATTTGCACCGGTGAATTCTACCGAGTAGCTTCCGGAATTTTGTTTTTGGCTGACTAATGTTATAACTTCATTTCCTGGAATATCATAAACTTTCAGATTTGTAAAACCTTTTTCGATTAACGAATAACGAATAAACGTAGAAGGTATGAACGGATTCGGATAATTTTGATATAATAAAGGAAAAGGAAATCACTTAAAATTTTGAAATAGTGAATTTCTAAAAAGAAATCAAATATTAAATGAAAAGATAAAATTATTCGTCTATCATTATCCCAGATTTTTCATTAGGGAAATTTTCTAATGAACATCCTTAGAAGTTCAGTCTAATAAGTAGCTGATTTTAATAGCAATTAGGGTGACTTAAAAATTTTAGATTAGTTATTTTTGTAAGTAAGAAAATCTTACACTAAAATGGTTCAAAAAATTGGAATCAACCTTAGTAGAAAATAAAGCATAAAAATATTTTACCTTATTACCTTATTATCAAATCGTGAAAATAGAATTTAATAATCTATATACTCATTTTATTTTTCTACATTGCATCGGCAACCGCTAATTGAAGAAGAAAACCGGGAACGAATAGAAAAATGTATCACAGGTTATAGTGAAGAATAATAGATGCCATTTGTATTCCATTTATGCCAATCCTGACCATACCCACTTTCTTGTTTCGCGTTCACCAAAAATGTCAAAAGAAGATTTAGCAAACAATTCTTGCAATTAGTTCACAAAAATTCATCAATGAAAATAGATTATGTAGAACACAATTTGCTGGTAGGATTCTGCTTCTGCATTTTCTGTATCAAAATCTGATGTTGACAAAGTTTGTAAATATATTCTTAATCAACCAAACCATCATCGGAAGATAACATTTACAGAAGAATACGAAATGTTTTTAAAATTTTATCAGAAAACTTTGAAGCAAAAAAAATAAGGTAATAAGGTTAAGATGAGTGGATGTTTAAATTTTTTACTAAGGTTAAAAACTTTAAGAATTTTTATTAATCTAAATAGAAAACAGAAGCAAAAAGATCCGAGGTACATCTGCCTGGTACAAGCAGGTTGTTTTGCTTTAAAAGCTTTATAGGATTTCTAATAAAAAATTTGGGATTAAATCAAGTAAAAGAGTTTTACAGACTACATCAGAATAGAAGTCAGAAAAATACCATTCTTATCATTGATTATTTCTTTGAATAATCGTATTTTTAACGCTTACTAAATTTTATTATGAAATCAGCAATAAAAAAAACAAACAGGATCACGAAATTTGCAACAAGACCTGAAAACAAAAACAGCTGGCACCTTGTAGATGCTAATGGAAAAATTCTCGGGCGGCTTGCAAGTGAAGTTGCAAAAAGAATCAGAGGGAAATACAACCCGCAGTATACTCCGAACGCAGACCTTGGTGACTGGGTTGTAGTTATTAATGCGGAGAAAGTGAAGCTAACAGGAAAAAGAGCCGATCAAAAAGAATATCTTACCTATTCCGGATATCCCGGCGGCCAGAAGAAACGAACTTTCACGGAAATGATTGAGAAACATCCGGACAGGGTTATTACATTAGCTGTAAAAAGAATGCTCCCTAAAACCAGGTTAGGAAATAAGCTTATTAACAAGCTTAAAGTTTATAAAGGGGGCGAGCACCCGCATTCGGCACAAAATCCGGTTTCACTAGAAATAATTTAATTTTAGAAATTTATATAATTATAGATGAGTACAAATTCCACATCCAAAGTCGGAAGAAGAAAAACTGCTACTGCAAGGGTAATTTTAAAATCTGGTAACGGTGCAATTAAAATTAACAGCAAAGAAGCGAAGGACTATTTTAAAACGGATAATCTTTATCAGGAAGTTCTACATCCGTTAAAGGTAACCAATTCGGTTGGCACCTATGACATTGATATTAATGTAAGAGGAGGCGGTTTTACAGGTCAGGCAGGCGCAATAAAATTAGGAATTGCAAGAGCTTTGGTTCAGAATAACGAGGAGCTAAAAAGCTCTCTTCGCAAAGAAGGACTTATAACACGGGATCCGAGAGCTGTTGAAAGAAAAAAATACGGACAGCCCAAAGCAAGAAAGAAATTCCAGTTCTCCAAGAGATAGTATTCAATAATATCTGAACAGAGAGAATATACAGATAAAATTTTAATTAACATTTTTAAATAAACATATCCCTTGATTTTATTTTACGCGTGTTCCGCTTAATAAAGCGGGATGTAAAATGAAAGGTGAGAGGGATAGAAGAAAAACAAAAGTCAACTCTATTAATTGCTGATATCATCACAATATCTCTTACTTAGTAAGAGAACTTTTCTTTTAAGCTCACGAAAGAATATCACAAAAACAAGTTTGGCTTCTAAAACATTAGGAGGGTAAAATCTTGGCAAAAGTACAAATCGAAGACTTATTATTAGCGGGTTCACATTTCGGACATCTTACAAGAAGATGGGATCCGAAAATGAAGAAGTATATCTTCATGGAAAGAAACGGAATTCATATAATAGATCTGAAGAAGACATTAAATTTATTGGAAGAAGCATGTAATTCTATTTCAAAAATCTCTGCAGAGGGAAAGAAAATTTTATTTGTAGGAACGAAGAAACAGGCCAAGCAAATAATTAAAGACGAAGCGGAAAAATGCGGAGCATTTTATGTATGTGAAAGATGGCTTGGCGGAATGCTGACAAACTTTAATACAGTAAGAAAAAGTATCAAGAAGCTTACGAATATACAGAAGATGGAAACTGACGGGACAATAGAACAGTTCGTAAAAAAAGAAAGATTGATATTATCCAGAGACAGGGAAAAACTTGAAAAGATTCTAAACGGAATAGTAAGTATGACCCGGCTTCCCGGTGCTATATTTGTTGTTGATATTAAAAAAGAACATATAGCTATAAGTGAAGCGAGAAAGCTGAACATACCGGTGTATGCAATTGTAGATACGAATTGTGACCCGGAACAAGTTGATTATGCAATACCTGCTAATGATGACGCAGTAAAATCAATTGAGATTATCACAAGAGCAATTTCCGATGCAGCAATCGAAGGAAGCCAGGTAGCTAAAATTAAAGCTGAAGACGAATCGGAAGAGATGAAAGAAAAGCTAGAAAAAATTAACCAATAAAATAAAATCAATTTTTTTATAAATGGAAATTACATTAGATCTAATAAAAGAGCTAAGGAACAAGAGTGGTGCGGGAATTAGTGATTGTAAAAAAGCACTTCAGGAATCCGATGGTAATATGGAAAAAGCAATTGAGTATTTGCGAAAAAAAGGTGCGGCAATGGCAGTCAAAAGAGCTGACAAAATTGCCAATGAAGGAGCGGTTAAATCAAAAATATCTTTAGATAAGAAAACAGGAGTTATAATAGAAATTAATTGTGAAACTGATTTTGTTTCAAAGGGAGAAGAGTTTCAGAATTTTGCCGAAGAGATTGCCAGTACAGCATTGAATAATTCCGATGATGTTGAGAAAATACTTTCAAGTAAAAATGCAAAAGGATTGACAATAAAAGAAACGATTGATGAGATAATGGGGAAAGTTGGTGAGAAAGTTGAATTGAAAAGAGCAAAGCTGATCAATGTTCCTGAAGGATTTATAGCGGATTATATTCATTTTGGAAGCAAGCTCGGAGCGTTAGTCGGAATGAAAGGAACACCAGGCGATGAAGCCGAGAAACTCGGAAAAAGTATTGCAATGCAGATAGTAGCAATGAATCCGCAGGCAATAGACAGAACCGGAGTCTCCGACGATATCATAGAAAAAGAAAAAGAAATTTATTTAACTGTTGCAAAGAATGAGAATAAGCCGGATAAAATCGCCGCGACAATTGTAAATAACAAGATAGAAAGATTTTTTCAGGACAACTGTCTGCTTGAACAGGAATATATTAATGAGTCCGGTAAATCGATAAAAGACCTGATAGCGGAGTTTAATAAAAAAAACAACAATAACCTAAAAATTGTGTCAATGATAAGATATCAGTTAGGTGCATCTTAAACTAAAAAGTAAGGTGATTATATATTTGATAAACTTATGAACAAATTTTATTTTTTATTTAATAAATAATAAACTGAAATTCAAACTTTAAGAGTAAAATTTTCATTAACTGTTTTCAAAAAATTTGGCCGTAAAATACAAGAGAATTTTATTAAAGCTAAGCGGCGAATCCCTGGTGGGAAACAAATCCTTTGGGATTGATTCGAAAGTTGTTGAAAAAATTGCAGATGAGATATTAACTGCTGTAAAGCTTGGTGTTGAGACAGGTATTGTAATCGGCGGCGGAAATATTTACCGCGGTCTATCGGCTCAAAAGCAGGGAATAGACAGGGTAACAGGAGATCAGATGGGAATGCTTGCAACTGTTATCAATTCACTTGCGATGCAGAATGCTTTAGAGAAAAGGAAAATTTATACACGGGTTCAATCTGCAATTAAGATGGATGAAATTGCGGAGCCTTTTATTTTAAGAAAGGCTTTAAGGCATCTTGAAAAAAAAAGAGTTGTAATTTTTTCTTCAGGGACAGGAAGCCCGTATTTCACAACCGATACAGCTGCAGCATTAAGGGCAATTGAAATTAAAGCTGACGTAATTATAAAAGGAACACGTGTTGACGGTGTTTATGATTCGGACCCTGAGAAAAATATAAAAGCAAAAATGTTTAAGAAGCTTTCCTATATGGATGTGCTTGAAAAAGATCTAAAAGTCATGGATTTGACTGCGATCACATTATGCCAGGAAAATAAATTACCTATAAAAGTTTTTAATATGAATGTTAAGGGAAATTTGATAAGGTTAGTTAATGGTGAGAATATCGGAACTTTGATTTCATAAAAATTTTTTAATCAAATAAATTTTGATATGGTAAAAGATATTTTAAAAGGAACGACCGAAAAGATGAACAAAGCCGTGGAGCATGTCAGAAATGAATTAATAAAAATCAGGACAGGCAAAGCAACAACTAATCTTCTTGATGGAATAAAGGTAGATTATTATGGAACTCCGACACCATTGATCCAGCTTGGAAATGTGAGTACTCCGGATTATCATACAATAACTGTCCAGGCTTGGGATAAAACGGCAGTCCCGCTTATTGAGAAAGCAATTATCGCTGCCAACTTGGGATTAAATCCGTCCAATGACGGGACATTGATCAGGGTTCCCATCCCCGCACTTAATGAAGAAAGAAGAAAAGAAATTGTAAAGCTTGTAAAAAAGTTTGCCGAAGAAGGTAAAGTCGCCGTAAGAAATATAAGAAGAGATTCTATCGAGCATTTGAAAAAGACAGAAAAGGAAGAACACATTTCCGAAGACGATCGAAAACACGCTGAGACAGATGTGCAGAAGCTTACGGATAAACATATAAAAGATATTGAAGAACTGCTTGCGATGAAAGAAAAAGAGATTATGGAAGTTTAACTCCATTGAGCATGCGAACTTTCTGGTTTGTAATTTATAATTTCATTGGTATCCCCGTACTCTGGATAATTTTTAAGTTATACTCGATATTCAATACAAAAGTAAGAGAAGGTTTTAAAGGCAGAAGAGATTTATTCAGTGAGCTGGATAAATCTCTTTCTGCTTTATCTAAAGAAAAGAATGTTTTAATTCACTCATCTTCGCTTGGAGAATTTCAACAGGCAATTCCTTTAGTGGAAGAGTTAAGAAAAAAAAAATACAATGTTGTTCTTTCCTTTTTTTCTCCTTCCGGTTATAAAAATTCAAAGGTCAATTTCTCTAATGCAGTAAAAAGCTATCTTCCGTTCGATACATTATCAAAACAAAAAAATTTTCTCGACATCATAAATCCGGAAATCATAATTTTCATGAGATATGACTTGTGGTATAATTTACTTTATGAAGCAAAGAAGAGGGGAATCCGGACGGTGCTTGCAAATGCCCGGTATGATGAAAAAGACTTTACTTGGAAATTTCCGGTAGTAAGTTCATTTAAAAAAACACTTTATGGAATGATTGATACTATTTTTGTAATTGATAACTATGACAATGTTAATTATAAAAAGAAGCTCTCGGAACAAAATATAAAAATAATTAAAATCGGAGATTCGAAGTTTGAAAGGGTATACCAGTCAGCTAAGAAAATGCTTTCTAATGATTTTATTCCGGAAAATATTGTAAAAGAAAAAAAGATTTTTGTAATCGGGAGTTCGTGGAAGGATGATGAGGATGTAATTCTCCCTGCAATTGATAAATCGCTGGAGTTTGATAAAGATTTGCTGACATTGATTGTTCCGCACGAACCGAAGGAAACAAAAATTACTGCTTTGGAAAAAGTTGTACAAAATAAATATCCGAATATAAAAGCCATCCGGTTCTCTGCACTTAAAGATTATCAGGATGAAAATTTTATCATCATAGATAAAGTCGGACTTCTCTCAAAACTTTATTCAATAGCTTATCTAAGTTATGTCGGAGGTGGATTTAAAACGGGGCTTCATAATACTTTAGAACCTGCTATATTTAATATGCCGATTTTATTTTCGAATGAAGTAAAAAATTCAGATGAAGATGAGATATTAATTAAATGCGGCTGCGGTATTTTGATTACTGACACAAAACAGTTTTACAGAGTGTTCCGGGAAATTTTAAATGATAAAAATTACCGGGATGAAATCGGTGAGAGATGCAAGTTGGTTTTTAAAGATAATATTGGAGTAGCAAAAAAAATTGTAAACCATATCACGAACTGACTATGACTGAACTATGATGCAATGATTAAATGAAAGCTAGGATAACTTTTAACTTTTAACTTTTAACTTTTAACTTTTAACTTTTAACTTTTAACTTTTCAATATGTTTGACAGAAAAAATTTTATTGAAGATTCTTTAAACGAAAGCGCTGAAGTAAAAAAACTAATGCTTGAGAAATGTTATGATGAAATAAATAAAGCCGCGGATGAATTGGTAAAAATAATTAAGAATGGTAAAAAAATAATGTTTATCGGCAACGGAGGCAGTGCTGCGGATTCACAACACCTTGCAACTGAGTTTATGATTCGTTTATCACAGGATCTCAGCCGTCCTGCTATTGCTGCAATTGCTTTGACGACCGATACTTCCAACCTAACAGCCGGCGGTAACGACATCGGTTTTGAAAATGTATTTGCAAGAAATGTCGAAGGTCTCGGTGCCGAAGGCGATGCTTTAATTTGCTTTTCCACAAGTGGTAATTCACCGAATATTCTTAAAGCAGTTGCAAAGGCAAAAGAGAAAAAAATTATTTCGGTCGGATTTCTCGGAAAGGACGGCGGCAGGCTGATCAAAGAATGTGACTACACAATTTTAATACCTTCGGATAATGCTCAAAGAATACAGGAAGGTCACATTACTGCGGGGCATATAATTTGCGAGATCGTTGAAAGAGAAGTTTATGACGATGTTTAAAATTTTATAAAACGCAACAAATCCATCATTTCCACTTGAAATGAAAACTTACAAGCAAACGCAACCAAGTTTCCCGGGATACCCAAAAGACAATTTATTTTTGCCCCTATTGACTTGAAGAACTTTCTATCAAATTAATAAAAAACATGATCGATATTTATTGTTATACTCATTAGCCCTTGAATTACTTAAGGTTTAATTATGATAATCAATTTATAAACTTCTTTTCCGATGAGAGGTGTTCAGTTATTAAATATGAAAGAAATTATTATGGAAAAGATTATATTTAGCAAGTTATGCTTTTCTAAAAATGTGGATTTATTCTTGTTGAGTGTTGATTCACTAACTAATTATTCCCCGGATTAACGTTATCGCTCAGTGCATCCTTCGGATAAACAGAAGTACTTCCGCTGTAGTCCTCGGAGCTGAAATAATATTTTGTTTTGTACACATCCGGGACATTTTTCAAGACAGCTGAATATTTTCCGGAATTATTCTGATCACCGTTAGGCTCAGTTAAGTTTAATTTTATATTTTCATAACTCATCCCTCCGTCGAGGGAATAAAAAAACTTAACAGTGTTAGGATTGATTAAATCTTTTGAAGCCAAATAAGTTGATACAACAGTTCCGTTTTCTGAAAATTTAAATTCCGGATCGTTACTCCACGCCATCCCATTGTAAAGTACAGCATCATAGGCATTTACAATTCCCCAGCCCAAAACATTATTTGGATTCTTTGAAAAGCTTGCAGTATTTCGTAAGGCATCTCTCACCTGCATTGGTGTCAGTTCGGGATGAGCTGACAAAATCAACGCGCATATCCCTGCAGTTATCGGTGTAGAAAAAGAAGTTCCGTTAGTATATTCATAGGTTGAATCATTTCCTGAAATCTCTTCTACCACAGCAGCATAAACATAAACACCCGGAGCTACTACATCCGGCTTTGTTCTGCCGTCTTTGGTCGGCCCGTTAGAAGTAAAGGTTGCCGTTTCACCGGTAATAGTTACTGCACCTACAGAAATAATCGAATCACCGTCTGCAGCCGAACCAAGTGATGGTATTGATGTTTGATTATAATTTCCCATTGCCTGGCAAACGACTATACCAAGATATGCAGATCTGTCTGCTGCCAAAGTAGTTATTGCAGTGTTACCGTCGTAATCATCATACGCATAAGAATTATTTTCGTATGGCTCATCATATTGTTTGTAAATCAATGAGCTTGTAATAATATCAGCTCCTTTCGCTTCTGCCCATTCGGCTGCTTCAAGCCAAAAGTCTTCTTCCATTGGTGTTTCGGTTGGAACGTATTCTGTTTTTGCCAAAAGGATTTCCGAATCAAATGCCGGACTGATAATTTTACCTTCTTTGTATCCGCTCATAGTCGAGAGAGTTGCAGTTCCATGCGCCCCCTGATTATCTTCGTCTTTGTATCTTTGATTTCTTTCTGCGAAAGTATTTTTATCATCATTAATAAAATCATACTCATCAATAATTTTTAAATTTTTCAAAGCTTCATGGTTTTTCCAATCGAATCCGTCATCAAAGCTTGCTATTAAAACTCCTTTTCCTGTAATATTTAAATTGTGGACTTTCGGAACATTCACTGTATTCATTTGATTAAAAGAATTCCCATAGTTATGAATATTCTTTGAGCTGTCTTCCGGATTATTTTTGCCATTCTTGATTAATTCAATTTCCTGTTTGTAAAGCTTATTTACAACTTTTATCTGCGAAACATATTGAAGTGTCTTTACCGTATTTAATTGGCTCTTTGTCATATACGCACTAACTCCATTGAGCCATCTTGACGTTGCGTTTAACTTTACACCCGAATTCATTATTCCGTTTACATAATCTGATTCTAAAGGTAAGTCCGCAAAGTCAATAAGATTATCTTCACTTAAAACTTTTAATCTTCTTTTGATCGCCCTTTCATTAAGAAGCTCTTTTCCTTTTTCATATGCATCACTTCCTTTTGTAATTTCCATACCGGGTTTAAATTCACCTTTGTCTTTAAAAAATATCCAGTATTTTATATCGGCTTTTTCCTGTGAGTAAACATGTGAACAGATTATAAAAAATGTGAGTATTGAGAGAATTTTCTTTGGCATTATTAAAAATATTAAATTTCTTTCTTCAAGAACCGCTAAAAACGTTTTAGAGTTACTTTCGAATTTTCTAATCCGAAAAGAATGCAGAGATGTTGATTAAAGGTTTATATTATTTTAAAAATATAAGAGCACGACTTTAGTCGTGTTTGAAAACCGTTTTAACGGTTTCATCAATATGATCCGCGGAATAAAAAAATATTATTCTTTATGATGTTACGATTTCTACTTGTAGTTTTGAAGATAATGCGCAATTCTCATAGTAAACTTTCCTCCCAATGCCCCATCGACTAATCTATGGTCAAACGAAAGAGTTATAAACATAGTCTTTCTCGGAACAATAAAGTCTCCTTCATCTGTCTCAAGAACAATCGGTCTTTTCTTTATAGCACCCAATCCTAAAATAGCAACCTGTGGCTGATTTATGATTGGAATCCCAATATCATTGCCGAAGACTCCGAAGTTTGTGAGTGAAAAAGTCCCGCCCTGAATTTCATTGAGAGTTAGTTTTTTAATCCGTGCTCTCTTCGCTAAATCATTTAAGCTTCTTGCAATACCGATGAGATTCATGCCGTCAGCATTATGAATCACCGGAACAATAAGTCCGCCGTTATCCATTGCAACAGCGATCCCGAGGTTTATTGAATTACGGGTAATTGCTTTATACGGCACCGTTGAATCATCAATAATTGAATTAACCAAAGGAAAATCCTTTAATGCTTTTACAACTGCTTCACAAATGAAAGGCATATATGTCAATTTGAATCCTTCTTTTTGCTCGAACTCATCTTTCATCGAAAGTCTTACTTTATCAACATTCGTCAGATCACATTCTGCTATCGCCTGCACATGAGGGGAAATTTTTTTCGACATCATCATGTGCTCTGCCATTTTTTGCCGAATGTTATCAAACTCCATCACAGAAAGTCCTTCTTCATTATAATCAATTTTTTGTTTCGGGAGCTCAATTGTTTTTTCTGCAGTGGCAAGTTTCGTTTCGGATGTCGATGGTTTTGTTTCCTGAACTTTTGGTGCTTCAGCGGTTTGTGATGTTCTTGTTTTTAAATATGCTAATATATCTTTTTTTGAAACTCTTCCATCAACTCCTGTTCCCGAAATTTTTTCCAATTCGGCAAATCCTATTCCTTCTTTTTGTGCAATATTCAAAACCAACGGTGAATAGAATTTCCCTTCTCCGTTTCCCGAAGTTTGAAGAGGCGATGCACTTTTTATTTCCTCCTTTACAATTTCTGTTGGCTTTATAATTTCTTTAGCTTCCTGTTTAATTTCAGAAGTGTATTCTTCCTTTGCCATTGGTTCTTCTTTTATTTCTTGTTTTGTTTTTTCTTCAGGTGTTTTCGCTGCGCCATTGGATTCAAGCTTTGCAATTACTTTTCCAACTTCGACAACATCACCTTCTTTGTATAGCAATTCAGAAACAACTCCTGATTCGGGAGAGGGAACTTCTGTATCAACTTTGTCAGTAGAAATTTCAAGTATAGTTTCATCCACATTAACTTTGTCTCCGGGTTTTTTGTGCCACTTAAGAATTGTACCTTCCATTATTGACTCGCCCATCTTCGGCATTACAATATCTACACTCATTTTATTTTCTATTTATTATTATAATTTTACTTTGTCTTAAAATAGGAATCGGATTGTTTGCTTTCAATTCAATCCTTGAGTAGTTGATTGGTTAAATGGTTATTGGTTAAATGGTTAACAAATTAACTAACCAACAAATTAACTAATCAACAAATTAACTAATCAACAAATTAACTAATCAACAAATTAACTAATCAACAAATCAACTAAACTCCCTTATCAACATCAAATAAAGAACTTATAGATTTGTTCTTGTTTGTTCTCCAGATTGACTCTGCGAAAAGTTCTGCTACTGAAACAACTTCAATTTTAGGTGATGTATGACTCATAGGCAGCGTATCTGAAACGAATAGTTTATTTAAAGGAGAGTTATTTATTCTTTCCAGCGATTCGCCGGAAAAAACCGCATGAGTACATGCTCCGTAGATTTTATTTGCTCCTTCTTCCTTTAATGCATTCACTGCATTTACAAATGTTCCTCCTGTATCAATCAGGTCATCTATAATCAAAATATTTTTTCCTTTTACTTCACCTATTATATTCATTACTTCGGCAACGTTGGGCTTCGGTCTTCTTTTGTCAATCATTATGAGATCCGAATGTAATCTCTTGGCATAAGAGCGCGCCATTTTTATTCCACCGACGTCAGGAGATGCAACTGCAAGATTCGGTATCTTCAAGTGTCTGAATTTTTTCATGAATACTGCCGACCCGTATAAATGATCTACCGGAATATCAAAAAAACCCTGCAACTGAGACGCATGCAAATCCATTGTAATGACTCTGTCCGCACCTGCTTTGGTAATCAGGTTAGCAACTAACTTTGCTGTAATAGAAACTCTTGGCTGATCTTTTCTGTCTTGGCGTGCATAACCGAAATATGGAATCACAGCTGTTACTCTTGTAGCTGACGCTCTCTTTGCGGCATCAATCATTATCAGAAGCTCCATTAAGTTATCTGAAGGAGGAATAGTTGACTGAATAATAAACACATCGCATCCGCGAATATTTTCATTATATTTAACCCATATTTCTCCATCGGAAAAAGTCTGTACCGAGCACTTGCCGAGTTTTTTCTTCTGTAAATTATGTGCAATTTTCTTCCCTAAATAATTAGAAAATCTGCCCGCAAAGATTTTTAGATCTGCCATTTAGAATTATTTATGAGCATTCGAGGTATGGCAAATTAGGGAAATATGTATTATAAATCAATTTAGATTAAGGAAATTATAAATAAAGTTTGTAAAGTTTGTAAAGTTTGTAAGGTTTGTAAAGTTTGTAAGGTTTGTAAAGTTTGTAAGGTTTGTAAGGTTTGTAAGGTTTGTTAGGTTTGTTAGGTTTTTTAGGTTTGTAAAGTTTGTAAAGTTTGTAAGGTTTGTAAGGTTTGTAAGGTTTGTAAGGTTTGTAAAGTTTGTATGGTTTGTAAGGTTTGTAAAGTTTGTAAGGTTTGTAAAGTTTGTAAGGTTTGTAAAGTTTGTAAGGTTTGTAAGGTTTGTAAGGTTTTTTTAAAGGATATATTTCATGCTTGATGTTTTTTCGATTGAACTTTCTGTTTTAATAATTTAGTTTAACAAAAAATAATTATGAACAATACAAACTACGTCAACAAATCAAACTTTACCATTCTTGCAATAATCTTAGCTGTGGGTTTTATTATCGGAGCATGGATTCTTTCCTCGACATGGAGATATGTTTCCAGAAGCAATGTTACAATAACTGTTACCGGCTCGGCATCGGAAAATATTACATCAGATTTTGCAATATGGCGCGGAACGTTTTCTGCCGAATCGAATACTCTGGCAGATGCATTCGCAAAACTTAAGGCAAGCAAAGAAAAAGTTAACAATTATCTTTTGTCAAAAGGTTTTAATCAGGACAAGATTGTAATGTCTTCAATTAATACAACCAACTTGTATGTAAATGATAATCAGGGAATTCCAACCAATCTTATTTCGGGTTACAGGTTATCACAAGATGTTTCAATCGAATCCAATGACGTAGGTAAAATTGACAACCTTTCACGTGAAGTGACTGATCTAATAAATGAAGGAGTCGAGATTAATTCGCTGCCGCCGGAGTTTCTTTATACAAAGCTTGGTGACTTAAAAATTAAAATGATAGGTAGAGCATCACGTGACGCAAAGGAAAGAGCCGAGCAAATCGCCCAAAGTACTGAAAACGGTATCGGGGAAGTCCGATCATCCAGAATGGGTGTAATGCAAATTAATGCAAAAAATTCTACTGAGATTTCCGACTATGGAATTAATAACACTTCTTCATTGGAAAAAACCGTGACTGCTGTTGTAAATGTGAGCTTTTCAATAAAGTAAGTATTATTTCCCCAGAAGAATATGCTAACTTCATTAACGAATGTAATTTTATAAGTTGTCAATAATTTATATTAAAAGATCATTTTTATAAAATGGATAAAATAAATAAAAACCCTGGTGAATTAAAAAATCTTTGTAAAAAATATAAAGTAAAATCGCTTTTTGTATTTGGGTCGAAACAAATGGAAATTCAAATAGTGATATAGATTTTATTGTTGATATTAATTCTAAAAATCCCTTTGAATATATTGAAAATTATTTTAGACTTTAAAAAAAATCTTAAAAATTGTTCAATAGAGATATTTACCTTTTAAAAGAAAGAGCGATCAGAAAATTCATATCTTGAACAGTAAATAAATAGGACTAAGAAAGCTGTTTATGGATAAAGACGTAATGATTTGGCTGACGGATATTAAATCTGCTGTTATCAAAATAAATTAATTCCTTCCCTGAGAAAAAAATCTTTTTTTCGAATTTCAAATAAGTATTAAAATAAAAGAACTGTTGAAAGAAATACAGAAATTATTGGCGAAGAGGTTAGTAGAATAATGAAAGTTCAGCAAGACATTGATGTTTCCAAATGCAAGAAAATAATTGATAATCAAAAACCGCTTTCTTTTTTCATTCATCAATCTGTGGTAAATTTTTTAAAGTTTTTCTTAGTTTCTCAAATAAGTATTTTCGAATTAACAAAAAATACTTTACTAATAAATGAGTAACGAAGAAATTAAAAAACTTAACGAGACTGAAAATGCTCTTGAAAATAAAGAGTGGTTAGAATCACTTGATTATATTTTACAAAGCCAGGGTCCGGAAAGAGTTACCGAGCTTCTAAGAAAATTACAAATCTATGCACAGGAGCATGGCGTCAAAATTCCATTCACAGCAAATACTCCTTATATAAATACAATACCGGCAGATAAGCAATCTGTCTATCCCGGGAGCCGCGAAATCGAAAGAAGAATAAAAAGTATATTAAGATGGAATGCAATGGCGATGGTTGTCAGAGCTAATCGTGAGCTTGGAGGAATCGGCGGACACATTTCGACATATGCATCTGCTGCAACTTTATACGAAGTCGGATTCAATCATTTTTTCCGCGGAAAGAATGATCCCAGCGGCGGAGATATAATTTATTTTCAAGGACATGCTGCACCGGGAATTTATGCGCGTGCAATGCTTGAAGGAAGAATTTCCGAAAATGATTTAAAAAATTTCAGAAGAGAATTATCATCTGACAGAGGATTGTCTTCTTATCCGCATCCATGGCTAATGCCGAGGTTCTGGGAATATCCTACGGTATCGATGGGACTTGCGCCGATAATGTCAATATATCAGGCGAGATTCAACCGCTATCTTGAAGACCGTGGAATTAAAGATACGTCAAAACAAAAAATCTGGACGTTTCTTGGAGACGGTGAAACAGACGAACCCGAATCACTCGGCGCAATCACTTTAGCATCACGCGAAAAATTAGATAACCTGATTTTTGTGATCAACTGCAACCTCCAGCGACTCGACGGTCCTGTGAGAGGTAATGGAAAAATCATTCAGGAGCTTGAAGCGATATTCAGAGGAGCGGGATGGAATGTGATCAAAGTTATTTGGGGAGGAGATTGGGATCCGCTTCTTTCAAAAGACGAAAATGGTTTATTGGTTGAAAGAATGAATGAAGTTCTCGACGGTCAGTTTCAAATGTATACTGTCTCCGGTGGAAATGTAATAAGAGAAGATTTTTTTGGAAAAGATCCGCAACTTTTGGAGCTTGTAAAAAATTATTCCGATGAACAATTGCAAAAACTAAAACGCGGCGGACATGACCCTGAAAAAGTTTATGCAGCTTATAAAGAAGCATTTGAACATAAGGGTTCACCTACGGTTATTCTTGCTCAAACGATAAAAGGATACGGGCTTGGTGAAGCAGGTGAAGGGAAAAATATTACACATCAGCAAAAGAAATTAAATGAACAGGAGCTTCGTGAGTTTAGAAGCCGATTTGGAATTCCGATTTCAGATGAAGAAGTTGCCGATGCCCCGTTTTACAGGCCTCCGGAAGAAAGCGGAGAGATGAAGTATTTAATGCAAAGACGAAAAGAGCTCGGCGGGTTTATTCCAAAGAGAGACGGTGAGTCTGCCCCTGCTTTGAAAATTCCGGGTAGAGAATTGTTTGAAGAATTTTATAAAGGCAATGGCGACCGTGAAGTTGCTTCTACAATGGTGTTTGTTCATTTACTTACAAAACTTTTGAAAGATAAAGAAATAGGAAAAAATATTGTTCCGATAGTTCCGGATGAGGCAAGAACATTTGGAATGGAATCTTTATTCAGGATGGTTGGAATATATTCACACGTCGGACAATTATATGAGCCTGTTGACAAAAGAAGTTTGCTCTATTATAAAGAAGAAAAGAAAGGGCAGATACTTGAGGAAGGGATAACCGAAGCGGGATCAGTATCTTCTTTTATTGCAGCCGGGACAGCTTACGCAACTCACGGAATAAATATGATTCCTTTTTTTATTTTTTATTCGATGTTTGGATTTCAAAGGATTGGAGATTTGATCTGGGCTGCGGCAGATTGCCGGACGAGAGGATTTCTTATCGGAGGTACAGCAGGGAGGACGACACTCAGCGGAGAAGGTCTTCAGCATCAGGACGGCAACAGTCATATACTTGCTTTACCTGTACCAAATTTAAAATGTTATGATCCGACTTTTGCTTATGAGATTGCAGTAATTATTAAAGACGGAATGCATCGAATGTATGAAAAACAGGAAGATATTTTTTATTATCTGACAGTCATGAATGAAACTTATAAAATGCCTCCGATGCCCGAAGGAGTCGAAGAAGGTATTTTAAATGGTATGTATAAATATTCCGAATCTAAGAATAAGAAATCAAAACTGAAGGCGCATCTATTCGGCAGCGGAACGATTTTGAATGAGTCAATCAAAGCTCAAAAAGTCCTTGAAGAGAAATACAATGTATCGGCAGATGTGTGGAGCGTAACGAGTTACAAAGAATTATACATGGATGCTATTGCCGCCGAAAGAGTAAACATGCTGAATCCTGACAAAAAAGTTTCACCTTATATAAGTAAAGTTCTTGAGAAGGAATCGGGAGTATTCATCGCTGCGTCGGATTATATAAAGGCGTTGCCGGCATCAATAACAAAATGGATCCCGGGAGAATTTTATTTTTTGGGAACCGATGGTTTCGGCAGAAGTGATGGAAGAGAGCAGCTCCGGGACTTTTTTGAAGTCGATTACAAATACATTGTTGTTGCGACATTGTATGCATTATCAAAAGAAAATAAATTGAAATCGTGCGAAGTGGAAAAGGCGATACAGGATTTCGGATTGAATATAAATAAACCTAATCCGGTGAAAGCATAAATGTATAAAAACTTATGATAAAAGAAGTAAAACTACCCGAAGTTTCCGACAATGTAGAAACCGGCGATGTGTTAAAAGTTCTTGTTAATGTAGGTGATAAGGTAGAAATTGATCAGCCGCTTGTAGAGCTTGAGACAGAGAAAGCAACCTTTGAAGTGCCTTCAACAGAGAGCGGTATTGTAAAAGAAGTAAATGTAAAGCAGGGTGACATAATAAAAATAGGAGCTGTGATCATTACAGTGGAAACTAACGGAGATGATGAAAAGAAAGAAGATAAAAGTGATGAAAAGAAAGAAGATAAAAGTGATGAAAAGAAAGAAGATAAGAGTGATGAAATGAAAGAAGATAAGAGTGATGAAAAGAAAGAGAAAGATGAAAAGAGTGATGAAGAGAAAGATGAAAAGAAAGATGAAAAGAGTGATGAAAAGAAAGAAGACAAAAGTGATGAAAAGAAAGAAGATAAGAGTGATGAAAAGAAAGAGAAAGATGACAAGAGTGATGAAAAGAAAGAAGACAAGAGTGAAAAAAAAGACGAGAAGAGTGATGAAAAAAAAGACGAGAAGAGTGATGAAAAAAAAGACGAGAAGAGTGATGAAAAGAAAGAAGACAAGAGTGAAAAAAAAGACGAGAAGAGTGATGAAAAGAAAGAAGAGAAGAGTGATGAAAAGAAAGAAGAGAAGAGTGATGAAAAAAAAGATAAGAGTGATGAAACGAAAGAATTTATTGCAAATAAAACTTCTGCACCTGCTTCACCCTCAGTCAGACGGCTCGCACGTGAGCTCGGTGTTGATATTAACCTGATAACAAGTTCCGGAGACGGGGAAAAAATTACAGAAGACGATGTTAAAAAATATGTAAAAACCCGACTTAGCTCGGACTCATCTTCGGGAATTTCAATTGCTCAAAGGCCTTTACCGGATTTTAAGAAATGGGGTGACATTGAAATAGTATCCATGACAAAGATCAGAACAATTACAGCAGAAGCAATGACTTATGCATGGACAACAATTCCTATGGTAACGCAATTTGATAAAGCGGATATTACAAAACTCGAAGAATTCAGAAAGAAAAATATCAAGGGAGTTGAAAATGCAGGCGGACATTTAACAATAACCTCTATCTTGGTTAAAGTATGTGAAGCTGCACTCAAAAATTTCCCGCAGTTTAATTCGAGCATAGATTTAGAAAAAAAGGAAGTAATTTTGAAAAAGTATTTCAACATTGGTGTAGCTGTGGACACTGACAGAGGGTTGCTGGTTCCGGTTGTGAAAAACATTGACAAAAAAAATATAACTGAAATTTCAAAAGAGTTAAACGAGCTTGCCGAGAAAGCAAGAAATAAAAAAATAACTCCTGATGAAATGGAAGGAGGCAACTTTACAATTTCAAATCTTGGGGGGATCGGGGGAACGAATTTTACACCTATAGTTTACGCTCCGCAGGTAGTAATACTTGGAGTTTCGAGAGGAAGCAATGAGGCAGTTTACAATAATGCTAAATTTGATCCGGCATTTATGCTTCCATTATCTTTAACATACGACCATAGGATTATTGATGGAGCAGATGCAGCGAGGTTTTTGAGATGGATATGTGAAGCGCTCGAGAATCCAATGATGATGATTTTATGAATCCATAAGGAAAATGTTTTCTCATTAAAGGATTTTTAATCTGAAAAATCTTTTGTATTTATTTTACGGAGCTTTTTTTTCAAAGAGGCATTTCTTTTTTCGTCCAGTCTTTTTTCCTTATCGGACTTTGTTAGTTTTATTTTCTTTCTAACTTTTTCTTCCTCCAGTGCTTTTTCAATTAACTCATAGAATTTTTTTATCGCTTTAAGTTTATTGAAATACTGTGTTCGTTCTGATTGAGATGTGATTTTAAGAACTCCGGTCTTATCAATTCTGTTTTTCAGTTTGTTTAAAATTTTTTCCTTTTCGTTTTCATTAATTAAAAGGGAGTTATCCACATCGAAGCTCAATTCAATTTTTGTTTCGACCTTATTTACATTCTGTCCTCCTTTTCCGCCGCTTCGTGAAGTTTTAAAATTAAATTCACTTTCAAAATTTTTTTCTTTTAAATTCATTTGTTGTTTTAAACTATGATTCAATGATTTAATGATGGCTATGATTGATGAGCAAACCTTAACATGGATTAAGCTGATTTTATTGCCTTACAAACTTTACAAACTTTACAAACTTTGACTATGATCAAATGATTTTAATGATAACATGATTTTTAAACCTTACAAACCTTACAAACTTTATAAACTTTTAAACTATTTCTTCGGTCTGTAAATATGTGTGCTCTGTCCAAAGAAAACTTCGGCTGATTCCATTATCGTTTCCGATAATGTCGGATGCGGGTGAATGGTGAGTTTTATATCAGCTGCATTTGCACCCATCTCAATTGCCAGGACTCCTTCTGAAATTAAATCTCCGGCTCCGGGCCCAACAATCCCTACTCCAAGGATTCTCTCTGTTTCTGTATCTATTACTAGTTTTGTAAGACCGTTAGTATTTCCTATTGTCATTGCCCTTCCTGATGCTGCCCATGGAAATTTAGCAATTGTAATATCCATATTATTTTTTTTTGCTTCAGTTTCCGTCAGTCCGCACCATGCAATTTCAGGGTCAGTGAATACAACAGAAGGAATTGCTTTAGGCCGGAATGAAACATCATGACCCGCTATTACTTCTACAGCTGCTCTGCCTTCGTGTGATGCTTTGTGAGCAAGCATTGGCTCCCCTGCCACATCACCGATAGCAAAAATATTTTTTTCAGTTGTTCTCAGTTGCTCATCAACTTTAATAAATCCTTTCTCATCAATTTCAACTCTTGTGTTTTCAAGAGCAAGATTTTTTGTATTTGGTTTTCTTCCTATTGAGATAAGAACTTTGTCAAATATTTTTTCACTTTTTTGTGATTTATCATCTTCAAAAAAAACTTTAATTCCATCGTTTACTTCTTCCATTCCTGTAACTTTCGTATTAAGCATAATTGCGTCAAACAACAAAGTTAGTCGTTTGGAAAGAACAGATACGAGATCAGGATCGGCACCATTTAATAATCTCGGAAGCATTTCTACAACTGTAATTTTTGTTCCCAATGTCGCATAGACCGTTCCAAGCTCGAGTCCTATATATCCCCCGCCGATTACAAGCATAGACTTCGGAACATCCCCGATATTCAATGCCGAAGTTGAATCTAAAATCTTCGGAGAGTCAATTGATAAAGCAGGAATTTTCGAGGGGACAGAACCCGATGCAATGACAGCATTTTCAAAATTTAAAATTTCCTTTTCTTTATTTTCTTTCGTTACTTCAATGCTGTTGGAATCAACGAACTTTGCACTGCCTTTTATATATTCGATTTTTCTTTGCTTGCTGAGTTGTCCAAGACCTGAAGTAAGCTTAGTGACGACATCATCTTTCCATGAGTTCATTTTTTTTAAATCAATTTTCGGATTTAAATATTCCACACCGAAAATTTTTGCTTCGGCCGATTCGGAAATAACTTTAGCAACATGAAGAAGTGCTTTTGAAGGAATGCAACCGCGGTATAAACAAACACCTCCCGGGTTTGTTTCACTGTCTATTAAAGTAGTCACTATCCCGATATCAGCAGCAAGAAAGGCCGCAGCATATCCTCCCGGTCCTGCTCCGATTACAATTAGTTGTTTTTTCTCCAAATTTGTTCAAAGTTAAATAGAAATTATAATTATCTCAATAATAATCAAAAGAATAATAAAATCCAAATATAAAATTTAAAAGTTTAAAAAATATTTAATCACTTAAATTAATGCATTAGATATTTTATAAAATATGTATATATTGCTGATATTTAAAAACTAATGAAAGGGTAAGAAATGAAAATTTTAAAATACATTTTATCTATTTTATTTATAACTTCCGTCGGATATGCTCAGAATGTTAAAATAACTGATTTTAACATTCCTGTCAGCACAGCCAAGCAAATGTTAATCGGTGGAAGTTATAACTGGGCACAAACAGGAGATTCTGTTACTACGAATCAATTTAATGTTAATGGTGCCTTCAATACTTTTTATACATCTTTGCCATTTTCCTGGGATCTGGGACTTAATGCCAGCTTAAGCGGAAAATATCAAGACTCTACAAGAGCAGCTTATAATTTAGCGGCTAACATTAATAAATATTTCACCCAAAGAACATCGGCGTTTTATTTTGCAGGGTTAACATCAAGTTATTTAAGACAATCCGAATTTGGACGGGAAAACAGACCTGAAATAAACGTCCTTGGAGGTCTTGGATATGGAAGATTGGTTGATGCAACTGCAATGGCAAAAGCAATTAGAATTGATGAAGATTTGAAAAGATTCGCTGTTACTACTGCTTATATGCCAAAAACTACAATGCAGGAAATTGCAAGAATTATTGATAGAGAAAGTCAATACAGAACTTTATATAAATCCATTTATGAATACAAAATAATCGGAGATATTTTAAAGTTAATAGAAGCATCAGGGGTTGCAGGAGAATTTGTCACCAGCTCTCTTTCATATTTTAGAATCAGAGAAGTTCTTTTCGGAATTAATCAATTTATAAATCCACGATATTATGGTGGAGATATAAGAACAGGTGTAGGATATACTGTATTAACCAGAAATGATTCACTAAAAAATCCGGCTCCAACATTAAACTTACAGGGAAGATATTCATATCCTCTGGATTTACATCAGCAAATAAACTTTACTGCCGGTGCAAATTCTCCTTTTGATTCTTCATTTGCAACACTTATTCAGGGAACGGGAAATGTCAATTATTCTTATAATTTAACAAACAGAATTTCTTTTATTGCCGGTTACACTATAAATTTAATTCAACAAATTGATAATGTAATTGATACAACTACAAATTCAACATTCGGAATTGTAAGAGATTTTTCAACTCCTAATCATATATTTACAACCGGATTCAATTTCTATTTGGAAAACTACATTACCTTAGGTATTACTGCAGGTTTAAACAAACGTCATGATGAGGAAGGTGATAAGTTCACAAATGTAACAGCAATTTTTACAGTTTTTTAAAAAATCTATTTTTAAGATATTCAAGTGTGGCACATTGCTTTGTGCCACACTTTTTTTATATCCTTACCGCATTTCCAATCAGCTTAACACCAGTCAGTTTTTTATTTTCAATATTCAATTCTAATACAAGGTACTCTCCGGATCTCGTTAAAATTTTTACAGGATTTATTTGATTCCTGAGAATGTAGAAAATAATTGCAGATGAAATTGCGCCGGTTCCGCAGGCGAGCGTTTCTCCTTCAACACCTCTTTCATAACTTCTGATTTCCAGTTCACCTTTTTCCTTTGAAATGACTTTAACAAAATTTGCATTGGCTCCTTCCGGCATCAAATCCTTATGCATCCTGATATTCCTTCCCCATTCGTTAATATTCACTTCTTCAAGTTTTTTCACAACCGGCTTTTCTATCTCATCAATGAAAACCACAATATGCGGAGAGCCGCAGTCGACATACGAGCAATTCAGCAATTCCCACCACTCCTGAAAGTGAACCTTTAGCTTAAAGTTTGTCTTTATTTTTTTAGGCGCAGGAAAAGAAACCGAGATTTGTCCGTCTTCTAAATTGTTACAATCGTAAATTTTCGAGACCGCTTCAATTTTTAGATTGTTCTGTTCCGAAATTTTATTATCATTAATAAATTTCATTGTACATCTCATTCCGTTACCGCAAAGCGCTTCTCCGGTCCCATCTTTATTAAAATAATTCATCTTGAAATCTCCTATTGATGACTTCTCTAAAAATATAACTCCGTCCATTTCGTTATCTTTAGAGGTCAACTCCCGAATAATGGTTTCATAATCTTTGTAATTTGCATCAAGATTATTAATCATTAAAAATATATTTCCGGCTCCCGAATATTTTTGTAATTTCAATTAAACACTCCTCTTACATTTGTCTGTTTTGAAATTTTTATATCATTAAGCTGGGGTGCTTTAATCCTGACTTCAAGCGAAAAACCCCTGTATGTTCCGGTGGGATACCAGTTGAAATTCATTTCCCATGAATTCAAATCCCTGTAAGCAGTTATATACGGCGCGACTATTTGCTTGCTTAAAATATCATAGCTTGTTGAAAAAGTAAATCTCCATTTCTCTGTGAGATTGAATGCAATGTTTCCTGACAAATTTGATGAACGGAAAGTTGATAATGGATCCGGTCTGGATTCGGAATAATTAAATCCCAGCCCTCCGCTAAATGGTATATTAAATGAAACTTCATCTAATTTGGTGGTGCTTATGCCTTCATAATCCCCTTGCAGCATCAAAGTATCGTTGGGTGTCACAGTATTTACATTTTTTCCGATTGAGCCAAAATCGAATGAGGTTGACATACTGATATTGAAACTTGTGATATTAGCGAGCTTTCCATCGGTGTTAATCAGGAACTGATTTATTCTTGCGCTGTCATTTGTATCGAACTTATAAAGATTAAAAGTAGCCGCGCCCGAAATGTTGAGGAAACTGCCGATGTTTGTTCTAAAGGAAGTAAACAGCGGTGAGAATTTTAATGAGTCCGCTGCAAAATTATAATTAATTCCCGCATCTATATTAAAGAGTTGGAATTTATTTTCCGTAGTATCATTTACGTATGTTTTCATTTCAAAAACATTCCCGATTGTAAATGCTAGTGATTGAGATTCTCCGGAAGGTGCGCCTCGGAAAACCTCCTTCTCAAAAATCGAATACCTGACCTGCTGTCCAAATTCATTTAGATAACTATTATAATATCCCCATTTCGGATCGGAAAAATCGGGTTGATAAACATAGCTAATGGCTGGTGTGATAGTATGCCGTATTCCCCTTACATTAAAAATTCTCGGTGTGAAAATACCGACAAATCTTGTAGAAAAACTTACACCCGTGTTGAAATACCTCAGCGACTTTATTGCATTAACATCATTAGTAATTACCGAGCTGTCAAAAGGATTAAAATTCTTTGTTACATACTTGTTATACCAAATTTCACTATAATTAAAAAACGGACTGAAAGAAATAAACTCAAACTTAGGCGACAGATTAAAATTTAATGAGTGCCTTATCCCCGAACGGAATTCCCTCACTACACTGTCGGGATTTGTTAAGGTTGGATTTTTAATATTTGTTCGGTTATTAAGGATACTCCCATTATATGAAAAAGATAAATATTCGTAAATTTTCTTATTGAAGTAATTTGATGTTGCAGATTCAAATGGAAAAGTTTGTGTTATTGAAAAGTTAAGCAATGGAATTCTTTCTCTTAAATCACCTGTAAAAAGGTTTTGATCTCTGTAATAATTTACATTTAAAGAATAAGGAGTATTTTCCCAGTTTTTTGAATAAGTAACATTTGAAATGATATTTTGCTGCAATAATTCCGATAATGAATTCGTGGAAACATTATAATAATTTTTACCGCTTGTAAAAGTCAGGCTGGCATCAAAGCGCGATGTCGGATTTATCTGCTGATTATGAGCTAAAGTCAGATTCCATGCATCCGAATTAGAGGTTCCGATATCAGTGCTTTCACCTAATCTGATTCTCGAATATCCGGCTTCAACGCTTCCTGAATAATTATATTTTTTTGCATAGCGAAATCTTCCGTAAAGATCAATCCTTCCTTTGGAAAAATAACTTGTAATGAATGCAGCGTCCGTAAAGTTACTAATTGCCCAAAAATATCCAAGCCGTGAAAAATAATTTCCATAAGTACCGTCATCACCGAATTTTGGAGGAATCAGCCCGGAAGATCTTCCCGTTCTGTTTGGAAAGACTCCAAATGGTATCCAGAAAACCGGAACTCCTTCAATGTAAATGAACACCGACTGTGCAATTACTTTATCATTCGGAATAACTTTCATCTTTGGAGAAAGAAAATAATATTCAGGGTCTTCCCTGTCTGTTGATGTTGTATAGATTCCATTTTTTATAAAAAGTACATCACTTGTTACTTTTTTAATTTTATCACCGAAGTAATACCCGACCTCAGCATCGCTGAATCCCATCGAAACACTTCCCTGCTGATTTTTAAAATTGTAAGTAAGCTTTGCTCCCTCATATTTTTCAGTACCCTGAAACATCAGCGGGGACTGAACGAACTTACCGGGTCTGATAGAATCGGGAATTCCATAAGCTTCAAGTATAAGTGTTCCCTGATCGACGGTGATTCTTCCGGCTTCGAGCTTTAAATCTTTATATGTAAGAACAGCTTTATTATAAAGATAAACCTTTATATTTTTCAAATCATAGATAAGAGAATCGGCTGCTGAATAATTTATAACTGCATCAACATCTGATTTAATTTGTCTGCTTGTGTCCAATTCATTTGAAATATTTTTTGAAACAGAATCAGGAGGATTTTCTGTATTCAAAGAATCCGAAGCTGTTTGAGAAAAGCATGTGCTCACATTCAGCAAAATGGCAAATATGAAAAATAATATTTTCATTGAGCATCATTTTACTGAAAACGCATGATTAAAAAAATGAAATTTGGAGTGTGAAATCGAATTCCGATTATTACTACTGAGTGTGAAATTTAGTCCGAAAATCTTTAAGAAGATTATGGCTTACCTCTTTCTCCCCTTATAACTTTAATTAGTATAAGGGGCAAGAGGTCTTTATGTTCTTGTTCCTCTGCCGTAGCAGAGCTTTGGGGAAACAAGAAAACATTATGTTTATTTAAAATTGTTATAAAGCTGGATACCTTTATGTGAGTAGCCCGGAAAAGTCGTAAGACTGAGTTTTATAACGATAATCTTTTTAAATTAACCGACTTCACATTTATTCTTACTATAAATATAATTTTTATCCTAACAAAACCCTTACAAATTCAAATGATTTTGAATATCTCAAAAAACACAAATCAATACAGATACTTAAAACTGACTTAAAATAACAAACCAATCATTTCAAATTGCATAAAAAATAAGCAGTCAATAAATATTTCTTGAAGAAAAAACTATCTCCTCAAAAAAGAATTCCAAAAAAGGTTTTTATAAGATCTAAAACCGCATCTTTAAGTATTTCAGAAATTTTAAAATCAAAGTGGCTTATACCTTTACTCAGCTTGGGTTTACTGATACTAATTTTCACGGTTAGGAAGATTGCGAATTATGACACGGGTTTTCACCTTGCAGCCGGGAGATGGATACTTACAAATTTTTCCATTCCTGTCAAAGATATATTTACAGATACCGTTTCGCAAAACGAATACCTTGACATTCAGTGGTTATATCAGGTTGTGATTTATTCTTTCTATCTTGTATTTAATTACTTTGGTCTCACTTTATTCAATTCGGCAATTTTGGCCGGGGTGTTTTTTCTTTTGTTTAAGAGTATGAATTTGCACAAAGCTCCCGTTATATTATCGCTGACGGTTCTGTTTGCAACTGTCATTTCAATTCAGTTAAGGTTCGGGTACCGTCCTGAAATAGTGACATGGCTTTTCATACTATTGATCTTAATTATACTCGACAGGTATTATTATTTCGGAAATGGAAATCTATTTTGGCTTCCGGTCATTATGCTTCTCTGGGTGAATATGCACGGCTTGTTCATAATCGGATTATTTATAATTTCGGTTTATATGATTACAATTTTTATAGAGAAAAAAGCAGTGGATAATAATTTATTGAAGTGGTTTGTCATTTCAATTGCTGCGATTTTTATAAATCCATACTTTATTAACGGAGTATTATTTCCTTTTTATTTATTCACGAGGTTGCAAAAGGGAAATATTTTCCAGCAGACTATCACAGAGCTTCAGTCACCGTGGGAAATGACAGGCATTTTGGGAATAGAGCTGTATCTTTATTATATATTAAGCATTGTAAGTTTTGTTTTAATTATTATTACTTTTAGAAACCGTTCATTTCATCAGTTTGCTTTGCTTGCTGCTTTTTTTTATATCTCGTTTTCTTCTTTCAGGAATATTCCCATATTTATCCTTTATGCCGGATATATTATCGCAATTTGCCTGGCGGACATATTAAAATATGAAAATGTAAAACGTTATTATGAAAAATTTATAAAGTATGAAAAGATCTTAGTAATTTCTTTCACGGTAATATTTTTATCAATTTGTTTCAGAGTAATTACAGGAGCATACTACTGGAGTTATAATTCCGAAATAAAATTCGGGACAGGAATAGATGAAACAATTCTTCCGGAAAAATCTGCAGAATTTTTAAATGTCAATTCACTGGATGGAAAATTAATTAACAAACTTGAGCTGGGCGGATGGCTTGACTGGCGCATCAAACAGCCGGTTTTTATTGACGGAAGACTTGAAGTAATTAAAGAAAATTTTTATAAAGAATATCAAACTAGTTTTTTGAAAAACGGATTAAAAAATTTAACAGAAAAATATGAACCGGTTTTGATAATGAATGATATTACAAATTACTACTGGACTTCTCAAATAAACGAACTTAAAAACTGGCGGCTGATTCATTGGGATGAAGTGTCTTCGGTTTATGCAAAAGATAATTACGCTTCTGATATAAATTTTAATTTTACTTCGGCATTATCTTCTGAAGGAATTGATACAAATGAAATCGCTCCAAATATTAAAAATGAAATTCTTAACAACAGCCAAACAGATAATTTTCAGGATTGGTTTAGTGGGTTTTATAAAGAAAGAATAAAGCCGGTCGAGCTGATAAGAATGGCAAATTTTGCATTCGATAATTCCCAATACAAAACTGCTGAAATTCTTTATCTTAACTTTATAAAAAAAAGTAACGGAAATACGGATGAAGCAAATTACTCCGACATATACAACAATCTCGGATCGATTTACTATTTATTAAATGATTTTCAAAGGTCAATATTCTGCTACGAAAGATATTTGAATTTAAAACCCGGCGACATTGAAATAAAAAAACGGATCAATGAATTGAAAACGAAAGTCAGGACCAATTGAAAGAATTGGAGAAATTGAAATTATCAGTTATAATTCCTTTTTATAATGAGGAGCGCACAATTAAAGATCTTGTAGTGAAAGTAATTTCTACCGGATTAGTACATGAGATAATTTGTGTTGATGATGGCTCGGAAGATAAATCATTCGAAGTAATAAATGAATTAGTAAATCAGCATTTGAAATTAATTAAAATCATCCGGCTCAAAAAAAATTCAGGAAAAGGTCTTGCTATAAGAAACGCTTTGCAGGAAGTTACCGGTGATATAGTTCTCATACAGGATGCTGATCTTGAATACGATCCGACGCAGTATTCGAAATTACTGATACCTTTTGAAGATAAAAAAGTGAAAGTAGTTTACGGCTCACGAAATCTTTTGAAAAATCCGAAATCAACAAACTCATTTTACTGGGGAGGTGTATTGCTCAGCAAAATTACAAATGCTCTTTATGGAAGCTCCATCACCGATGAATCCACAGGCTTTAAATTATTCAGGACCGAACTAATAAAAGACCTGGAATTAAAGTGTGAGCGATTTGAGTTTTGTCCGGAAGTAACTGCAAAAGTTTTAAAAAGAAAAATAAAAATTGTTGAAGTTCCGGTTAGTTACAATCCTCGCTCACTCGATGAAGGTAAAAAAATAAAATGGAGCGATGGAGTTATTGCAATCCGGACTTTAATCAAATATAGATTCTTTAAGTAATTTTTTTTTCAATTTCGCAAAGCCGCAAAGTTGTAATGATCAGACCTCATAAGAGGTCACCGGATTGATTTTTATATTATCATAAATCGGTAAGACGGTTATTTGATATTTTCGAATTTTTCCTTTTATACTTTCTATTTTTCCAATCCGTTATTATCATTCCTTTTTAAATTTAGGATGTGTAAAAATAATAATAATTATTTTAAACCTTAGAATGTCTATTGGTTTTAGAAATAGGTGCTGACGTAATTTCAATTTTTACATTTAATAAAACTTTCATCATAAGTATTTTCTTTTCAAATAAGATTTACTTGGAAGTCTGGAGAAAAAATTTATACAGTATCTGGGTCGCGCAGTTTGTAGCAATGGTGGGAATGAGTATGGTAATTCCATTCCTTCCTTTTTACATCCGGGAGCTTGGAGTTACAAATCAAAAAGAGCTTGAATATTGGAGCGGTATTGTCTTCAGCGGTCCGTTTATTTTATCATTTTTATTAACACCTATTTGGGGAGTGCTCGGTGATAAATTCGGAAAAAAATCAATGGTGCTTCGCGCTATCTTTGGACTTGCAATATCTCAACTGCTTATAGGATTTTCAGCTAATGTAGAACAGCTTTTTATTTTCAGAATGGTGCAGGGAGCTATCAGCGGATTTATCGCAGCATCATTAGCACTTGTTACTTCTACAACTCCCAGAGAAAAATCAGGATATGCCATCGGAATTCTGCAGACTTCTATTTCTTCAGGGACAGTAATCGGACCTTTTATCGGAGGATTTATTGCCGACTTAACATCGTACAGGACAGTTTTTTTTATTACATCCGGTTTATGCTTTGTCAGCGGGATATTAGTTCTTATAAATGTAAGCGAGCCTGCACGAACTGCTGTAAAGAAAGTTTATTCAGTCTTTGAAAATTATAAATATGTTTTTACCAATTCGAAGATTCTTATTGCAATGATGTCAATTACTTTTATACAGATTTCCATTACAATTGCACAGCCGGTGTTTGCACTCTTTGTCGAGTCCATAACCAAAGGAACCGAATACATTTCTACATTGACCGGGGCAATATTCGGAACACTCGGGATCTTCAGCGTAGTTTCCTCTCCATGGTGGGGAAAACGAAACGATACAAAGAGCTTTAAAAAAAATATAATCATTGCTATAACCGGGGCAGGTATAGCTTACTGCCTTCACACTTTTATTACAAACCCTTATCTGCTTTTTCCGGTAAGAGCCTTTTTAGGATTATGCATCGGCGGGATTATCCCCGTTCTTTACGCTTATATAAATAAATATATTTCCGATGAAAGGAAAGGCGGTGTTATGGGGATTGCATCGAGCTTCACGTTATTCGGTAATCTTATTGGACCGTTGCTTTGTACAGTGCTGTTGTTTGAAATTCAGATAAGATACATTTTTCTCATTGCCGGTATAATGCTTTTTTTAAACGCGCTGATAATTTTTTATAATGTAAAAGAAAAGAGCCTAACGGAAAATATTAACGCTGAAATTATTGTAAAGGATAACGTGGTGGTCAATGATTAATGGTCAATAGTGAATACTCCAATACTAAATACTTAATATTAGTGCTGTCCAAAATAATTTTTAGTAGTAATAAAAACCTATAAAGTATATCTTAATCATTAAATTTTTTCTAATCCTTCAAATAACCCCACCCTGCCCTCCCTTAGAGCAAGGGGAGGGGGACTTTAAAAAATTTAAGTTTAAAAAGTTTTACTTAAATGATGTAAAGGATTTGCACAATCTCCCTTCCCCATTAGGGGAAGGGCCGGGGATGGGGTGAAAAGTGGAATCAAGTTTCATTTCTTTTAATAATCGCAGAATAAAATTATTATAGAATTGTTTACTAAATATTTTTTCAGCAACGTTTTGGACGGATGTGTACTAAATACTTAATACTTAATACTCAATACCAAAAAATGAATCAGCCAAAGAAAATAAAAAAAACAGAAGACGATTCATTGCAGATAATCTGGAATGATGATACCTTATCGGAAATTACTTTGAAGGATTTGCGTGACAATTGTCCTTGCGTTCACTGTAAAGGTGAAACTGTTATCTTCAGCACATATATACCGCTAAAGGCACCGTTCAAAGCAGCCGGATTTTATGAACTGGAAAAGATAGAACCGATCGGAAATTATGCAATCCTTATTACATGGAAAGACAAACACAATACAGGAATTTATTCGTGGGAATATCTAAAGGAAATTTCAAAGAAGGTATAAAATCTCTACTTATCAAATTCTTCGGTTATGTCTTTATTCAATTTTTTTGAATACACTTTAAACTCATCAAGCGACAGTGTTTCATCTTCTTCAAGCTTTATAAGAAGGAAATTTTTAAACTGTATTTTAGTAATTTTGCTTATAAATCCTTCGGTTAAATAATTTTTTATATATGGATTTATTTTTAAGGAAATACTCATGCCGTTATTGCCTCCTTTATATCTGCGCATCCATCTTTCCATCCTGTTCATAAAAGTAGATTTAGATTGAACGTGACCTGTTCCTTTGCACATCGGGCATATATCCGAGATGCTGTGAATAATATTTTGCCTTACCCGCTGCCTTGTAATTTCGACTATACCGAATTCACTTACCGGAAGTATTGTTGATTTTGCCCTGTCATTTTTAAATTCTTTTCGTACTTCTTCATAGAGCCGTCTTCTGTTTTTTTCATCATACAAATCAATGAAGTCAATCACAATTATGCCGCCAATATCTCTCAGACGAATCTGCCTGACAATTTCCTTTGCCGATTCCAAATTTGTGTTAAGAGAATTAACTTCCTGATCCCTGTGCTTGGCATATTTCCCGCTATTGACATCTACCACTGTCATTGCTTCGGTGGCTTCAATAATAATATACCCGCCATTTTTTAGCCAGACCTTTCTTTGAAGAGATTCTTCAATTTGTTTTTCTATTGTATAAACATCAAAAAGAGGCTGGTTGCCGGAATACAATTCAATTTTCTCGGCGAATTCCGGGGAAGTATCATCTACATAAGCCTTGATGTCGCGGAATATTTTTTTTGAATCAATGATAACCTTTGAGATATCTTCTTTAAATAAATCTCTTACAACGGATGATGTAGTTGAAACGTCTTTATGAAGTATTAAAGGAGACTTTGAAGATTTTAACTGGCTTTGAATTCCGTTCCAGGTAGTGATAAGATTATTCAGATCATCCAGAATTAAGCTTTCTTCCTGACCGGCGGCAACTGTTCTGATTATTATACCAAAACCCTTAGGCATGTTTGATTTTACGAGGGTGCGAAGCCGTCTCTTTTCTTTCGGATTATAAATTTTTTTCGAAAGCCCGATTTTTTTTTCAAAAGGAATCAGGACGAGATATCTTCCGGGAATAGAAACCTTGGAAGTTACACGAAATCCTTTATTGCCGACCGGCTCTTTTGTTATTTGAACGATAATGTCCTGACCTCTTTCAAGGTTTTGATATGGATATTTATTAAGAGGAGTTTCCGGTTTGATAAAATTTGACTGGTTCTCCTCTTCATCAACGTCCTCCTCCTCAATGTCAGAATCGTCACCTATAATGGACGCATATTCTTCGAGCGAACTTCCGATATCGGAAAAATGAAGGAAAGCATCCTGTTGAAATCCAAGGTCAATAAATGCAGCTCTTATACCGGGGATTACTTTGCCAATCTTACCGAGATAAATATCTCCAACATTGCGTTCTTTATCGGGAGTGTCGAGAAAAAATTCCGCCAGCTTGCCGTCTTCGGTAATTGCAATACGGACTTCTTCTGCAATGGAGTTGATGAGTATTGCTTTTTTCATAAATTCGTGTATGTAAACAAAAACATCTTATGAATTCATCGAGGCTAAAAATTCCTTATTGGATTTTGTGCCTCTCATTTTTTCCAATAAGAATTCCATTGCTTCAATAGGGTTATAATCAGAAAGAAGTTTTCTGAGAAGCCAAATCCGAGTCATTGTTTCGGATGTTAAAAGCAATTCTTCTTTTCTTGTTCCTGATTTGTTTAAATCTATAGCGGGGAAAACTCTTCTGTCTGATAATCTTCTGTCAAGAACGATTTCCATATTACCTGTTCCTTTAAATTCTTCAAATATAACTTCATCCATTCTGCTGCCTGTTTCTATTAAAGCGGTTGCTATAATTGTCAAACTTCCGCCTTCGTCAATATTTCTTGCAGCTCCGAAGAATCTTTTCGGTTTGTGTAATGCGTTTGCGTCAACCCCACCGGATAAAATCTTTCCGCTGTGAGGAATGACAGTATTATGAGCCCGTGCAAGCCGTGTAATACTATCCAGAAGTATGACAACATCTTTTTTTGCTTCAACAAGCCGCTTTGCTTTTTGTAAAACTATTTCCGAAACCTGGACATGCCTCTCAGGTGGTTCATCAAATGTAGAGCTTATGACTTCCGCATTTACATTTCGCTCCATATCGGTTACTTCTTCCGGACGCTCGTCAATAAGGAGTACTATCAGATGAACTTCAGGATGATTTTTTGTGATACTGTTTGCAAGTGTTTGCAGCAAGATGGTTTTACCGCTTTTCGGTGGCGACACAATCAATCCTCTTTGACCCTTTCCTACCGGAGTAAAGAGATCCATTGTTCTCATTGAAAATTCACCCGGTGCGACTTCGAGATTGATTTTTTCCTGTGGATAAAGCGGAGTAAGGTTATCGAATAATATTCTATCACGAATAGTATCGGGATTTTCAAAATTGACAGCTTCGACTTTAAGCAAAGCAAAAAATCGTTCACCTTCTTTCGGAGGTCTGACCTGCCCGCTGACCGTATCACCGGTTCGCAATAAGAATTTTTTTATCTGAGAAGGTGAAACATAAATATCATCCGGCGATGGTAAATAATTATAATCAACCGATCGCAGAAATCCGTAACCATCGGGCAGAACTTCCAAAACTCCGACCGCAAAAGCGAATCCGTCTTTTTTCGTCTGAGCTTCGATGATTTTGAATATCAATTCCTGCTTCTTAAGGTCGTTGTATCCGGAGACATTTAGTTCCTTAGCAATTTCTATAAGTTCCGATACTTTTTTTGATTTTAAGTCAGTTACATTTTTTGAATCCGAAAACGAATCTTGCTTACTGTTTGTTTTTGAATCCGTTTTTGAATCCGTTTTTGAATCCGTTTTAGATTCCTGCATCGAATTCGTTTTTGAATCCGTTTTAGATTCCTGCATCGAATTCGTTTTTGAATCCGTTTTAGAATCTGTAAGCGAGACCTGCTTGGTAATGTTTTTTGTATCCATTCCTGAATCCTTTCCTGAGGGGGTGAAAACCGAGGGTAACCTTTGTTTTAGTTTAATTTAATGTAATGTTAATTAATAAAGTGATGTATAAAATGATTTCAATAATTTCCTTAGAAGTATTAAGGTGTGTTCTTTGATGCGGCTAAAACTATTACATATATTAAAAAGTATCAAGTTATAAATTAAAAAATTTATGGGTTTTTTTTACTTAAATCATACTTATATTTAAAACAACACTTTCTGATCAGATACATTATCATTATTAAAAGCAGGGTTTTTTTGAAAGTTGTCTTTATTCACAAAGGGATTCAAATGCATCTCCGAATCAAGCACGTTCATCAAATTCATTAAGTTGTGTAAAAAAATGGCAGATTTAATAAAAGTATAAGAAATACAAATAACATTATATGATTTTTTGAATGTTTAATTCTTATTTGAGCTCATTCACTTTCTCAAACAGCCATTCACGCGCTACAGCGTTTTTATGTTTCTTAAGTTCATGTTTTAATATACCTGCCTCATCTTTGTCTTTCAACTTTGCTTTTAGAAGCATATTAATAATCTTCATAAATGTCAGATATCTTTCATAATGTATTGAAAGAATTCCTTTATGCCTTTTCAGGTAATGCTTTGTTGCATCGATTAAAGACTGCAGAGATTCGTACTCCTGCTGTTCATAATAAATCTGCATCAGCGTTTCTTTTGACTTAATATAATAATAAGAATTCTGATAGTTCACTTTGCTCAATAAACCGATTGAAGCATCATAGTCTTTCTTGTTGAAACTTATCAATGCCAGTGCAAGATTAGAAGTATCGTCTTTATTTTCCGGTCTCAATATTGCTTTGTATTTTGAATAAAAATTTTCCACCCACGGAGTTTTCTTCAGGCGAAGCCCGATTATTATTATGCTTATAAAATCAATATCCTGAAAAATTATTTTTTCGGAATAAAAACCTTTTTTCTCAAACTTACTGTAAATTTCATAAATATTTTTCAGATATTCATTCTCACCCATTGCCACTTTATTAAATCCGTAATTTATTAAAGGATAATAAACCTGTTCGAGTTCGGAATGATTATACTTTCCTATATTTTTCAAAACCATGTCGTGAAGCTCGAAAAAATATTTATCGTCTCCCGAACTTGTCATCATCATAAAGATCAAATATTCGGAATAAATTATCGGGTTATCTTTTTTTATCTCAATTACACTCTTCCTGATATATGAAATGATCTCTTCTGCAAATTTGATGTTAAGCTTTATGCTGCCGAGCACATGATATCTCCGGCTCAGCAATGAATTAATTAATTCCAATTTTGTGGCGAAGAAAAAATAATCTATTGTATCGGAAAGCTTAAAATATTTACTGTCCAGATTTACTTCTATATTTTTTCCTTCCTGAGTCAAAACTGTTCTTTCAAGACTAAGCTTATTATAATAATAATCACCGTTCCTGTTAAATTCTTTTTTCAGTGTTTTAATTATTTCATTGGATAAAGAATCAAAGTTCTTAGGCAAGTTTCTTTCCAAAAGCCCGGACAGCAGAACATTTTTTTGAAGCAGAGATTTTTTTTCCTCCCCGGTAATTACAATAAATTTTTCAACTAATTTTTTAAAATCCGACAAAATTGATCTGATTTTGAGATCATTATACGCTTCACCCGGAAAAAGATAATTCCAGATGTCATTTCTTTCGATATACTTCAAAGCTGAATTCGATAAACATTTTTCAAAATACTCATACAAAAAAATCAGCTTTTTATTTTTATTATAAAAAGGAGATACAATAAAATCTCCAAACCTTTTGTATTCGGAGTGTGTTAAACCCTCTAAAAGTTCGGTGAGTTTGAAATTTTGCATAAAAATTTTTGTACCGGATGATTAATTCTAATTCATCGTAAACATATAATAAATTTTTTTCTTAAATAAGATAATAACTTATTCAGTATTATTTTCCCGTCAAACCGGCAAATCAGAGTTCTGATAACGCCAGTTAAAACAAAATCAAAATTTTAATCTGATTTATCCCAGATTGTTTATTAAGGATTTTTTAACCACGAAGAGCACAAAGCACACAAAGGGTCTGAGCAAAATAAATTAATGTAAGAATAATTCTTTGTGAAATTTGCCTGCCCGATCATAGTTAACTTGGGGGTCATCTCCGCAATTACAGGCGGGTGTAAAGTCTTTGTGGGCTTTGTGTTAAAAGTTTCTAAATTTTCTAATGAACAATTTGGGTTTATTTTAAAGTTACTGACTAATCAAAGTTTTAAAAATAAAAAACGAAAATGATTAAAGTCTTTCAGATGATAAGTCTTCCAGTTTTCAAACTGTCTTTGCGGGTTTTTGTAAAGAGTTATAGTTGCTAAACATATTCTCATACCTAATTCAAGTAAAACTATTTTACTTATAAAATTGAAATTTCATATCCAAATAATTATTTTGAAAACATGAATAAAATTAAAATTCCCGGAAAAAAAAGGAGATCATCTGCATCAGATTCCGATAAAAGCAGATTTGAAAATAAATACCATCCGCGTACATATATAAAAATTATACTTTATGTAATTATCGGAATAATCCCTGTAATTACATCTTTCATTTATTTGCGAAATGCATTCTCACAAAACGCCGTTTTCAGCTTCCCTCTTGATGATCCCTGGATACATCTTACTTTTGCAAAAAACTTAGCTCAATACTTCAGTTTTTCCTATTTTAAAAATGAAATGGCAACTTCAGGCTCAACATCCCCATTGTATACAATCATAGTTGCCCTGGGATTTTTTGTAACTAAGAATGAAATGGCAATAAGCTATATACTTGGAATGCTTTTTTTCTCTCTGGCTGCAATTTCATTTTATAAACTTTCTTTATTTGAATTTGATAATGAGGGTTTGTTTGCTTTTTTATGTGCCGGAATTTTTGTATTAGACAAAGGGATGAATTTTATATCAGTATCCGGGATGGAAACCACAATGTTTATTTTTATACTGATTTTGTGCGCTTATTTTTATAAAAAAAGGAAAGCGATACCCTTTGCAATAATGCTGGGGTTGATTTTGTGGACAAGACCGGATGGAATTGTTTTCATAATAGCAGCGGTAATTGATTATATTTTAGTTATGATTTATTCAAAGAACGATGACAATTTAGATTTATTTTCAAAAAAAGAATTAAAATTAATATCAGTAATATTTTTAGGAATTGTCGGGCTTTATTTCGGGCTGAATCTTTTGTTATCCGGCTCACTGCTTCCGAATACTTATAGCGCAAAACTTGCTTATTATTCCCCGGAGTTAAGAAACAGAATGAATTTTCTGAAATATGAAGTTTGGGAATATTTTAAAACAGGTTCGTATTTTTTGCTTCTGATTGGATTTATTTTTTCTATCCTCAAGCTTATTTATGACATTTCCAAAAAAACTTACAATAAGAATACAATTTATGTATTGTTTATTTTAGGTTTGATATTCGTTTATTTTTTGAAGCTTCCCTATGCACACAGATTCGGAAGATATATGATGCCGATAATTCCCTTCTTCATACTGGTAGCAACAATTGGATTCAGAGACCTTGCAAGAATGTTTAACAAATACACAGAAAATCTTTTGTTTTCAAAAGTTTCCTTCTATATCCTGATTGGAATTACTTATTTTATCGGATTTAAAAATTATGAGGAGTACAAAGATGTTTATGCTTATGAATGTAAATATATTTATGACAGGCAGGTAAAAGCAGCACAATGGCTGAAAAAGAATACAAAAGAAACTGATATTATTGCGACTCATGACGTAGGAGCGATAGGTTTTTATAGCGAGAGAAAGATCGTTGATGCAGTAGGACTTGTAACCCCTGAATTAATAAAAAATATTTCAGATAAAAATTATGTTGATACTTTGACGAAATATATGAAGGATAATAAAGTAACTTATCTTGCCTTTATGAAAGAATGGTACCGCGTTTCAAATCAAAATTTCCTATATACATCTCATGAACCTTCAACACCCGAAGCTATCGAAGTGCATAATTTTTGGTCTGACAAAACAGAGATATTATCACCGGAGGCAAACAGCATGATCCTGAATTCAGCTTCTTTACTTTCACAAAAAGCCGGACAGCAGCTAATTGTTGTATCAAACCGCATACTTTCATTGGAACCAAAATCTTCGTATGCATATTTTCTGAGAGCCCTTGGGTTTAATGTAATCAAAGATAAGATAAATTATGAAAAGAACCTGCTCAAGGCAGTAGAGATTTTTCCGGACTACAAAGAGGCTAATCTTACTCTTGGGATTTTTTATAAAAATGAAAGCAGGCTGGAAGAGTCAAACAAATATTTATCAAAAGCTCTTCAAGTGGATCCTGGTAATGCCGTTGTGATGAATAATCTCAGAATAGTTAAAAACTTATTGAATGCTAAAGATAAATCCTCCAACTAATATTTAGGTTTACTGTAAAATCAATACGGTACAGTTTAAAATTAATCCCATTATTATTTCCGTGAATCTTACATTTAGTAAAATAAAAAAGGGATTTAAGTATGTAGTAATTTTAAACATTCTTCTGTTATGCTTTATAGTATACCAGCTCTTTTATTCAAAATATTATTGGGAGGGAAATGAAGAAAAAAAATTTACTGTTGAGCCGGGTAAAAATTTAGATGACATTATCCTTAAGCTCAAAAAGGAAGACATCATATCAAATCCTATTTTATTTAAATTAGCAGTAAAACTTTCCGGTAAAGAAAACCAGATTATTTCTAACAGCTACCTGTTCAAAAACGGGATGAGTAATTCCGAGCTTATCGAGAATCTTACCAATAAGAATCTCACTCAATCATTACGGATCACAATACCGCCCGGGTATAGTTTAAAACAAATTTCAAATCTTGTGCAGAAAAAACTTTCACTTTCAAAGGAAAAGTTTTTGGAGGAATCTGCCAGTGATTCACTTATAAATATTCTGGGTTTATCCGGACAGGTAAAAAATTTGGAAGGATTTCTTTTTCCCGATACTTATGATGTTTCACCCGCAATCAGTGAAAAAAATTTGGTACTTTTACTTTTCAATGAATTCAGGAAAAAAGTTTTCGCTAATAAAAAAATTTTATCAGGGATTGAGGAACAAAAAACCACTCTTCTCAAAACGATTACATTAGCATCCATTATTGAAGGCGAAACAAACATAGACAGCGAAAAACCGGTAATTGCAGGAGTTTACCTAAATCGTATTGAAAAAGGAATGCGGCTTGAAGCCGATCCGACTATACAGTATATTTTACCTGATGGTCCAAAATCCCGGCTTCTATATGAAGATCTGAAAATTAACTCTCCATATAATACTTATCTCATCAAAGGTCTTCCGCCGGGTCCCATAAATAATCCCGGTATTGCTGCTATCGAAGCTGCCGTTGATCCCGTGAAACACAAGTATTTGTTTTTTGTAGCAACCGGTAATGGCGGTCACAAGTTTACGGAAAATTTTGAACAGCATTTGCAAGCCGTGAAAGAATACAGGAATAAAATAAAGAATAAAAATAATAAGAAATGAAATGACTCAATGATTAATACGATTAATACTAAGAGCAACACTAAAAATTTATTTAATTTATTTCAGAAACTCGATTACCGCGACAAAGAAAATTCCGGTAAGAAAAAACTCATCGGGATTTTAATTGCCTACCTTATTTCCAACACTGCAATATCCTACAATTTTTTTATGACATTCGACGAAAGAAGCTTCGTCATTTTAACTCTGACTTCCAACTTATTTTTGATAGCGCTTATTGTCTTAAACGATTTTGACAATCTTTTTCTTGCAAGCAAAAGCTATGAAGTTTTAAATGTACTGCCTGTTAAAAACTCTCAATTCTTTCTTGCTAAATTTTTTTCTGCGATTTTGTTTCTTTTGTTTTTTATTTTTGCCGCTGCTGTTCCGCAAGTGATTTTTTTTTATTTTATTGATTATGATTTATTAAAAACACTTGCATATATTTTGACAAACATACTTTTTTGTTTTTTTGCAATCGGAATACTTTTAGGTTTTTACATTGTAGTGCTCATTTATTTTAAAGACCGGGCTGCTATGATTTTAAATTTTTTCCAGATCTTGTTTTTTATGTTTATTTTCTATTCCTCTACTCTATCATCAAGGACATCACAAAACATGGGTTTTTTTGTACGTGAGAACATCTTAAATTACGAGTTGATGAAGTATCTCCCTCAAACTTTTTTTTCGTATTCCGTTTATAACGGGTTCTTTTTTGTTCTGTGTATTTTGAGCTCGGCGTCTGTATTTATTTTATTATATTTTTTAATGTCTAAAAAATATTATTTACTGTTAGACCGGGTTAATTCTATAAAAAAGAAAAAATCTTTTTCGAAGCCGAAATTCAGATTAATATTCCTAAAAAATTTTATTCAAAAACATTTTTTATCCGGTAATTATGAAATTGCTGGTTTCAACTTAGTAAAAGATCATCTTAAGAATTCAAAATTTTTAAGAATTAAATATATACCCGTTGCCTTTCTCCCTCTTCTGTTCGTTATCGTAGGTGTAATTTCGGATTCACCCGGACTGCTCTTTTTTAATACGGATGTTGGAACGGAATCATTTTTCAAGACTGCAATTCTTGTAATGAGTCCTTCAATTACCTTCACGCTTTTAATGGCTTCGCGTTTATTGATTTCCAATACCAAAATACTCGATGATAACTCAAGTGACACATTGTGGATCTATGATTCCCTGCCGGTAAAGAACCGCAGCATTGTAATAAATGGAGCTAATAAATTTATTTATCTGATATTTATTGTGCCTGTTACTATTTCTATACTGGCTTTGCTCAGTCTCAGAGCTGATTTCCTGGAGGTTTTATTTAATATTCTTTTTGTTGCTTCCGGAATTTATTTTATTAACTCGATAGCTTTAAAGTTTGACAGGACATATCCTTTTACACTGCAAAGCTCTAAGTTTAATTCTGCGATGAAATTTTTCGAAGTGTTTTTTGCAATGTTCCTTGGAATAATTTTATTTTTGATTCAGATTTTTATGTTTCAAAATATTATATTTGTATTAATTACGATATCGTTTTTTATAATCATATCATTACTTTTAAACAGAAATTTAAAATAATATTATGCCAAAGGAAAAATTATCTGCTGTTATTCAACCCGAGACGTCAACATTGATAAAAAATTACGACGGCGGGGGAAAAAATATTATTCTTGCAATCACCGGTACAAGCGGTGCCGTTTACGGGCTGAGAATGCTTCGTGCATTATTGATAAATGATTTCAATGTTGATTTGGTCCTTTCGGAATATGCTGTCTTTACACTCTATAAAGAATGCGGTGTCGAAATTAAACAGTCAAACATAACTACACTTTTTCCTGACATTCTCCTTTTAAAATCAACGGTTACATTTCACAATAATCTTGATCTGAAATCGGAAATATTTACAAATAAATATCTATGCTACGGAATGATAATTTCCCCTTGTTCAATGGGGACACTCGGAGGCATTGCAAACGGAGATTCTAAAAACCTTATAGAAAAGTCAGCCGATTATGCATTTTCATATTCTAAACCGCTAATAATAATTCCGAGAGAAACTCCTTTGAACAAAATTCATCTCGAAAATATGATTAAGGTAATTAATGCGGGAGGTAAAATTGTTCCTGCTATGCCAAGCTTTGAATACAATCCGAGAGACTTTAATGACTTAGCTGACCATATTGCGGGGAAGGTCTTAGATTTGCTCAGCTATAATAATAATTCTTTTGCCTGATTGTTCACACCTCACAGGTTTAGAAACCTGTGAGATCTTACATGCATGATTTAAAAATCATATCCGAAATAAAAACTGTGGAAAAAATCTCCCTGTATTGTAGTAAAATTATTTTCTATTCTTTTGCCGACGTCATATCTTAACACAATAAGACCGAGCACATTCATTCTTATGCCTGCACCTACACTACCATATACATCCCGGTAATTATAATCGCTGTCCCATGCAGTGCCGGCATCAAAAAAAACTCCTCCGCGAATTCCGGGAAAGTCGAGCCCGATTCCTAACGGAAAACGTAATGCAACTATATTGAGCAAAGGAAATCTTAACTCTGCATTTGCCTGCCACAGCTTGCTTCCTCTTATTGAATTTAATGGCCAGCCGCGGAGCGACCAGCTGCCTCCCATAAAAAATCTGCGGGGCTCTTTGCCTTCATTCATAAAAAATTGTCCTCTCAAAGCAAGGGCTGTCGGTTCTGATAATCGCAGGTATTTTCTGTAATCGAAAAATATAGAGTAATAATTTATGTTTGAGTTAGCGATGTCTGTTGTATAACCCAAAGTTAAATTGAGCCGCTCCCCGTCTAGCGGACCTGTCCATGACCATAGAGTATTGTCTTTGACATAACTTAAATAGTTTGAAAGAAGAAGTGAGCGTGTGTTTGCAAGGAAATCAAAACTTCTTATAGACTGCGAGAGACTTGTTGTCATTTCTATTCTTCTAAAAAAAGACAAAGGATAAGCTAAGCTGAGATAACCTCCGTACAACCTCTCATAAAATGAAGCATAGTAATCTCTCAAGTCATATCTTCTACCCGACAAATGATAGATCCCGTAAGAGTAGTTAAGTCTGTCTTCTATTGAAACTTTTGAAATTGCAATATTGAAGCTCTTCCAAAATTCTTCATCACCGGTTGAATTATTAAATATTAAAAAATAATATTTCTCGTTTCCGAGTAAATCACTTAAAGAAATTATCCCTCCTGTATTTGCACCGAATACAGGATCGACAGTTAATGCTGTAGTTGCGATATCAAGGGAAAATCTTTTTTCATAATTCATTGAATTTTTTTTAGGTACGCTGAATATTTTTCCTGCTGTCCAATTACTTCCTTTTGACGGCAGATCGACTTTCTCAACGACTTTACTACTGTCATATCTTTCTTGTATGCTTCTTAATAGTTTAATATTGATTGACCCTTTTTCAAATGACGAAAAGACTATTTTATCTTTGCCGCACCATCTCGGGTCATAAGCTGCAGTAATGAAGTTTGTAACCTGTCTCATTTCCAGCTTATCATAATTTATCATTCCAGTATTTGAAACGGAATTACTTCCCGATTTTCCCGGCTCGTTTGATTTACTAGATTCATCAGAATCAATTGACTCAACAGTATCAATGGATTCAATGGATTCAATAGACGGATCGGATTCATTTGCCAAAGACATACCAAGATCAATCATCCATATATTTTGTGGTCCGTTGGAATTTGAAGTAAATACAATCTTCTGCCCGTCTTCGGAAAAGTGAGGCGAATAATCGATTTGTTTACCAAGAGTTAAGTAATCCATTTTTCCTGACTTAATATCATACAGAAATAAATTATAACTGTTGTCTTTTCCGTAAGGAGTTCTGTCCGAAGAGAATACTATGTGATTTCCTGAAGGTGAAAAATCAGGATCCCTGTCATCATAATAATCATTGGTCAATCTTAAGAGATCACTGGTTTTCAGGTCAAGAATGTATATATCATTTCTTCCTCCGTAATCAGAACCGGGAAAAGCAATTTTTGTATTATCTTTGCTCCATGAAGGTGAGCCGATACTGACAATGTTCTTGAATGAATAAGTATCAATAATTTTATTTGTCCTGGTATCCAGGATGTGAAGTGCATCTAAATTACCTTGCTGTGTAATGAACGCAAGCAGACCGGAATTTGAGACATCCATCCCGGTTCTGAAAAAATGAAACTCTTCGAATTCGTCATTTGATTCTCCTTCAATGACAAGTTCGGGTCCGCTATTCGAATTTAATGCCAGTTTATAAATACTGGTGAAGCCGGTTTTATTTCCGATAAAATATATTTCCTTTTTTCCGTTTGCATTTGAATATGTCGGCTTGTGCGCAAAAGATTCTACGTATATATTATCCGCAACCTGGGAGGGGTTATCAAAATCTTTAAGTTCAGGGAAATATTTTTTTTCAAGATAATATAAAAATTCTTTATCAAACGAGACATAATCTTTTCCTATAGTCATTCTCATCACATTGGAAAAATTATCGTCCTTCCAGTAATTTTCCATCATTAGAAGTATTTTATCTTCTCCGTAATTTTCTGCAATATACTCCATCACCTTTTGTCCCAGCTTATACATAAGATAAGTACCGTAAACTCTTTCCCAATTATCGAGCCCCGGTAAATAGCCGGTTAGTACAGCATCTTTCAAAACCATATCTGCCTGAGTATCCCATTTCGTTGACCAGTATTCGGCAAGTCCCTCTGTAAACCATAGCGGAGGTAATTGATCAAGTGACTTTCTGTGTTCACGCAAAAGATTATTTATCTTACTCGTCATAAACACATGAACAAGCTCATGTTTTATAACATGTTTGAATTGAGACAGCGAACCCTCGAATGGAATAACTACTCTGCCCTTAATGAATTCAAAAAAACCTCCAACGCCATCCGGAATAAATCCGGGAGTTGTGTTGGTTTGTTTAAAATGCAGTGAAGAAGAATAAAATATCATTGGGACGGTATCAATAAGGGAATGATTAAAATTCTGCTCATGCTCCTTGTAGCTTTCCTCGGCAAAGTTTGCACCTATCTCGGCAAGCTCTTGTTCTTCCTTGTAATAATATATTTGAAAATGCTCGGTCTGCAAGATAAGCCAGTCAAAGTCAGAGTACTGAACTTTGTTTCTTCCGAAATCGACGAATTGAGAATTTGAAGGAGTTGCATAAGAGAAAAGTAAAAAAAGTGCAAGAGAAATTGTAAGTTTTTTATCCATAACATTGAAAATTTACGGGACAATTAGATGATCGAATTAGCTTTGATTCATTTTGTAATTTTTTATAACAACCTGAAATGAATTTAAATTACAGTTTGATTGATTTTTCCGAGGGCTGATAAATCTGATTGCCATAAAATATAAAACTAAAAAACAAATATCCATAGCAGATGGAGAGTATTTTTCAGAAGTAAACCTTTCGATACACTTCCGTCCAAAACGTTTTCAGAAAAATAAAAAATTAACATTAAAGATTAATGAACATTTAAATACATTTTGTAATATGCAATTTTTCAGACCCGCCCAGACTGGGCTGTCCTAAATTCTTTTTTAAACACAAAGCCCACAAAGGATACTCAAAGAACACTAAGAAAAAAATAGAATAGGCTTATGATTTTTTTAGAAAGAAAATCTTTGTGAACTTTGTGCGTTCTTTGTGCATTTTGTGTTTTTAAGTATATTGACTTTTTAGACAGCTCCGGTTCGGGAGGGTTATAATTTTTTTGAGTTACAATTGATTTGTATTTTCGAAAGTTTAATCAGAATATTTAATAAGAAAAAACGTTTTGGACGCTACTGCTTTCGATATCCGAAAAATTATTTTAATATCTTTTTATATTAATTAATTTTTATTAAGTTTTCTTAAAAATTTTATAATCTAAAAAAATAATCCTAAGGATTTTTTTTCATTTTTTATTTACAGTATTTCAGCAAACGGTTTACATAAATACAATAAAATGAAAAAAATAATTTTTTTAGTATTTGTAGTTTTTGTTTTAAATTGATTTACAACACATTAACACTGTTCTTTTATTAATAAAATAATTGGGGTGCTTTCTTTTTATCGGAAGGCTGAGATAAAACCCACAGAACCTGCTACGGATAATGCCGGCGAAGGAAATTAACTTTTTTAACGCTTAACTCTTTTCATTCAAAGGTTCGGAAAAGATTTAAGCGTTTTTTTATTTATAAATTAAATTATGAAGACACATAAAGGACAAAAAAAAGATAAGTTTAATTTTAAAACATTCACTATTCACCATTCACTATTCACTATTTATTATTTACTATTTATTATTTTTTTTAGTTACTCAGCTGCATTCGCTCAAGACCAAAGTGATACTGCAAACTTTAAAACCGAAACAATAGACGTAGATGCTTTGACAGGAATCGAGCGGTTCACACCCGTAACTTTTGAAAATATCAAACGTGCCGAAGTCGAAAGAAAGTACTGGATGCAGGATCTGCCGATGTTTCTCAATGGCTACACAAGCATAAATTCATATTCCGAATCCGGAAGCTCTATGGGATATTCTTATCTTTCAATACGCGGTTTCGATCAGAGAAGAATTTCGATTCTTATAAATGGCATCCCGCAGAATGATCCGGAAGATCATCAGGTATATTGGGTGGATGTTGCTGATCTTACTGCATCGGTTGAAGATATTCAGATTCAAAGAGGTATTGGAACTGCACTGTACGGTTCTTCCTCAATTGGAGGAGTTGTAAATGTTAAGACTGTAGATTTATTCAAAAGAAAATTTTTCAACCTTGCCGGTGGTTTCGGAAATTATAATTCTCAAAGATATTCACTCGAATATTCATCGGGCTATGTCAATAATGGATTCGGATTTTATGGTAAGTTTACTAAAACAAATACAGACGGATACAGGGATTTATCATGGTCGGATTACTGGGCATATTTTTTAAGTGCGGGCAAATTGATTGGAAAAAACTCTTCATTAAAAATAAATTTTTTCGGAAGTCCCGTGCAAAATCATCTCGCTTATCTTGGAGTTGACAAAGCATATCTCAATGGTGAAATTACCGGCGATAAATATATCGACAGAAAATATAATTATCTGACTTATTCTGATGAAACTGATAATTATTTTCAGCCACATTATGAACTCGTGTATAATATTCAGCCTTCAAAAAATTTATTCATCACAAATACAATAAGTTATATTAATGGTGAAGGTTTTTTTAATACTGCATTCCCGGTTTTTTACGGATATGATTTTGATTATTTCCGGCTCGACCCGTTTTTTGTTTCAGATACGACAACTTTCAATCCGGCATATTACAGGAGAAATGATGACGGAACATTTTATTTTGATTCAACAAAGGGATATGAAATTGTGAGGAGCGATATCATAACAAAACTGACGGTGAATAATAATACTTACGGCTGGTTTCCGAAAGTTCAGCTCAAACATAATAACGAAAGAGGCACTCTTGTTCTCGGCGGTGAAATCCGTTATCACAAATCCGAGCACTTCGGCGAAGTAACATTTGCAGAAGCCCTGCCGCAGGGCACTCAGCCGAATCATCAGTATTATTTTTACAACGGTGGCAAGAGAACTTACTCTGTCTATGTCAATGAAATTTACAGTGTTACAAAAAAACTGAATGCGATGGTCGGACTTCAGTATGTGTACCATCGATATAATTTATCCAATGACAAATTCAAGCCGTATGATTTTTCTGTAGACTATAATTTTTTTACACCGCGGCTTGGAATGAATTATAATTTTACCGACCGTCTGAGTGCGTTTGTAAATTTCTCAATAGCGAAAAGAGAACCGCGGCTTAAAGATATCTATAACGCCGAAGATCCTAACTCGAAACCGAATTTTAGGATCATTGATGTTGCAGACGGAATTTATGAAGATCCATTGATACAGCCGGAAGAGATGTTTGATTATGAGATCGGAGCAGTATACAAATCCGAAAATGTTAAAGCAGATTTAAACTTATATTTTATGGATTTCAATAATGAAATTGTTAACAACGGTCAGCTTGATAACGTCGGCCAGCCGATAGTCGGGAATGCAGGAAAGTCTGTACACCGAGGAGTTGAGCTTGGATTAAATATCAAGCCATTCGTAAAAGAAAAGTTATTACGGGATTTTTCAATTTCGGGAAATCTGAATCTTTCTCAAAATTATTTTAAAGAATATGTTGAAATTAATGGCGTTGACTCGGCGGGAAATATTCTTTACGGAAATGATTATTCGGATAATCAGATTATTTTAACTCCAAATATAATTGGAAATATCGCGCTCAATTATTTCAGTAATAACGGAATCGGAGCTTACATTTCCTTGCAGCATGTTGGAAAACAGTATCTCGATAATTCCGAGAATGAAAGAAAAAATCCGGAGCTCCGGAATCAGCCGGGATATGTTAATAAAATTATTGAACCGTATACAATAGTCAATGCGGGTTTATCATTTAATATTGTTTCGATGATTAATCAAAATCTTTTTAAAAATTTAGATTTGATATTTAAAGCGAATAACATTTTCGATGCGCTTTATGAAACCACCGGAAGCATAAGCGGCGGAATACCTTACTGGATACCTGCCGCGACGAGTAACTTTTTTGGAGAAGTGAGGGTAGGGTTTTGAAGTTTGTAAAGTTGATAAAGTTTGTAAGGTATTATCTAATTAATTGCGGAATTGAATATTCGTCATTTGAAGGAATAGTCAACCTGTAATTATTATAAATTAAGAATTGATGCCTTGAACCGGAATAAGGACCTTTAAAATTAAGATTTAAGAGTTTTTTTATAAAAACTTTCCTTTACAAGGTGTCCATTTGCTCATATTGAGGAGTTGTATTTAAATCTATATCATTAATCACGGGTAATACATGTTCAAGCTTAAGACCAACTAATATCCAATCTTCCAGTACAGATTGTAATTCAATTTCACACTCCCTTAGATTATCTGTAAATGCAATAACTCCTTTGCACGTTTCGATTTTTCCCGCAAAGGTATTATCTTCTAATTTATCATAAGTTGCAGACATCATCGCTGAATCAATATACTTGCTTAAAATAAATTTGTTGTTCATAAAAGAAATTTTATCAAAATTACAAAAATATTAAATAAAAAACACATCAACTTTAAATATTTTAAATTGAATTAAATGGAATTAATTACACAGTTCATTGATGCTCACGCTATTATGAAAATTTTCTAAAGTAAAATTATCAGTTAACAAAAAATATAACAACAGTAATTTAAAGACAAATCACAAACCAGTAGCGTCCAGAACGTTTTTCTTATTTTAAATATTCTAATTAAACTTTCGAAAATTCAAATAAATAGTACTCAAAAAATTATTACCCCTCCCGAACCCTCCCCAACGGGGGAGGGCAGGGTGGGGTTGAAAAATTGCTAATTACAAAATGCATTTTAAATATTTTATTAATCTTAGTAAATAATTTTTTATTTTTATGAAAATGTTTTGGACGGTAATGATCACGAGCCAATAATAAAAAGTTACTCAAAGACTTGAAATTAAGAAACAAGAAACATAATTTTGTACACACAAAATTGAAAAACAAAACCTTAATATCGTTTTTAATTAATTTATTAGTTGGGATTATTTTCAGTTTCCCTGTTTTTTCTGTGCAATTATTTGCGCACGGCGATTTTACATCTAATATTGAAATTGTTGTATGCAATGATGAAAGGACTTTAGAGATTGTTTCCGATTTTGGTCATGTTGCCGCTAAACTTTTTCCGAAAGAAAAACTAAATAGTTTTCCCAATCCCAAACTATTCAAAAAAAATAATTCTCCGGGAAATACAGATAACACAAGAATTATTTCATTTCCGCCGGGCTTTAGAGAATTTACTTCTTCCGAAATTTCAACAACTATCCAGAATCTTACTTACACATTTGTAAACTTATCTTATCTGAAAGACCTCAAGATCACGAAAATGCTCTGTTAGCTTTAAGTTTTAACTCCTCAAACATATTATAAATTTTTCTAAAAAATTTGTAGTATCGTTATCGTTACAATTTAAAAAAAATTTTTAAAACTAACTTAAACATTATGAAAAAATTTACATTATTATTACTATTCATTTTCTCTGCAGCTTCAGTATTTGCGCAGAAAGTGACTGTAAGAGATAATTCTTCATTGCAGCCGATTCCAAATGCTACACTTTCTTCAGGCAGCACTTCAATAAAAACGGATGTTCTGGGACAGGCTGATATCACAGCGCTTCAGGGAGCCGATAAAATAACAATTTCAGCTTCTGATTTTATTACGCAGACTCTTAGTTATGATAGAATTCAGGCAATGAATACAATCTACATGTCAGATAAGAGTTACAAAACAGATGAAATAGTTGTTTCTGCAAATAAATTCGACGAGAATTCCAGATACCTGCCGCGTCAGATAGAAGTTTTAAATTCCGAAGAAATAGCTTATGCAAATACACAAACAACAGCAGACTTGCTTCAGCAAACAGGAAAAATATTTGTTCAGAAAAGCCAGCTTGGCGGCGGGAGTCCTGTTATCAGAGGCTTTGAAGCCAGTAAGGTCTTGATAATGATAGACGGCGTTAGATTCAACAATTTAATTTTCCGTGCCGGTCATTTACAAAACGTTTTAAGAATTGATGAAAATGCTTTAAGTAAAACCGAAGTACTGTTTGGTGCAGGTTCGACAATTTACGGAAGTGATGCATTAGGAGGAGTTATGAATTTTTATTCAAAAGACCCGATACTTAGTTTAAACGATAAAACTTTTACAACCGGAACAGCTTATTACCGGTATTCAACTGCTGACAATGAAAACACAGGACATTTCGATGTACATGTTTCTTCGAAGAAAGTTGGTGTACTGGGAAGCTTCACTTACTCAAATTTTAATGCTTTGACCATGGGAACCAATGATGTAAAAAATCAGGCATGGTTGAGAAAATTTACTGCACAGCACATAAACGGAAGAGATACGATGATTCCAACTGATAATTTTTATTCTCAAGATCCGTCAGGATACAATCAGTATGATATCTTGGGAAAAGTCCTTATCGCTCAAAGTCCAAATGTAAATCATATATTTAATTTTCAATATTCAAACACTACCGATGTTCCGCGTTACGACAGGCTGAATACAATTAACCCTGCAACCGGAAATTTTACGGCAGCTCAATTTTATTATGGTCCTGAAAGAAGAATACTTGGATCTTATAAATTAGGTTTAAAAGCTACAAAAACAATCTTTGATAATTCCAAAATTTTACTTGCTTATCAGGATGTAGAGGAAAGCAGAAATAACAGAAATTTCGGCGCTTCAAACTTGACTTCCAGAACAGAAAACGTAGATGTTTATTCTATCAATGCTGACTTTTCCAAGAGGATTAATACTTCGAATAAACAAAGTTTCCATAACCTTAGCTATGGTGTCGAAGGATACTATAATACTTTAACTTCTACAGCGGAAAGAACGAATGTTAATACAGGTGCAATAACACCGGCGTCTACAAGATATCCCGACGGCGATGATAATATGAAGTCTATTGCAGCCTACATTGCAGACAACTGGAGAATAAGCAACAAAGTATCATCGACATTAGGTGCCAGATACAATTACGTAGGATTAAGCGCAACCTTTGTCGATACGACTTTTTTTGAATTTGCAAAACTGTATCCGGATGGCATTGATCAAACAAACAGTGCATTCAGCGGAAATTTAGGATTTACATTCCTTCCGCAGGATGCATGGAAAATATATATTAACGGAGCAACAGGATTCAGAGCTCCTGATATCGATGACCTTGCTAAGATTTTTGAGACTGTTCCAAGAACCGGCGCAGCTTTCGGAACTGTAATCGTTCCCAATCCTGATCTAGGACCTGAATATACATACGGTGGTGAACTTGGAGTTTCGAATGTTTTTTCAAACAAAGTTTTTGCAGAAGCAATCGGATACTATACATACATAGACGATGCAATAATAACTGCTCCGTTTACATACAATGGAAGCCCTATAATTATATATGACGGTGATACTGCAAACGTTCAGGCAAGCCAAAACGCTCAGACCGGTTACATCTATGGAGCAACGGTCAGCCTGAATGCGGATATTACAAATTATCTTTCGCTGATAAATACGGTATCATATACATACGGAAGAGTTACTACAGATTCACTGGATACTCCATTAGATCATATTCCACCACTATTTGGTAAATCAGGAGTCGTTGTAAATTTAAATAAGTTTAAAGGTGAATTTAATATTCTTTATAATGCATGGAAGCTGAAAAAGGATTATAGCTCAAGCGGAGAAGATAATTTTCAGGATGCAACCCCTGATGGTATGCCGAACTGGCTTACTCTAAATGTTAAGGCTGCTTATGCACTTTATAAAAATATACAGGTTCAGCTTGAGATAAACAATCTACTGGATAGAAATTACAGGGTATTTGCTTCGGGTATAAATGCACCGGGAGTTAACTCCGTATTAACTTTAAGAGGAAATTTCTGATTTGACAAGAAATAATTTAGGACCCTTTCCCTTAATTATTTCTGACTAGTGTAGCGAATAGTAAATTAGTAAAGTAATATTCATCCAGTATATATCAAATTTACCATAAAACAAAACAAATATTACTTTGCTAACTATCAATTCATGACACTAGGGAAATCTGAGAATGATTCCCCGGGAGTTAAATAAAACAGTTAATAATTTATGGAATCCCTTTCGCATAAATTGTTACAGGCAAGTGGGAATCTGAAAAGATTCCCGGTTTTTAAAGATGAAGTAATTTAAGAACCCTTTCTCTTAGATTACTCTCGACAGTGAGGGATCTTTCTGAAGATCCCTTACTTTTTTTTACAAATTAATGATTATAGATTTATTAAACAAATGTGAATTTAATATAAACTATTTTTGTAAAATGAGTTAAGTTAAAAAAGTAAGAATTTATGGAAACGGATAAAAGAAGACAACAGGCAAAAGTTTTACGAACATTTAGAAAGATTCACAGGACACTTGGAATATTTTTATTTGTTCTATTTTTGTTTGTTTCAATAACCGGCTTAATGCTTGGCTGGAAAAAAAATACCGGAGGTTTAATCTTACCGAAATCCTATGAGGGTACATCAACGGATCTAGCCGACTGGATTTCAATTGACAGCCTTCATAAGAATGCATGCAGAATTTTACATGATTCGATCTCACCGGATTTATCGACTGAGCTTGAAAGAATCGATTTAAGACCCGATAAAGGAATGGTTAAATTTGTTTTCATAGATAATTATCTTGGTATTCAGCTCGACGGCGCAACAGGAAATTTACTTCACATTGAAAGGAGACGATCCGATTTCATAGAAAATATTCATGACGGGTCTATACTGGATTATTTGTTTGATACAAAAAATGAACAGATCAAACTTGTGTATACCAGTATTACAGGACTGGCTCTGTTATCATTTACAATTACAGGCTTTTGGCTTTGGTATGGTCCTAAACGCATGAGAAGAAAAATGTAACAGACTTAGCATTATTTTAAAAAAAATTTTTAGATATTTTATTATGAACAATATATTACTCTTCACCTACAAAAAACTTATGATTAAATTAAAGCACTTTAAAATAGCGTTATGTTTTGCTATATACATTTTATTCTTTAGTGATTCAAATTCTCAAGTAAAAGAAAACAAAGATTCATTAGTAAGTAAAAAAGAAAACAATGATTCATTAAAAGTTGAAAAAGAAGAGGAAGAAGCCGAAACAGAAGAAATTATAATTACCGGTACAAGAATTCCCGAAAGAATTATTGATGTTCCATTTTCTGTATTCAGAGTAGATAAAAAGGAGCTGGCATATACAAGAAATGTAGGTCTAAAAGATGTGCTTGCTGATGTCCCTGGTTTATTTCTTCAATCAAGATTTGGAGGTACGGATGTAAGAGTTTCTATAAGAGGATATGGAAACCGTTCAAATGCAGGTATACGCGGTATCAGGGTACTACAGGATGGAATTCCCGAATCAGAGCCGGATGGTGAAGCAAATATCGATGCGATAGATTTTACTTCTTTAGAAACTGTAGAAGTGGCGAAAGGAAATTTTTCTTCTTTATATACCAATGCTCCCGGAGGCGTAATAAATTTTATTTCGGATATGACATTTAAAACCAATTATGTAAAACAGACAAATATGTTTGGTGGTTACGGCTTAAGACAAAACGGAGTTAAATTAGGATTGATGACAAAGAATTATAAATTTTACCAGTCATACAGTTACAGAAATTATAATGGCTTCAGAGAACATAATAATGAGTATATCAATCTTTCCAATACAGTTTTTCAGATTTATCCCGACAGCAGAACAACAGTTTCAATATTAAGTAATTTTGCGAAAGGAAGCATACAGCTACCCGGAGCATTGACCGTTGAAGAATACGAAACCGATCCTTTCATGGCATATCCTGTTGCTGTCTCTAGCGATTTTAAAAGAATTGTCTCCAAAGGCAAATTAGCTGTGCGATACAATACTTCTTTCGGACAAAAAATACAGAATGATATAGAGGTTACAGGATATATGAGGTTAAGCGACATTCAGTTTACAACAAATGTTCTTTATACATATAACAGCCGTTACCTTGTCGGAGGACTTGCAAAGTATGATAATAAATCAAAAATTTTCTCGCAAAAAAATCTTTTTTCAGTAGGATTGGATTACAATTACGTTTCAGCTGACATTGCATCATACAATAATGTCGGAGGTATTAAAGGAGATGAGCTACAGGCGCAGAATCTAGAAGTGCTGGATAACTTTGGAGCTTACTTTCAAAATCAGTTTTATATTTATAAAGACAAATCTTCAATTTCACTTTCGGGAAGATATGATAATATAGAAATTACAAATGATAATCAGTTATTCGGATTTCAAAACTCGACCCGTACATTTTCAAACTTCACTCCGAGAATAGCTTTAAATTATAAATTCACTCCTTTGATTGCTGCTTACACTTCGTACGGATACGGATATGACAGTCCGACGGCAATTGAACTCGAAAATTATCCTTACACATCAAACAATGGTCAGACAACACTAAATCCTGATTTAAATCCTCAGGACACAAAAAACTTTGAGCTGGGAATAAAAGGGAATGTTTTTACAGATGCAGATATACTTGAGAAATCTTATTTTGAAGTTACTTTTTATAACACAAAAATTCAAAATGAAATAGTACCGTTTGTGATTAATGACAGGACTTATTTTAGAAATGCAGGAAACACAAACAGGACGGGTGTTGAAAGCGGTTTTAAATTTGAGATGTTTGACGGATTTGAACTTGTAACAAATTATTCTTATTCTGATTTTAATTATGATGATTATACTGCAATAAATTATACAGCTGTCGGAGATACACTTACTGCTGATTTTTCAGGAAATGAAGTTCCGGCAATCCCCACCAGCATATTTAATTTTATTTTTAATTATCAATTTAAAATTACTAATATTTATACCGGTATACTTCTTTGGGATATGGATTATATAAGCAACATGTTTGCAGATGACGCAAACACAGTAGTTGTTCCAAGTTATTTTTATGGAAACATCATGGCAGGTGTCACAATAAATTATAAAAATTTTTACGGGCTGTTCACAAGCGGAGTAAAAAATATATTTAATGAAAAATATGTTGGGTTTGTAAATGTTAATGCAAACCCGGAGCTTCAGCCAAGCGAAAGAAGATATTATGAAACCGGAGAACCACGAAATTATTATTTTGGTGTGAACCTGGGATATCAGTTTTAAAATTTATTTTGAATCTTGCCCATTTGTAAATTATTAAAATAATTATGCATTTGAAAAAATTAATTTTTGTTTCATTTATTATTTTATTTCTCGCATCAAATGATTTGAAATCTCAGATTCAAAATTTCAGGATTCATCCGTCGCTTAATGCTCAAATTGAACCTGCTATTGTAAAACATCCGCTTAATCCTTTAATTATGTTTGTAGCTTCTTATACAATAAGTAATTCATTCAGAAGCGAAGGAGTATATTTTACTACAAACGGAGGTTTGGATTGGTTTGGCTCTGACACTTGTAACTCCGGAGGTTCTACAAATAATCACGGGGGTGACCCGGGACCAATAATCGATAAAGACGGAAGAAATATTCTAACTCATCAAGGAGGTTTTATTGTTGGGATGTTTTCAAATACATCTACCAATCTTGGCGCAACATGGAGCAATAACATATTAATTGCTTCCGGTGATCAGGACAAAGGAACACCGGGAACAGATGATGTTTCAACCAGTGCATATTACGGAAGAACTTATATAGTATGGACAAGATTTATAAGTCCGTTTCCTATTGTTTCCTCATTCACAACAAATGGCGGTTCAAGCTGGTCATCAATCAATCAGGTGAATGTTACACCATCAGGATTTGTATCTTTGGGAGGAGATATTAAAGTAAACAAAGATGGTGATGTGTGTGTATGCTGGGCTGGAGTTTTATTAAATTCACCTCAAAACGAAAAGTTCTGTGGATTTGCTAAATCTTCAAACGGTGGAGTAAGCTGGATTGTAAATGAAAATATTTATGCAATGAATGGAGTAAAGACTGCTTCACTGCAGCCATGGAATATCCGTATCAATGGTTACCCTCATATAGAAACAGATAAAACCGGTGGCGATAGAAACGGATGGATATATATTGTTACCGGCGAAAAAAATCTTTCTCCTGCCGGAACAGATCCTGATGTTGTATTCCACAGATCAAATGACGGGGGAAATACATGGTCAGCAGGAGTAAGGGTGAATCAGGATCCTATTAATAATGGAAAAGTTCAATACTTCCCTGCAATTAATGTAGATGATAATGGCGGATTGAACGTAATTTATTATGATAATAGAAAGATAAGTTCTGATTCAATGGATGTTTATCTTTCCCGTTCAACAGACGGAGGAAGTAGTTGGAGAGATTACAGAATAAATGATCACAGGTTTAGACCAAAAACTGTAACAGGAGCAGTGGGAGCAGGAAATCAGGGAGACAATATCGGTATTACATCAGTTGGAAATAAACTGTGGCCTGTATGGATGGATGATCATACAGGAGTCTATCAGATTTGGGCAGCTCCAATTGATCTGAATACAATCGGTATTACTCAAACTATTAGTGCTATTCCTGAGACATTTACATTAATGCAGAATTATCCTAATCCGTTTAACCCCGTTACAAAAATTAAATTTGACATTCCGTCAAGCATAACAAGAGAGACGCAGTTGGTAAAAATAATTGTATATGATGCATTGGGTAAAGAAGTAACTGCTCTAGTTAATCAAAAGCTTTCGCCAGGAAGTTATGAAGTTGATTTTAATGCTGCGAATTTGCCAAGCGGAGTTTATTATTATAAACTTGAAACAGGTTTACATTCAATAGTAAAGAAAATGCTTTTTTTAAAATAATTTTTTGTATTAATAAAATAAAATTTTTTTGAAATTTTGATCCCTGCCTGTTTAAAAAATAGATTTTTGATATTTTTTTCTTTATGCCTGATTAATGTGACAATTGCGGCTTTTGGGATGCCGTTAAATTCACAGTCAGCTTTCACTTCGTACGATCACTCCGTTTTATCAGAGACTGAAGTATATTTCGCAAACAACAACGAAAATAAAAGTGAATTAAGAAGTGCTTCCGTGCACCTGATTAAAAAAAATAACAATACCTTTAAAAAAGTAAGAACAAAAAATTATTGTTCCTGTTATTTCAACGAAACAAAATGCAAGTCTTCATTAATAAAACGCTTATTAAATCTTCGCAGGCAAAAGTTTGTAAATTTAGCTTTTCTTAAATTTCTCATAACCTCAAAGATGCTCTGCTAGCATTTTCCTTTCAAATCTATTTGATTAGATTTGATATAACTCCGATTAATGAAATCAAATTAAATCTTACTAATTAAATACTTTTTTAAATAATTTTTAATAATGGTATATACTAAACTAATAATCTTTTTAATAACTATTTGTTTTTATAAAATTTCTTTTGCACAGGATGCTGTTGACACCACTCAATATGAAACTGATGAAGTAATTATATCTGCTACAAGAACCGAGCAAAAGGTAATTGACATTCCATTTTCAGTTCAAAGAGTGGACCAGAGCCAGTGGAGGTCAACAAGGAAAGCAGGTATGGATGATGTACTTTCAAACATACCCGGGCTTTGGATTCAATCAAGATATGGAAATCATGATGTTCGCGTTTCGATAAGAGGATTCGGAACAAGATCAAATACAGGAATCCGCGGTGTAAGGATATTGTTAGACGGACTTCCGGAATCGGAACCTGATGGTCAGACAAGACTTGAGGCTCTTGATTTTACCGCGATTAGCAAAATAGAAGTAGTAAAGGGAAATATGACTTCACTTTATACAAATGCTCCCGGGGGTGTAATAAATTTTTTCACTGATAAATATTTTCCGAAACCGTTTGTCTTATCTGATAATGAATTCGGGTCTTATGACCTGAGAAAAAACGGATTAAAATTCGGACTAACTTCCTATGATGAGAGATATATGGCAACATACAGCTATGAAAATTATAACGGATTTCGTCAGCATAATCAGGAATATCAATCGAGATTCAATACGATTTATGAAGCTGATTTGAATCCTGTTTCTACGGTTTCTATTTACGGTTATTACGTAAATGGTTTGATAAAACTTCCCGGTTCACTCACACTTGAACAATTTAATGAAAATTATTTACAGGCAAATCCGAGAGATCTAAGCAGAGATGCAAAAAGAATTTCAAATAAAGGAAGGCTGGGAATTACTTATAATACAAAATTCGGAAATAATAATAATAACTTCATAGAAGTTACGGGTTATGGTACAATAAAAGATCTGACACGAACCGCGGCAACTTACAGGATATTTACCAGGTACGGCGTCGGTTCAAATTTCAGATATGTTAATCAATCTACTATAGCAAATAAAAATAATGAATTTTCAGTTGGCGGCGACTATTATTATCAGACCGGCCCGATTAGTGAGTTTAATAATATCGGCGGAATAAAAGGAGATGAACTACAGACACTTACCGATGAAACAATTTCAAATATAGGATTTTATTTTACAGAGCAATATTATTTATTGAAAGATTATCTTTCTTTATTGATCACGGGAAGATATGACAGGGTAAATGTTTCTGCTGCTGATCAGCTGGCAGGCTTTAAAGATACATCAAGACAATTTGATAAATTCACCCCAAAGTTCGCACTCAATTTTAAATTCACTCCGAGAATGTCAGTTTATGGTTCATTCGGCTGGGGTTTCGATACACCGGCAAATAATGAACTGGATAATTTTGCATTTTCTTCGGACGGAGGGTTAAAATTACTTAACCCGGATCTTCAGCCGCAAAGCACTGTAAGCTATGAGCTTGGCTATAAAGGAGAAATTATAAACCGGAACAGTAATGTATTCCCTAATACATTTCTTGAACTTTCACTTTTCGATACTGAGATAGACAATGCGATAGTCCCGTTCACGGTTGATGGGAATGTTTTTTTCCGAAATGCTGCTACAGTGAAAAGAACCGGATTGGAGTTTGGAGTAAACTCCGAAGTAACGAAAGGATTGAATATCAAAGCTGCATATACTTATTCGGATTTCAGATACGGCTCATACGATGCAAGAAGTATAGATGCACAGGGTAATATAAGCGATGCTGATTATTCCGGAAACAAAGAGCCAAGTAATCCTGACAATAATGTATCGGCAGAGATTTCATATCAGTATGTTTACAAAAAGAATTATACTTTTTTTGCAAAAGGAACAATCCTGAATGTTGGCTCAATGTTTGTTGATGATAAAAACGTTGAAGAATACAAAACTCAACCTTACACGTTATTAGGAAGTCAGATCGGAGCAAATATGAATTTTAATGATTTCAGAATTTTAGCTTTTGCAGGACTTGGAAATATAACAAATGAAAAATACGTTTCATTCGTACAAGTCAACTCAGACCGGTTGGAGTTTTATGAAGCAGGTATTCCCTATAATTTTTTTGGAGGAATTAATCTTTCATACATATTTAAATAATTTGAATAATTAATTCAATAGGGAATCTTAATTATGGATTCCCTATTTTTATTTTAAAAAAATTACTTTAATACTTACCCATTAGTCTCATGTCAATTAATCTTTGCTTTCTTTTATTATTATTTTTTTCATTTATAAATAATTCTTACTCGCAGTTTCCCAATTTCAGAATTTACCCTTCTCAAACAAATCAGATAGAACCGGCAATAGTCAGACATCCTACAAATCCTGATATTATGTTTACAAGTGCGTTTACAATACGGCAGGCATTTAAAAGTGAAGGTGTCTATATGACTACAAACGGCGGTTTGAACTGGTATGGTAATGATACATGCACCGGCTCTCCTATTTCGAATCACGGCGGAGATCCAGGACCGATTATTGATAAAGACGGAAGATTAATACTCACTCATCAGGGAGGTTTTGTAATCGGGATGTATTCAAATTATTCAACTAACTTAGGTCAGACATGGTCTGCAAATTTCCAGATAGTCGGGAATGATCAGGACAAAGGAAGTCCTGCAACAGATGACGTCGCAATCAGCCCTTATTACGGAAGGACGTTTCTTGTTTGGACAAGATTTACATCTCCGTTTCCAATTGCTCTCTCATACACCACAAACGGCGGAGCAAACTGGTCATCAGTAATACAAGTCAACAATTCTCAACCGGGTCGTCAATCTTTAGGACCTTCAATGGTAGTCGGACCGCAAGGGCAGGGATATGTCAGCTGGGCTTCTTCAATTTTGACTTCACCTTTTAATGAAGATTGCATAGGATTTGGAGTTTCAACAAACGGAGGAGTGAACTGGAGTGTAAATGAATGTGCTTATGATTGTAATGGTATTAAGTCATCTTCTCTTCAGCCATGGGGAATTCGTGTTAACGGATACCCGTCAATGGACTTAGATAAAACCGGAGGAGCCAGGAATGGTTGGATTTATATAGTGACAGCAGAAAAGAACCTTCTTCCCGCAGGTACCGATCCGGATATTATATTTCACCGCTCCACTGACGGCGGTAATACATGGTCAGCCGGAGTCCGTGTAAATCAGGATCCGTTTGATAATGGGAAAATACAAATATTGCCTGCGATAAGAGTAGATGAAAACGGCGGAGTGAATGTGGTATACTTCGACAATAGAAATATTAGCTTAGATTCAGCGCAGATTTATTTATCACGTTCAACAAATGGAGGCAGCACATGGAATGATTATCTTGTAAGCGATCATAGATTTAAGCCAAAAGGAATTGCCGGAGCCGGCTCGGGTAATCAGGGTGATAATATAGGAATGACTTCGGGTAATAATAAGCTTTGGCCTGTCTGGATGGATGATAATACCGGAATCTATCAGATATGGACAGCGTCTATAGATCTAAGCAGTATCGGAATCAAACAGACCAGTCAAGCAATACCGGATGGGTTTGCATTGATGCAAAATTATCCGAATCCGTTTAATCCGGTTACGAAAATAAAATTTGATATATCATCTATAGTTAATGGTGAATTATCAATAGTCAATCTTAAAGTGTTTGACGTCCAGGGAAAGGAAATTACAACTCTTGTTAACGAAAAGCTTTCTTCAGGTAGTTATGAAGTTGATTTCGACGGGAGTAATTTTCCAAGCGGAATATACTTTTATAAACTGAGTACAGAGAATTTTACAAATACAAAAAGAATGATTCTTCTTAAATAAAATTTTGTAAAATTTATTTTATCCATTCGGAACAATGGTTTTATATTTTTCTATGTTTCTGAGCATTCCTCCGAAAATGAAATAGTGAAAAGGCAAAACCATGTACCAATAAATTCTTCCTAATAACCCATTCGGTCTGAATGTTGCAATCTGGTTTAATACTTCTTTACCGTCTTTTTCTTTTATATTAAACTCAAGCCATGCCTCGCCCGGGAGTTTCATTTCGGCATAAAGAAGTAATCTTTTTAATTCTTTATCTGCGACAAGCACCCGCCAGAAATCAAGTGCATCTCCGGTCGAAAGCGTACCGGCATTAGTTCTGCCTCTTCTTAATCCAACCCCTCCGATAAGCTTATCCAAAAACCCTCTTATCTTCCACAATGAATTTCCGTAATACCATCCCCGCGTTCCTCCGATATACCAGATGTTATTTAGTACATCGGTACTGTTGCTTGAAATAACAATTTCTTTTTTATCTGTAAAGCATCCAAACTTGGGAATATCAATAAATTCACTCAGGTTATTGTACGCAGAACTCGTCACTAAAGAATCTTTCCAGCTTGAAAGAACTAAATTTTGTTCAATCTTTTGAAATGCAAGCTCAACAGCATTCACATAATTTATAGTTTTTATTCCAAGTATTTCCTGTAGCCTGTTGTCCCGGGCTACTACTTCTACTTTCATACTGTTGACAAGATTTACTGCAAGCTTGTAAGAAGTGGAAGTAACAAAATAAAGCCAATAGGATGAAAGACGCGGAGTCATTACAGGCAGAGTGATAATTATTCGTTTCAGTTTTCTGACTTCAGCATATTTAAGAAGCAATTCTTTGTAAGTAAGAATTTCAGGTCCTCCGATATCAAAAGTTTGATTGAAACATTTCTCATTCATCATTACTCCTGTAAGAAATTTTATTACGTCACGAATCGCAACCGGCTGCGATTTTGTGTTGAGCCACTTTGGTGTTATCATAAAAGGAAGCTTTTCAACAAGATCTCTTATTATTTCAAATGAAGCACTTCCTGAACCGACTATTATTCCTGCTCTTATTACGGTCAGGGGGATTTTGCTTTTTTTTAAAATTTCTTCAACATTCTTTCTCGATCTCAAATGTTTTGAAAGTTTTTTTTCGTTTACAATCCCGCTGAGATAGATAACTTGTTTGCATTTTGACTTATCAATAAATGTTACGAAATTCCCGGCAGACTGAGCTTCGAGTATTTCAAAATCGCTGTGTGAAGAAGACATTGAATGGATAAGATAGTAAGCAACATCAAATTCCAATGGAACTTCATCTTCATCAATCTCCTTCAAAAAATCCACTTCATATATCCGAACCCTTTCTTTATATAATTTTTTATAATCAAAACGTTTTGCATCCCTGACAAAGCAAATAACATAATGTCCTTTTTCTATAAGAACGGGAAGTAATCTTTTTCCGATATAACCGTTAGCGCCTGTTAAAAGAATATTCATTTTATAATAATCATGTGTTTGTAAAGTTTTTGGAAAACATTTTTAATATCCAGAGTGTTTTTAGATATAACTAACTTATTTACTTACTTTCAGATAATAATTAAAATGTTCATCATCTTTTATAAACCCAATCTTGTCATAAAGTCTTTGTGCATCAGCATTCGTTTTGTGCGTTTCAAGTATTATTCCTTTTGCATTAGTTTTTTTTGCAAATTTTTTTGATTCATTTATTAAAGCTTCAGCTATTCCTTCTTTTCTGTGATCCTCGTGAATGAACAAATCATTCAATATCCATTGTTTCTTCATACTGACAGAAGAAAATGACGGATACAATTGGACAAAACCCATTCCTTTATTCTTTTCTTCATCCATTGCAATAAAAATTACCGACTCATTATTATTTATTCTTTCCGATAAAAATTTTTTTGCCGAACTTATGTCTGAAGATTGTTCATAAAATTGTCTGTATAGGTCAAAGAGTTTTGCTGCTGTTTCAAGATCTTCGAATGATGCTTGTTTGATTTTCATGAAATTTATTAGTATGATATTTTAGAAGAAATTAGTAATATTCAACTAATTTACAAAAGTATGTAGCGGGATTGCTATACCCTGAAAAGAAGTAAGAATTTTTTTTATCAGACGTGATTAAAGGAATATTTAAATCTTTTGCGAGAGAAACAAACTCACAGTCATAAGCTGATAGATTAGATTTATTTATTAACTCAAATATTTTTTCAGTTTGAACAAAATATTCCCGACCTTCCATAAATTTTTCGGACTTAATCATCGTTTGCATCGCAGAATCAGTAGAGAGGAAATTTTTTCTCAAATACATTGCAAGTACATTTCTTAACTTTTTCAGGAATATTTTTTACTGTTATCTCTTTCATATATTTAATCTATTTGTACTAAACTAAAAAACTTCTTTTGAAATTAAAACACTTAAAATATTTATTTTAAAATAACTATCATTACCGTCCAAAACATTTTCATAAAAATAAAAAATTATTAATTAACTTAAGTTGACCGCTTACAACTTTAAATTTATTTTTTTGCCACGAATTACACAAATTTCCACGAATTAACTCTAATTATTATAAAAAAAATTTTTGCGTGAATTTGTGTTAATTCGTGAAATTCGTGGCGGAAATAAATGTTTTGAGAACGAAGCGGTCAACTTAAGTAACTAAGATTAATAAAATATTTAAATACATTTTGTAATTAGCAATTTTTCAACCCCACCCTGCCCTCAATGCCATTAAGTTAAGGAGCTTTTTCTAACCCTCGCCCCTTCCCCTCTCCCCACTGGGAGAGGGGCTAGGGGAGAGGGTATGGTTGACGATTAATTTAATTTCCTGCAAATCGCATTTGCAACATTCTGTCCATCCAAGGCTGCAGAAATAATGCCTCCCGCATATCCGGCGCCTTCACCGCACGGATATAAATTTTTTATCTGCAAATGTTCATAGGTATCCTTGTCCCGCGGAATTCTAACCGGTGAACTTGTTCTTGACTCAAGTCCAATCACATAACCTTCTTCTGTAAAAAATCCTTTCATCTTTTTTCCGAATTGTATCAATGCAAGTTTTATTCTCTCGGAAATATTTTCCGGCAGCAATTCATTTACCATCGAACTGTAAACTCCGGGAATATAAGAAGTGCTTCCCAAATCCGAAGACAACTTTGAATTTACAAAATCTGTCATACGCTGAGCCGGTGCTTTCTGTGAGCCGTCACCTGAATTAAAAAATTTTTTCTCAAGATCTTTCTGAAACTCCAATCCTGCTAATGCTCCATGTGGTTTATATTTTTGTAAATCTTCATTTTCTACAGCAACTACGATTCCCGAATTGGCAAATTCAGAATCTCTCCTTGACATGGACATGCCGTTGACAACAATTTCACCCGGAGAAGTTGCAGCCGGAACAATCAAACCTCCCGGACACATACAAAAAGAGAAAACACCACGCCCGTTTATTTGTGCTGTGAGTTTATAACTTGAAGCTGGAAGAAATTCACTTCTCGGTTTTTGTCTGTATTGAATTTCATCGATTAAACACTGCGGATGCTCTATGCGAACACCGATCGCAAAAGGTTTTGATTCGATCAGTATATTTTTTTTATTCAGCAGATAAAAAATATCTCTTGCGGAATGTCCAGTTGCTAAAATAACAGAATCTCCAAAATGCTCTTCTCTATCATTTACAATTACTCCTAAAGTTTTTTCATCTTCAATTATAAGATCTGTCACTAATGAATCAAAATTTATTTCGCCTCCGAATTGTAAAATTGTTTCTCGAAGATTTTGTACAACACCGGGAAGTTTATTCGAGCCGATGTGCGGATGTGTATCTATAAGAATATCCGGTTTAGCTCCATGCTCTACAAGTATCCGTAATGCTTTGTAAATATCTCCGCGTTTGTGAGAGCGAGTATAAAGCTTGCCGTCTGAATATGTTCCCGCTCCACCTTCTCCGAAACAATAATTTGAATTCGGATTAACTTCACTAAACTGCTGAATGGCTCTTAAATCTTTTCTTCGCGTTCTTACATCTTTACCCCGGTCAAATATTATTGGTTTAATTCCGTATTCAATTAATTCAAGTGCAGCAAAATAGCCGGCAGGTCCGGCACCCACAATTATTACTATTTTTTTATCCGAAACGAATTTATAATTTTCTTTTATGACAGGTTCGGGAGGAGGATTTTCATTGATATAAACTTCCAGGAGTAAATTAATAACAGGAGTACGGCTGCGTGCATCTATACAACGTTTTAGTTTTACTATCTCAAAACGATCACTTTCTTTGATTTTACATATTGTTTTGACAATATCGGATAATCTTTTATCGTCAAATGCTTCTTCAGGAAGCAATGTTAAATCTAATTTGTTTATCATTATTTATTGTTCACTTTCTATGTGAAAAAATGTGAATGAAAGATAAAGGTTGCTTACATAATAAAAAACTTATATACTTATTTACTATTAGGACATTTGTCCTATGGCTATTTTTTACTTTTTGTGGATTAAAGTTTTTATACAATTTAATATATTCTCTTTATAGAAATCAAAGAATCTTTATCTCGGTTTGTGATTAAAACTAACCCTTTGACAATTCTTCCTTTTGATTTCTGCTTAAACCTTTAACTACAAGCTCGTAAGAATGATCAATCATATTGTTTAATTCTTTATCAGAAATTTTTCCTTCGAACAAAACTGTGTTCCAGTGTTTTTTATTCATATGATATCCAGGCTGAATTTCTTCATACCTTTCACGGAGATCGAGAGCAAGCTCCGGATCGCATTTAAGATTTACACTTAAGGGAATGTTAAAAGAAGTTATTGCAAAGATTTTTTCCATGACTTTAAATGTAAGAGTATCTTCCCCAAACGGAAAATCCTCCCTGACACCTTTTTTTGATAGACAATATTTTCTTAATTGTTCAAGATTCAATTTTTTTATTTTTAGTGTCTGTAATTATTAACTGCTAACTTTTAATTGTTAACTGCTAACTGTTAACTGCTAACTGCTCATATATCTTCTTTGCCGATCCACTTTTTTACATTGACCGGTTTAAACTCTTTCATATTTTGCAGCAAGGTTGCTGGATCTTTTTCAATGATAATCATATCAAGGGTTTCTTTTTTAACAAATCCATCCTCTACACTTTTGTTTATAAAATCAATCAGGAGATTATAATAATTATCAATATTCAGGATACCAATGGGCTTATTATGAATTCCAAGCTGAGCCCAGGTCCATACTTCAAAAAATTCTTCAAGTGTTCCTATTCCTCCGGACATCGCGATATATCCGTCGGAAAGATCTGACATCATTGACTTACGCTCGTGCATGGATTTTACAATTTTCAGTTCGGTAACTTCTTTTAAAGCTGCTTCCCTTGCAACGAGATCTTCGGGAATCACGCCAATGACCTTTCCGTTATATTGCAAAACAGTATTAGCAAGCTCGCCCATTATTCCTACGTTTCCCCCGCCATATACAAGCTCTAAATTTTCTTCGGCTAATATTTTTCCGAGCTTCTGCGCTGACAGTAAATGGTTAACACCATTTCCCGAATTCGAGCCGCAAAACACGCAAATTCTTTTCATACGATTAGTTTTTACTGTGAGTCTTATACAATATGAAAAACTATTTATAAAAAAAAGCTAACCGTTAAACTTCAAAAGTTAGCTTTCAATCTTTTCAGATTTAAGGATATCGCCAGCTAAAAAATTTTAACCGGTTTAGTCTTCTTTCAAATCTTTCAGAAGCTCTCTTGCATACTCTACGTTTTCAGGCATCACCTGGAAAACGTACGGACCGGCAAGAGGATTGAATTCCGTCCCGAGAAAACCAACACCCACGCCCTCTCCATGTGCAAGATACCGGATCTTTGCTTCATCCAATATTGCTTTTACTTCGACTACAATTGCTTCATTGCCGGTTTGGAAGACAGTAACAAGACTTTCATGGTCTTCTTTTTCTTGTTGCTCTTTATTCATAATTTTAATTTAATTTGTTTGTAAACTTTGCAAATATTTTCTATTAATCAACTTAATTTTAATTACTTATCAGGGTTTAATCCGGTATTAAGAATATCAAAGAAACACATTTCTGTATCGGATTTTCTTTTAAACAAGATTTATATATTTTTAATCGGCACAACTAAATAAAATTTGTTAACAATTACTTTCCTTTCAAAAAACTAAAATTATTATCATGAAAATTTTATTTTTTCTCCTGATTAGCCTGATTCTTATACCGGAATATTCTTTTTCACAGCAGCCCGTTATAGACAGTCTGCAGAAACAGATCAATGAAATCAAGAAGACACAGGATAGAGATTTTGAAAAGAAGGTGGAGGAAGCAGTAAAAAAAGAAACATTTGATTATGTGTCTAAAATTTGGGGGATTACAGCAATTGTGTTTTCTGTAGTGATTGCAATTGCCGGTTTCTTAGGTTATAAGTTTACAGGAAGCTGGATAAAGGATTTAAAAGATAAAATTGATAAATCCGTTATAACTGAGATTGATGATAAAGTATCCAATACTATAAAAACAGATTACAACAAAATTACACAGCGGCAAAATACTTTTTTTATGGAGATAAAACTGGATAGATTGAAGCTTAAATATGATGATGAAACTAAAAATTTTTCACTTCGCGAAGTAAACCAGGATTTTTTGACATTAATGGAAGACTGTGCTGCAACTGATAATAAAGAATTTACAGAAAAAACCTTATCAGAAGTCATAAAATTTCTTTTTGATAAAAGATTTTATTTTACAATTACTGAACTCGCGAATAAATATGAAAAATCCTATGAGATAAATGAAACAGATTGGGCAAATGTGGCGATATCAAATATGTCAATGTATGTTTTTTACGGATCTAAGCAGTATAAAGAAATGGCAATAAAAAGCAGTAATAATTCTTTGAATGCCTTACCGAACTATGGTGAACCCCAAGCTGTAAAATTAATTATTTATGCCTTCGATATTTCCAAAAAACCAATTCAGTCCTCGGAGGAAAAAACAGAGGATATTATAAAAACTATATTTGAAGAGCTGAATTCAGGAACTGATTTTACCTCAGCATATGAAGCATGTAATTATATATTAAGGCTGGGAGATACATATAGTGAATACAAAAATATCTTGATTGAAAAATTTCCCGGTGAATTTAAAGATCTTGAGTCAAGAAAGAACATATATCGGGATCTTATTAATCCTCCTGTTAATACGCCTTTTGAACAAACAGATCCTAATGCTGATGAGAAAAAATAATTTTTCTAACAAAGTTATTTTTCCAAAAAAAACCATTGCTTCGTTTATGTCACATCTCTACTTTTCAATTGTCTAAGAATTTAACTGTAAAATTCTTAAATTAAACAAAGAGTAAAATGATAAATCCCTTTTTGGAAAAAAACGAAACCGATTCTACAGACAATGCATTGGTCGAATCAGCAATTGCAGGAAATAAAAAAAGTCTTGAGCAACTAGTAAAACGGCACCAGGCATGGATATACAATATTGCTTTGAAAATGGTCTGGGATCCTGTGGATGCCGAAGACGTTACACAGGAGACTCTGATTAAAATTATTACGAAGCTTTCAACATTCAGAGGTGACAGCAGTTTCAGAACATGGGCATACAGGATCGCAGCAAATCATGTTATAAATATGAAAAAGCGCCGGATGGAATTTCATTATACTTCACTGGAAAAATACGGTGATATAATAGAAAGATCCCCGGATACTGAGCTTCCTGACCAAAGCAGTGTTCCGGTTGATATCAATTTACTGATAGAGGAAACAAAAATCGGCTGCATGAATGCTATGCTTCTTTGTCTAGACAGGGAACAGAGATTAATCTTCATTCTTGGGAGTATGTTTAATGTTAATGATGAAATCGGAAGCGGGATACTCGAAATGAGTGCAGTTAATTTCAGACAGAAACTTTCAAGAGCACGAAAGCAGCTCGCAAATTTTATGAACAACAAATGCGGACTCATGAATAAAGATAATCCGTGTCATTGCGCAAAGAAAACGAAACTGATGATGGAAGCCGGGCATGTCAATCCTGATAAATTACTCTTCACCCGGAATTATATCTATTCTATAGAAAAAATTGCTCCCGTAAAAATAAATAATCTTGACAATCTTTTGGAAGTGAAAGCAAGCAAACTTTTCAGAGAGCACCCATTTCAGAACTCACCGGATTTTGTAAGAACATTAAATGAAATTCTTGAGAGTAAGGAGTTTAAAAATATTTTCAACTTCAATTAGATACAAAATTTTTAAAATTTAAATTGTAGACACCGGCAATAATAAGAGTATTTGACAATTAAAAGCCCAAAAAGAATTATCGTATTAATGTGTCAATGTGATAAAATTTATAAATATGGATAATGAAAAGCAAAAGTTTATTCAGCATCTTAACGAAAGTATAGTTGATAATTCGTTTATAAAAATTACGCTCGGTAAATACAGAGGCGGCGATAAAGAATTTGAGAATGTTTTTATAACACGTATAGAGACCAAGGACGGTGAGAAGATCTCATTCAAGTTCAGATACAAAACAAAAGATATTGTAAAGAATTATGATCCATGTAAAGGAATAAAATTAGCAGAAGAAATTATCGGAAAAGATTTTTTTAGTGCGACGTTATTCACAACCGGTAATGACTTCACTTTGGATTATTCCAAAAAAAGAGTACCGCAGCTTCACACAAAAAAACCTACGCATACTTCATCAGAAATATCTCAGCACAACAGAGTCAAACCAAGATTCGTAAATCAAGACGCAAAATATTTTAAATCTCTCGGGATTACCACATCTGATGGAAAAGTAAAAGCAGATATGTATGATAAGTTCAGACAAGTGGATAAATTCATAGAGATCGTTGATTCCTTGTACCGCTCTTCCGGATTAAAAGAAAAAGAGGAAATAAAAATTATAGATATGGGTTCAGGTAAAAGCTATATTACATTTGCAATGTATGATTATTTTTCCAATCAAACCGGGAAAAAAGTAAATGTGAAAGGAATCGAACAAAGAGAAGATTTGGTAAAGCTGTGCAACCGGATTTCCGGTGATTGTAGATTCAACGGGTTGAAATTTGAATTGGGTACAATCGAATCCTCAAAGGAAGAGAAACCCGATATTGTTGTGGCTCTTCATGCATGTGATACCGCAACTGATGATGCAATTATTAAAGGTCTGAAATCGGAAGCGGCAATAATTGTCCTTGCTCCGTGTTGTCAGAAATATTTAAGAAAAAAAATTAGAAGTCCGGAAATAATGAAAGGAATTTATAAACATGGTATTCATGAAGAGCGGTTATCGGTAATGCTGACAGACGGTTTGCGGGCTTTAGTAATGGAACATTTCGGATATGATACAAAAGTCTTTGAATTTATTTCTTCCGAGCATACTGCAAAAAATACAATGATAACCGCTGTGAAAAAGGATACACCTCTTAAAAGATCAGATGAAAAATTAAATGAGATTAACATAATCAAAAAAGAATTTCAGATAGAGGATTTTTATTTGGATAAGGATCTTTTCAACCCCGGGACACAGAGTTACAAAGAAGATTAAAACCATTTTTATCTGAATTTATATTTTCTTATTATAAAATTTTCATCAAAATGCTTTTCATGGTAGCTCCGTACTCTGTGGTAAATAGCCTTAAATTTTTATAAACATTTAATCTAATTTTTCAAATCGTTAATTTTGTGAAAATTAAAATTCCAAGGAGAAACCAAATGCTCACAAATAAGCTTCAAGACGCACTTAACGAACAAATTAACAAAGAGTTTTTTGCCGAATATCTTTATCTTTCGATGTCAGCATATCTCGAATCAATTGAGATGGAGGGTTTTGCAAACTACTTTAATGTGCAGGCGCAGGAAGAACATTTTCATGCAATGAAGATGTTTAACTTTGTTCATGATAAAGGCGGAAGAGTGATTTTAAAGGCATTGAAAGAGCCAAAATCGGAATTCACCTCCGTAATAAATGTAATAGAAGAATCTCTTGCACACGAAAAATTCGTGACAAGAAGTATTAACGAACTTATGGATATCGCAATAAAGGAGAATGATCATTCGGTGAAGAGTTTTCTTGAGTGGTATGTAGATGAACAGGTGGAAGAAGAGGCTACGATCTCAAGACTACTGGCAAAGCTTAAACTTATTAACGGTGAAGGATTCGGATTACTTACACTCGATAGTCAAATGGCTATGAGAAAATACCAGCCGGGAAAATAATTCTTTATGAAACCGTTTAAACGGTTTCACAGCACGGCTTAAGCCGTGCCTAACATTAAAAATTACAGGAGCAAAAATGTTAAGTTCAAATTTGGAGAAAATGCTCAACGAGCAAATTAACCACGAATTCTTTTCGGAGTATCAGTATCTTTCTGCGACTGCTTATTTTGAATCGATTGAATTAGACGGATTCGCAAATTTTTTTTATGTGCAGTCACAGGAAGAGCACTTTCATGCTATGAAGATTTTTAATTTTGTAAATGAAAAAAACGGAACAGTAACTTTGATGCCCATCAAAGCTCCAAAAAATAAATTTGATTCGGTGCTGGATGTATTTAATGCAAGTCTGGAGCAGGAGAGATTTATTACAAGATGTATAAATGAACTGATGGATGCTGCGATAAAAGAAAATGATCATTCGGTCAGAACATTTTTGGAATGGTTTGTAAATGAACAGGTCGAAGAAGAAAATTTATTTTTAAATAGGATAGGAAAGCTGGAATTGATCGGAGGCAAAGGTGATGGGCTGCTTACACTTGACAGAGAATTTGCAAAGAGAAAATTTGATGGCGCGGGACATAAAGTGGAAGTATAAAAAATCGCGAATGTCCGGTCCTTATTTTAGTAATACCATTTTCTTCACACCTTCGTATTTACCTGTTTTGATTTTATAATAATAAACTCCGCCTGGTAAATTGGAAGAATTGAACTTAACTACATAGCTTCCGGTGATCAATTTTTCATTTATTAATATTGCTGTTTCACTCCCATTAATATCATAAACTTTTACCGAAGTTTGCCCCGGTTTAATTATATCAAATTTTATATAAGTTTCAGGATTGAATGGATTGGGATAGTTTTGATATAAATGAAAATCAACTGCTTCATTAGTATTTATTATTTCAGTCGGGATGTACTGAGTAACAGGCTCGGTAATAGTTATGTGTCCTCCCGGTGGTGTATTACCGGCAATAACTTCACCATAAAAAGTTGTTCCTATTATATATGGAAATTCCGGATTTCCGGTTGAATCAATTGTTATAAAATATGAATAGATTCCATCGGGATATTCCGGAGTTACACAGAATCTTCCGTTATGCAGATCAAGATCCGCACCTGCCGCACCTAATTCATAATCTTCAATGAAGCATCCTAAAGGATATTGGTTACTGATAACTGGTCCCCATTGATTTGTGGGCAGAACAGTTCCGTCGGGCAATGTAGTCCTAGTTGTTATATTTCTTTTTTTATATCCGCTTTTCATTCTTCTAATACTGCCTGTTCCGTTTACATTTGAATAAGCATAAGGTCCGAATAATGGATATCCGTCAAACATATATCCGAGTAAAGGCGAATGCTGACCGGGATCAGGTGTATATAATTTTTTCATATTGATATGGTAATGATAAACTCCACCCGGTGCCGGATGTCCTCCTGAAGTATCAAAACTTATTGCTTCAAAATATTGTGCAACCCGGTGCCAGACATTTAAATTATTATAGGACATCGCATCACCCGAATTAAATAAGAAGACTCCGTTTTTAAGTACACCGATTTGCCCGTTACCTGCTGCAGAAGGAGTAGGGTCGGGTGCAGGAAATCTTGCAATCTTAAATGTCCAGTTTTGATTTGATGCGACATTCGGATTCATTTGCCAGGGTCCGATCGTATATGACGGAATGCCTGTGCATTTCACATATGAAAAATCTATTGAATAAAAAACCTGTTGAACGTCGGCAAGTATATTATTATAGCCCGTAACTCCGGTTAAGTTTTGCTGCCATGAATAAATTTCCGGAGTAATTTGTGAATACAAAACTGAGGCAACAAAAAATAATAATGCAGCAAGTATATTTTTCATATCAATAATTTTTTAAATTCAATTTTTAAAGCTTTCAAGCAGTTTTGCATTTTCTTCAGACAGAGCGACAGCTACTAACTTATTATTATAATTATAAGCTATGTGTCTGAAATCGGGAGTGGTATTAAACACCATTTGTATTATTTTCAAACTGTCTTTAAAAAATGTCATTGAACCGGTTGAAATACAATATTGATAAAAAAAGGGCTTTGAAGATATTACTGTTTTTATTGTTTCAACGCTATGGCGATCTTTGATATCAATATTTTTTAAGATAATTTTACCTGTAGAGTCGAAGTTCGTTTTAAAAATGAGTTTAACATTATTTGCCTGAGAAAGGTCGGGAAGCAAGATATTATGAGTTTGGTTTGTGCATGAGCAAACAACGAGCAAAGTTAAAAAAATTAAATTTTTCATCGAAACAAAAATAGTAATTTCCAAATTAATTTCAAAAAAGAATTACAAGTTTTTACAAATTAATTTTATAAAATGAATATTAAACAACTGGTAGGTCAGGTATTCTTGCCTGACAAATGACAAACTGGAATGTTTGTTATATCAAATTCGTCCAAAACGTTTTGTTTAAAGTTAAGGGAGGGCAGGGTCAATGCCATTAAGTTAAGGAAGACATATATTTCTCTCATTGCTAAGCCCCAGCTTAGCAATGCAAGAAATGAAACTTTCCAAAGCTGGGGCTTTGGAAAGAGTGATACGAATTCCTTAACTTAATCGCATTGAGGCAGGGTGGGTTGAATTTAGAAACGTAAATTTTTATTAATTTTTTACATAAATAAAAGATTATTCGAAATTTCAAATTTATTTTTTGAACAGCACTATTGTCATACAATACTTTGTACAGGACAAAAATTGTTTGAATAAATTTGATTTTTTTGACTAAATTCAAATTAATAAAGAATAATGACAATCCCTAAAACTTTTATAATTTTTGATGACCTATTCATCGAACAATTCATTTGACAAACCATAGAGGCAATTCATCGCAAATATTTCTTACTAATATTTTTTTTAAATAGATTCGCCCTGAGCTTTGAGTGAATAGCCCTGAGCTTTGAGTGAATAGCCCTGAGCTTTAGCTCAGGGACTTATTGTACAAAAGGATTTTTGGCTTTAGCCAAATCTATTTATTCAAATTCGGCTAAAGCCGATTAACTTTTATTTATCTTTACCCCGAGCTAAAGCTCGGGGCTATTCTATTCGAGCTATTCATTGAACTATTCATTGGAGCAATTTATTGGGACAATCAATTTGAGGAAGTTAAAAATTAATTCAATCATACAATATCTAATTCCAAATTCTTCATTTCTAATCACACTCTCAATTGTTATTTTTACAAAAATCTGAAATAACTAAAAAAAATTTAATTCGCAAAATATGGAAACACAGCCGGTGACTGAATACAAAAAACGTGTTATGATGTTCGACAGAAAAAGCTATGATGATGAAAAACTATTAAAACTATATAAATCAATTCTTCTTCCGAGGATGATCGAAGAAAAAATGCTTTTGCTTCTCCGTAAAGGGAAAATTTCAAAATGGTTCTCGGGAATCGGACAGGAGGCAATATCTGTGGGTCTTACAATGGCATTAGATAAAGACGAATACATTCTTCCAATGCATAGAAATCTCGGAGTATTTACAGTTCGCGGGCTCCCTATCGACAGGTTATTCATGCAGCTGCAGGGAAAGTTTAACGGCTTCTCAAAAGGTCGTGAGAGATCGTTTCATTTCGGAACTAACGAGTACCATATTGTCGGAATGATTTCACATCTCGGACCGCAGATGGGAATCGCGGACGGAATAGGTCTGGCAAGTTTATTAAAAAAAGAAAATAAAGTTACTGCGGTATTTACCGGTGACGGTGGAACAAGCGAAGGAGATTTTCATGAAGCTCTGAATGTTGCAGCAGTGTGGAATTTACCGGTTATATTTGTAATTGAAAATAATGCTTACGGACTTTCAACACCGGTGAATGAACAATATAAGTGTGAAGATTTAGCAGATAAGGGAGTCGGTTATGGAATTGAATCAATGCAGATTGACGGAAATAATTTGCTTACAGTTTATGATACAGTAAAAACTTATGCAGAGTCTATAAGAAATAATCCGCGACCGCTCTTATTAGAATGTAAGACGTTCAGAATGCGCGGACACGAAGAAGCTTCCGGAACAAAGTATGTTCCGAAAGAACTCTTCGATGAATGGTCAAAAAAAGATCCGGTATTGAATTATGAAAATTATTTATTGGAAGAAGGAATTCTCAATGAGACGTTAATTGAATCGATAAAAAATGAATATAAAAATGAAATTGACAATGCATTAGATAAAACTTTTGCTGAGCCGGAAGTTACTGCTAATACAGAAGACGAAATAAAAGATGTATATTTTCCTTATGAGCAAAAAATTATTAATCCCCAAATAAATAAGACAAAAAAGAAATCACAGAAAAGATTAGTAGATGCGATATCGGACGGGCTCAGACAGTCTCTCGAAAGACATGATGACCTTGTAATTATGGGACAGGATATTGCGGAGTATGGAGGAGTTTTTAAGATCACTGAAAATTTTTATAAAGAATTTGGAAAAGACAGAATACGGAATACACCACTTTGTGAATCCGCTATAGTCGGTGCTGCATTAGGTCTGTCAATTAAAGGAATTAAATCTGTTGTCGAAATGCAGTTTGCAGATTTTGTTACGAGCGGATTTAATCAGATTGTAAATAATCTTGCAAAGATTTATTACCGGTGGGGACAGAACGCAGATGTAGTAATCAGAATGCCCTGCGGTGCGGGAGTCGGTGCCGGTCCGTTTCATTCTCAATCAAATGAAGCATGGTTTTTTCACACACCGGGCTTGAAAATATTTTATCCTTCAAATCCGTATGATGCAAAAGGAATGATAGCCGCTGCTATAGAAGATCCTAATCCTGTAATGTTCTTCGAGCATAAAGCCTTATACAGAAGCATATCGGAAGAGATACCGGTTGATTATTATACAGTTGATACAAGCAAGGCAAAATTAATTTCAGAAGGTGATGATGTTACAATTGTAACTTACGGAATGGGAATACATTGGGCAAAGAATGTTTTAAAAAATAACCCTGATATAAAAGCTGATTTAATTGATCTAAGAATTCTTCTTCCGTGGGACAAAAAAACCGTGGAAGAAAGTGTAAAAAAAACCGGTAAGGTTATGATTCTTCACGAAGACACATTGACCGGTGGAATCGGTGCTGAGATTGCGGCGCATATTTCAGAACATTGTTTTAAATATCTCGATGCGCCGGTGATTCGAAGTGCAAGCTTAGATACACCGGTGCCGTTTGCTATTCCTCTGGAAGAGAATTTTTTTCAGAAACAATTTTTTGAGACGAAGCTGAAAAAGCTTGTTGAGTATTGATATAATTATTTAGATTTGTTAAGTTAAAAAAAATCAAAGGAGAAGATTTTATGAAAAAGCAAATTTTGTTAATTTTTTTATGTCTATTTTTCTCTTCCAAAATATTCTCACAGGAAAGCTGGATGAGAATATACCAATCAATCCAATGGCAGGTTAAATCATATTTTAAAATTCATAATTCCGACAATACTTATAGGATTTTTCTTCAGCATAATTCACACGATACTATAAGCAATTCGGAGAATGGTGCAATAAAAAAATATATTAAAAATTCAAATTCCTGGATAACACCTGCAAATGAGTTTTTAAATGTTCAATGCAGATGGATTATTGAACCTCCTTATATACAAATCAACTGTCAGCCGACAACGTTTTTTATGACTTCTGCGCAGGACACGAATTTTATTTTAAAATATCTTGTAACTCCGGCGGCACAATGTCCCGATGCGAATACATTTATAACAATAAACGGAGGTTTAAGCTCGAACTACATTGGAGGATTCGGATGCGGGGGTTCTTTATTTTATCCTAATGGAGGTGATATAAATCCGGATAATGATTCTATTTGTTATTATGGCTATATAAATCATAATAATTACAATTTACTTCCGACAATATTCAAGAGCACAAATAAAGGAACTGACTGGAATGCTATATCAACCATAGAAGATCTTCGTCACACAGGACCATCAAATTTCTGGGATAATCTTTCGGGCGGATTTATAAAGATCAATCCTTTTAATACTGATTATATCTTTACCGTTCATCGTGATTATATGATGTTAAGCACAGACGGAGGATATAACTTCAGTTCTATAAATATTCCTCCGCTGAAAGAATTATCTTTTGACTATACAGATAATATTATTTTCGGTGTATCTCAAAATAAAATTTATAAATCGATAAATAACGGAGTATCATGGGATTCATCCGATGTCCCATTCAGTTTAAACACTCTTGAAGTATCACCTGATAATAATAATATTATTTATGCGGGTACTCAGACGGGTCTTTACAGGAGTTTGAACCAGGGTGCATCGTGGGACCTTTATAATAATTCATTTACACCATCTAAAAATGTAATAGGGCTTTCAAAAGAAATAAATACAGGGGATACAATTTTTGTTTGTACTAATGATGCTGTGTATAAAGTATTCCGGGATTTTCTTGTAGGTATCAGTAATTCGAACAGCATTACTGCCGGTTCTTATATACTTGAACAGAATTTTCCAAACCCGTTTAATCCCAACACAATTATCAACTACGAATTAAGTACTAAGAATTATGTCACGCTAAAAATCTTTAATTCTATCGGAAAAGAAGTTGCGACATTAGTAAATCAAAAACAAAGTCCGGGCAGATATAGTGTGGACTTTAATGCGGCAAATCTACCAAGCGGAATTTATTTTTATAGAATTCAAACTGAAGGATTTATACAAACTAAGGGCATGATGCTATTGAAATAATTGATAATTGATAGTTGATAGTTGATAATTGATAATTGATAGTTGATAATTGATAGTTGATAATTGATAATTGATAATTGATAATTGATAATTGATAGTTGATGGTTGATAATTGATAATTGATAATTAGCCGGGAGAAGAACTTTTTCCGGCTTTTTAATTTAGTTACACTGCCGGTTGTTGTTAATTTAATAAATTTGGAGAGAACATTACATAACCGATTTTTTTGTAAATTGACCTTTAAATTTCTCTTTGTAACGTTTAAGTTTAGAAAAACTTTTAATAATGAAATTAGCTTCAGCAATTTTTCTGATTGGTGTATTTCTTTTTGCAGTTAATACACAAGGTTCTTTTTCACAAAACATTCCTTACCATATTAATTTCGATACGGCATTTACAAATACTAACGTCAGCGCCTCGGTTTATATAAGAAATCCTACAAACAGCTTAATATACTTTAACATAAAAACCTTTACACCGCAATTTGTTTTTACAACAAATAACATTACCGTAGGTCCGATGGACAGTATCTTGTTTCCTGTTTTCTTTACAACGAATCAAAATATTACATACAATGACTTTATAATATTTGAAAGTGAACAGCTGAATTATTCAATTATAAATTATTTAAGGGCAACCGCAATATATCCCGACACACTTTATAGGTTTACTCAGGGACTTATTGACGAGCCGCTAAAAACTGCTTTGAAAATTTTTTGTATGACTAACACAAACAACAATTATACAGCTTCACGGACAGCTATGTTTTCCACTATTGATGACTATGATATGAATGATACAATTGAATGTGTTTACACGGGAAGAAAGGTATACACAATCGGCATTCCGAGTGTGAATCCTCCGCAGAGTATGAACACAGAGCATACATTCCCGCAGGGATTTTTTAATGAGAATGAACCGATGAGGAGTGATATTCATCATTTGTTTCCATCAGATGAACAAGCAAACAGCAGGAGAAGCAATCTGGACTTCGGTTATGTCGTTTCAAATATCACATGGCAGAACGGCGGCTCAAAGCTTGGCAATGATGCCGGAGGAAATCTTGTTTTCGAATCGAGAGACCAGCACAAAGGAAATATTGCACGTTGTCTTTTCTATTTTTTAGTCAGGTATCAAAACTACGGCAGCTTTATGGATGCAGCACAGGAAAATGTTTTGAGACAGTGGAATCAAACCGATACCATTGATTCTCACGAGAGACAAAGACAAAACGGTATAGCAGCTTTTCAGCATAACAGAAGTCCGTTCGTTGATCATCCGGAATTTATTGAAAGGATAAAAAGCACCTATACTATCATTCCAAACATTGCCCGGCCTCAAATCTCAGCTTCACCATTCAATTATAAATATGATACTTTGGCTGTCAATGACACCGCAAGCTTGTTACTTTCTTTGTTTAATTACGGAGCCGGAAACTTAACTGTTACCTCCATAACTTCTTCATCTCCGCAATTCACTATTGATAATTTTCCGGCTGCAATTCCTGAAAATGATTTTCGTTATGCAAAAATAAAATTCACACCCGATCAGATAAATCATACATTCAATTCGACTCTCACAATCGCAAACAACGACAGTCTAATCACGGTGAGTTTAACCGGTTACAGTAATAATTTAACCGGAGTGACAACACTTGCTTCTGAAATTCCTGTTGAATTTTCTTTGAATCAAAATTATCCAAATCCATTCAACCCGAATACAGCAATACATTACTCAATACCAACCACCCAATACACAATGCTTAAAGTTTATGATGTTCTTGGAAATGACGTTGCAACATTAGTAAATGAAAAACAAGATGCAGGAATTTATACGATCAACTGGAATGCAGTTAATTTTCCAAGCGGAATTTATTATTACAAAATAATTTCGGAAGACTTTACAGCTACAAAGAAAATGACTTTGATAAAATGAAAAACTCTATTATCATTTTATAAACCTGATATCTTATCAGCATTTAACTTTATAAATCATTACCCGGCTCGGAGCCGCATCAGCAGTGAAATCAGGAATCTGAATATTCATCAAATAATTTCCCTCTTTAATTTCATTTGAAGCATAAATCATTTCGGTAATTGTTTTCATCGAATGATTTTCGTTATCAACTTCATGTGATTCAAGAGGAACGTTCCAAAAAATATGATGAGCTGTCAGCTTTCCTTCATCGAATGTTCTGTCTACAGAGGGAATGTCCATCAATAAATGTTGGACATTGAAATCAACAACATATTGCATTGCCTCTATAGAAAAAAACGGAGGCAGCTGTTTCATGTATTGCCGGGTTTTTTTCGAATCATCATTAGGTAAAGTTCTGACTATTAATCCATTCAAAAAGTTTTTATCTGCACCTTTTAACTTAGCTGACAATATTTTTTTTGTAATTAAAAAATCATTTTCATTTTTCTGTGGTATATAGTTATCTTTAGTATCAAGTGCTTTTTCAGGAGTAACAGAAATTAAAGTTGAAGGGATAAATGAATCTTTTAAAATATCGTGAATTGAAATTCTCTCCAAAGAAATATGCCCGACACATTCCGTGTGAGTTCCGTTGCAATGAGGAATGAGCTTGTATTCTTCAAAGTTGCAGCTGCCACCGCGTCTTGTGTCTCCTGTGAAATCAGCAGTTTCAACAGCTTTGGATGCTGCTTCTGCAACACCGTATGTATTCGGCTGTTCTCCGCTGAATATCATAGGAATCGAAATATCGATTGACTCTAAAGTATCACACGAATATTCTTTACTGTTTATTTCAAAATTAATTTTCATATCATAAAATATTTTCCTGTTCACCGTTAAATAATTTTGGCTCTTTTAAATTTAATCCGCAGTGTTTATTAATCTGTTTTATTGTATAAACGCAAAGTTCGGGAGAATATCTTTCATCATGCATATGCATCAGAAAATATACGGTATTTATTCCACTCTTAAGCCACTGCCTGATTCTTGATACCCAGTCATCAATACGTGTGTAATCTGTCGGATGCAGACTGTTGCCGACAAATCGGATGAATGCCGTCGGAGTACTCAAACGCATATGAATAAGATCTCTTCTGCCAGCCGTATCTGTTATCGCAAAGCCGGTTTTATTTTTCATTAACATTTGATAAGTGTCATCAGCAATCTTTGTGTCACTAAACCAAAGAGGATGACGAAGCTCAAGACACACTTCGGGTTTTTTTGGAAGACTTTGTAAATAGTTTTCCAAGTCAGAAAAGTTTTTTGGAGGAAAGTTAGGTGGCATCTGCAGAAAGCATGTGCCAAGATTATTTTCGAAATTATTGATTGAATCATAAAATTCCTGAGTAAGACGTTCACAGTTCTTTAATCTTCCAAAGTGGCTTATTCCCTGATAAAATTTTGGACAAAATTTAAAATCTTTTTCTGCTCCGGTTTTCCATTCTTTAATTGAAGCTGCACTTTGAATCCTGTAATGTGTAGGGTTTAATTCAATACAATTAAATTGTTTCAGATAGTTTACCCGGAAATCTTTGTCTTTAGTTTTAGGAGGATATAATTTTCCATTCCACTCTTTTATTCCCCATTTTGCACATCCGACATAAACCTCCTGCTTTTGTTTCTTTGACTTCTTCAGGTTTTTTAAAAGTTTTTCAGTATCGGGATGATCATCAGGCAAAGTGAAATCTACTTCGTCTAAGTTTTCTACTTTTCCAAAATCCATTTTTTATAAAATTAAATTTAATGTTAGTTAAAAAAGTTTTTTAAAAACACAAAAACCAAATCTGTCTATTAACCAGCTTCCGAACTATAACAAAAATAATATAAAGATTTACAACTTCAATTTTCTCATTCTCGGTGAAAACACAGTAACGAATGTAACTATCAGCAATGTCATCAGACCTCCGAAAATTACCGATGGAACCGTTCCAAGAAGTTTTGCAGCTACACCGGATTCGAACGCTCCGATCTCATTTGATGAGCCGATGAAAATACTATTAACAGCTGAGACTCTTCCTTTCATATTATCCGGCGTCATCAATTGAATTATAGTACTTCTTATAACAACACTTACACTGTCGAATGCGCCGCTTAGTCCGAGCATAAACAAAGACAGCAAAAAACTTTTTGAAATACCAAAAATAATTATACAAATACCGAAACCGTATATGCTTACAAGTAAATTTCTTCCTGTGTTTTTTGTGATCGGATGCCGTGTCATATAGATTGCCATAATCACAGCACCGACCGAAGGTGCAGCTCTTAATACACCAAGTCCCTGTGGTCCTACAAATAAAATCTCACCGGCGAATATCGGAAGAAGTGCAACAGCACCGCCGAAAAGCACTGCAAACAAATCAAGTGATATTGCACCCAAAATTATTTTTCTTTCAAACACAAATTTCAAACCCGCTGTTAATCTTTCTTTCAGGGATTGAAATCCTAAAATCTCAGGAACAGGTTTTTTCCTGATAGGAAGAATTAGAAAAATTGAGATAATCCAAAAAATTAAAATCGTAACATAAGTATTTGCCGGTCCGATAAATCCGTAAAGCAATCCGCCTATTGCCGGTCCGCTCACAGCACCAGTTTGCCAGCTCGTTGTGTTCCAGGTAACTGCATTCGGCAGAGTTTCTTTCGGGACGAGCTGTGAAACAAATGCAAAAAAAGAAGGAGCTGAAAATCCTCTGCCTATTCCGCTGATAAATATTGCGCTATACATTGCTATAACCTTGTTTGCAGAAAACAAAGTTACCGTGTCGGTAGATATTATCAAAAGCAGAACGGAACAAAATGTCATTAAAAAAACAGAAGCTATTACAATTTTTTTCCTGTCATTGGTATCGGTAATATGACCTGCGAACAGCAAAACGCAAATAGAAGGTATAACTTCTGCCAAACCAATCAATCCGAGTGAAAGAGGATCTTTTGTAATTTCGTAAATCTGCCAACCGACTATTACTGCCTGAATCTGTGAAGCAATTGTAATACACAGTCTGGCTACAGTAAAATTTCTAAACTCCCAAAATCTGAGGGCAGCATATGGGTCTGGTTTCTTTAAAGGTCCCGCAGAAAGATTATCGTTACTCAAATAAAAAAATTTATGTACAATCTGCTTTATTAAGAAAGATTTTTCAAGTTTGTATTTTGTGGATATTAAAAATTTCAACAGACATTTAAAATTTTCTTATATGAATTTTTTCACATTATTAATTTAATTAATTTAAGGGTAAAATTTTTTAAATAAAAATAATTTTATGAAAAAATTATTTATACCGGTTTTACTAACGGGTCTTTTAATAAGTGCGTGCAATGAAAAGAAACCCGAAACAACAATCAAAAAGGATTCAACGGAGAAAATGACAATAAAAAAAGATACAACACTCCAGATAAAAAAGGAAATGAAGACAAAGAGCGGGAAAATTTTTACTATTAATGAATCAAAACCTGCATTTACTGTCAGCGACTATATGATCTCAGGTACAGGTTTTATGAATTCATCAGACACGATAAAGTATTCACAGAAAGATCCGATGACAACTGCAATGCTTGCTGACCTCGATAAGAACGGCTTTGAAGAATTATATATTATTACCAAGACAGGAGACACAGAATACTTTATGAATGTAATAGGTGTCGCCTCCCCGGACGACCAGAGTCTTAAAGAAATAAAAATTCAGGAAATTGCGGCAGCGGATATGGAAAATACCGGAAAATTTTCCGGCTATAAAGGAATGGATTCCGTTTATATCTCCGGCAGCAATATAATACGGGAATTTCCTGTGTATAAGGGCGGAGACAGCATGAGTAATCCTACCGGCGGCAAGAGGAAAATTATTTATACATTAAAGCCGGCTGGAGATTCATATCAGCTTGTGATCACAGGCAGCGAAGATATGAAATAGATTTTAGATAATAAATTTGGATTTTCTTTTTCTTAAGTTATATTTATTTCAAAAAATTTATGACAGCTGTCTTAGCACAAAATAACTACGGTAAATCAAATGTAAGGGTTCTAAAAGTAAAACGCGGGAAAACAATTCATGAGATAAAAGAAATCACTGTTAGTGTGCAGCTCGAGGGTGATTTTAAAACTGTTCATACAAAAGGGGATAATAGAAAAGTTCTTCCTACGGATACAATGAAGAATACGGTTTATGCTCTTGCAAAAGATCATCCGCTGAATTCAATTGAAGAATACGGCTTATACCTTGCGGAATATTTTCTGGATAATAACAAGCAGGTTTCAAAAGTAAAAATTGAAATTGAAGAAAAGCTCTGGCAAAGGATATTGCAAGACTTACATTCGGAAAAATTAATTCCGCACAATCATTCGTTTGTAAGCTGCGGAGAAGAGAAGAGAACTGCTGAAATCAATATTAATCGAAATGAAACTAAAGTTAAATCGGGCATCAAAGATTTATTGGTTTTGAAAACCACCGGTTCAGGATTTGAAAATTATATCAAAGACAAATTTACCACTTTAAAGGAAACTGATGACAGGGTTTTTTCGACAAGCGTAAAAGCTGTCTGGAATTATGCAAATCAAGAAGTAAATTATATTTCAATTTGCGATAATATCAGAAAAATAATTTTAGAAACCTTTGCCAAACATCACAGTCTCTCCGTTCAGCAGACACTTTATGAAATCGGAAAAAATGTAATTGAAAAGATAAACGATGTTACGGAAATATTTTTATCATTGCCGAATAAACATTACTTACTTTTTAATCTGGAGCAATTCGGTTTAAAAAATGATAACGAAATATTTATTCCAACTGATGAACCTTTTGGTTTGATCGAAGCGGTTGTGAAACGAAAATAAATTTTCTTAATGCTTGAATCCTTTCCGAACTTTAAACAAATGAAGTATATAAGGAAACAGGGCATCAAAATATTCATTCACTCCATTTACTGACCCGGGGAAAGTCAAAACCAGTGTCTCCCCAATAAATCCGGCAATACTTCTCGAAAGCATAGCATAGGGAGTTTTCTTTTGCCCATAAGTTCTTGCTGATTCCATCACTCCTGAAATTTCCTTTTCTATCAAAGGCTTTACCGCTTCAAAGGTTACGTCCCGCGGCGAAACTCCCGTGCCTCCTGTTGTAATTATCAAATCAATTTTCTTCTTGCAGTAACTCTTAATTTTGTTTTGTATATTTTTAATATCATCAGGAACCACTTCAAAGTATTTTGTTACAATATTGGCTGATTCTAATTTTTCTTTAATAAATTTCCCTGATTCATCTTTTGCTTTTTTATTATAAACCGAATCAGAAATTACCATAACTGCGGCTTCAATATCAAATGAGTCATAATAAAATTTAGAATCTGATTTTCCTCCTGATTTTTTCAGGAGCCGGATATTTTTTATTTCAATTTTTTTATCAATGGGTTTCAGCATGTCATACACCGTCAAAGCCGCAACCGAAGCCCCGTGAAGAGCTTCCATTTCACAGCCGGTTTTGTAAATAGTTTTTACTTCGACCTCTATTGAAATTATATTTTTACCTTTGATTTCAAATTGAACATCCGCATACTCAACCGGTATCGGATGACAATGCGGAAGAACACTACTCGTATTTTTAATTGCCAGCAATGCTGATATTTTTGCAGATGTAAATACATCACCTTTCGGTACTTCGTTATTCTTAACTGCAGCGACGCTTTCATCGCTGACTTTTAAAACAGCTTCGGCAACAGCAACTCTGAGTGTTTCAATTTTATTTGTAATATCTATCAAATAAGTATTAGGTATTAAGTATTTGTGATTATTAAATCATTCGAAAATTTCTTTCTTCCATATTGGAACGTCAGTTTTGATAAGATCAACTGTTTCTTTTATTGCTTCGGATAAATTTTTTCTGTGTGACATTGATCCAAACACAAAAATAGAGATTTCACCCGAATTAATTTCACCAATACTGTGAAATACATGAAGACATTTTAACTCATACTTTTTTAAAATCAATTCACGGATTTTTGAAATTTCCTTTTCTGCCATTTCCCCGTAAGCAGTGTAAATAATTTTTATAACTTTTTTTCCATCCCGTTCATCGTTTCTTACTTGTCCGAGAAAAATTGAATGTGCGCCGATGTCCGTCTTGTTTTGGTGCATTAGAATTTGCTCTCCAATAAAAGCCGGTTCTATCTTCCCATTAATAAAATATTTACTCATGCGGGTAATTTATCTTTTAGCTCATATGCTTTCTCTACTGCTTCCTGATTTCTATGAATCTTTATTTTTTTAAACTCCATATTCAGGGAATTAACAAAAAGAATTTCACCCGAAAGCAGAGTACCTGATTCAGTAATCATCTTAATTACTTCCATTGCCTGGATTGTTCCGATGATTCCGCACAACGCACCAATTACACCGCTCTCCTGGCAATTCGAAATAGATTTCGAATCAGGCAGATCCGGGAATATACATCTGTAAGTTGGTCCGTTTTTAAAATTCAATACTGCAGTCTGACCTTCGAATTTATTTATCGCACCAATCACAAAAGGTTTTCCGAGAATAACACAAATATCATTTATCAAATACCTTGATCTGAAATTATCAGTTGCATCAACAACGATATCATATTTTTTTATTATTTCAAAACCGTTTTTTGAGTTCAACATAAGGTTATAAACTTCAAGCTTAACATCTGAATTCAATTTCATTAGATTTTTCAATGCGGCTTCGGCTTTTGACAAACCGATTTGCGATTCATTATATAAAACCTGTCTGTGTAAATTTGATTTATCCACAATATCATAATCCATAATACCAATAGTTCCGACTCCGGCGGAAGCAAGGTAGGAAAGCACCGGGCAGCCAAGACCGCCGGCACCTACAACAAGTACTTTTGACAAAGAAAGTTTTCTTTGTCCTTCTTCACCAATTTCCTTCAGAATAATCTGCCTGCTGTATTTTGTAAAATCCAAATTTAAATGTCAATTATTTTGAAAACAAATTGTAATTATTTTATTAAACTTGAAATTCATAAAAATAAATAAAAATGACTTCGGAATCAGGAAGTAGGCAGAGTTAATAGAAAGTATTTTCCAACCAGGCTCTGTGAAAAACGAATGAAACTTCAAAGACTCGAAGGCTAAAAGAATTATGTATTAAAGGTTTTTAACTTAGAGTCTTAAAGTCTTAGAGTTAGAGTCTTAGAGGTTTATCCTTTGGTTTACACAGTCTTCCCGTACTCCGATTTGTAACTTACGGCTGCCCGCGTCAGAGTCTCCGGTGTTAATCAGGGACTCTGACGCAAATGCTTAGAATTTTAATATGTCGCTGGATTTAAATTAAAATTGTTCATAAAAAAAAAGAAGCCTTCGACCCTCGGCGAAGACTTCTTATTGTTAGCAGAATAAGATATAAAAATTATTTTTACATCTCTTCCGCGTGTGTTATATAAAAAACAACTCTTATTTTTGCAAAACCATTTTTAATGTTGTTGACAAATTATTTATTGTCAGTTTATAAAAATAAATTCCGCTGGCTAAACCTGAAGCATCAAACGTCGCTTCTTTGTCACCTGCTTCCTGAAAACTATCTTTTAATACTTCAACTTCTTTCCCCTGTATGTCATAAACAATTAACTTAACAGTTCCGGGTTTTGGAAGACTGTATTTTATTTTTGTAACGGGATTAAAAGGATTGGGATAATTCTGATAAAGCTTGTATTGGTTAGGCAGTTGAACTTCGGCATTAACAATTTCATTTGGTATATTACAAAAATTACAATCGAAAATATTTTGTACTAAATCTGCACTTCGTTCAAGCTCAGAAATGCTTTGTAAATTTGAGCCGCCTCTTGCAACAAGTTGCGCTATGACAACTACCTGAGTGTCTCCAGGATTTATATTCAGCGGACCCGAACTCAACAAAAATCTCAAATCTCCCCCAATATTATTTTCCATCGAGCATGGGAAATTTGTTCTTTCATTTGTAACCTGATTTATCCACGGCTGTCCGTTTCGTTTCAATCCTTTCAGAACATTGTAATACTCTTCTGTTGTAACCGGGTCACCGTTTGTAGGACTTCCGTTAATAATAATATTATTGGAAGAGGCATATAAGTTTTTGTAACCTCTCTTCACAATTTTATTATTTGAGCCGGGAGGTAAATAGTAAACCACCGAATCATTATTGCTGCCTGTATATTTAAATGGTCCGCTTAAAATTTTAAATCCGACAGCCGGAGGAGCAGCACCATAATTAGAATTATTGTTATCTATGTTATATGTCAAGCCTAAGCTTGCGGCAGAATCAGAGCAGACACCATCATCAGTTGCATCTCCAATTTCATCATCAGTCCAGAACCCGATATAAGTTTCATTCCACACATCATTGCTTTTATTAATTATTCTTAACTCCGAAAAAACTGTTACTGATAAGGGACCTGCTAATTCGTATGCCCAGTTCGTTTGAAGTATCTGAACCTTTAGCGGCTGTGTAAGATTATGTGCCTCGGGATAGCCATCGGTATATGAATAAAATAAAGTTTGTTTTCCCATCAAATAAGGTTTGCCAAGATTATTTAAATATGCTCCCTGATTTATTGGCCAATGCAAATAATCTTTACTTATTGTGTCAGCTTCTATAATTTTATAAACTCTGTATAACGGATCGTCCTTGCCCTGTGGATTTTCGCCGATATCAATGTAGCCGGGAAGATAATCTCTATGTGTAAATTCAGACACAGCTAACCTTATTTGTGAGTTGACTGTCGCTCCAATCCAAATTCCCGAGATAGCTCTTAGATCGTTACCGAATACATTAAAATGTGCTTCCTCGATTCCGTAATTAAATAATCCGTAATTGGTGTATGCAGTAGTAATGCTATTAGCATCTAATGTTTTGGCGCTATTTACATTAACAGGTTCATTATTAAATGCAAAAAAAACTAAAATAAAAATTAAGCCTGACAAAAATTTTAGGTTTTTCATGATCGTCTTAATTTAATTATTAAAAAATAATTTTTTAAATTTATTTGAGAAAAATCATTCGCTTTGCTTCTGAATAATTTCCTGTAGTTAATTCGTAAAAATATATCCCGCTTGAAAGATTGCGCCCGCTAAAGCTAACATCATAATTTCCTGCAGATTGTTTTTTATTTATCAATGTTTCAAGTAAGTTTCCAAGAACATCATATACTTTTAGTTTAACATAACTGTTAACTGTTAACTGATAACTGATAACTGTATTCGGATTAAACGGATTTGGATAATTTTGAAATAATTTGAAACCGGCAGGTAATTCAGCTTGTCTGGATTCATTCACAGATACAGTAGTAAAATTCTGATCGAAAACATTTTTAATATATTGCGAATTTTGTTTCAGCACAGTAACGCTATTTAAATTATTTATTCCCTGACTTACTATTTGAGCAACAAGAATTGTCTGTGTATCACCGGGATTAAAATTTATAAAACCAAAATTCATAATATATCTTCTATTACCAAATCCTAATGAAGGGTATTGAACCCATCCGCTTCCGGATTCCGGATCACCTGAATAAGGGAATTTTGTAATTGTACTTGTTCCCGGAAGAGTCCATGGGTTCCCGTTAGTTTGTATTCCTTGCATATACAAATATGTTTCCCTGTAATTATTTGGATCTCCGGGAATTAGTCCATTTATTGTGACATTGAAAGATGCCAGCTTGATCTCTTTGTATCCAATCTTTACGACTCTTTCACTTTTTCCCGGAATGAATGAATATACTATGTCATTCGGGTTGCCGGTATATTTCAAAGGACCCTGTAATAAAAGAAATCCAAATGAAGGCGGGGTGCTTCCATAGAAAAAAGTGTTTGGCTTACAATAAGCATACCCAAGATTTAAATTTGTATCACAACCTAATGCTACAGGTTCCGACGAATGAGCATCAGACCAAATTGATATAATCCCATCATTCCATGCTAAAGAATTTTTATTTATAATTTTAAATTCAGATATGATAACATTTGAAAATACAGGATCAGCAATGCTATTATAACACCAGTTAGTGACCTGTACTTGTGCTTTCATCGGGGCAGTACTTCCCGCATGGTTCGTATGTGCTTCGGGATAACCGTCTGTCATACTGTAAAACATCGTCTGCGTCCCGGGAAGAAAAGGTTTATTGAGACTATCGAAGTATGCTCCCTGACTCACGGGCCAGTTTAAATAATCACTACTTGTTGTATCGCCTTTAATAATTTTATAAACTCTGTAATTTGAATCATCCTTTCCCTGCGGAATTCCATTAGAGTTTATAAATCCCGGGAGGTATTCATAATCATATTCTGCAATAGCAGCAAGTGTATCAGAAGCTACCTTCGCAATAAGCCATAAACCGGATGCATAAGTTAAATACTTGCTTGAACCGAGAGGCCATTCAAATCCAGAGTTACCAGTAACCGGATCACGATGGAAGCTGCCGTTATTCCTAAACCATGCACTGATATTATTTCCATCTAATTTTTTTGAATCAAGTACATTAATATTTGAGTAATTAATATTTCTTTTAGGATTATCACTTGTTAATCCTAAAAATAAAATCGAAATAATAATTATTACCAGAGCTAATAATTTTCTCATGATTAATTTTTAAATTTAGATTTTATAATATTAAGATAAATAATCAATAATGTTTTTTAATAAACACTCAACAATCTCCGAATTTAACGACCTCCCCCTGCCCCCTCCTTAGTAAGGAGGGGGTTTGCCTGCCTGCAGCAGGCAGGCAACCCCTCTCATACCATGATAATTCACCCTTTTGTTCCCCCCTTAAAAAGGGGGGTTAGGGGGGATTGTTTCAATTAATTTTTAAAACTTATTCTGAAATATTGCCAACTTTAAAATCTTACTTCCAAGATCTTTACAGTCAACATAAACCAAGTACATCCCGCTTGCGACATAGCTGCCGTTATTATTTTTCAAATCCCATTTCTCGAGAGTATTGTTTGGATCAGACTGGTTGCGGTTTATTGTTTTTACAGGAACTCCGTCCAATGTGTAAATAAAAATATCACAGCTCGAAGGAAGATGAGAGAAGTAAATAAACTTTTCATCAAAGTCATTATACTCGAGTTCGGAAAATCCGTAGTAAGGATTCGGAAAAACTTTGATCTGTTGAACTTCCGCCGAAGCGAGTTCCCGATTTCCAAATTGTGTTCCGTTTACTGACCAGTTATATTTTATCGGATATCCCGGAACAAAGTCCGGTCTTGTCGGCCTGTAAGGTGAGACAGTAAGTTTATCTCCGTTAGTCCATGTTTTTGGAATTCCATTTTCAGACTTTACTCTCGGAAGCCAAACATACATTATATCCATCCCTCCAAATCCTACTATAGGAGATGAGCTTCCCGGGTTTTTGTTTGTGTAATTTAAATATGGAAGCGAATCATAATTCGAAGCTAAGATATAAACAATTTCATATTTTCCAAGTTTGCTTGTGTCCGGGTTCCATGTTCCGCTAATATCCGGATCAATGAATGCAACATTAAGCCGTCTCGGTGCACCTCCGCTTGAATCAAGTTCGTCAACCGCAAATACGCTGAAAGGAATTGCGGTCATACTCTTAAAGGGAGTTTGAGTTAAGCCTGTATCAATCAGCAATACATTTGTGTTTGGCGCATACCGATAAGCCATTGAATTTTGACCGAACATAATTTGTATTTTTCTTGCCGGTCCGCCCGTTAGTATAGGACTTCCATTTGAAACCGGCGTGAAATAACTTCCTCTTGAAAATACTTTTGTATTGGTGTTTCTAAAAGTTCTTGTATTAGGTGAACTCATTCCAATACTGATGCTCTGAAACTGATTGTTCGTAAACATTTTTGCTGTTCTTATTGCAGTTGTATCAGGACCGCTGAACCAGAGATTGTCCTCCGGTTCATAAGTCCATGCCCTCGTTCTCGTAAAGACACTTTTTTCCTGATCAAGTGTTCTTGCATCATCATGATCTTTTATAATTCCCGAATCTTGTATAACCTGGTGAACAAATAAAAGTCCGTCAGCACCTTTTACAGAATCCATCGAGCCGGAAAAATCAAAAACATTCTGAAATAAAGTTGAAGTTATTCCGTTTACCATTCTAGTTAAAGTCCAGTTAGGATTTTGATTTGTTCCGCCGAATGTAGAAGTGTAATTTGCATTAATTAATTTCAACGGCTCAAATATTACCGGCATAACTGCAAGATCCTTTTGATCTGTAAAAATAGTATCGCCGTATTCATAATTAATTGTTGTTCCGGGAGTAATTGATTGCGGAGTAACTCTGATAATATTCTTTACAGACTCATTTACTTTTGGCAATGAATAAATTCCACCGAGTGAATCATAATAATAAGCTGTAACTACAAACTTATATTCCGTGCCGTTTATTATTTCTTTATTGCTAATTGTATCTTTATCAATTTCGATATACCTCTGAACTCCGTTATCATTTCCCGACTGAACTATCCCATAACCTATTCCCTGAATTTCTCTTATGTAAATACTGTCATAGATATCCTTTATTCCATTTCTTAAGTCGAAGCTTTTTATCAGCACAGTATCCTTTTTCGTAGGATTAACGGAAAATGAATTTACCTGGTAAATATTATATCCCTGAAATTCATAAATCCCACCGGAAAATTTATTCGGAATAGAAATTTTTTCTGCACTGTCATTCCATGATAAATAAATCTTTCCGTTCCCCGGAGCATAAGATGTAACCAATGGAGAAGATGGCTTATCGGGAAACTTAAAATTATTTTCGTAAAATCCTTTGAGTGTTTTAGAAAACTTTTTTAATCTGTTTATGCTTTTTAAATTGTTTGATCCTCGTGCAATAACCTGAGCAATAATAATACTCTGCGTATCACCGGGATTAACTGTTATCGGTCCGATGCATTGCATAAATCTTCTGTCACCACCGTCAGGTAAAATCCATCCGGATCCTGATTCAGGGTCTCCGGATAACGCGAATTTAGTTGGTTGACCTGTTATCGGATTTGTCCATACAGTTCCGTTGCTTCTGATTCCTTGCAAGTTAAGATATGTTTCAATATAATTTACAGGCTCACTCGCACCTGCTAGTCCACCTGTGTAAAAATTAAACGCAGTCATTTTTATTTCTTTGTTATTTGGTTTTACAATTAAATTATTGCTTCCCGGAGGATTAGAATATTTTACTGTATCACCTGGACTTTCAACATCCGGTCCTTTGAGTAAAAGAAATCCGACGGCGGGAGGTGCACTTCCGTATTGACCATCGTTATTGTCGTAGTTATAAGTGTAAGCTAAATTCAAATTCGTATCACATGCAACTGCATCATCACCTGCTTCTCCCAAATCATCATCGGTCCATAATGCCAGATAAAATTTTGTCCACGGAAGATTTCCTTTGTTAATGATTCTATATTCAGTAAAGATCGTATTATCAAAAGCCCCGTTCATAGAATCATTGTAAGACCAGTTAGTCTGCAATATCACTGAATTCAATGGCGCCGTGCTTCCGGCTCTGTTGCCGTGTGATTGAGGATAACCGTCAGTGTATGAATAAAACATCGTCTGATTTCCCATAAGAAAAGGTTTGCCGGTTTCATTTTTATATGCGCCTTGATTGAATGGCCAGTTTAAAAAATCCTGACTCATTTCATCGCCTCTGTTAATTTTATAAATCCTATAAAGCGGATCATCCTTTCCCTGCGGAACTCCGTTATTGTCAATGTATCCCGGAAGATATTCATAATCATATTCTGCAATCGCAATTAAGGTATCATCACCAACGACTCCTCCCATCCATAATCCCGAAGCATATCTCGCAAATTTATTTTCACCTTTCGGCCATTCGAAGCCTGAGTTGCCGGTAACGGGGTAACGATTGAAGCTTCCGTTATTTCTAAACCATGTATTTATATTATTTACATCCATCTGCTTAGAGTCTGCAGGAGTATAGCCGTTATTTATTTTATTGGGATCATCTGTTAATCCGAAAAATAAAATTGAAATAGTAATTACAACCGGCGCTAATAATTTTCTCATAATTTTTAAATTTGTATTTCCAATTAGATATATTATAATTTTTAAATCTTACCATGATAATTCACCCTTAGGTTCCTCCCTTAAAAAGGAGGTTATGGGGATTGTTGCAATTAATTTTTAAAACTTATTCTGAAATATTGCTATCTTTAAAACTTTGCTTCCCAATTCTTTACAATCAACATACACAAGATACATCCCGCTTGCGATATAGCTTCCGTTATTATTTTTTAAATCCCATTTCTCGAGTGTGTTGTTCGGATCAGAATGATTACGATTTATTGTTTTTACAGAAACTCCATCTACTGTATAAATAAAAATATCACAGCTCGAAGGTAGGTGAGAGAAATAAATAAATTTTTCATCAAAGTCATTAAATTCGAGTTCAGAAAATCCATAGTAAGGATTTGGAAAAGCTTTTATCTGCTGGACTTCCGACGAAGCAAGTTCACGATTTCCAAATTGAGTTCCGTCTACTGACCAATTATATTTTACAGGATATCCCGGAACAAAGTCCGGTCTTGTAGGTCGATATGGTGAGACAGTAAGCTTATCTCCGTTAGTCCATGTTTTGGGAATTCCATTTACTGACTTCACTCTCGGAAGCCATGCGTACATTATATCCATCGCTCCAAATCCTACTATAGGAGATGCGCTTCCCGGATTTTTATTTGTATAATTTACATTTGGAACCGGATCGTAATTTGAAGCTAAGATATAAACAATTTCATATTTTCCAAGCTTGCTCGTGTCCGGATCCCATGCTCCGCTAATATCGGGATCAATGAATGCAATATTCAATCGCCTCGGCGTTCCGGCACTTGAGTCGAGTTCATCAATTGCAAATACGCTAAATGGAATATTTACCATGTCCCTGTATGGAGTTCCGGGAAGCAGACCCGATAAAATTGTATCTGTTAACAAGACATTCACGGGTGGCGCATACCTGTAAGCCATAGAATTTTGTCCGAGTATAATTTGTATTTTTCTAGCCGGCCCGCCCGCTAGAATAGGACTTCCATTTGAAACCGGTGTGAAGTAACTTCCTCTTGAAAAGATTTTTGAATTAGTATTTCTAAAGTTTTTTGTATTAGGAGAACTCATTCCAATACTGATGCTTTGGAACTGATTATTAGTAAAGAGTTTTGCTCTCTGTACCGCCGTGGTATCAGGACCGCTGAACCAGAGATTGCCCTCCGGTTCATAAGTCCATGCCCTCGTTCTCGTAAACACACTTTTTTCCTGATCAAGTGTTCTTGCATCATCATGATCTTTTACAATTCCCGAATCCTGTATAATCTGATGAATAAACAAAAGTCCGTCAGCACTTTTTACAGAATCCATCGAGCCGGAAAAATCAAAAACATTCTGAAATAAAGTTGAAGTTATTCCGTTTACTGTTCTTGTTAAAGTCCAGTTAGGATTTTGATTTGTGCCGCCGAATGTAGAAGTGTAATTTGCATTAATTAATTTCAACGGCTCAAATATTACCGGCATTACTGCGAGATCTTTTTGATCTGTAAAAATAGTATCTCCGAATTGATAATTAACTGTTGTCCCGGGAGTAATGGATTGCGGAATGACTCTTATAATATTTTTTACCGATTCATTTACTTTCGGTAATGAATAAACGCTGCCGAGTGAATCATAATAGTAAGCAGTAACAATGAACTTGTATTCTGTTCCGTTTATAAACTGTTTATTGCTGATAGTATCTTTGTTAATCTGAATGTATCTCTGAATTCCGTTATCGTTTCCGTATTGAACAATCCCGTAAGCAAAGCCCTGTATTTCTTTTATGTATATGCTGTCATAAATATTTTTTATACCATTTCTCAAATCAAAGCTTTTTAATAACACAGTATCTTTCTTTGAAGGATTACTTGAAAATGAATTCACCTGGTAAATATTGTATCCCTGGAACTCATAAACTCCTCCGGAAAATTTATTCGCGATAGAAATTTTTTCTGCACTGTCATTCCACGATAAATAAATTTTTCCGTTGCCCGGAGCATAAGATGTAACCAACGGTGAAGAAGGTTTGTCCGGAAATTTAAAATTGTTTTGATAAAATCCATGCAAGATTCTGGAAAAACTTTTTAATCTTGATAAACTTTTTAGATTATTTGTTCCTCTTGCAATAACCTGAGCAACGATAATATTCTGTGTGTCACCGGGATTGACAGTTATCGGTCCGATACTCTGCATAAATCGTCTGTCACCTCCGTCGTACAAAATCCATCCTGACCCTGATTCAGGGTCTCCTGAAAATGGAAATTTTGTTACTTGACCTGTAATAGGATTTGTCCACATTGTTCCGTTGCTTCTGATCCCCTGAAAGTTATAATAGGTTTCAATGAAATTTGCAGGATCACTGGCACCTGCCAGTCCACCTGTATAAAAATTGAATGCAGTCATTTGTATTTCTTTGCTATTTGGTTTTATAATTAAATTATTACTTCCCGGAGGATTAAAGTATTTTACAGTATCACCCGTGCTTTCAGCGACTGGTCCTTTGAGTAAAAGAAATCCAACTGCAGGAGGTGCACTTCCGTATTGCGGATCGTTATTGTCATAATTAAAAGTATAACCTAAGTTTAAATTTGTATCGCATCCTATTGCATCATCACCTGCATCTCCCAAATCATCATCGGCCCATAATGCCAGATAAAATTTTGTCCACGGAAGATTTCCTTTGTTAATGATTCTATATTCAGTAAAGATCGTATTATCAAAAGCCCCGTTCATAGAATCATTGTAAGACCAGTTAGTCTGCAATATCACTGAATTCAATGGCGCCGTGCTTCCGGCTCTGTTGCCGTGTGATTGAGGATAACCGTCAGTGTATGAATAAAACATCGTCTGATTTCCCATAAGAAAAGGTTTGCCGGTTTCATTTTTATATGCGCCTTGATTGAATGGCCAGTTTAAAAAATCCTGACTCATTTCATCGCCTCTGTTAATTTTATAAATCCTATAAAGCGGATCATCCTTTCCCTGCGGAACTCCGTTATTGTCAATGTATCCCGGAAGATATTCATAATCATATTCGGAAATTGCAACTAAAGTATCATCACCAACGACTCCTCCCATCCATAATCCCGAAGCATATCTCGCAAATTTATTTTCACCTTTCGGCCATTCGAAGCCTGAGTTGCCGGTAACGGGGTAACGATTGAAGCTTCCGTTATTGAAATACCATGTACTAATATTATTACCATCCATCTTCCTGGAGTCGACAGCAATATTAATTATATTAAAATTCTTCGGATCATCGTCAGTGATTTTAAAAGAGAGTATCATAAACATTAATAAAATTATCAGCGATGCAATAAAAATTTTTTTCATAAATATTTTTCTTTTATGCAAAGGTAAAACTATTAATATTGCGAAGCAAAGATTTGTTTTGCGGTTTGTGGGACGAATTTTAGAGATTAATAAAGAAAGGTTTTACGAAATACTAAGATTCTGTTTCAGTTTTAAAGATTTTGTGAAAAATTTACAAGACACAAAATGTGATTTGTGGAATATTAAGATATGAAAATAAATCCGGGCTATTCATTAAGAAAACCAGAAGGACTAAACATAAGCTAACCCATGAGTATTTAATACTTCGCTCATACATCGAGTTAGTATCGCAGTTATCAAAACTAATATTTTATCCGTGGAGATATTTTATAAATTTAAAACATGATTCATTCATTATAAATTTTATGACGGACAAATGTCGTTACTTCAATGCATTACCGTCCAAAACATTTTCATAAAATAAAAAATTATTAACTAAGATTAATAAAATATTTAAATAGATTTTGTAATTCGCAATTTTTCAACCCCACCGTGCTCTAACCGTGCCCTCCCCCATTGGGAGAGTGTTTCAAAACCCAGACTACTGCTTACCAAGCCAGCTTGTTAAATTTTTTAAATCCTTTCCCATTTTGGGGAGGGATTTAGGGTGGGGTGAAACTTGATTCCACTTTTCACCCCATCCCCGGCCCTTCCCAAAATGGGAAAGGAGATTGTGCCAATCTTTTACATCATATTAAGTAAAACTTTTTAAACTTAAATTTTTTAAAGTCCCCCTTGGGGAGGGTTCGGGAGGGGTCATAATTTTTTGAGTACTATTTATTTGAATTTTCGAAAATTTAATTAGAATATTTAGAATAAGAAAAACGTTTCGACAGCATTGACTTCAATGCTGTCCAAATTATTTTTTTTTTGCATTTGTTTGTTTTTAGTTTCGTTAAAAAATGCCCGGAAATTTCTACTATTCTTGAACAACCCCACCCTGCCCTCCCCTTTGAAAAAAGGGGAGGGTTTGGGAGGGGTTTTGTTAATTTACGGTAAAGTTTCCAAGGTATTTTTTTCTATTTGAGTTTTTGACTGTAAATATTTTGGGCAGAGTTGTCCTTACTTAATCAAAACCATCCTTTTTGCTTCACTCATATTTTTAGTAACTAACCTATAATAATAAATTCCGCTGCTCAGGTTACCGGCAGAAAAATTGTATTCATAATAACCGGGAGTGAGCTCAGTATTAACAAGCTTTCTAATTTCCCTTCCCAGCATATCGTAGAGAACAAGAGAAACAAATGCTTTCTCCGGAATATCGAATTTAATTGTAGTGCTTGGATTAAAAGGATTTGGATAATTATTGTACAGTTTATATTCCTCAGGTACAATCGAGGAAATCTGATTTATTCCGACTGAATTCGTTGTAATATTTAATATCAATGAATTTACTGTAGGGATAGAGTCCGTTACGGATCGCGCATAAACTTTACTCAAAGTTCTTATTGAATCACCGGTTAATCCGAACAGGATTGCCAAACTATCCAAATAACTCTTTCGAAGTGTAATAACAGTATCGACACCATTATTATCCGATGGAATAAAATAAACAATGCTCCCTGTAAGTTTTTTTATTGAAAAATTATATCTGACATCCGGAGCGGTGGAAGATCTTGTCCAGTAGAACTTAACCGTTGAAGTGTCATTGGGATTTGTATAAATAGTTTGATTTAACTGACCTGTAAAATTAAAAGGATTTAATACAGAATTACTTACATGTATATAATTAATTTTTTCAATTGAGTCACTTCCGTATTGATTACTCACTCTAAGCTTCACACTATAATCACCGGGATTTAAAAATCTGATTTTAGGATTTGCCAATGATGTCGCATAAGTATGAGGACCTGTAATGTTCCAGCTATAACCTCCCGGATTATTGCTTGCACAATCATAGAATTGCAGCGAATCCCCGTTATGGATATTTGTTTTAGCAGACATAAAATCTGCTTTCGGTTTTTGGTTTACCGGAGGATTATACCTCAGCACAAAAAGTCCTTTCTGCATATCCGAAGCTATGATTTTACCGGAAGGAAATTTATAAACCCCCCAGCATCCGTTAAAGAGTGATCCATTATCAACAGTATAAGTATCATACCATCCGATTTCATTTAGAACTATTGGATTTGAAACATCAAACAACTTTACTCCTCCTTCATAATACGCAGCAACAAGTTGATTATTATAAAGCTCAACATTGTGCGATATACAATTTTCAAATAACGGTGGTATGTAAATATTCATCAATGTAACATTACCAAGATCTTTTATATCCCAGATATTTAATCTTCCCGGATTAGATAGTTCATTTGTTACATAAATATAATTTCTATCCTGAGTTAATGCGCAGTTATGAGGAGAAGACTGAGATATGTTTGGCCATTGTGTTATAGTTCTAAGACTGTCTTTATTTCTCGCATCAATCACGGTAACTTTACCATCGAATATATTGCAAGCCCAGATAGTATCATTGACAATTCTGCTGTCATGAACGTATAAATTTTGCCACTCTCCCCTTACTACGGGTATCTCGGGATTTACGGATAAATCAAAGACAACAATTCCTTTTCTTGATCCGCCTTGAAGATATAAATACGGACCTTCCTGTGAAATGGTATGTATTGAAGTTAAATTTCCGGAAATAAAATTACCAACATGTCTGATAGAATCAGGCAAATATTGTAAATCAACTATCTGAACACCGACACCGACCCCATCTGAAACTATATAGGCATAATGAGAATATGTTTTCATTTCCTTATAATAAACTTGTGCACCTGTAATAAAATCAACGACTCTTGTATTATTTGAATCTGTAATATCTATAAAATAAGTCCCATAATGAGAACCAAGCATCGCATACTCTCTTCCATCCGGAGCCTTGTAGCCCCATAATGCCGAATATGTCCAGCTCAATGTTGATGTGTCAAGAGGGTTTATATTATTAAGTAATCTTATATTTTTACCGGCTTGAGGGAAAGAATTTTGCGAGACCAGCGAAAAAAACAAAATCAGGGAAAGTATTAAAAGTTTATTCATTATTACTCCTTTTTTGAGATCAATTTTATTTTTAAATAACATTTTTTTATTAAACAATAAATACTTTTATTCATCATTGTGTCGAGGCATTTTGACATCCGTCCAAAACGATGCTGAAAAAATATTTAGTAAACAATTCTATAAGACTAATGCTTACCAAGCCCCAGCTTGTTAAATTTTTTAAAGTCCCTCCATTTGGGGAGGGATTTAGGGTGGGGTGAAACTTGATTCACTTTTCACCCCATCCCGACCCTTCCCCAAATGTGAAGGGAGATTGTGCAAATCTTTTACAACATATTAAGTACAGAATTTTCCTTCGAACTCGTTATCGAATTTCTTACAAATCATTTTATTTCAATTTATCTTTTTTAAGACTTCTTTTATTGAAATCCCATTTTCAAATTCACAGACTTCCTTATCGGGACTGCAGTTGCTGTCACAGAATTCTTTGCTGACTTCAAGATTGATGGCTTTGTCTCCCAATGCTCCCCAGTGCTCAGCACAGTTCATCCGCCGGCGGCAATACAGACCAATTGTTTTTATTTTCAACGCAGATGCTATATGAAGCGGACCCGTAGATGGTGCAATAAGCAAATCGACATTTGAAATTATACAAATTAAATCACGTAATTTATTTATCGTTTCATCTGCAAATACAATCCTTTCACTATTCAAAGATCTGATAAGTATCTTAAATGACTCACTCATCTCTTTTGCCGTCAAAATAATTTTTGCATCCCCCTTTTTCCCCAAAATTTTTTTAATCAAATCAAAAAATTTTTTTTCGCTCCAGTTGCGGGATGAATTTCCGGAGCCGGTATGAACTATAATTTTAAAATCATTTTCAGCAACGTTCAAGCTTTTTAAAATAGTTTTTCCAAAATTATTTTCCTCTTCAGTTAAATAAATTTCCGGAGTCAGGTCATTTGCATCTACTCCAATAGTTCTTGCCAAATCCATGCAGTAGTCTGCTTCATGTCTTAACGGAATATATTTATTTCTCGAAACGCTTTTCATAAAAGTAATTACTTCATATAATTTTCTGCCTACTCCGATCCTGTTTTTTATTCCTCCAAAAAACATCTGGTAGGCAGCTCGCTCAGTCGGCATTACGAGTAATCCGTCGGTGAATTTATATTTGCGAATTTCTTTTACCACACTACCGAAAGATTTTTTTTTAAAATCGTCCGTTATTATAATGTTAAGATTCGGGTTATTTATCAGTAGTTCTGAAGTATTTGGAGTTGTGAGTGCAGCTATAAAAGAATCCGGGAATTTTTTTCTAAGCTCACGTATCATCGGGGTGATCATTACGACATCTCCTACTTTGTCAGTCCGAACAATTAATATTTTTTTTTGCATGTGCAAAATTATATTAAATAAGAGATTAAAGCGATAAGGAAATTTGTAAAACTATTTGTCAAAAAAATGTCACAGATTGTCAAATTTGTCAAATTCCAAACGAAATTATCCTTACAGCAATTGATTGATAATTAATATGTATGGCACATGGATAGTTAAACATTGTGGATAATATTATAAATTAAACTTAAATACATATGAATGAAATTAAAAACCAAAGTGACCTTAGAGATGAGGAAACATATAATGAAATAAACGACCGGAGAAAATTGATATGGATAATATCAGGAATTGTAGCGGTTTTATTGATAGTAATTCTTTTTTTTGCAATGAATGGCGATTCTAACTATGAAAGAGGTGATAAATATTTAAAACAAAAGCAATATTCTGAAGCCTTGGTGGAATTCCAAAACGTCGAAACTGATGATAAGGATTTTCGAATGGCTCAATCCAAAATTAATTATATAAACGGGCTGAGGGCATTTAATGACGGTCTGAAACCGGAAGCCAAAAGTTATTTACTTCGTGTAGACCCTAAAGATGAATATTATAATGAAGCCGTACTTATGATAGATAAAATTAATCTTGCAACTAAGGAATCAGATCTGCAAAAATTAAGTGATGCTTTAAAAAATAATAAAGACACAGTTATAATCAGGGAAAAAATTGCAGACACCTCCGGTCAAAAAATCAGCGAGGCCGGGACTGTATCCAAATCAGATGATAAAAGTAAAATTTATATTTTAAATTTGGAAAAGCTTGTAAAAGATTTTGAATCTCATTACCTAATTGCAAGGAATACGAAGACTAGTTCTAAAGAAGAATATGTTGTAATGGATTCATTATATAACAAATTCACAGAATTGGATAATCCGGGCTCTGCTCCGGAAAACGTTGAGTTAAAAGATCTTAGCAATACATACATGCAAAAACGAATAGAGTATATTCAAAAGAGATTAGGAGATAACTCAGCAACCGCAACCGAAACGGCTGAATTAAAATATCTGAGAGAAGATGGCGACAAAATTTATAACAAAGTTATGCGCCAGATCAACCAAATGAATTAATTTATATCGGGCTGTTAATTTTTAAAATTAATTCTCAGTCAGCATTGGACTCGGAAGCCCGTCTCTTGTCTGAATGTAACTTTCTACTTTATATCTCATTGCAACTATTACAAAAGCAATTGCTGTAATAAACATTAATATTGCAAAGAACCAAAAATATTCCGAGCCGTTGAGTTTATATGTTCCGTCCGAGTTAACGATTACAGCATTCACTAAAGCCGTTACTCCGTTACCGAGTGATACTCCAAGAAACCACAATCCCATAACAAACGACTTCATACTGTTCGGAGATTGAGTATAAGAAAATTCCAGTCCTGTAATAGAGACCATTACTTCTGCCGCAGTCAAAATCACGTAAGCCCAGAATTGCCATATTATACTTGGCTTTCCTCCAGCCATAATTGATGTTTCCGCAACGGCTATTATCACAAAAGAAAATCCTGCTAAGAGCATACCGATAGTTATTTTTCTCAATGCGGTTAGAGGAAAAAATTTGTTTACCAACGGATATAAGAAATAAGTAAAAAGAGGAATGAAAAGCATTATCAGCAAAGGATTGATTGCCTGTATCTGTGAAGCAAGCAATTCGAACTCTACAAAACCAAGATTGACAATTCTATCCATCTTTTCGGATTGCAAAACCCATGAAGAACCTGTTTGGTCAAACAAAGACCAAAAAATTGAAATAAAAATATACATAATACTTAAATTCAATATTGCTTTCTTACCCGCAGGACTTAATATATCTTTTTTATATGATGTCCATCCGACAGGTGGAATAGCAACGAATTTTTTTCTTCCAATCCAGAACACTATAGTGGCAATCAACATTAACAAACCGGGAACTCCAAATGCGATATGTGGTCCGTAATTATCGAGAAGCACGGGTATCAGCAGAGTCGAAGCAGCGGCACCAAGATTTATTGAAAAATAAAAGAACCCGAATATTTTTTCTATGAGTGATTTATTTTTTTCCTCAAACTGATCGCCGACGTGAGCAGACACACAAGGCTTTATTCCTCCGGCACCGATTGCTATCAGGGTTAATCCGATCGAAAGCCCGATCCTCGAATCGTCTATCGCCAAAGCAACATGACCGAAAACATAAACTATAGACAGTATTATGATTGTCTTATATTTTCCCCACAGTACATCGGAAATAATTGCTCCGACTATCGGAAAAAAATAATTCGCCATCGTAAATACATGATACCATGTTGTAGCTTCATTGTCATTCATCGGGTCTAAGCGGCCCTGACTCATGAGATACTGAGTCATAAATACGACAAGAATTGCTCGCATGCCATAGTAACTGAATCTTTCAGCGAGCTCGTTTCCTATTATATAAGGAATGCCTTTGGGATATTTCTCTTTTGCCATAAAACTTTTAAATTAGTTGTCCAAAATATGTATTATAAATTTAATTAAAAATTGTTTTTCACTTCACCGGTCCCTTCTGGCGTAGAAAGCTCAACACCATTTATTCTTATCAGCTCTTTTACTTTGTCAATAATTTTCTCCTTGGATAATTCCGTCATGCAGATATTTCCAATCGGACATTCGAGCAAATTGCAGTATAGGCAGTCCAGCTTATCGTTTATAACTGATAAATTGTTTTCGCCATAAGGTCCCTGAAGTTTCGGATTTGTCGGACCGTAAATTCCAAGTGTCGGAACCCCAACGGCAACAGCAATATGCAGAGGTCCTGAATCATTTCCTATTACAATGTCACATTTTTTTATAATGGCTCCGAGATATTTTATCGGGCTGTCAGGGATCAGGTATGCATTTGATTTGGTAATTTTACTTTTTATAAACTCACAGTCTTCTTTCTCTTTTTGATTTCCCCAGAATAAAATAAAATTTATGTCATATAATCCGTTTAGCTTATTTATCAATTCAATATAATCATTGACTTTATATCTTTTTGTTTCCCATCCGCCTGTTTTTGAAATGCCGATTATTTTTTTTGAGCCGGGGTTATTTGTTTTAATAAACTCATCAGCAAATTCTTCATGGACAATATTTACAGGCAAATATAATTTTTTTGAAACAATAGGAATTTCCAAAGCTCTCAGTGCATCAAGATTAAATTCTACGTTATGCACTTCTCCGCCTCTGCCTTTTGTCTTAATGTTGTATGCATATTTTCTTCCCCTGAAATTAAAGCCAAACCTGTATCTGGCTGTACTGAGAAAAGTAATGAGAGCTGTGCGGGGATTACCGAACAGGTCAATTACAAGATCATAATTTTGAGTTCTGATATTCTTAATAAGACACCATGACTTGTCTTCGGAGGGATCATACGTAAATGCTCTGGTGAGATAAGGGTTATCAATAAGGATATCTCGGGAATGTCTGAGTGTCAAAAAATTTATCTGGGCTTTTGGAAAATAGTTTTTAAGATTGGGTAAAACCGGCGTCGAGAGAAGTATGTCTCCGATTCCTCCGAATTTTATGACAAGTATCTTTTGTATCTTGCTTTTATCTAAAATCAAAATTAAATGTCAGATGTTTTCTAAAATTATAAAATTATTTTCTGTAATTTTCAATGCCGGTTTTTTCTTACAAAAAAATTTTTTGTTCTCAAATTCACACAATCCGTATAAAAAACATATACTGCACAACGGGCTTTTTGCTTTGCAGATATTCCTGCCGAACTTAATAAGGTTCGAATGCAGCTCATACATTTTTCCTTCCGGAATTTTCTTTCTTACCTGATCAAAAGTTTTTTCCGGTGAATTAGTTCTAACAATACCCAGACGATTTAAAACCCTGTGAACATGCGTGTCTACCGGGAATGCATCTCTTCCAAAAGCAAAAATTAAAACACACGAAGCAGTCTTGACACCAATACCGTCATACTGCAAAAATTCCTCATAAATCTTTTTATTATCATAATCATTCATAAAGGTGAAGTCAAGGTCTCCGTAATTCTTTTTCATATTCTGCAGCATTGTTTTTATATTCCCTGCTTTTGTATTTGCAAGACCGCAGACTCGGATGCATTCTTTTATTTCATCAAGTGATGCTTCAGCTACTTTCTCCCAGCTCTTAAATTTTTTTTTTAAATTTGTAAATGCGATGAAAGAACTTTTATCAGTCGTATTCTGTGAGAGTTTCGTTGCAATCAAAACATCAAGAACCGAAGGCGGTTTTAATTTATAATCAAACGGCTTTCCGAAGTATTCATTCAATTTATCAATTACTTTTTCTAATTTCTTCATTAGAATACTACAGACTTTTTACAAATGCAAAATCTAAAATCTCTCAATCCCAAATTCACCATCCCAATTTCCAAATCATCAGAGTTTAGTCAAAAGAATTTTAACAATCCTCTCCGCTGCATTTCCATCCCATAGCTTTGGTATCTTTCCTTTTTTAAACCTTCCCGATTCGATCTCCTTTATTTTTTTTATTATAAGCTTTTCATTTAGTCCGCAGATGATATTTGTGCCAAGCTCTGTAGTCACAGGTCTTTCGGTATTCTCTCTTAAAGTCAGACATGGCACCTGCAAATAAGTCGTCTCTTCCTGAATACCGCCCGAATCAGTTAAAATAAATTTCGCGTTGCAGGTTAAATACAAAAAATCAAAGTATCCGAGTGGTTCGGTAATAATAAGATTTTTAATTTCTTCAAAAGAACTTTTTAGATTGAACTTTTCCAGCATCTTTATTGTCCGGGGATGAACCGAAAAAATTATATCAAGACCGGGATTAATTTTATTTATACTTTTAAAAATACTCAGAATCTTTTTTAAATTACCTTTATTGTCGACATTAGAGGGCCTGTGAAGAGTAACAAGAGAATAATTTTTTTTTGATACACATAGTTCTTTTAAAATATCCGATTTCTCAATTTTTTTTTGATAAAACTTTAGTGAGTCAATCATGGTATTGCCAACGAAGAAAATTTTCTTTTCATCAATTCCTTCCATCTTAAGATTTCTTACTCCAGCCGGTTCGGTAACAAACAAATAATCCGAAAGAATATCGGTCACCATTCTGTTAATCTCTTCCGGCATTGTCCGGTCAAAGCTTCTTAAGCCGGATTCAATATGAGCAATTGCAACCGGAGCTCCTTTTTTATTTAAAATTTTTGAGCTGACAAGCGATGCGGCTGTAGTAGAATTTACATCACCATAAACTAAAACCAGATCCGGCTTTTCTTTTAGCAAAACTTTTTCAAACTCAATCATTATGTGCGCTTTCTGTTCAGCATGAGACCGCGAGCCGACTCCGAGATAGATGTCCGGTTTCGGTAGCTCAAGCTCCTTGAAAAAAACGTCTGACATTTTTTTATCGTAATGCTGGCCTGTGTGAACTATCTTATGTATGATTTTTGATTTGTGTTTGAGAAGCTGTTTATGGATTGGAGCCATCTTCATAAAATTTGGTCTGGCTCCGACGACGGAAATGATTTTCTTCAATATATAGATGGCCGTTAATTTTTATAAATTTAAATAAAATATAGTTTAGTTTATATGATGTTTCAACTATGCCAATCATTTTTATATTGTGGATACTTCTGATGCTTGAACATTCCTGAAGTTATTTGTAACAAATTTTTAATGATTAAAATAATTTCATTTTTCCTGACCCGCATATATCGACTGATTTAAACGGGGATGATTTTTTTAGATGGGTGTGATAGCGATAATTGACAATAATGCATAGAATTTTATTAGTGAGATGAAATCCATAATATTGGAAAGAACAAGCTAGCATTCTCACTAGTTCAAATCTTGCAAAAATTATTTCAAAAACAAAACTTTTTAAAGAATTAAACAAATACCAGCGATAAAAATCCAATAAAGACTATATCTTGTATTTTATTTATAAAAAACATATTTTGTAAAAAAAAATTAAACCTGTAATGAAACTTTTCTGAACCATTCATGAAACTTTAAAGATTGGTTTTGATAGGTTAATGAAAATTAATATGGAGATACTTATAATTTTTCATAATCCTTCATTTAATTGTTCCTTATTTCCCCAAAATATATTTTTAAAAATAATTCCGAGAATTCCAGAAACTCGTCTCCCCATCTAATACGATTGCTAATTCGTTTGAAAAAATTTAAGGGCATCTCTAGAAACTCAGCACAAGAAATAGAAAATAAAATAGAAAATAAAAAAATGGGTGTATAAATAATTAGGTAATGATTATTTTTGTATCATATAAAAATAAAAGAAAATGCAAAA
>JALYRX010000090.1 GCA_030855105.1 Bacteroidota bacterium | reverse complement strand
CAAAAGTGTGCAGCCTAAAAAAGTTATGAACATGTCAACAAAAAGAAAAGAAAAAAGAAGCAAAAAAGAAAAGAAAAATTACTGCTACTACGACTACTTTTTTGTCAACTATTTTCAGGACGACACAAATGTGTGGAGTGAGTAGAGTGTGTAGAGTGAGTGGAGTTATAAAATTAATCCCAATTTCTGTCATCCCCGAGTGCTCCTGTCGGGGATCCAAACAAAGCAGAGTGAGTGGAGGTGAGTAAAGTTTGTAAAGTTTGTAAAGTTTATACATAATTCATAATACTTAATACTAATACTTAGAGAAAATGTCAGGTCATTCCAAATGGGCAACAATTAAAAGAAAGAAGGCAGCGACAGATTCTGCAAGAGGAAAAATTTTTACAAAGATCATAAAAGAAATTACAATTTCCGCAAGAGACGGCGGCGGCGATCCTGATGCCAACCCAAGACTGCGTCTTGCTATACAGACAGCGAAGAGTAGTAATATGCCTCAGGAAAATATAACGAGAGCAATTAAAAAAGGGACGGGTGAGCTGGAAGGCGTAAAGTATGAAGAAATAACTTATGAAGGTTATGCGCCGAATGGAATCGCTATGATTATTGAAAGCGTAACTGATAATAAAAACAGAACGGTCGCCGAGCTGCGCCATTCAATCTCTAAAAACAACGGGAATCTGGGTGAGTCCGGCTCAGTCGCATGGATGTTTGAAAGAAAAGGTGTAATAAATGTTGAAAAGGAAAATGTGAAAGAAGATGATCTGATGGAACTGATCCTTGATGCAGGTGCGGATGATTTAAAAACTGAAGGAGATTATTTTGAAGTTATAACTTCTCTGGAGAATTTCGAAAAAGTCAGAAAGGCGATCGAAGATAAATCTTATAAAATGGAAAGCGCATCTTTACAGTATATTGCGAAGGACTTAATATCTGTAGAAGGGAAAAATGCCGAAGGTGTCATAAGATGCATGGAAGCTGTCGAAGAGAATGATGATGTTCAAAATGTTTATACGAATGCGGATTTTGCTGATGAATAAATTTATAAAAAAAAGGGATGAGAATAATCGGTATTGATCCGGGCACATCTGTTACGGGAATTGGTATATTAGAGAAAAGGAATGAAAAAATATTTTTTATTCATTATGATTGTATCAACCTTAATTCAAAAGATTCATTACCGGGCAGATTGAAGAAAATTTATGATGAATGTCTTTTGTGTATTGAAAAGTTTAAGCCGGATGAGTTTGCAATAGAAACCGCTTTTTACGGCAAGAACATTCAGTCGACATTAAAGCTTGGACAGGCAAGAGGTGTCGCAATTATAGCCGCATTGAATTCCAATTTAAAAATCTCCGAATACTCTCCGAGGGAAGTGAAAAAATCAGTTACCGGCAACGGGGCATCATCCAAAGAGCAAGTCCAATATATGGTAAAGTCAATTTTATCTCTCAGGGAAAAAATTATGAGCGTTGATTCATCAGATGCACTTGCAGTTGCGTTATGCCATTTCTTCTTTCTGCAAAATGGTTTTTCAAAGGTGCAGACGATGAGAAAAAATAATTCATGGAAATTCTTTGCAGAGCAAAATCCGGGAAGAATAATTAGCAAAAAATAAAATGATATCTTCTCTAAGAGGAAATTTAATTTACAAAAAAAATAATGAAATTATTCTGGATGTAAACGGAGCGGGGTATCAGATTTTTGTTTCAAAAAAAGTTTTAGAAAAGCTCACAGAAATCAACGCCGAGTATAGTGTTATCACACATCTTGATGTCAAAGAGAATTCATTACAGCTGTACGGTTTTATTGACCAAAAGGAAAAAGAGATCTTTAAGCTGCTTCTTTCAGTAAGCGGAATTGGTCCGAAAATTGCCCACAGCATTCTTACACATTTATCGTTTGAAGAAGTTATCAGTATTATTTCAAATAAATCTTTCGCATCACAGATGAAAATTCCCGGCATAGGAATAAAAAAACTCGAGCTTATATCAATGACTTTGAAAGACAAAATCTATAAAATTGACAAAGACATTGACTTCAGCCGGATAGAATATTCCTCGATTCAGTCAAGTGAATATATAAGATATGAATCATTAAACGCATTGATGAATCTCGGTTATCAAAGAAATGAAGCCGAAAGAATTATTCGCGAAGTAATAAAACAGGAGGAATTTTCGAAGCTTACCACCGAGGAAATAATCAGGAAATCATTGGAATACATTTCAAAATAAATCATGAGTGAAATAATTTTAGAAGAAATCTGGGGCAAGATAAGACTGCTTATGAAGTCGCATCCATGGCACGGTGTGCCAATAGGTAAGGATTATCCGAAGATTGTCACTACATACATCGAGATAGTGCCGACGGATACCGTAAAATACGAGATTGAAAAACACAGCGGTTTCCTGAAGGTTGACAGGCCGCAGAAATATTCAAACATATGTCCGACGCCGTATGGTTTTATTCCACAGACACTTTGCTCTGAAAATGTTGCAGCTCTTTGCATGAAAAAAACAGGACGGGAAAAAATTATCGGTGACAATGATCCGCTTGATATTTGTGTTGTAACCGAAAAAACTTTGAATCACAGCAACATTTTACTGCAGGCAATTCCCATCGGCGGCTTGCGTCTGATTGACAGCGATGAAGCTGATGATAAAATTATTGCAGTGATGAAAGACGATGCAATTTTCAGCAAGTGGAAAGATATATCCGACTGTTCTGATTCATTTATAGAAAGATTGAGACATTATTTCTTAACGTACAAAGATGCCCCCGGCTCCGAAGGCAAAAGGTGCGAGATAGAAAGTGTTTATGGAATTGAAGAAGCGTTCCAGGTGATTGAAGCAAGCAACAAGGATTATTTAAAAAAATATTCAGAACTTAATAATCTTCTTAACCGAGAAGAGATCTAAGACGCGAAACGTAAGATGCTAGACGCTAGACTTGAGACATGAACAAACTTTATAGACCTTATAAACTTTTTTAACTTTACAAACCTTCCAAACTACTTAACTTACTTACTTTAATTTTGTATTGTAAAAATGTCTGAAACTTCTTTTGATCTCATCTCTTACTTCTCTATATTCATTGAGAATCTCTACTTTTGTGCCTTTTGCATCGGCAGGGTCAACAAAGCCGAGATGAAGCCTGTGTTTAACTTTCCCGGTAAAAACCGGGCAGCTATCTTTTACATTATCACAAACAGTGATAACGTAATCAAATGAATCATCAATGAATTTATTTACATCTTTTGGAAATTGACCTGCGACATCTATTCCGACTTCGTCCATAACGATTATAGTATTGAGATTCATAGATTTTGCAGGATTTGTTCCGGCTGAAAGAACATCAAGCGTATTGTCAAAACTTTTCAGAAATCCTTCAGCCATCTGGCTTCTGCATGAATTACCGGTGCAGAGAATGAGTATTTTTTTATTCAAATAATTTTATTTAATGTTTTGCAATATAATAAAATTATTTTATACTAAGGTTAAAATTATTATTAAATTTTATTTCCATTCACTAATAAATCAGTTTTTCAAACTGTTTACATATTCATTGGTTGTTTTAAAATTGTGATCAAAGATTTTATCATCATTATTTTTATCAATGGTAAAATTACTGTTAACCGAAATCCTAAGTGCTTTAAGCCCGTGAATTCCCTGCATATCAGCGAGTTCAAAGGCTTCAACTTCGCTGGATATATAATTTTTTGTCTTAAGAAAATTTATGTATTGCTTATATTCTTCTGCTTCATTTTCCTGTGAATAAACAATGGCAATTTTTCCGGGAAATGATAATCTTTCTTTGCTTCCTTTTATTTCTGCTTTATCAATTTTTTTTTTGATAATCTCATGTCTGATATCATACGAACCTGCAACATCGAATTTTTTTTCATCATATAAAAAGTTTATACTTAAAGTAGCGTTTTGAACAAAAATCAAATGTGTTGTATCAAGAGGAACACTTAACTTATCCTTTAGTTCGACACACTTTTTCGTAATAATGCACATAGTTACGAGCTGCCATAGCCTGAGATTTTTAAGGTGCATTTGATTAAATATTTTATCAGCAACAAGTGATGAACCTAAATACATATTATATTCAACTCCGTCGGTTTTATATTTTTCAAAATAGTGTGGGAAAATTTTTTGAGCTTTGTCCTGATGAATATCAAGTTCGGTGGAAATGGTTTCATTGATAAGCATGATACTGTCTTCTATATTTTTTCGCTTATCAAAAATAAATCCAAACCTTGGGTCAAGTTTATTTTTATAATTATTTATCAAAGTTTCATAAAAACTTTCCAGCTCATTGGCATAAACAGCAGCATAAAATTCATGATCCTGTATCGCAGGTGAAATACATATATTCAATAGCTCTTCAATTAATTCGGAATTTTTTTCAATTACGGACAGGTCGGTAATCGGATGAAGTAATTCTGGAGCATTTTTTAATTTCTCACTTATATAATCGTAAGACAAAGAAAATATTTTATTCTTTTCAATTTGCTTTTCCCAGTATTTTAATAAAGGCCGCAAACTAAATGAAAAGCCAAAAGTGTCGGCGTAACTATTTGCTTTTTTTATGTTATTATTCAAGTTGTATTATATTTTTATTTTAAAAGAATCATTCTTTTTGTTTCAGAAAAATTTTCAGTTTCCAGTTTATAAAAATAAATCCCGCTTGGTAAACCTTCTCCATTAAATTCAACCGAATAATTTCCTGCAGGTTTGTTTTCATTCACTAAAGTAGTTACTTCGTTGCCAAGTATATCATATACTTTCAATGATACAAATTCCAAATTCGAAATTCGAAATTCCAAATGCGTTGTCGGATTGAATGGGTTTGGATAGTTTTGAGATAAAAGAATTTGAGCGGGAATATTATTACTCACAATATTAATATTTACTAAGCTTTCCCAAACTTTATAAACCGAAAAATAATTTGAAACAAAAACTGTATCGCCATCATTTTTATATTTAACAATACCTAAGATATCATTGGAATTATTAAAATTGTTAAAATATAATGACCAAATATTACCTCCGTCAATACTTCTGAATAACCCATTATCGGTACCCGCATACAATACATTGTGATTATCAGGATCAATGAGCAATTTATTGCAATGAATTTCAGAGCATTGAAAAAAATTCAAACCTCCGTTTGTTGATTTATATATTCCATGAATACTATTAAATATATACAGAGATGAATCAGCATAATCTATTAACAAGTCCGAGGCATATATTGGGAGATCTGAAATGAAATTGATAGTCGAACCTGCGTCATAGGATTTCCACAATTTATTACTTGCAATTGTGATTCCATTTCTGTTTAATGGATTTATTTTGATTGAAGGTCTGTCAAAATAATTCATACCTGACGCCTGAATTTCTGACCAGTTAAATCCCCGGTTCGTTGATTTCCAGAATTTACACTGTGATAAGTAAATACTACCCACTCCATAAATTATACTGTCATTAATACGGTCAATATCAAAGTCATACATTCCAACATTATTTAAAATAGTCACATCAAATCCGGAATTAGCAGACAAAGCGTTGGCATACCAACTTTCAAACCACTGGCAATTTGTCCAGTCTCCTCTTGTAAGTATGAAATTCGTATCAATAAAAGATTTCGTAAAGTAGCCAACCTTACTCCACTCAAACCCGCCTTGGCCGGTATAACAAGTCGAACCATTTAGATAATTATAATGCGGATTTTGAATAAATGAATTATTGTTTTTATACCATCTGATCCAATATGGCGGAGCTGAAGTGACTAAATCACCATCGAGATCAATATAAAATGCGAGATCTTCATTATGAATGTTGTTATAACCGTAAATTGTTTTCAACTGTCTGTTAATCGGTGCTTCATAAATAATTTTGTACTGTGCGTTTGCTGAATTACAAAAAATTGTAATTACAGTTACGATTAATAGAAATAATTTCGATTCCATATTCTTAATTATTATTTTAAAAGAATCATTCTCTTTGTCTGTGTAAAATCTTCCGTTTCTAGTTTATAAAAATAAACTCCGCTCGGTAAACCTTCTCCACTGAAGTCAACAGCATAACTACCTGCGTTTTGTTTTTCATTTACTAAGGTAATTAATTCTTTTCCTAAGACATCAAACACTTTTAGAATTGCGATACTGTTAACTGCTAACTGGTAACTGATAACTGTTGTAGGATTAAATGGATTCGGATAATTTTGCTTAAGTTCAAATGAACTGAATATTGAAGAATAAGATTGATTAATTGAAGTCAGTCCTCCTGCAATTGTTTTAAGAATTGTTCCTCCGCTACCGGCAATCCATCCCGTGTGTTTATCAATAAAATAAATTGAATTCAACGAACTTGCAGTGTTACTTATTTGAGAATTCCAGTTTGTTCCGCCGTTGTCCGTTCTGATAATTTTCCCGGTCGCTCCGCTGCACCACCCGGTATCCTCATTTATGAAAAAATGATAATTGATGTTCGATGTTGAAATGCTGTTGGTGATTTCCCAATCTAAACCTCCATTAGTTGTTTTTAATAAACTCCCTCTGGCTAAATATCCTGTTAATTCATTTACAAACATTAGATTGGGTGGTCGGGGAAAAAAAATATTGGTGTCACTGCTTATAAGCTGCCAGTTGTTCCCGGCATTGCTGGTCCTGTAAACCTTATCAAGTCTGGGTGGGACATCTGAAGAGTGTCTCGTCAAGGCCCAGCCATTATTTATATCTAAGAAAAATACAGAATAACCTGCTCCGGTTATTGAGCTGGACCAATTTTGCCCGGAGCTTGTAGTTCTTAAAACAGAACCGGTGGAAACAATGCAAAAGGGCGGACAACAAATTCCTGCATTGCAAACATATGCAGTCTGATTATTAACAACAAAGAGATCATTAAACAGATATCCGGTGCCGCTGATTTGCTGTAACCATGCTGCGCCGCCATTGGTTGTTTTCAAAACTATTACTAAATGATCGCAAAGAGGATTATTATCATTCAGTCCGCCGACGGCCCAGCCTGTGCTTTCATCGGCAAACATAATTGAATACAATGGTAAACTGGTGGTGGAGTTCTGGCTTAGCCAATTTATTCCTCCGTTAACGGTCTGGAGAATTCTTCCGTTATCTCCGGATGTCCATCCGGTATTAGGATTAATAAAATGAACACTATAAAGATCGGTAGTTATGCCACTTGGCTGCTGTACCCATCCGCTTTGTGAGTAAATCCCGGAAACAGAAATTAACAAAAGAATTATAGGTAAAAAAATTTTATTGAACATAGCTTAAGTATAATAGATTAAAATATTTCATTTTACAATATTATTTAATTAAAGCCATTCTTTTCGTTTCAACAAATTCTCCTGCTTCCAATTTATAAAAATAAACTCCGCTCGAATATTTACTCCCGTCGAAATCAACTGAGTAGCTTCCTGCAGAAAGTTTTTCATTTACTAATACTGCAACTTCATTTCCAAGAACGTCATACACAATTAATCTGACATTATTGAACATTGATAATTGAAAATTGATAATTGTATTCGGGTTAAACGGATTCGGATAATTTTGGGATAAAGAAAAGTTACCGGGAACAATTGAACTGGTTTGTTTTACTGAAGTCAGATTTGTATCACCGTAAACTATTCCATTTATAATACAACCCTTCAGGATCTCATAATTATTTGCAGGAGGAGGCTCACCGGAAGCAGTCCATACTATTCCCAAACCCTGTGCATAATCTATGTATTGCAGAACAAGTCCGTCGTGTTCAAATCTTTTTACAGGTCTTATAACATTAAAGACTTCCGAAATGCCAATGTTTGTGCATGTTCTGTTAAAAAATACATTAATCTGACACAGAATTTCATCCCCTACACTTGAAGAAAGGCTGTCAACTATCTTATCGCTGCCATAATCCGAACAGCCTCCTGAAAATGAATATGCGAGTAAGTTTCCTTTCGATGAATCATATCTCAGCAACTGTTGTGAAAAATCATCTCCATACAAGAAATATCTATGATTATTAATTACAGTGTCTTTCGTTATTGAATAAATCCTGATAGGAGTTGGTATAGGAGGAAAAGTTACGACATTATAAATCCACTTATTGCCTACATTTAATGGAAAATATTTCGACGAGATTGTGTCCTGTGAAAATGAATTTATAGAAAGACAAACAATTAAGGAAACAACCAGGGGAATTGTTTTTGTACTCATGATCTGCACTCCTTACTTTTAAGTTAAGTTCTGAATAATAAATTTTAATGTCAACTTAAATTTATTGCAAATAGAATTGTAATAGAGTGTATGCATTTTTATATTTGTAGCTTATAAAATTTATGAGATTAACACAATTTTTCCTTCCGACCCTGAAGGACGATCCTGTAGACGCAGTCGTAGCTTCACACAAATTAATGCTTCGCTCGGGGATGATAAAGCAGCTGACGTCGGGTGTTTATTCTTCGCTTCCTCTCGGCTTACTGGTTTTCAGAAAGGTTGAGAATATAATACGCGAAGAGATGAATGCAATCGGCGGAATCGAATTTTTCCTGCCGGTGCTCTCTCCGATTGAGCTATGGTCGGAGACCGGTCGTCTCGAAGATTACGGTAATTTAGTTTTCCGTGTAAAGAACAGGGAAGTTGTACTTTGTCCTACACACGAAGAAGTATTTGTCACTATCGCAAAGCCGAACTTGATTTCATATAAAGATTTTCCTAAGGTATGGTACCAAATTCAGACTAAATTCAGAAATGAAGAACGTCCGCGCGGAGGTGTATTAAGAGCGAGAGAATTCATAATGAAAGACGCGTATTCATTCGATTCGACATGGGAGGGTTTAGATAAATCTTACAATGATATGTCAAAGGCATACAGAAATATATTTACACGATGCGGACTGGACTTTGCTGTTGTATCTGCATTCAGCGGAGCAATGGGAGGAAGCGATTCACAGGAGTTTACTTCTCCATCGTCTGCAGGTGAAGATGCCATAGTAATTAGTGAAGACGGAGAATATGCATCAAATCTTGAAGTTGCGGTTTCATATAGGGAAAAAGTTCAGAGAAAAAATTCAGATTTAAATTTCGAAGAGTTTCATACTCCAAATATAAAGAGTATAGATGAGCTTGCGGAATTTCTTAAGATAAAAGATAAAACAAGACTCGCTAAGTCGAGAGTATTCGTGAATCAGCTTAAAGAAGGAAATGAATTTGTAATGGTATTAGTTTGCGGCGATGATGAAGTGAATGAATTCAAGCTTCAGAATTATTTCGGAATTAATATCCGTCCCGCGCACAATGAAGAGCTGGTGGAAATTACGGGAGCAGACGCTGGTTCGATCGGACCAGTTTTTTCGGCAGAGTTAAAAAATAAAAACATAAAAGTCATTGCCGATCTGCTGCTTGAAGACGCTGACGAACTCATCAGCGGCGCGAATAAGAATGACTATCACACAAAAAACATTGACTTAAAGCGTGATGTGGAAAATATAGAATATAAGGATTTGCGTATAGTCAAGGAAGGCGAAGAGACTGCGGATAGAAAAGGTAAGATTAAAATTAGCAAGGCGATTGAGGTTGGACATATATTCAAATTGGGGACAAAATATGCCGAAGCTCTCGGAGCAAAGTTTTTGGATGCGGAAGGAAAAGAGAATCCGATCATCATGGGAAGTTATGGAATCGGTGTTCAAAGAACGACCGCTGCACATATCGAACAGAACCACGATAATAAAGGAATTATCTGGAAAGGCGAGATTGCTCCTTTTGATGTGATCTTAATTTCGCTCAATCAAAATAGTGAAGAAGTAAAAAGCATATCGGATAAGTTTTATAAAGAGTTATTGAATAAAAATATTGAAGTAATGTATGATGACAGACCGGATGTAAGACCCGGTGTCAAATTTAATGATGCGGATCTTATTGGAATCCCCGTCCAGCTGATTATCGGAGACAAGAATCTGAAAGAGGGTAATGTCGAAATTAAGATAAGAAGATCCGGAGAAAGATTGATTGTTAAAAAAGATGATGCAATTAGTAAAGTATTGAGTATTGGGTATTGAGTATTGGGTGTCTTGTGTCTTGTCCTGAAATGGGTTGTCAAAATGTTAGTAACATTTTTATAAACCTAAACAGAAAGGACTGTAAAAGATGTTAAAAGAACAGAAGTTAATAAAGCGATACAGCATAAGTTTTAAGCAAAA